>JANMTS010000012.1:0-41157 GCA_031390755.1 Holophagales bacterium
GAGGGAGCCTGCGAGACCGGAGAGAGCGTCGCCGAGGCGCTGCTGGAAGACCTCGGGCTCGGCGAGGGGATGCGCAAGGCGAGCTAGCCTCTTCACCCCCGGGACCACCGACTTCCCTCCAGCCGCGAACCAACGCCTGGCCACCAAGGCCAGGCGTTTTGTTGTAACTCGCCCGCAATTCGCATCCGCAACCGGGTTTGTCGCATCAGATCACATCCAATTCGCAGCGACTCACATCATTGTCACATCAGACTTCCTGTTTGTCGCAGCGGCAACCTTGTATTCTGCTGCGACAAACAGGGATTCTGATGCGACAAACGAGATTTCTGCAGCGACAAACACGTCTGCGGCTGCGGCAAACAGGTTTGTCGCGTCAAAAAACCGGAGAGTCGCATCAAGTGGCCCCCCCAATTTCCGCCAATTTTTCGCCAGCCGCCCCGTCTTGTAGACTTCACCGCACTCATAAGGGTGTGGCTATGAATGAAGCATCTCTGCGCGAGCTCGTGTCCTCGAAGTTGGCGTCCCGGTTGCGGATCGATCCCTTGGAGCTGGATCCCCGGGAGAGCTTCCGCCGTTACGGCCTGGATTCGGCCGGGGCGACGGGGCTGATCGCGGAGCTGGCGGCGGAGCTGGACCGGCCGCTGTCGCCGACGCTCGTGTGGGCTCACCCCAGCATCGAGGAGCTGGCCCGGTATTTGGCGGGGGCGGCCGGTGGGAGCGCGGCTCCAGTGCAGCGGACGGCCGCGGCGCCGAGACGCACGGCTTCGGCGGAGCCCATCGCCATCGTGGGGATGGCCTGCCGGTTCCCCGGGTCTCCCGACCCCCAGGCGTTCTGGCGGCTCCTTCGCGACGGCGTCGACGCCACCCGCAAGGTGCCCGCCGACCGCTGGGACGCGGACGCGCTCTACGATCCCGACCCCCAGGCTCCGGACACGATCAACACCCGCCGCGGCGCGTTCCTCGACCGGGTGGACCTGTTCGATCCGATGTTCTTCGGCATCTCTCCCCGCGAGGCGGAGGAGATGGACCCGCAGCAGCGCCTGGCGCTGGAGCTGGCGTGGGAGGGTCTCGAGGACGCGGGCATCCCGCCGCGCTCGCTCGCCGGCAGCCGCACCGGCGTGTTCATGGGGGTGATCTTCCGCGACTACGCCGACCTGCACCGGACGGCGGACGCTCCCGTGACCTCGCACACCGGGCCGGGCAACTCGCTCGCCATCGTGGCCAACCGCATCTCGTACCTGTTCGGCCTGCGCGGGCCGAGCCTCTCGGTCGACACGGCGTGCTCGTCGTCGCTGGTGTCGGTCCACCTGGCCTGCCAGAGCCTGCGCGACGGGGAGTGCTCGCTGGCGCTCGCGGGCGGCGTCAACCTGATCATGTATCCAGGAATTACGGTGGAGCTGACCAAGTTCGGCGGCCTGTCCGGCGACGGCCGTTGCAAGGCGTTCGACGCGAGCGCCGATGGCTTTGCCCGCGGCGAGGGCGCCGGCCTGGTGGTGCTCAAGCCGCTGTCGCGCGCGCTGGCGGACGGCGATCCGATCTACGCGGTGATCCGCGGCAGCGCGGTGAACAACGACGGCTTCAGCAACGGCCTGACCGCGCCCAACCCGCAGGCGCAGGTCGAGGTGCTCACGGACGCCTACGCCCGCGCCGGGGTGGACCCGCGGAGCGTCCACTACATCGAGGCGCACGGCACGGGCACGCCGCTCGGCGATCCGATCGAGGCCCGGGCGCTCTCCGCGGTGCTCTGCGCCGGCCGCGATCCGGAGCGGCCGCTGGTGATCGGCTCGGCGAAGACGAACATCGCCCACCAGGAGGCCTCGGCGGGCATCGCCGGCCTGATCAAGCTGGCGCTCGCGATCCATCACCGGGAGATCCCGCCGAGCCTGCACTTCTCGCGGCCGAACCCGGACATCCCGTTTGCGGAGCTGGGGCTGCGGGTGCAGACCGAGGCCGGACCGTGGCCGGCGGGTCCTGGAGAGAAGCTGGTCGGCGGCGTCAGCTCGTTCGGGTGGGGCGGGACGAACTCGCACATGGTGCTGGAGGGGTTAGAGGGGTTGGAGGAGGTAGAGAGGGTGGAGGGCAGCCCTCCCTCCCCTGGTTCCGCGCCTCGCCCCGTGATGGTCTTCTCCGGCATGGGCTCGCCGTGGCCGGGCATGGGGATGGACCTGCTGCGCTCCGAGCCGATCTTCCGCGCCCGCCTGGAGCAGTGCGACCGGGCACTCCGGCCGCTGACCGGATGGTCGCTGCTCGACGAGTGGATCGCCGCGGACCGGTTCGGCGACATCGCGGTGGGGGTGCCGGTGCTGACCGCGCTGGAGATCTCCCTGTTCGATCTCTGGCGCTCCTGGGGCGTCGAGCCCGCGGCGGTGGTGGGGCACAGCTCCGGCGAGATCGCGGCGGCCTACGCCGCGGGCGTGCTGACGATCGAGGAGGCCATGCTCGTGAGCCTGGAGTATGGCCGCGCGCTGGGCAAGGTCCAGGGGCAGGGCGGCCTCGGCGTGGTGGGCCTGGGGCCGGAGGCGACCGAGGAGCTGATCGCCGCCGAAGGCCGGGATCTCACCGTGGCGGGCTGGCTGAGCCCGGTGTCGACGGCGGTCGCCGGCAAGGCCGAGGACGTGGACGCGTTCCTGCTCGGGCTGAACCCGAAAGGCATCTTCGCGGCGCGCGTGGCGCTCCTCGATTCGGCCGCGCACACGTCCCAGCTGGACCCCCACGTGCCCGCGATGCGGGCGGCGCTCGCCGGCCTGGAGCCGCGGACCGCGACGATCCCGATCCTCTCGACAGTCACCGGCCGCGCGCTGGACCGGCCGATGGACGCGGTGTACTGGACCGACAACCTGCGCGATCCCGTGCTCTTCGCGCCGGTGATCGAGGCGCTGCTCGCCGCGGGCGCGCGGCAGTTCGTAGAGGTCGACGCGCATCCGCTCCTGGCCGTCCCCATGGAGCAGACGTTCGCCGCGGCCGGGCTTGGAAAAGATACCGTCGACGGAGCGCGCGTCCTCCCCTCGCTGCGGCGGGGCGAGGCGTCGTACCCGGTCCTGTACGGATCGCTGGAACAGATCCCCGGACGCACGGAGCGGGACGCGCAGCGGCCCGAGCTGGTGACGCTCTCGGCGCGCTCGTCCGAGGCGCTCAAGGATCTCGCCCGGGGCACGGCGGCGCTCGTCAAGGAAGAGGACGCGGAGATCCGGCATCTCTCCAACGTGGCATGGACCGCGGCCGTGAAGCGCGGCCATCACGGACACCGGCTGGCGGTCGTCGCAGGCTCCCGCGAGGCGATGGCGGCGAAGCTGGAGGCCTTCGCGCGGGGGGAGGCCGCGGCGGGCGTCACGTCCGGACGGCGGGCGCGCGGCGAGGGCGGGCCGGTGTTCGTCTACGCCGGCCAGGGTCCGCAGTGGCCGGGGATGGGCAAGCAGCTCTTCGCGCAGGAGCCGGTCTACCGGCGGGTGGTGGAGCGGTGCGACGAGGCGCTCAAGCCGCTGCTCGGCTACTCGTTCCGGGAGCGGATGGAGACCGAGGCCGACGCGCTGGCCCACACGGAAGTCGCGCAACCGGCGATCTACGCGCTCCAGGCCGGGCTGACGGCGCTCTGGCGCTCCTGGGGCCTGAATCCCGTCGCGGTGGTGGGGCACAGCGTGGGCGAGGTGGCCGCGGCGCACGCGGCCGGCGCGTTCTCGCTGGAGGAGGGCGCGATCGTGGCGGCGTGCCGGGGCCGGGCGATGGAGCCGGCCCGGGGGCTGGGCGCCATGGCCGCGGTCGAGCTGCCCGCGGCCGAGGTGGAGCCGCTCCTGGCGGGCCTCGCTGGCCTCGCTGGCCTCGGACACCGCGTGACCGTGGCGGCCATGAACAGTCCCGCGGCCACCACCGTGGCCGGCGATCCCGAGGCGCTGGACGAGCTGGTCCGCCGCCTGGACGGGCTCGGCATCACCTGCCGCCGGCTGCGGGTGGAGTATGCTTTTCACACCGCGCAGATGGACCCCTGCGTCCGCGAGCTGTTGCCGCTGCTGGCGGAGCTGACCCCCCGGGCCGCGGACATTCCCATGATCTCGTCGGTGACGGCGCAGCCCGTGACCGGCCTCGATCTCGACGCCGCCTACTGGTGCGCCAACGTGCGCCAGCCGGTCCGCTTCGCGGAGGCGCTGGAATCTCTCGCGGCGCACCCTGTCTTTCTAGAGGTGGGTCCGCACCCGGTGCTCTCCGTGGCCGTGACGCAGACGCTGGAGGCCCTGGGGAAGGACGGCCTGGTGCAGGCGTCGCTGCGGCGCGGGCGGGACGAACGCGAGACGCTCCTGGAGGCGCTCGGAGCGCTCTGGGTGCAGGGGCAAGGCGTGGACTGGGCGGGCGTGCATCCCGACGGCGGCCGGCAGGTGCGGCTGCCGGTCTACCCGTTCCAGCGGCAGCGGTTCTGGTTCGAGGGGAGGAAGTCGGCGGCGGTGCCCGTGGCGCCCGCGTCGGTTTCCATGGCTGGACCCGCGATCGTTCCGGCGGCGGCGGACGACTTTGCCGAGCGGCTCCTCGCGGAGCAGCTCGATGCGTTCAATCGGATGGTGGCCCTGCAGCTCGACGTGCTGGGCCGGGATGGGGTTTGACGAGCGGAGGAGAGACGAATGATTTCCGAGTCAGTGAGCGGAACCCGGCACGGCCGACATCGCCGAATAGCAACGACCCTTCAGGGGATTCTCGGCCGCGTGCTGCGCATCGAGCCGGGCGACATCGACATCGAGGCTCCGTTCCTGGAGCTGGGGGCCGATTCGCTCGCCCTCGTGGAGGCGCTGCGCGGCCTTCAGGATGCCTTCGGCGTCAAGATGACCATCCGCCAGCTCTTCGAGCAGTTCCCGACCGTCTCGATCCTGGCGGAGTTCCTCGACCAGACGCTGCCGGCCGGGATGGCTGCGGGTACCGCGGGGAGTGTCGCCCCTCCGGCCGCGCCGGTGATGGCTGCGACTCCAGCGCCGGCCCCTCAATCGGCACCAGTGTGCGAGCTGCCACAACCCGCGTTCGCGCCTGCTCCCGCACCGGTTGCGGCTCCGGCCCAGATGGCTCCGATGGCTCCGGCACCGCAGGTCTTCGCGCCCGCTCCTCCCATCGCGCTGCCAGTGGGCGGCACCGGCATCGAGCGCGTCCTGGGCATGCAGATCCAGGCGTTCAACCAACTCGTCTCCCAGCAGCTCCAGATGTTCGGCGGCCGTCCCATGGTCGCCCCCGTAGCGTCTCCGACCGTTCCCGCTCCGGCCGTCGCGGCTCCGGCTCCCCAGGCGGCCCCGACCCCGACGGCAGCGGCTCCGGCCACCATGAAGCCCGTCCTTCCCACCTACCTGGGCAAGGCCGGCAAGGCTCCGGGCTCGGCGCTGAGCGAGCGCCAGCAGCGCCACCTCGACGCGCTCGTCGAGCGCTATACGAGGAAGACTGCGAAGTCCAAGGAGATCACCCAGCGCTACCGCTCCGTGCTCGCCGACAGCCGGGCGACCGTCGGCTTCCGGCCGATGAACAAGGAGATGCTCTACCCCCTGGCGCGGGCGCGCGGCAAGGGCTCGAAGATCTGGGATGTCGACGGCAACGAGTACGTCGACCTCACCATGGGCATGGGCGTCCACCTGCTCGGCCACGCGCCGGACTTCCTCCAGGAGACGTTCGAGCGCCAGGTGCGCGAGGGCTTCGAGCTGGGGCCGCGCTCGGCGCATTCGGGCGAGGTGGCGGCGCTGTTCTGCGAGCTGACCGGCATGGAGCGCGCGACGTTCACGAACTCGGGCACCGAGGCCTGCATGACCGCGATCCGCCTGGCCCGGGCGCGCACCGGCCGAACCAAGATCGTCATGTTCGCCGGCTCCTACCACGGACATTCCGATGGGACGCTCGCCCAGAGCCAGGAGGTCGACGGCGAGCTGCGCTCGTTCCCGGTGGCGCCGGGCGTCCCGCAGAAGGTCGCGGAGGAGGTGCTCGTCCTCGACTACGGCACGCCGCACGCGCTGGAGATCATCCGCAAGCACCGCCACGAGCTGGCGGCCGTGATGGTGGAGCCGATCCAGAGCCGCCGGCCGGACCTCCAGCCCGCGGAGTTCCTCCACGAGCTGCGCAAGCTGACCGCGGAGAGCGGCATCGCGCTCATCTTCGACGAGATGATCTGCGGCTTCCGGCTCCATCTCGGCGGCGCGCAGGCCCACTTCGGCATCCGCGCGGACATTGCCACCTACGGCAAGATCGTGGGCGGCGGCCTGCCGATCGGCGTCGTGGCCGGCTCGGCCGAGTACATGGACGGCATCGACGGCGGCACGTGGCAGTACGGCGACGACTCGCGGCCGGAGCGCGAGACCACGTTCTTCGGCGGCACGTTCTGCCAGCACCCGCTCTCGATGTCCGCGGCGCGCGAGGTGCTCACCTACTTGAAGCAGCAGGGGCCGTCGCTCCAGCAGAACCTGAACGCGGTCACCGAGCGCTTCGTCGGCCGGCTCAACGAGTACTTCACGGCCGACAAGGTGCCGATCAAGACCGTGTTCGCCCACTCGCTGTTCCGGTTCAACTTCTCGGCCAACGCGGAGCTGCTGTACTACCACATGGTCGACAAGGGGGTGTACGTCTGGGAGTGGCGCAACAACTTCCTCTCCACGGCGCACACCGAGGAGGATCTGGATCTCGTCCTGAACGCGGTGCGCGAGAGCGTGGAGGAGCTGCGCCAGGGCGGATTCCTGCCCGACAAGCCGTCCGGACCGGGCGGTGCCGGTGGGGGTGGGGGAGGGAAGGAGACGGCGAAGACCAGCACCACCGCCGCCGCCTCTTCAGCGACGGCCACTTCCGCGAATGCCCCGGTTCCTCACCGCGCCGAGGCGTTCTGGGGACGTCCGGGCATGAAGCCGGCGATCTCCCCGGCCGGCACCGCCACGCCCGGGTCGTCCGCGTCCGCCGCGGGTGATCAGAGCGCGGCCGGCCCGAACCAGCCGCTGCCCAGCGCACCCGGTCCGCCGCTTCCTCATGGTGACGTGCGGTTCAGCCTCTACTTCTTCGGCCACTACGCGGCGGAGTTCCAGGCCGGCAAGTACGACCTGCTGGTGGACTGCGCGCGCTTCGCGGACCGCCACGGCTTCGCGGCCCTCTGGTTTCCCGAGCGGCACTTCCACCCGTTCGGCGGCTTCTGCCCGAACCCCTCGGTCCTCGCCTCGGCCCTGGCGCGGGAGACCGAGCGCATCGCCCTGCGCGCCGGCAGCGTCGTGCTGCCGCTCCATCACCCGCTCCGCGTGGCGGAGGAGTGGTCGCTGGTCGACAACCTCTCGGGCGGGCGGATCGGCCTGGCCTACGCCTCGGGCTGGCACCCGAACGACTTCGCGCTGGCGCCCGAGAACTATGGCCACCACCGCGACCTGACGTTCGAGCGCGCCGCGATCATCCGCCGCCTCTGGCGCGGCGACGCCGTGCGCCTGAAGGACGGCGCGGGCACGGACGTCGACCTGCGCATCTATCCGCTGCCGGCGCGGCGCGACCTGCCGGTCTGGATCACCATCGTCAACAACCCGGACACCTACCGCCTGGCGGGCGAGATGGGCGCCGGGGTGCTGACCAACCTCATGGGGCAGACGCCCGAGGCGCTGGCCGCGAACCTGGCGGTCTACCGCGAGGCGCTGGCCGCGGCCGGGCATCCGCCCGAGGCGAGCCGCGTCACGCTGCTGCTCCACACGTTCGTCGGTCCGGATGCGGAAGAGGCCGTGGCCAAGGCCCGCCGGCCGTTCTACACCTACCTCGAATCGTCGGTGGGGCTGGTCAAGAACATGGTCGCCAGCGAGGGCCTGTCGGTCGACTTCGACAGCCTCTCCCGCGAGGACTTCGAGTACATGCTGGAGCTGGCCTACCAGCGCTACGTGCGGACCTCGGCGCTGATCGGCTCGCCCGAGACCTGCGCGCCGATCGTCGAGCGCATGCGGAGCCTGGGCGTCGACGAGGTCGCCTGCCTGATCGACTTCGGGGTGGACGCGGACTCGGTGCGCGCCAGCCTGCCGTGGATCGAAGCGCTCAAGCGCAGTTTTGAAGCGAAGGAGGCGAAGAGCGTCGTAACGCTGGCCGAGCCCGCCGAGATGGAAACCTCGCCGCTGACCGAGTCCCAGCTCGACCTCTACACCGTGGCGCGGATCAGCGAGGAGGCCTCGCTGGCCTACCTGGAGTCGGGCGCCGTGGAGATGCGCGGCCCGCTCGACCTGCCGGCGTTCGTGGCCTCGCTCCGGCAGGCGGCCGGGCGGCATGAAGCCCTGCGGGCGGTGATACCGGAGGCTAACGCCAACCAAAGCGAGCCGATCCAGGTCTTCCTCCCGGAGCTGCGCCTGGAGTCGCCGTTGGTGGACGTGTCGGCGCTGCCCGCGGGCCGGCGCGGCGAGGTCTCGGACCTGTGGCTGGACTCGCTGGCGCGCCGTCCGTTCGATCTCGCGCACGGGCCGCTGCTGCGCACCTCGATCCTGAAGCTCGCGCCGGGTCTTCACCGCCTCGGCCTGTTCGTCCATCACATCGCCGCGGACGGCCTGTCGCTGAGCCTTCTGCTGGAGGAGGTCTTCTCGGTCTACGAGGCGGCGCGCGCCGGCTGCCGCCCCGCGCTGCCGGCGGCGATGCGCTACCGCGACTACGTGACCTGGCTGGCGGCGGGCGGCGACGACGCGGACAGCCAATCCGAGCACGAGGCCTGGTGGCTGCAACAGCTCGCCGGGCCGCTGCCCGTTCTGGAGCCGCCGGCCGACCATCCGCGCCCGGCCGTGCGCTCGTTCCGCGGCTCGCGCCGCCGGCTGGCGCTCCCGCCGGTGCTGCGGGACGGCCTGCGCGCCGTCGGCCGGCGCCACGGCGCCACGCTCTACGCGTCGCTGCTGGCCGCGTGGTCCGTCCACCTGCACCGCTGGACCGGCCAGGACGACATCCTGGTGGGCGGCCCCGCCGCGCGCCGGCCGCTCGAAGGCGGCGACCGGCTGGTCGGCCACTGCGTGGATCTGGTTCCCTACCGCACCCGGTTCGACGGCGCTCTGCCGTTCACCCGCCACCTGGCCGCGGTGCGCTCGCTCGTGCTGGACGTGCAGGAGCGCGGCAGCCTGCCGTTCGCCCGCCTGCTGCGGCTGTTGAAGATTCCGCACGATCCCGGGCGCACGCCGCTCATCCAGACCGTCTTCAACTTCGATCCCGGTCTCGGGCTGACCCGGTCCGGCGGCCTGGAGCTGGCCGAGGTGTCGCCGCCGATCCCGTTCGTGAAGGTCGACCTGGCCATCCATGTCCTGGAGTCCGGCGAGACGCCGCTGCTCCAGCTCGACTACCGGACCGACCTGTTCGAGGCGTCCACCATGGACCGCCTGCTGGAGCGCTTCCTGGTGCTGATCGCCGGGATCTCCGCCGTTCCCGCATCTCCCCTCGCCGACCTGCCGGTGCTCACGGACGCGGAGCGCGAGCAGGTGTTCGTGGAGTGGAGCGGCTCGGGGACCGCCTATCCGCGGGAGACGCCCATCCACCGCATCTTCGAGGAGATTGCGGCGCGCCTGCCGGAGGCCCCGGCGCTGTTCTGGGACGATCCGAACGCCCAGGACGGTGAGCGGTCGATGTCCTACGCCGAGCTGCTCCGGCGGTCGCGGGCGCTGGCCGTCCGCCTGCGCGCTCTCGGGGTCGGCCCGGAGACGCCGGTGGCGCTCGACATGGAGCGCTCGCCCGGGCTGATCGTCGGCATGCTCGCGGCGCTCCAGGCCGGCGGCTTCTACGTGCCGCTCGATCCGTCGGACTCCTCCGAGCGGCGCGCCTGGCTGCTGGCGGACAGCCGCGCGGCGATCGTGCTGAAGCCGGAAGACGTCTTCTCGTTGGAGGACATCGCCGAAGAGGCCGCGTCTTCCAATCTGGGAGGACTTGGCGGCGATACTCTCGCCTACGTCCTCTATACCTCCGGCTCGACCGGCCGCCCCAAGGGCGTGGCCGTGCCGCACCGGGCGGTCAACCGGCTGGTGCTGGAGACCGACTACATCTCGCTCGGCCCCGGCGACCGCACCGCGCATCTCTCGAACACGGCCTTCGACGCCGCCACCCTGGAGGTCTGGGGCGCGCTGCTGACCGGCGGCGCGATCGTGCTCATCCCGCGCGAGACCGTGCTCTCGCCCGCGGCGCTGGGCCAGGCGTTCCGGCGCTGGAAGATCAGCGTGAGCTTCCTCACCGCCGCGCTCTTCAACGAGGTGCTGCGCGAGGCGCCCGGCAGCCTCGGCGGCGTCCGCAACCAGCTCGCGGGCGGCGAGGCGCTGGCGCCGCGCTGGGTGCGCGAAGGCCTCTCCCAGTTGGAACCAGGGTGCCGGTTGTTCAACGGCTACGGCCCCACGGAGTGCACCACGTTCGCGGTGGTCCACGACATCCGCTCCGCGCCACAGGGCAGGAGCATCCCGATCGGCCGGCCGATCTCCAACACCCGGGCCTACGTGGTGGACCGCTGGCTGCGGCCGGTGCCGCCGGGCGTGGCCGGGGAGCTGCTGCTCGGCGGCGACGGCCTGGCCCGGGGCTACTGGGGCCGACCGGACCTGAGCGCCGAGCGCTTCGTGCCCGACGCCGTCGGTGCGAGCGGCGGGCGTCTGTACCGCACCGGCGACCTCGTGCGTTGGCTCGCGGACGGAACCATCGAATACCTGGGCCGCATCGACGAGCAGGTCAAGATCCGCGGCTTCCGCATCGAGCCCGGCGAGATCGAGACCGTCCTGTCGCGCCTTCCCGGCGTGGGGGAGTGCGCGGTGGTGGCCCGGCTGGAAGGGGAGGTCAAGACGCTCCTCGGGTTTGTGACGGGGACTGGAAGGGGGGAGGGCTCGGGAACAATTGAAAGGGAGGTCCGGGCGGCGCTGCGCGAGCAGCTCCCGGAGTACATGGTGCCGTCGCGGATCGTCGTCCTCGATGCCCTGCCGCGGACCTCCAGCGGCAAGATCGACCGCCGCTTCCTGACCGAGTGGACCGCCCACGTCGAGGCGCCCACGGAAGAGGAGCTGTTCGAAGCGCCACAGACCACGGCCGAGCGGGAGATCGCCAGGATCTGGTGCGAGGTGCTCGGCCGCGAGCGGGTGGGGCGGCGCGACAGCTTCCTCGATCTCGGGGGGCACTCGCTGCTGGCCGGCCGCATCCTGAGCCGCATCCGCGCCGGCATGGGCGCCACGATCTCGCTCCCCGAGCTGTTCCTGGAGCCGACCGTCGAGGGCCTCGCCCGGCGCGCCGAGGCGCAGCTCGGCGGCTCCGAGTGGGACCGCGAGCGGATCGTCCGCGAGTGGCGCGGCGTCACGCGGAAGTACCCCTCCGAGACCCCCGTCCACCGCCTCTTCGAGCAGGTCGCGGCGCGCCAGCCCAAGGCGCCGGCCGTGATCTGGGACACGCTCGACGGCGAGCGCAGCCTCTCCTACGGCGACCTCGCCCGCGACGCGGCCCGCCTGGCCGGGCAGCTCAGGACCCAGGGCGTGGGACCGGGCGTGGCCGTGGCGCTCGACATGCCGCGGTCGCCCGAGATGATCACGGCCATGATCGCGGTGCTCCAGGCGGGAGGCTTCTACGTCCCGCTCGACCCCGACGACGCCTCCGAGCGCCGCTCCTACCTGATTGAAGACAGCGGTGCCCGGGTGGTCGTGCGGGAGGAGGATGTCTGGGGCGCAAGGATCGGCGTGGACGGCGGAGTCTCGTCCACGTCGTCCGATCTCGGCGGAGATGCGCTCGCCTACATGATCTACACCTCGGGCTCGACCGGCCGTCCGAAGGGCGTGGCCGTGCCGCACCGGGCGATCAACCGCTTGATCCTGGAGACCGACTACTTCCGCACGGGGCCGGGCGACCGGATCACCAACCTGGTGACCATGACCTTCGACGTCTCCACCTGGGAGATCTGGGGCGGCCTGCTGCGCGGTGCCGCTGTTGTCGTCGTGCCGCGCGATCTGGTGCTGGAGCCGCCGGTGCTCGCCGACTGGCTGGTCAAGATGCGGACGGACGTCTGCTTCCTGCCGGTGAGCGTCTTCAACGAGGTGGCGCGCGAGCGGCCGACCGCGTTCCGGTCGATCCGCGAGCTGTTCTCGGGCGGCGAGGCGCTGACGCCCCACTGGGTGCGGACGGCTCTCTCCTACATCGCGCCCGGCCACCGGCTGGTCAACGGCTACGGCCCGACCGAGGTCACCTGCTGGGCGCTGACCCACGACGTGACCTTCCTGGAAGAAGGGCGGAGCGTGCCCATCGGCAGGCCGATCGTCAACACCACCGCCTACATCGTGGACCGCGACCTGAAACCGGTCGCCCTGGGCGAGCGCGGCGAGCTGTGCCTCGGAGGTCCGGGCGTGGCCCAGGGGTACTGGAACCGGCCGGACCTGACCGCGGACCGCTTCGTTCCGGACCCGTTCGGCGAGCCCGGCAGGCGGATCTACCGCACCGGCGACCTGGCGCGCTGGCTGGAGGACGGTATCTCGAACGGGGTGGTCGAGTACCTCGGCCGGACCGACCACCAGGTCAAGATCCGCGGCTACCGCATCGAGCCCGGCGAGATCGAGGAGGTGCTGGCGCGCTGCCCGGGTGTGGCCGAGTGCGCGGTCGTGGTGCGCGAGGAGCCCGACGGCAAGAGCCTCATGGCCTTCGTGGTGGTGCCGGTCGACTCTCCCGAACCGGACGTGCGGGGCTGGCTCCGCGAGCGGCTGCCCGAGTCCATGTGCCGTCGCGGGTGGCGTTCCTCCGGCAGCTTCCCAAGACGCCGAGCGGCAAGATCGACCGCCGCGAGCTGACGGCGCTGGCCGAGGCCTCCTCCGGCGCCACCGGATCGGACGACTCGGCCGACCCGGCCGATGCGGAGGCGGACTCTCCGCGGACCTCCGTCGAGGAGATCGTAGCCAAAGCCTGGGCCGAGGTGCTCGGCACGGATCGTTTCGGGCTCGGCCAGAGCTTCTTCGACCTGGGCGGCCACTCTCTCCTGGCGGGCAAGGTCCTGTCGCGGCTCCGTACCGCGTTCGGGGTCGACCTGGCGCTGCGGTCGTTCTTCGCGGCGCCGACGGTGCGGGGCTTGGCGGAGAAGGTGGAGGAGGCGCGGAGCCGCGGCGAGGGGGCCGAGGGGTCCGAAATGTTTGAAGGGGTCGAGCGCGGGGTTCTGCGGCGGTCCGGCGGCTCTCCCCTCTCCTTCGCCCAGGAGAGGCTCCTGTTCTTCGAACGGCTGGCTCCCGGCACGGCGCTCTACAACATGCCGGCGCTGCTCGAAATCTCGGGCCCCCTGCAGCTCGCGCCCCTGGCCGCGGCCCTGGACGAGATCGTCCGCCGCCATGAAACGCTGCGGACGGTGTTCGGCCTGGACGCGAGCGGCGAGGAGCCCGTCCAGCACGTTCTTCCCTTCAAGGCGCCCTTCAAGGCGCCCTTCGAGTCGCCCGCCGGGAGCTTCGGCGGCCTCGCGGTGGTCGACCTCTCTCACCTGGGGGACGACCTGGCGCGGCACGAGTCCGAGCGTCTGCTGGGCGCCGAGGTCCGGCGGCCGTTCTCCCTGGAGCGCGGTCCGCTCTTCCGGGCTCTCCTCCTGCGCCTCCCGGGCGACGAGAGCCGGCTGATCCTCCACGCCCACCACATCGTCTCGGACGGCTGGTCGCTCGGCGTCCTCCATGAAGAGCTCGGCGAGCTCTACACCGCCTTCTCCGCGGGCCGGCCGTCGCCCCTGCCCGACCTGCCGCTGCGCTATGCCGACTTCGCGGTCTGGCAGCGCGGCTGGCTGCAGGGCGAGGTGCTGGAGTCGCAGCTCTCCTGGTGGCAGGAGCGCCTGGCCAACCTCCCCGAGCCCCTCGACCTGCCGGCGGACCGGCCGCGCCCCGCGGAGCAGTCCTACCGCGGCGCAATCCTGACCGGCGAGCTGCCCGCCGGGCTCTCGCAGGCGATGCTGCAGCTGGGCCGCCGGCACGGCGCCACGCCGTTCATGGTCTTCGCCGCCGCGTACTTCGCGCTGATCCAGCGCCACACTCACCGGGACGACCTGGTGATGGGCTTCCCGACCGCCAACCGGACGCGGCCGGAGATCGAGCCGCTGATCGGCTTCTTCGTCAACACCCTGGTCCTGCGCGCCGACCTGTCGGGCGATCCGAGCTTCCTCGACATCCTGGCCCGGGTTCGCGACGCCTCCCTCGGGGCCTGGGCGCACCAGGATCTGCCGTTCGAGCGCCTGGTCGAGGCGCTCTCGCCGGAGCGCGACCTCGCGCGCTCGCCGATCTTCCAGATCCTGTTCACCTACCAGGGCAGCCTGGGCGCGGGGCCGGACCTCGGCCCCGGTCTGACGGTCCGGGCGCGCGAGCTCGACACCGGCATCTCCAAGTTCGACCTGAGCGTGTTCCTGCGCGAGGAGACCGGCGGGAAGCTCGGCCTGGACGCGGAGTACAGCACCGACCTCTTCGACGCCGCGACCGTGCGCGGGCTCCTGGACCGTTTCGAGGTGCTCCTGGGGGGGATCGCCGCGGCGCCGGAGACGCGCCTCGGCGACCTGCCCGTGCTGACGGCGGCCGAGCGCGGCCGGCTGCTCGGAGAGTGGAGCGGGTCGGAGCCGGCCTACCCGCGCGAGGTGCCGATCCACCGGCATTTCGAGCGCCTGGCGGAGAGCCGGCCCGAGGCGCCCGCCGTGCTCTGGGAGTCCGAGGGCGAAGAGCGCGCGCTGACCTACGGCGAGCTCGCCGTCCGGGCGCGCCGGATCGCGCGGTATCTGAAGGATCTCGGCGTGGGGCCGGAGACGCCGGTGGCGCTCGACCTCGGCCGCTCGCCCGAGCTGATCGCGGCGCTGGTGGGAGTGCTCCAGGCCGGCGGCATCTACATCCCCCTGGATCCGTCGGACTCCTCGGAGCGCCGCGCCCACCTGCTGGAGAACAGCCGGGCCGCGGTCGTCCTCAAGCTCGAGGACATCCAGGCGGTTCTTGCGGACACTACCAGCGACGCCGAGCCGTTCGAGTCGTCGCCCCTGGGCGGCGACGCCGTGGCCCACGTCCTCTATACCTCGGGATCGACCGGCCGGCCGAAGGGCGTGGCCGTGGCCCACCGGGGCGTCAACCGGCTGCTCCTGGAGACCGACTATATCCGTCTCGGCCCCGGCGACCGGCTGGCCCACGTGGCGAACACCGCGTTCGACGCCGCAACCCTGGAGGTCTGGGGCGCGCTGATCACCGGCGGTTCCGTGGTGGTGATCCCGCGCGAGGTGGCGCTCTCTCCGGCGGCGCTGGGCCAGGCGTTCCGGCGCTGGAAGATCAGCGCGAGCTTCCTGACCGCGGCGCTGTTCAACGAGGTGCTGCGCGAGGCGCCCGGGAGCCTGGGCGGCGTGCGCAACCAGCTCGCGGGCGGCGAGGCGCTGTCGCCGCGCTGGGTGAAGGAGGCGCTGTCGCAGCTCGAACCCGGTGATCCCCGAAAGCGTCTGCTCAATGGGTACGGCCCGACGGAGTGCACGGTCTTCGCGGTGGTCCACGATATCCGCTCGGTGACGGCCGGCCGGTCCATCCCCATCGGGCGGCCGATCGCCAACACCCGGGCCTACGTGGTCGACCGGGCCCTGCGCCTCGTCCCTCCCGGTGTGGAGGGCAGGCTGTTGCTCGGCGGCGACGGCCTGGCGCGCGGCTACTGGGGCCGCCCGGACCTCACGGCGGAGCGCTTCCTGCCGTCGCCGTTCGGCCCGGCCGGCGCCCGGCTCTACGACTCGGGCGACCTGGCGCGCTGGCTGGCGGACGGCACCCTGGAGTACCTGGGCCGGGCGGACGACCAGGTCAAGATCCGCGGCTTCCGGATCGAGCCGGGCGAGATCGAGTCCGTGCTGTCGCGCTGCCCCGGGGTGGGCGAGTGCGCGGTGGTCGCCGCCCAGGCCGCGGAAGGCAAGATCCTGGTCGCCTTCGCCACCCGCGCGGACGGCACCGGAGAGGGTCCGGTTCCCGACGTCCGCGCCTGGCTGCGCGAGCACCTGCCGGAGTTCCTGGTGCCGTCGCGCGTCGCCTTCCTGGACACCCTGCCGCGCACCTCCAGCGGCAAGGTCGACCGCCGCGCCCTGCTGGCCCTGCCGCTGGCGCTGCTGGCGCCGCTGGCGCCGGATACCGTCGACAACGGGTACGAGGCGCCGCGCACGCCCGTGCAGGAGATCGTCGCGGGCGTCTGGATCGAGGTGCTCGGCGTGGAGCGCGTCGGTCTCGGCGAGAGGTTCTTCGACCTGGGCGGCCATTCCCTGCTGGCCGGGCGCGTGCTCGGGCGGCTGCGGGCCATCCTCAAGGTCGACGTCCCCCTGCGCGACTTCTTCGTCGATCCGACCGTCGAAGGGCTGGCCCGCTGGATCGAGGAGGCCCGGCGGCTCGACGCCGGCCAGCCGGGGAAAGCCGTGGCACCTGCGCTGCCCTCCGGGAAACTGCAGGCGGAGGGCAGCGGCTTCCCCCTGTCCTTCGCCCAGCAGAGGCTCTGGCTCTCGGACCGCCTGGCGCCCGGGCTCGCGCTCTACAACATGCCCGCGGCGATGCGCATCGCCGGCCCGCTGCAGGTCGGCGTTCTGGCCGCCGCGCTCGACGAGATCGTCCGCCGCCACGAGTCGCTGCGCACGGTCTTCGGGATTGTCGGCGACGAGCCGGTCCAGCGCATCCTGCCGGCGCCGGCGATCCCGGGTCTCGCCGTGGTGGACCTTTCGGGCCTGCCCGAGCCTCTTCGAGATCCCGAAGCCGCTCTCCAGGAGCGCGGCGAGCTGCGGCGGCCGTTCCGGCTGGAGACGGGGCCGCTCTTCCGCTTACTCCTGATCCGCACCGGCGCGCAGGAGCACCTGCTGATCCTCAACACCCATCACATCGTCTCGGACGGCTGGTCGCTGGGCGTGCTCTGCGAGGAGCTGGACGCGCTCTATCCCGCGTTCGCCGTCGGTCTGCCTTCACCCCTGCCGGAGCCGGCGATGCAGTACACCGGCTTCGCGGCCTGGCAGCGGGAGTGGCTGGAAGCGGGCGCGCTCTCGGAGCAGCTCGCCTGGTGGAAGGTGAGCCTGGCGGGTCTGCCGGGGGGCCTCGACCTGCCGGCGGACCGGCCGCGCCCCGCGGCGCAGTCCTACCGCGGCGCGATGGCGGCGTCCGAGCTGGCCGCCGGCCTCTCCCAGGCGGTCCACCGCCTGGGCCGGCAGCACGGCGCCACGCCGTTCATGACGTTCGCGGCGGCCTTCCTGACGCTGATCCACCGCCACACCGGGCGCGAGGATCTGGCCGTGGGCTTCCCCACGGCGAACCGCACGCGGCCCGAGATCGAGCCGCTGATCGGCTTCTTCGTCAACACGCTCGTCCTGCGGGTGGACCTCTCGGGCGAGCCCGGATTCCTCGGCCTCCTCGGCCGGGTGCGCGAGGCGGCCCTCGGGGCCTGGGCGCATCAGGATCTCCCCTTCGAGCGCCTCGTCGAGGCCCTGGCGCCCGTTCGCGACCCCTCGCGGTCGCCCCTGGTCCAGATCCTGTTCTCCTACCAGGACATGGGCCGGCTGGTGCCGCGCCTCTCGCCGGACCTGTCCACGGCGTCGCGGACGGTGGACACCGGGACCGCGAAGTTCGATCTCAGCCTCTTCCTCCAGCCGAACGAGAGCGGCGACCTGGCGGCGGAGGTGGAGTACAGCACCGACCTCTTCGATGTCGGGACGGTGCGCCGCTTCCTGGACCGTCTCGAGACCCTGCTCGAAGGGATCGCCGCGGTTCCGGACGCTGCCCTCGGCGACCTGCCGCTGCTCACCGCCGGAGAGCGCGGCCAGCTTCTCGGCGAGCAGAGCGGAGTCGAACGGGAGTACCCCTCCGAGCTGCCCGTCCATCGGACCTTCGAGGCGGTGGCCGCGCGGCAGCCCGGGGCGCCGGCCGTGATCTGGGATACGCCCGAGGGGGAGCAGAGCCTCTCCTACGGAGAGCTCGCCCGCGACGCGGCGCGCCTGGCGCGGCACCTGAAGTCCCTGGGCGTAGGGCCGGGGGTGGCCGTGGCGCTCGACATGCCGAGATCGGCGGAGATGATCACGGCAATGATCGCGGTGCTCCAGGCCGGGGGCTTCTACGTCCCGCTCGACCCCACCGACGCCTCGGAGCGCCGGTCGTTCCTGGTCGAGGACAGCGGCGCCCGGATCGTGCTCAAGAAGGAGGATGTCCAGGCCGGCAGGGGAGGACGTCCTGGGCGGCGGTCCTCGCCGTTGGGCGGCGATGCCATTGCCTACATGATCTACACCTCCGGCTCGACCGGCCGCCCCAAGGGCGTGGCTGTGCCGCACCGGGCCATCAACCGCCTCGTCCTGGAGACCGGCTACTTCACCGCGGGCCCCGGCGACCGGATCACCAACCTGGTGAACATGACGTTCGACGTGTCCACCTGGGAGGTCTGGGGCGGCCTGCTGCGCGGCGCCGCGGTGGTGGTGGTGCCGCGCGAGCTGGTGCTGGAGCCGCCGGTGCTCGCCGACTGGCTGGTGAAGATGCGGGCCGACATCTGCTTCCTGCCGGTCAGCGTCTTCAACGAGATCGCGCGGGAGCGGCCGTCGGCGTTCACCTCGATCCGCGAGCTGTTCTCGGGCGGCGAGGCGCTGAGCCCGCACTGGGTGCGCCAGGCCTTGCCGCACATCGCGCCCGGCCATCGGCTGGTGGACGGCTACGGTCCGACCGAGGTCACCTGCTGGGCGCTGACCCACACCGTCGAGTCCCTCGAAGAGGGCCGGAGCGTGCCGATCGGCCGCCCGATCCCCAACACCACGGCGTTCGTCCTGGACCGCGAGCTGCGGCTGGTCCCCGTCGGCGTGCCGGGCGAGCTGTGTCTGGGCGGCCCGGGCGTGGCCCAGGGCTACTGGCGCCGGCCGGACCTGACCGCCGACCGCTTCGTCCCCGATCCGTTCGGGGAGCCCGGGCAGCGGCTCTACCGCACCGGCGACCTCGCGCGCTGGCTCGCGGACGGTATCTCGGACGGTATTGCGGGCGGGATCGTCGAATACCTGGGCCGGACCGATCATCAGGTCAAGATCCGCGGCTACCGCATCGAGCCCGGCGAGATCGAGTCCGTGCTCGCCCGCTGCCCGGGCGTCGCGGAGTGCGCGGTCGTGGTGATCGGCGGGGTCGACGGCGCCGGCGGCAAGAGCCTCGCCGCATTCGTCCTATATAAGGAAGAGGCGACCGAGGCGGACGTCCGCTCCTGGCTGCGGGAGCGCCTGCCCGAGTACATGGTGCCGGCGCAGGTGCAATCTCTGGACGCCCTGCCGAAGAGCTCCAGCGGCAAGATCGACCGGCGCGCGCTCCAGGCGATCGCCGCCCAGGAAGACGGCCAGCCCGCGGCGCCCGTGCGCGCCCTGCGCACGCCGGTCGAGGAGATCGTGGCCGGCGCCTGGGCCGAGGTGCTGGGCGTGGAGCGGGTCGGCCCCGGCGAGAGCTTCTTCGACCTGGGCGGGCACTCGCTGCTCGCCGGCCGCGTGCTGGCCCGGCTGCGCACCGTGTTCGGCGTCGACCTGCCGCTCCAGACCTTCTTCCGCGAGCCGACCGTGGACGGCCTGGCCCGGCGGGTGGAGGAGGCGCGGCGCGCGGGCGGCGATCCGGGCCTCCCGCCGATCCAGCGTCTTTCCCAGGAAGCGCGGGAAGGCCCGATCCCGCTCTCCTTCGCCCAGCAGCGGCTCTGGTTCTTCGACCGGCTCGCGCCGGGATCGGCCCTCTACAACATGCCGGTCCCGATGGCCATCCAGGGTCCGCTCGACGTGGCGACGCTCGCGGCGGCCGTCGGAGAGATCGTCCGCCGTCACGAATCGCTTCGCACGGTGTTCACCGTCGAGGGAGACGAGCCGGCACAGACGGTCCTGCCGGAGATCCCCGGCCTGTCCGTGATGGATCTCTCCGGACTGGCGGAGCCGGTGCGCCGGGAGGAGGCGGAGCGGCAGGAGCGGGAGGAGTTGATCCGGCCGTTCTCGCTGGAGACCGGGCCGCTCTTCCGGACCCTGCTGCTCCGGCTGTCGCCAGACGAGCACCGGCTGATCCTCAACGCCCATCACATCGTCTCGGACGGCTGGTCCATGACGGTCATCGCGGACGAGCTGGAGGCGCTCTACCCGGCCTTCGCCACCGGCCTGCCATCACCCCTGCCGGAGCTGGCGGTCCAATACGCGGACTTCGCCGTCTGGCAGCGGGAGTGGCTGCGCGGCGAGGTTCTGGACGCGCAGCTCTCCTGGTGGATGGAGCGGCTGGCCGGACTGCCCGAGGGGCTCGACCTGCCCGCGGACCACCCGCGTCCGGCCGTGCAGTCGTACCGTGGCGAGGTGGAGAAGACGGTGATCCCGGCCGCCGTGGCCGACGGCATGCTCGGCCTGGGCCGCCGCCACGGCGCCACGCCGTTCATGACCTTCGCCGCGGTCTGGCTCGCGCTGATCCACCGCCATACCCATGGCGACGACCTGGCCGTGGGCTTCCCGACGGCGAACCGGACGCGGCCGGAGATCGAGCCGCTGATCGGCTACTTCGTCAACACCCTGGTGCTGCGGGCCGACCTCTCGGGGCAGCCGTCCTTCCTGGATCTCCTCGGCCGCGTCCGCGAAGCCGCGCTCGGGGCCTGGGCGCATCAGGATCTGCCGTTCGAGCGCCTGGTCGAGGCCCTGGCCCCGGAGCGCGACCTGTCCCGGTCGCCCCTGTTCCAGCTCCTCTTCGCCTATCAGGGGGCGATCGGCAGGAACCCGGTTCTCGGACCGGGGCTGTCCGCCCGCCTGGAAGAGACCGACACCGGGACCGCGAAGTTCGATCTCGGGCTGTTCCTGCGTGAGGCCGAGGGCGCCGGCCTGGACGCCGGGATCGAGTACGCCACCGACCTGTTCGACCGCGCGACCGTGCGCCGGCTTCTGGAGCGCTTCGAGATCCTCCTGGCCGGGATCGTCGAGACTCCGGAGAGCGGTCTGGCCGACCTCCCGCTCCTGCCCGAGGCCGAGCGCCGCCAGATCCTGGACGTGTGGAGCGGCTCGGAGCCGGCCTACCCGAGAGAGACCCCGGTCCACCGGGTCTTCGAGCAGGTGGCCGCGCGCCAGCCCGACGCCCCGGCCGTGCTCTGGGATTCCGCCGACGGCGAGCAGACCCTCACCTACGGCGAGCTCGACCGCCGATCCTCCGCGCTGGCCCGCCGGCTGCGCGCGAGAGGCGTCGGACCGGAAACCCCCGTGGCCCTGGAGATGGAGCGCTCGCCGGGGCTGGTCACGGCCCTGGTCGCGGTGCTCAAGGCCGGCGCCTTCTACGTGCCGCTCGATTCCGGGGACTCCTCCGAGCGCCACGCCTACCAGCTCGAGGACAGCCGGGCCACGGTGGTCCTGCGGGCCGAAGACCTGGCCGAGGATGATGTGGAGACCGCGCAGACCGACGGCGCCGGCCTCTTCGAATCCTCCCCGCTCGGGGACGACGCCCTGGCCTGCGTCCTCTACACCTCAGGCTCCACGGGACGTCCCAAGGGCGTCGCGGTGCCCCACCACGCCATCAACCGCCTGATCCTGGAGACCGACTACCTGCGCCTCGGCCCCGGGGACCGCACCGCCCACCTCTCGAACACGGCCTTCGACGCCGTGACGTTCGAGGTCTGGGGGGCGCTGCTGACCGGCGCGGCCCTGGTGGTCCTGCCGCGGGAGGTCGTGCTCTCTCCCGTCGCACTGGGGGCCGCGTTCCGGCGCTGGAAGATCAGCGCGAGCTTCCTGACCGTGGCCCTGTTCAACGAGGTGATGCGTCAGGCTCCCGGAAGCCTGGGCGGGGTGCGAACCCTGTTGACGGGAGGCGAGGTGCTGACGCCGCGCTGGGTGCGGGAAGGACTGGCCCAGCTCGAATCCGGCGGTCCCCGCAGGCGTCTGCTCAACGGCTACGGTCCGACGGAGTGCACCACCTACGCGACGACTCACGACATCCGCTCCGTCCCCGAGGGCCAGAGCATCCCGATCGGCCGACCCATCGCCAACACCCGGGCCTGGGTCGTGGACCGCGCCATGCGCCTGGTTCCGCAAGGGGTGGCCGGAGAGCTGCTGCTCGGCGGGGACGGATTGGCGCGCGGCTACCACGGCCGGCCGGACCTGAGCGCCGAGCGCTTCGTGCCTGCCCTGTACGGCGAGCCGGGAGCGCGCGCCTACCGGACGGGCGACCTCGTGCGCTGGCTCGCCGACGGCACCCTGGAGTACCTGGGCCGGACCGACGACCAGGTCAAGATCCGCGGCTTCCGCATCGAGCCGGGCGAGATCGAGTCGGTCCTGTCGCGCTGCCCCGGGATCGGCGACTGCGCGGTCGTGGTCCGCCAGGAGGGCGAGACGAAGAGTCTCCTCGCCTTCGCCACCCGGACGGCTTCGGAGGAGGGCTCCGCTCCGACCCCTCCAGATACCCGCGGCTACCTGCGCGAGCGCCTGCCCGAGCACATGGTGCCGTCGCGCGTGATCTTCCTGGACTCCCTGCCCCGGACCAGCAGCGGCAAGGTGGACCGGCGGGCGCTGCTCGGCATCCCGGTCACGCCGGCCGGGATCGAAGCCGAGGAGCGGCCGTTCCTCGCGCCGCGCACGCCCGTGGAGCAGATCGTGGCCGGCGTCCTCGCGGAGATCCTCGGCGTGGAGCGGATCGGCCTCGGCGAGAGCTTCTTCGATCTGGGCGGGCACTCCCTGCTCGCGAGCCGCGCCCTCGCCCGGCTGCGGTCGGCCTTCGGGATCGAGCTGCCGCTGCGCTCGTTCTTCCTGGAGCCCACGGTCGACGGCATCGCCCGCCGCTTCGAGACCGAGCGCCGCAGCGGAGCAGTGGACGCGCCGCCGATCTCCCCGGTACCCCGCGACCAACGCCGCGACCGGCGCCTCCCGCTCTCGTTCGCCCAGGAGCGCCTCTGGCTCGTCGACCAGCTCCAGCCGGGCAACGCGGCCTACAACTCCTTCCTTCCCCTGGCGTTCTCCGGCGGTCCGCTGGACGGCCGGGCCCTGGAAGCGGCCCTCCAGGAGCTCATCGCCCGTCACGAGGCCCTGAGGACGCGCTTCGTCTCCGGCCCGGGCGGCCCCGAGCAGATCGTCGACCCGCCGCCCGTCCTGAGCCTGCCGCGGGTGGACCTCATGGGGCTTGCTCCGGAGCTGCGATCCGCCGAGCGCCTGCGCCTGGTGGTCGACGAGGCCTATCGGCCGTTCGACCTGGCACGCGGGCCGGTCGTCCGCGCCACCCTGGTCCTCCGGGAAGCCGGGGAGAACGACCTGCTCCTCAACTTCCACCACATCGTCTGCGACGGCTGGTCGCTGACCGAGGTGCTGTCCATCGAGCTGGCCGCGCTCTACCGCGCGTTCCTGGAGGGCCGCCCCTCACCGAGGGAATCACTGCCGCCGCTGCCCATCCAGTATCCGGACTTCGCGGTCTGGCAGCGCGAGTGGCTCGAAGGCGGCGCCCTGCAGGAGCAGCTCGCCTGGTGGCAGGAGACCCTGGGCGGCGAGCCTCCCGTCCTGGATCTGCCCTACGACCGGCCGCGGCCGGCGACCCTGAGCCCGTTCGGCACCGTCGAGATGACCGTCCTCCCGGCCGAGCTGGGCCAGGCGCTCTCGGCGTTCGGCCGCCGGCACGGGGCGACGCTCTTCATGACGCTGCTGGCGGCGATCCAGACCCTGCTCCAGCGCTACTCGCACGAGGACCGTATCGCCGTGGGCACCGCGGTGGGCAACCGCTCGCGGCAGGAGACCGAGGGTCTGATCGGGCTCTTCCTCAATACCCTGGTGCTCCAGACCGACCTCTCGGGCGATCCTTCGTTCAGCGGCCTGCTGGAGCGGGTGCGCGACGTCACCCTCGACGCCTTCGATCACCAGGATCTCCCGTTCGAGCGCCTCGTCGCCGCCGTGCAAGGCTCCCGCGAGCCCGGGCGCAGCCCGCTCTTCCAGGTGCTCTTCCTTCTGCAGAACATGAAGATGACGCCGATGGACCTGCCGGGAATCACCACGGGCATGGTCGACTATCCGTCCGGCCGCGTGCAGTTCGACCTCGCCTTCACCGCCTTCGAGTGGGACGAGGGGCTGATCTTCGCCGTGCCGTACAGCACCGACCTCTTCGACCGCCCGACGATCCTCAGGCTGATCGACCACTCGCGGCGCCTGCTGGAGCACCTGGTCCGGTTCCCGGAGAGTCCGCTGTCCGAGGCACCCATCCTTTCGGACGCCGAGCGGCATCAGGTGACGCTGGAGTGGCCGCACCCGGGTATCCTCCTCGGTCTGAGCGGTCTCCTCGATCCGCTGGGCCGGCCGGTCCCCATCGGCGTAGTCGGCGAGGTTCAGGAGGACGGCCAGCCCACCGGCCGGCGCGCGCGCTGGCGGCCGGACGGCACCCTGAAGGATGCCGTCAAGGCCGAGCCGGGGGAGGCGGGCGCAGCGGGAGCGGTGCCCGAAGCCCTCGAAGACCGGCTCGACCGGCGCCAGCAGCAGCTCTCCGACCGCCTGGACAAGCTCTCGCCGGAGAGGCGCTCCCTGCTGCGCAAATGGATCAAGAAGACCTGACGCGGTGCCATCCTTGACACCCCCCCGGCCGGGCCATAGGCTTTCGGGGTCAAACCTTTATCCCGCAGGTGCGTAGGAGCGACCATGGGTCTCAAGGAAGTCCTCAGCAAGATGAAGATCGTGGAGATGGAGCCCGAGGAGACGACCGTCTCCCTCCCTCCGGCCTCCCCGAGGTCCGTACCGGGCTCACCAACGTCGGAGGGATCGCCGTCGCGGTCCTCGTCCAGCCAACCGGTCGACATCCGCGAGCTGCTGGGCAGCCTGCCGCCGCCTCGGGAGATCGACGAAAAGATTCTCGCCGCGGCCGCTGCGGACGGGGCCGAGGGGGCCGATGGAGGAGACTCGCCGAGCGCCTCCATCCCGGACTTCGCCGCCATCTACAAGGCGGCCGGCATCCAGGATCCCCCTCACGGGTACACGGCCCACAAGGTGCTGGAGATCCTCTCGTCCTCCCACTTCGCCAATCTGGACTCCAAGGCCAAGGCCGCGGCGCTGTCCGGCTTCCTCAAGATGAACCCGACCGGGCCCGTCCCCATCACCGACGTGGTCCAGGACGCCGTGCGCCGCGACCAGGCGCTCGACAAGTTCGAGGATTTCCTCCGCACCAAGCTCAAGGCCCGCACCGAGCAGGTGGACAAGGAGAACGCCCGCCTCCAGGCGGAGATCGACGACCTCGTGCAGCGCAACCGCGAGCGCATGGACGCCAACCGACGCGAGCTCGAAGGCGAGGAGTCCAACCTGGTCCGCTGGCAAGTGAGCAAGCGCGCCGAAGAGCGCAGCCTCTTCGACGCCGTGGCGCCGTTCGTCGAAGCCAATCCGATCACCACGGGCCTGGCCTCCGCGGCCACCCCGGCTCCCGAACCGGCCTCGCCGGCACTGCCCCGGGAATAGCGGCTCCTCCGTTTGTTCGAGGAGCCTCCCTGCTTTTTAGGAGATCGTCATGTTTCAGCGTCTGGCCCGTGTCATCAAGTCCTGGATCGGATTCTTCATCTCCTTCGCCGAGGATCCGGAGGTCATGCTCCAGGAGTCCATCGAGGAGATGCGCAACACCCTTCCCAGGTTGAACCAGATCCTCGTCACCACCCGCGCCACCGTCATCCGGCTGGAGCAGGAGCGCGACGAGCTGGAGCGCAAGGAAAAGCAGCTCGTCTCCTCGATCCAGGCCGCGCTGCGCGAGGGCAGCCCGGAAGCCCGCCGCATCGCCGAGGACGACGCCACCACGCTCCAGCAGGTGCGCCAGGAGCTGACCGCCACCCGCGAGCAGATCATGGCGGCCAGCAACGCCTTCCAGAACGCCCAGATCACGGTCGAGGACATCAAGGGCAAGCTGCGGATCAAGATCGAGCAGAGCCGCAAGGCCATCCAGGAGTCGAAGAAGGCCGCGGTCCTCAAGGGCGCCGCGAGCGCCCTCGCCGAGCTGGACACCTACGGCACCGCGTCCACCGCCGACAAGTATCTGGACGAGATCAAGCAGCGCGTGGCCGAGTCCAAGGCCGCGGTCGAGGTGGCCACGGGCGGCCTCGACATCGAGCGCATCAAGACCGAGCGCAAGGCCCGCCAGTTCCAGGCCCAGAGCATCCTCTCGGAGTTCGAGGTCGAGATGGGCCTGAAGAAGGCCGACACGGTCCGCGAGGCCGCGCCGTTCCCCACGGAGTCGACCTCGCCGATCGCCCAGGGCACTGCCCAGAAGCAGGGCGGAGCGTAGGCGTTTGACCACGGCCGCACCGTCCCCTGCCGCGTTTCTCGAATCGCTTCCCGCCTGGGCGGCCACCATGGCCCGCGCCGTCCGGGCGAAGCAGGCGAACACGTTCGTGCTGCACGGCGTGCCGTCGGAGCTGGTGCCGCTGCGCGGCTCCGCCGGTCTGCGCTTCCTGTCCCTGGACGACTTCCTCACCGGCGAGCTGCTCTCCGGCTGGCAGTCCATCGTGACCTACAACCGGGCCGAGGGCCTGGGCTTCGCGAACCCGGCCGCCCGCTCCCACTTCGAGGAGCGGATGCGGAGCTACGACGCGGTCCACGGCACCACCTGGGCCGACCGACTGCCGCGCGACGCCGCCAACTGCTTCGCGCTGCTCGACTCCTACTTCCGGCACTGCACGGCGCTGTCGCCCGCGCGGCCGGTGGTGCTGCTCCTGCCGTTTGCGGAGACGATCGTCCCGGCCTCCGAGGTGTCGAGCCGCGGCCCCGAGGACCGCGCCGTCCTCGTCTACCTCCGGAAGTGGTCCCAGGATCCGGTGCTGCTGGCGAAGAACATCGTCATCGTGCTGGTCACCGAGACCCTCGCCGACCTCGACCCCAAGCTGCTGCGGTCCCACGCCACGCGCGAGATCGAGATCACCCGGCCCCTCCATCAGGACCGGCTGGTCTACCTGGAAGCGGTGCGCTCGCCGGAGTGGTACCGGAAGATGTCCGAGCTCATTCCCGAGCGCCTGGCCGAGCTCACCGCGGGCATGACCCGCGTCCAGCTCGCCCAGATGCTCGACGGCGCGGACGCCGACGGCGAAAAGCTCACCCGCGACCGCGTGCGGCAGATCAAGAAGGAGGTCATCGAGACCGAGGGCTTAGGGCTGCTCGAATACGTGGAGCCCAAGTACGACCTCGGCATGGTGGCGGGCATGCCCGCGGTCAAGGACCGCCTGCGCCGTGCCGCGCGCGCCATCGCCCGGGGCAACCCGGCGGCCGTGCCCATGGGCTACCTGGTCTGCGGTCCGGTCGGGAGCGCCAAGTCGTTCCTCGTCGAGTGCTTCGCCAACGAGATCGGCTTCCCCTGCGTGAAGCTCAAGAACTTCCGCTCCATGTGGGTGGGGGAGACCGAGGCGAACCTGGAGCGCATCCTCAAGATCCTGGCCTCGCTCACGCCGGTGGGCGTGGTGATCGACGAGGCCGACGCCGCGCTCGGCAACCGCGAGTCGTCCGGCGATTCGGGCACCCAGAACCGGGTCTTCGCCCAGATCGCGGCATTCATGGGGGACACCCGCTACCGCGGGCGCATCCTCTGGTTCCTCATCACCTGCCGCCCCGACCTGCTGCCCATCGACCTCAAGCGCCAGGGACGGGCCGAGGAGCACATCCCGCTCTTCTATCCCGAGACGGTGGAGGAGTACGACGAGATCTACGGCGTGATGCTCAAGAAGCTGGGGATCAACACCGCGGTCACCAGGCTCTCCGAGGTCGCGTCGGAGGAGCTGCTCCTAAAACTCTCGGGCTCGGACCTGGAGGCGGTGCTCGTCCGCGCCGTCCTCGAAGCGGAGGCGGCCGAGTCGCACGAGGTCCATGCCGAGCACCTCAAGAAGGCCTTCGAGGATTTCATCCCGCCGTCCAACTCGCGCGAGCGGGAGATGCAGATCCTCTGCGCCGTCCTGGAATCCACCAGCCGCGAGCTGCTTCCGGAACAGTACCGGGACATGGACCGGGGGGACATCCAGGCGCGGATCTCCGAGATCAAGCGCGAGCTGCGGCTGGCCTGACCCCGCATGGGCTTCCTGACCGCGCTTCTCCTGAGCTTCGTCCCCGCGCTGGGCTGCGCGGCGCTGGTGTACTGGCTGGACCGCTACGAGAAGGAGCCCCGCATCCTGCTCGGCGCGGTCTTCGGCTGGGGCGCGGTCATCGCGGTGATCGGAGCCGTGATCGCGCAGTCCGCGCTCACCGGGGTCGTGACCGCGGCCACGGGTTCCGAGAAGGCCGCCGACCTCGCCGGCATGACCGTCTTCGCGCCGATCACCGAGGAGAGCCTCAAGGGTTTCGCGGTCCTCCTGGTCTTCCTGATCCTGCGCCACGAGTTTGACTCGGTGCTCGACGGCATCGTCTACGCCGCCGTGGTCGCCCTCGGCTTCGCGGCCACGGAGGATCTCTTCTACCTCTACGGCGAATTCACCGAGTCCGGGATGGAGGGGATGATCGGGCTCTTCGTCGTGCGCATCGTGATGGGGATCTGGGACCACCCGTTCTACACCGCCTTCATCGGGATTGGCCTCGCGATGTCGCGGCTGAGCCGTTCGTCCGCCGTCCGCTGGCTGGCACCGCCGGCCGGATGGTGCGTCGCGCTCGGCTTTCACAGCCTTCACAACACGCTGGCCACGCTGTCGGAAGGGACGCCCGCCTTCGGCGCGCTGATGTTCCTGATCGACTGGTCCGGCTGGCTGTTCATGGGCATCCTGATCCTCGTCCTCATCCGCCGCGAAGGCCGCCTGCTCGGCACCCATCTCAAGGAAGAGATGGACGCCGGGCGCCTGAGCCCGTCCCAGTACCGGACCGCGGCGTCGAGCTGGGCGCGCGTCGGCGCCCGGCTGCGTTCCCTGTTCCAGGGACGGATGAAGGCCACCCGCCGCTTCTATCAGGTCTGCGGCGAGCTGGCCCACAAGAAGGAGCAGCTCGCGCGGATGGGGGACGAAGGACGGAACACCGTGCTGATCGACCGGCTCCGCACGGAGCTTGCAGGGCTGTCCGGGCAGGCCGTAGGGTGAGTCCGGCACGACCGGCGATGTCAGCTCAACCGGTGCGCAGCTCTTCTCGAAGAATCTGACGCAGCGTCTCGACGGTGACCGGAGCCGCGTCCGGCGCGATGGCGGCACGCAAGGCCGTATTGATGAGGGTCTGATACCCCTTGCCCTCTCGCTCGGCGCGATCCCGGAAGGCCGCCAGCACATCGGCGTCGATCAGAATGGTGATCCGGGCCTTCTTGTTGACCGCTTCCGCTTGCAGTCTGGCCAGATGAGGCACGTCCTTGGCGCGCCTGGCCTGGGAAAAGTCATATTCCTTGCGCATACTGCCGCTCCTCTCTTCGGGTCGCCGTGCGAGCCGAAATCAGTCGAATCGTCTCCTCCCCGCGCAGGGTGTAGCAGATCGTCAGGAGCCGCCCTGCGCTGGACATGCCTACCAGCAAGAATCTAATCTCGCCTTGGGCACTTGCGTCCTCGCGGACCAGAGCCTCCGGATCGAGCAGGCTCCCGGCCGCTTCATCAAGCGGCACTCCATGCTTCTTCAGGTTGGTGGCCGCTTTGTACGGATCGAATTCGACCTGCATGGCTCATGATACATATAAAATCTGTATAGCGCAATCCAAGGCGATGGCCCGGTGGTTGACAGTTCCTTCCTCCGGCGCCAGGATGGCGAAGGAGGCCAGTGCATGCGGATCGTCCTGATTTCTCCCAAAGGCCCTCTCTACCGCCATCGCGGCGGGATCTTCAAGCGGTCTCTCCGCTACATGCCGCTCACGCTTCCGACCCTGGCGTCGCTCGTGCCGCCGGAGCTGGAGGCGGATCTCCAGCTGATCGACGAGGGCATTGAGGACGTCGATCCCTCCGCCATCCAGGCGGACCTCGTCGGTCTCACGGTCATCACGGGCACGGCGATGCGCTCGTACGAGCTGGCGGCGGCGTTTCGGGCTCGCGGCATTCCGGTGGTTCTCGGCGGCCCGCACGTGACTTTGATCCCCGAGGACGCCCGGCCGCATGCCGATGCGATCGTCGTGGGATATGCGGAGGAAAGCTGGCCCGAGCTGTTGCGCGACTTCGCGGCCGGCCGGATGCGCGCCCGCTACGATCAGCGGCCCGGCCTCTCGCTGGCCGGGCTTCCAATCCCCCGGCGCGACCTCCTGCCGCGCAACCGCTATCTCACCGACGACGTGTTCGAGGCCACCCGCGGCTGCGTCCACCGCTGCGACTTCTGCGTCGTTCCCGCGGCCTGGGGCACGAAGCCGTTCCAGAAGCCGGTCGAGGAGATCGTCGCGGACATCCTTCAGAAGAGGGCCCGCAAGCTGATCTTCGTGGATCTGAACCTGATCGCCGACCGCGAGTACGCGGCCCGGCTGTTCACGGCGTTGATCCCTCTGCGCGTCCAGTGGTACGGCCTCGCGACCGTGCTGCTGGCCGAGGACCAGGAGCTGCTCCGCCTCGCCCAGAAGAGCGGCTGCAAGGGCATCCTCATGGGGCTCGAATCGATCTCGCGGGAGAACCTGCGCGCCTCGAAGAAGGGCTTCAACTCCCCCGAGCGCTACAAGGAGCTGGTGGAGGCCCTCCACCGCCACGGCATTGCGCTCCAGGGCTGCTTCGTGTTCGGGCTCGACAACGACACGCCCGAGATCTTCCTGGAGACGGCCCGCTTCGCCGTGGAGGCGCGCATCGACCTGCCGCGCTTCGCGGTGGTGACTCCGTTCCCGGGGACGGCCCTGTTTCATCGTCTCGAAAGCGAGGGCCGGCTGCTGACCCGCAACTGGGAGCTGTACGACGGCCAGCACGTGGTGTTCCAGCCCAAGGGGATGAGCGTCGGCGAGCTTCAGCAGGGCATCGAGACCGCCTGGAAATACACCTACAGCGTGCCGTCCATGATCAAGCGCCTGGCGCGCTCGCCGAGCCCCTGGCCGGTCCGCCTCGGGACCAACCTGGGATACCGCTTCTACGCCCACAACCTGCACCGCTTCTACAACTGTGACTGGATTCTCGGCCTGGAAGGGATTCAGCTCAGCGGGCGGTTCGCGGCGTGAGGCTCACGCTCGTCCACCCCTGCATCGGCCGCCGCGCGGGCGACCGCTCGTATATCCGGACCTGGCAGATGGAGCCGCTGCCGCCCGCGCTGATCGCGGGCATTACGCCGCCGGACGTCGACGTCCGCTTCTACGACGACCGGATGGAGGAGATCCCCTTCGACGAGCCCACCGACCTGGTGGCGATCTCCGTCGAGACCTACACGGCCCGGCGCGCCTACCAGATCGCCTCGGAGTATCGGAAGCGGGGAGTCCCCGTCGTCATGGGCGGCTTCCACGCGAGCCTCTGCCCGGACGAAGTCGCGCGCCATGCCGAGAGCGTGGTTGTGGGGGAGGCCGAGGCGCTGTGGCCGGAGGTGATCGACGACTACCGGCACGGCCGCGGCAAGAAGGTCTATCGCCAGGTGGGTCGCACATCGCTGACAGGAGCCAACCCGGACCGCCGGATCTTCCGCGGCAAGCGGTATCTCCAGGTGGGCCTCATCGAGGCCGGCCGCGGCTGCCACTTCAAGTGCGATTTCTGCGCCGTCCAGACGGTCTTCTCGGCCACCCAGACGCGCCGGCCCGTGGACGAGATCCTGGCCGAGATTGCGGCGATCCGGCACGAGAAGAAGCTGATCTTCTTCGTGGACGACAACATCACGTCGAACCTGCCGCAGGCCAAGGAGTTCTTCCGCGCGCTGATTCCATTGAAAATCCGCTGGGTGAGTCAGGCGAGCATCAACGTGGCGCATGACGAGGAGCTTCTGGATCTCCTGGAACGCAGCGGCTGCATGGGCGTTCTGATCGGTTTCGAGACGCTCAATCCGGACAACCTCCGGGCCATGAACAAGACGTTCAACACCATGCGCGGCGGCTATGAGAAGGCGCTCGAAAACCTGCGGCGCCACGGGATCCGCCTCTACGGCACGTTCATCTTCGGTTACGACGAGGACACCCCCGAGCAGCTTCCGCGTGCCGTGACCTTCGCCCGCGAGCACGGCTTCTACATCGCGGCCTTCAACCACCTGACCCCGTTCCCGGGCACGCCTCTCTACGAGCGGCTGGAGCAGGAGGGGAAGCTGCTGTATAAAAACTGGTGGCTGGACGAGACCTACAGCTACAACAAGGTGCCCTTCAGGCCCGCCCGCATGACCGCCGAGGAGGTCGAGCGTTGCTGCGTCGAGGCGCGGCGGGCCTTCTACTCCTGGCCGAGCATCCTGCAAAGGTCGGTCGACCGGGTGAACCGGGCGGACGCCTTCATGTTCCGCAACTACTTCCTGATCAACTGGATGCACCGTGCCGACGTGACCGGCCGCAACCATTTTCCGCTGGGAGCGGAGGACTGGCAGGGCGAGCTGCTGGAAGCTGATTGAGCCGCGATCAGGCGGCGGCGGAGGAGAGGCGCAGATTCATGGCCCGCCAGAAGGTCGCCACCGCTTCGGCCTTGCCGTCGAAGTAATCCTCGAAGAAGCCGTTCTGGTTGAGAACCCTTGGATAGGCATACCGCTCATTGTCGGCGCCGCGCTCGCTCACCCAATCCTCCGGCTCGCGGGCGTCAACGAGGACAAAGATCTCGGGAGGGTAGAGGTAGGGGCGCCCCTGATCGTTCAGGATGCGGAAGTCGTCGGCCTCGATGCCGAGCACCATGTAGGGCTGGTCCGGCGTCAGGTCGGGATATCGGGAGCTCCGTTCGCGCAGCTTAACGATCATCTCGGAACAAGGTAGCATGCCCGCGGAACTCTGGCGCCACCATCGGAAATGACGACTCCACAACCCCGAGAAGCTGATTGATCGTCGATCTCGCCCGCCCGGAGGACGATCCGGAGATCCGGCGTCTGCTCCGGGACAACCCCATGGACGGTGCGATCCGGGTCTCCCTGGAGCGGGAGCCGAACGCGTTCCTGGCGGCGGCCGTCGAGGGCGAGCCGCATCACACGGTCGTGGCGCGGGACCCGGCCACGGGCCGGATCGTGGGGATGGGCACGCGCGCGGTCTGGAATGCCTTCGTGAACGGCAAGCCGTGCCGGCTGGGCTACCTGAGCCAGCTTCGGGTCGACCGTGAAGCTCGGGGGCGCCGTCGCCTGCTGGCGGCCGGCTATGCGGCGCTCCGTGAGCTGCGCGCTCCGGATGAGCTGCCGTTCGACATCACTTCAATCATTGCCGATAACGAGACTGCCCGCCGGCTGCTGAGCCGCGGCGTTCCCGGTCTTCCCACCTACCGCGAGCTGTCCGGCTTCGTGACTCTCGTCCTTCCTGCGGTGCGGCCGAGCCGGCGGACGGCGCGGGTGCAGATCGAGCCGGGCCGTCCCGATCTGCTGACCGAGATCGCCGGCTGCCTCGAACGGAACCGGCGGCGGTATCAGGCCGCGCCGTTCTTCTCGGCGGAGGAGCTGCTGTCGCCCGAGCGCAGCCGCGGCCTCGCGCCGCACGATTTTCGGCTGGCGCTCCAGGACGATCAGGTGGTGGGCTGCCTCGCGCTCTGGGACCAGAGCGGGTTCAAGCAGGTGGTCGTGCGCGGCTACGCGCCCCGCCTCGCGCGATGGCGGCCGTGGATCAACCGGATTCCCCGGTCGCTGGGAGTCCCGCGGCTTCCCGATCCCGGCGAGGCGCTCCCTCATGCCACAATCTCCCATGTGGCGGTGGACGACGACGATCCCGAGATCTTTCAGGCGCTGGTCGAGTCGGCGCATGCCGAGGCCTGCGCGCGCCGCCATGCCTATGCCGTGATCGGCTTCGCCGCGGGCCACCCGTGGCTGCCCTGGCTCGAACGCAGGTTCCGTCCGCGGCGCTACGAAAGCCTGCTCTACACCGTGGATTGGGACGGCAACGCCGAGCCCTTGGACGGCAGGCGTGCGCACGTCGAGGCGGCCCTGCTATGAGAGTCCGGCCGGTTTCGGCGTCTTGCCGAGACGCTTCGCCGCTTTCCGAAGCGCTTCGCCGTCATGCCGAAGCGCTTCGCCGCCTTGCCGAAGCGCTTCGGCCGCCGCCGAAGCCTTTCGCCGTCTCGGCGAAGCGCTTCGCCGGTCTCCGAGACGTTTCGCCGTCTCGGGGAAGCGCTTCGGCGGTCGCCGAGGCCCTTCGCCGTCTCGACGAAGCGCTTCGTCGCTCTCCGAAGCGTTTCGGCGCCTTGCCGAAGCGTTTCGGCGGCTCGCCGAAGCCTCGCGGGAGACGCCGAAGCGTGTCGGCAAGACGCCGAAGCGTGTCGGCAAGATGCCGAAGCCTTTCGGCGCGGCTTGACAGCCGGCTGGCCCACGTCGAGGCGGCCCTGTTTTGAGGAGCCGCCTGATCTGGCGGGAGAACCTGGACGCGGCCTCGCGGGAGGCCATGTATCGCCTGCTCTCCGGCCACTTCGAGGGCGTCACCCGCGAGCGCTTCGATGCCGATCTCGCTGACAAGAACTGGGTTCTGCTGCTGGAGGACGACGAAGGGCTGCGCGGCTTCTCGACGCTTCTCCTCTACGAAACGGTATTGGAGGGAGTGCCGAGCGTGACAGGCGTGCCCGGCGAGGGCATCGAGACGGTCGTCTACTCGGGCGACACGATCGTCGACCCCGCGGCCTGGGGCAGCGCCGCACTGCCGCGCTGCTGGATCGGCGCCGTGCTCCGGCTGCGCGAAGCGTTTCCGTACGGCCGACTCTGGTGGCTGCTCCTGACCTCCGGCTTCCGCACCTACCGCCTCCTCCCGGTGTTCTGGCGGGACTTCTGGCCGCGCTGGGACGCGCCGACGCCGCCGGAAGAACAGGAGCGTCTCGACCAGCTGGCCGGCGAACGGCTCGGCTCTCTCTACCGGAAGACGACGGGCATCGCCCGGCTCCCGGAGCCGCAACGGCTCCGCGGCGGTCTGGCCGAGGTGCCGCCCGGCCGCAGGCAGGACCCGCACGTGGCGTTCTTCCTGGAGCGCAATCCCGGCTGGACGGAGGGTGACGAGCTCGTCTGCCTGACCGAGATCACGGATCGGAACCTCACGGCCGCCGGCCGCAGGATGTGGCGTGCCGGGCTCGCCGAACGGATGAAGGAATGAGCGCCACGTCATTGCTCCTCGGGCTGATCTTCAGCTCGATCGGAGTCGGCTTCTTCGTGTACGGCAAGAAGCAGCAGAACCCCGTTCCCCTGGTCTGCGGGCTTGTGTTGATGATCTACCCGTACTTCGTCTCCAGCCTCTTCGCCCTGGTCGTCATCGGGGCCGTGCTGATCGCGATTCCCTACTTCTGGCGGATCTGAACCCCGCCGCGCCCGGACCACCGTGAAAAACCTCCCCTGGCTCGCCGCCAACGCTCCCGGCCATTTCCGGTTTTCCCGGGCGCTCGGCAGACCCGAAGAGACTCAGCGGTCTCTCCTGCGGCGCTGCCTTGCAGCCAACGCGGACACCGCCTTCGGCCGAGCCCACGGGTTCGCTTCGATCCGGACGGCCGAGGAGTATCGGACGCGCATTCCGTTCCTAACGGGCGAGACGCTGGCACCCTGGGTCGATCGGATCGCGCGGGGCGAGGCCGGCGTGCTCACCCGGTCGCCGGTGCGGACGCTGGAGCCCACGAGCGGCTCGTCGGCGACGGCGAAGCTGATCCCCTACACCGCGGCGCTCCAGCGCGAGATCCGCCGGGCCGTGGCACCGTGGATCGTCGACCTCTACGCGCACCGGCCGCGGCTCGCTTTTGGGACGGCCTACTGGTCCATCACTCCGCTGGCGCTCGACGACGACCGGCCCGCGGGACCGGTGCGGATCGGCTTCGAGGAGGACTCCGAGTATCTGGGCGGGTTCTGGGGCCGGCTGGCGGATGCGACGCTCGCGGTGCCGGGTGCAGTCCGCCATCTGCGAGACCCCGACGCGTTCCGCCGCGCCACGCTCAAGCATCTTCTCCTGAGGCGGGACCTGACGCTGATCTCGGTCTGGCATCCGAGCTTCCTCACGCTGCTGCTGGAGGCGCTGCCCCGCTTCTGGGACGAGCTGCTCCGGGACGTGGCGGCGGTCGATTCCAGGCGGGCGGCAGAGCTGAAGCTGCTGACTCCAGACGCCCCGGTCCGGATCTGGCCCCGGCTCGGTCTGATCAGCTGCTGGGGTGACGCCCACGCGGCGCTCTCTTTGCGCGAGCTGGAGACGATGTTCCCGGGCGTCGAGATCCAGCCGAAAGGCCTTCTCGCCACGGAGGGCTTCGTGACGATCCCGTTCCGCAGAGCGTGGCCGCTGGCGATCCGCTCCCACGTCTTCGAGTTCCTCCCGGAGGACGCCGGCGATATCGGCGATACCGGCGAGCCGCGCTTCGCCTGGGAGGTGGAGGAGGGCCGGAGCTACTCGGTGGTGCTCACCACGGGCGGCGGCCTGTACCGCTACCGGCTGCAGGACCGGGTGCGCGTCGAGGGATTCGTGGAGCGGACGCCGTCGCTCCGTTTCCTGGGCAAAGAGGGGCACGTGTCCGACCTGCGCGGCGAGAAGCTCCACGAGAGCTTCGTGGCGGAGGTGCTGGCGGCGCTCTTCGAACGGACCGGGATCGCGCCGCGGTTCGCGATGCTCGCTCCCGCCGATGGGGAGCCGGCGGGCTACGTGCTGCTTCTGGAAATTGAGCCGGAGCCTCCGGCCGGCCTGGCCGAGAGGCTCGACGACGCGCTCTCAGCCAATCCCGGCTACCGACTGGCGCGGGCTCTGGGGCAGCTCGCGGCCGTGCGGGCCGAGCGGCTGGAGCCGGGGGCGTTCGCGCGGTATCTCCATCGATGCCAAGAGCGCGGACAGCGGTGGGGGGATGTGAAGCCGCTGGCGCTCTCCCCCCTGGCGGCTTGGGAGAGCGCCCTTCTGCGTTGAATCTCAGCTCTGGGCGGTCGGACGGGTGGGCCGCTGGTCGCCCCAGTGCTTCGGCCACTCGATCTCGTGCGGGAACGTGCCGAGCGTCGTCATCACGTGGATCAGCTTCTGGTGCAGGCGCTCGCGCTCGGCCGCGATCTCCGGCGTGACCTCGGTTCCGGGATATCCGAGATTCACCACCTCCCGCTGGTCGCGCGGCACGGACAGGTCGTACATCTCGTACTCGAACGGCGCGTCCGTGAAGATGTCGTAGTAGACCGCGTACTTGAACCGCCCCTCGACGATCGCGCGGATGTGGTTCGCGGCCGGGACGTAGAAGTAGAGATCCTCGTAGGTGAAGTGGATGTGGCCCTGCACCTCGGCCTTGGGATTGTCGAGGATCGGCGTCAGATCCTTCCCCTTGAACACCCAGCGGTCGAGGTCCGGCACGCCGGCGAGATTGGCCAGCGTGGGCAGCAGGTCGATCAGGCTCACCAGCGAGTCCGTCTGCGTGCCCAGGCAGTGCTTCAGGTGCTTGGGGCTCGCGATCACGAACGGCACGTTCAGCGTCTCCTCGTACATGTTGAACATCTTCTGCCGCTGGAGGCCGTGCGCCATCGCCATGTCGCCGTGGTCGCTGATCCGCACGATCATCGTGTCGTCGAAGTGCGGCGACTCCTTGAGCGCGGTGAGCACCTGCTGGATCTGCTCGTCGATGTGTTTGCAGAGGTAGGCGTAGAACCGGCAGTAGCCGAGCTGCTTGTCCACGTCGTCCGCGCTGATCTGGTAGTTGCCGAGGTTCGCCACCGTCCGGAACTGGGCCTGGCTCTTCGGCTTCGTGGAGAGATCCTCGTTCCAGGTCGGCGGCCGGTCGATCGGCAGGTCGCGGAAGTCCTCGTCCTTGTAGCCCGCGGCCTCGTAGAGGGCGGGGTAGGCGAGCACGTCGTGCGGGTTGACGAGCGAGACGATGAGGCAGAACGGCTGGTCCGAGTCGTAGGTGCGGAGGAAGTGGACCACGCTGTCCGGCTCGAGCACCTCGTAGGGGACGTCGCCGTACTTCGCGGCCTGGCCGTGGCCGTCGATGAAGCGCTGGTCGTTCTTCGTGGAGCCGGCGCCCATGTTCTCGATCGCCAGGTTGTCGCCCGCGTCGGGTATGGACCAGCCGTCGAAGCCGTAGCGCTCGGCGAGCTGCTGCGCGTCCACCGGCGTCCAGTACTTCTGGTCGATGCCCTTGTCCGGATCGTTCACCCAGTTGGCCGGTTTGGTGAGGTGCCATTTGCCCTTGAAGATCACGTTGTAGCCGGCGGTCTTCAGCACCTTGGCCAGGTTCTGGACGTTGCTGGTCAGGCCGCGCTGCCGGCGCTCCTTCACGTTGAGCGCGAGGTTCGAGGCCGGCGTGCCCGAATCGCCGGTGAGGTCCGACATCACCTTCTGGATGTTGTCGAACTCCAGCACCTCGGTGACGCCGTGCTGCGCCGGGTAGAGGCCGGTGAGCATCGTGACGCGGGCCGGCGAGCAGGTGCAGGAGTTGGTGTAGGCGCGGTTGAACGTGATGCCGTTTTCCTTGAGCCAGCGCATGGCGGGCAGGTTCTCATCGGCCCAGCCCTCGGGCCAGTAGGGGTTGCCACTCTGCTGGTCGGTGATGACGATCATGAAGTTCGGCTTGCGGGGCATTGCTTTCCTCCTTGAAAACGGCGGCGGACGGGCCGCTTCCTTACAGTGGGACGAGCGTCCAGGGTATCGCACCGGACCGTGCTGCTCCACGAGTATGCTTGAATCGTTGTACCATCACTGGACTCGGCCCACATGCCGCTTAAGTTGCGTAGCGTACCAGGAGAAGCTTATGCCATGGATACGGGTAGAAGAGGGCTCCGGTCCAGACCAGCGCGGGGTGCGCAATGACGGGCTCACATTCCTGGTGGGCGCGGTGTTTGCGTCAGGTTTACTGTCCATGGTGGCAACCTGGTTTTTTGTCAATCACTATCCTGTCCCTGACGACGACGCTATCCACTACGGCTTACTGGGGTTCTTCTTCGTAGCCGTGTTTGTCTTATGTCTGGCAGGTTGGGTGCTGGCGGAATCCAAGCTTCGAAAAGGTCAGCGAATACCGGCGATCAAGCGGATTGTCAGTCTGATCCTGGTCGGCCTTCTTGTCGCATCGGTCGTGGGCTCACTCCCTTGGCTCTGGAGCCGACTGATCGCCGTTCTACCCTGGATGCGAGACATTCCCTGGTTCCTGCTCCTGGTGTCGCTTTCCTACTACCCCTGGAGACTGAGAAAACTGACGGAGGATCACCGCAGGCAGTCCCGGAAGGGTTTGATGTTTCAAGGCGCCCTCCTTCTCTTCTTCGTCTCGTCGACTCTCTTTTCCGCTGTGTCTCTGTTCGCAGATGGCAAGGCCTGGCTTGGAGCCCTTTATCTCGCGATGGCTCTGCTGTTTGGATTCCTTGCCGGCGCTGTCTTCGTAGAGCTGCGGAGGATCTGGCGAACACGCCCGGAAAAGCCGCACGAGAGCATCGCTTAGGTCCGGAACATCGGCCTGCGGGGCCTACCTCTCCTCCTTGAAGACAGCGGCGGACGAGCCGCCTCCATGCAGTGGGACGAGCCTCCAGGGTATCGCACCGGCCCGTCGTTCCATCGGGAATGGACGTTCATCCATCGGGCCGGGAGCCTCTCCCATCGGGGACAGCGGCGCTAGAATGGGGAACGACACCCGCTCCCGAAGGGAGAGGCGGAGGGCCGGATGGAACACGACGCCACCGAGAGAGCCGAGCCGATCCCCGGAATGCTGAACCTGGCGCTGGGGGCAACTGCGGCGGCCACGGCCATGGGACTGCTCGTCTTCGCTTCGCGCACGGACTCGTGGGCTTGGCGGATCGCCGCGGCCGTGGCGTTCTCCTACGTCAACAACACGATCTTCTCGCTGCTCCACGAGGCCGTCCACCGCCATCTCCACCCGAACCAGCGGGTCAACGAGTGGGGCGGGCGCGTCCTGGCGGCGTTCTTTCCCACCGGGCTCGAGTTCCAGCGCGTCTGCCACCTGGGCCACCACCGGCGCAACCGCACGGACGCCGAGGTCTTCGACTACATCCTCCCGGGTGAGAACCGGGCGCTCAAGACGGTCCAGTGGTACGGCATCCTCACCGGCCTTTACTGGCTGCTGCCGCCGCTCGGCTGCCTGCTCTACCTGATCTGGCCGGGCTTCTTCCACCCGTCGAAGCGGCTGCGCGAGACGCGCTACTTCCAGCAGACGAGCACCGCGGCCATGCTCTCCGGCTTCGAGGGCGCGCCGCAGCGCACGATCCGCCTGGAGATCCTCGGCTCGTTCGCGCTCCAGGCCGCGTTCATCTGGCTGCTCGATCTCAACCTCGTCGGCTGGCTCACCTGCTACGCGGCGTTCGGCTTCAACTGGAGCTCGCTCCAGTACGCGGATCACGCCTTCACCGAGCGCGACGTCCACGACGGCGCCTGGAACCTGCGGGTCAACCGCGTGGTCCAGTACCTGTTCCTCAACTACCATCACCACAAGGCGCACCACCAGGATCCGCAGATCCCCTGGGTCCACCTGCCGAAGCACGTCGACTTCACGGAGAAGCGCCCGTCGTTCCTGAGCATCTGGCTGCGGATGTGGAAGGGGCCGCGCGTGTGGACGGGGGACGGGCCGGGCGGCGGTGCTCCGGTCTGAGGCTTCGCGCCAGGCTCAGCGGGTGGCGCCACGGCGCGGGCGCTTCCCGATCCCTCCGAATGGACCGTTCCTCCCGATCTCCGGACGACCGCCACGCAGCTCCGGACGACCGCCACGCAGCTCCGGACGACCGCCACGCAGCTCCGGATGACCGCCACGCAGCTCCGGATGACCGCCACACAGCTGGCGGTGACCGCCGTCCAACTGGCGGCGACCGCCATACAGCTGGCGACGATCGCCGCACAACTGGCGGTGACTGCCATGCAGCTGGCGGTGACCGCCGTACAGCTGGCGGTGGCTGCCACACAGCTGGCGGTGACCGCCGCACAACTGGCGGTGACTGCCATACAGCTGGCGGTGACCGCCACCAAGCGCGCGGTGACCGCCAGCTGCGTGGCGGTCGTCCAGAGATCGGGGGGAACGACTCCCACCAGGCTCCGCGCAGCCTGCAAACAGATTGGGGACAGCGCCGAGAGGAGAGGGGAAGGCCGCGCGGGTCCGCGCGCGGATGGCGCGGCTTTGGCGGCGGCTTGGAGGATTGCGGGGGCAATCCAACGGCGGCGTGAGGTGGTCCACGCGACCTCCCGGGTCACCGGCCAGGATCCAACTCTCTGTGAGCGCTGCGGTCGAGGTCATCTTCACTGGGCCGGGGAATTGGCCCCGCAGAACGCAGGACGGTCACCGCCATGAGGGCTCTTGCCTGGCGTCCTTGTCCCGTTGCCGCGCCGCGCCTCTCTTCGAGGGGTCGGGAGAGGTGTACTCCTTCTCGAATCCGCGGTACCATCAAGGCAAACGAAACTGCTGCGGGAGGGTCCAATGGCGACGGTGAACCGC
>JANMTS010000016.1:0-8023 GCA_031390755.1 Holophagales bacterium
CACTCGCAACCGGCCGCCCAGGGCCACGACCACGGCGCCGCCCGGCCATCCGCCCCAGGTCAGGACCATTCCGGCCACGCACCCTCGTCCCCGGTGGCCGGGTTGCCGGCCGCGCCGGCGAGCATCCTGCGGCCCGACACGCTCGACGCTCCGGCAGCTACTTCGGTGGCGGACGCGCAGCGGTCCGCGGAGATGAGCCAGTCGATGAGCGGCGGGCACGGTGGCCACGGCGCGAGCACCTACCGGCACGTCGACGCCGGCCGCGGACCGGAGGCCCATGAGGGCTCGGAGCCGCAGACTCCCGGCGCAGGGCCGCAGCAGCACGACCACGGCGCGGCGACTGGAGAGAGAGCGGCGGTCTACGTCTGCCCGATGCACCCGGAGGTCACGAGCAACGCCCCCGGCACCTGTTCGAAGTGCGGCATGGCCCTGGTCGAAAGGAGGGATGAATGAGGAAGGCAGCCTGGATACCATCGGCGCTCATCGCCCTGCTCGCGTCCGGATGCGCTTCGGTGCCGCGTGACGCGGGCGTGTCGGAGGTGCAGAAGAGGATCGAGGAGCAGGGGCTGAAGATCGCCTGGAGCCCGGACCAGCCGATCGAGGCTCCGGACGACGCGAAGCTCCAGCCGCTGCTCCAGGGCGAGCTGACCGTGGATCGCGCGGTCGAGATCGCGCTCGCGCACAACCGGGATCTGCTCGCCGCCATGGAGGAGCTGGGGTTGGCCCGCGCCGACCTGATCGCGGCCAGCACCATCCGCAACCCGGTCTTCGACGGCGAGATCCGGTTCCCCGGCAAGCCGTTCGAGATCGGGATCACCCAGACCCTGATCGACCTGTTCCGGCTCCGTGGCCGGAGGGCGCTCGGGCAGGCCGAGTTCGAGGCCGAGCGGCTCCGGCTGGCAGGCGCCGTGATCGGCTTCGCGGCCGAGGTGCGGGCGGACTGGTACGTCCTCCAGGCCGCGCAGCAGGCGCTCACCCAGCAGCGGACGATCGCGGAGGCCGCGCAGGCCGCGGCCGAGCTCGCGCTGCGGCAGCACGACGCCGGCAACATCTCGGATCTCGACATCGAGAACGAGCAGGCGATCTACGAGCGGGCCAAGCTCGACCTCGCCCGGGTCGAGTTGGACGAGCGGCAGGCGCGAGAGCGGCTGCTCGCCGACCTCGGCGCGCTCAAGACCCTGCCGCTGTCCCTGCCACCCCAGGCGTCGCCCGCGGCTGGCGAGCCGGAGCGCTCCGAGGAGGAGGTCGAGGCCTCCCTGACAAACCGCCTGGATCTGTCGCTCGCCCAGGCCGAGATCGAGGCGGCCCGCCGGGCGCTGCCGCTGGCCCGCTCCCAGACCTGGGACGAGCTCGCGATCGGCGTGCACCACGAGCGCGAGCCGGAAGGCAAGGGCACGACCGGACCGGCGCTTGCCCTGCCCATCCCGATTTTCGACCACGGGCTGGCCGGGCGCACGCGCGCGGTCGCCTCCCTGCGGCGGGCTGAACAGAGGCTGCACGCGCTCACGGTGACCGCCCGCTCGGAGGCGCGGGCCGCGCGGGAGAGGCTGGTGGAGGCCCGGGCGCGCGCCGAGTATCTTCGCGACGTGGTCGTGCCGCGCCGGCAGCGCATCCTGCGGCTCACGCAGCTGGAATACAACGCCATGTTGATCGGTGTCTACGACCTGATCCGCGCCCGCCAGGGGCTCGCCGACGCTCTGCGCGAGCAGGTGACGGCGGTCCGGGACTACTGGCTCGCGAGGACCGGCCTGGAGACCGCAATGAGCGGAGTGACCGGCTTCTCGGTCCGTGCGGAGCGGTCCCCCATGGAGCTGTCCGAATCTTCCCCCCGGCAAGAGAGCCGAGAGCATTAGGAGGTACCGACGATGATTTCGCGACGCAATGTGATCGCTTCCGGCTTGGCGACAGTGACCGCCGGCGTAGCCAGCGCCGCCGGCCTGCTGCGCGCTCCCCTGTTCGCCGCGCAGGTCCGTCAGGGTTCCCAGAGCGGCTATACCCCGGTGGTGACCCTCAACGGCTCGTCCCTGCCCTGGCGCTGGGAGGATGGCTTCAAGACGTTCCACCTGATCGCGGAGCCGTGCGTGCGCGAGTTCGCGCCCGGCTTCCGGGTGAATTGCTGGGGCTACAACGGCCAGACGCCCGGCCCCACGATCGAGGCGGTGGAGGGGGACCGGGTGCGCATCTACCTGGAGAACCGCCTCCCCGAGCCCACTTCCATGCACTGGCACGGCGTGCTGCTGCCCAACGGCATGGACGGTGTCGTGGGCGTGAACCAGCGGCCGATCGAGCCCGGCCAGACCTTCAAGTACGAGTTCACGGTGCGGCAGCACGGCACCCAGATGTACCACCCGCACTTCGACGAGATGGTGCAGCAGGCCATGGGGATGATGGGCTTCCTCATCTTCCACCCGCGGCGGCCGGCGCGCCGGATCGACCGCGACTTCGCGATCTTCCTGAACGAGTGGTTCATCAAGCCGGGCACGTCGGTCCCCGATCCAACGGTGATGCTCGACTTCAACGTGTTCACCTTCAACAGCCGGGTCTTCCCCGGCACCGATCCGCTGATCGTCCGGCTGGGCGACCGGGTGCGCGTGCGCATCGCCAACATCAGCATGGACTCCCACCCGATCCACCTGCACGGCCACGTCTTCCGCTGGACGGGAAGCGACGGCGGGCCGCTGCCGGAGACGGCGTGGATCCCGGAGACGAGCATCAACGTGCCGCCGGGCACCACGCGGGATATCGAATTCATCGCCGACAACCCGGGCGATTGGGCGTTCCACTGCCACAAGGTGCACCACACGATGAACCAGATGGGTCACGACCTGCCGATCATGACCGGCGTGGACCAGTCGGGGGTGTCCGAGAAGATCCAGGAGCTGGTGCCCGGCTACATGCCCATGGGCACGACGGGCATGGGGGACATGATGGACATGGGCAAGCCGCGCAACAGCCTCCTCATGGGCGGGGGCGAGGGGCCGTTCGGTCCGATCTTCATGGGCGGCATGTTCACGATCATGAAGATCCGGGAGGGGCTGCGGAGCTACGACGAGGACCCGGGCTGGTACGAGAACCCCGAGGGCACGGTGGCAATGCCGGTCGGCGCGCCGCAGGCGGCGGTTTCAGCTCCGGAGGCACGGCAGAAGTCCCCGGGGGTGCAGGGAACCTTCGACGCGGTGAAGCCGGCGGGGGGCCACGGCTCCCATGGCAGGAGATGAGCCATGCGCCGGCCGCTCAAGGTTGCGCTGCTCGTGCTGGTTGTCCTGGTCCTGTCCGGCGGTCTGCTGCTCTGGAGCACCGTGCGGCGCGGCTTCAGCACCCACGACGAGCCCTCGTGGATGGAGGCCAGGATCGCCCGCGGCCTGCGGCACTGGTCGACCCCCGCCGACCTGCGGGACGCGAGGAATCTCCTGCCGCTCACGCCGCAGGTGATGGTCGAGGCGCGGGCGCACTGGGCCGACCACTGCGCCTCCTGCCACGGCAACGACGGCAAAGGGAAGACGGCGATCGGCGAGAACCTGTACCCCCGCGCCCCGGATATGACGCTCCCGGCCACGCAGGAGCTTTCCGACGGCGAGCTGTTCGCGATCATCGAGAACGGCATCCGCCTCACGGGCATGCCCGGCTGGGGCAACGGCACGGCCGAGTCCGCCTACGGCAGCTGGGGGCTCGTCCATCTCATCCGCCACCTTCCCGAGCTGACTCCCGAGGAGCTGGCCGGGATGGAGGCGCTCAATCCCAAGACGCCCGAGGAATGGCAACAGATACAGGCTGAAGAGGCCTTTCTGTCGGGCGAGACTGATCAACCCTGAAGGAGACGCGACATGCGTAGGATTTTCGTTCTTCTGCTCATCGCCACGTTCGCCGCCACGTTCGGCGGTACCGCTTTCGCCCATGGAGGCAAGAGCCACCAGCTGCTCGGCACTGTCAAGGAGCTGCACGAGAACCGCCTGGTGGTGACGGCCACGGACGGCCATCAAGCAGCGGTGGCGCTCGCCAAGACCACCAAGTACGAGAAGGACATGAAGCCGGCCACGCGCGCCGCGCTCGTGGTGGGCTCCCGGGTGTCCATCCAGTTGACCGAGGACGACAAGACCGCGGTCAAGGTCAAGATCGGTGCCGCGCCGGCGCCGGCCCAGGTGGGCGATCCGGTGTGCGGCATGAAGGTCGACCCCAAGACTGCGTCTCAATCGGCCCATGCGGGTAAGACCTACTGGTTCTGCTCCAAGGAAGACAAGGCCAAGTTCGACAAGAACCCCGGGGCCTACATCAAGAAAGGCTGAGGTTGACGATGAAGAACACCGCTCGCCGGTGTTTTCCGGCGAGCGGGAGGCCCGGGAGCACATCCGCGAGATGTCCCCCATGTCGGGGGTGTCGCCGGCCCTGGCACGGATCGTGCTGCGCTTCATGCCTGACAACGCCGCCTGAGGTCGCCCGCGAAGGGCTGCTGCACACCTGGCAGTCGTTCAATGGGACGCTACGGAACATGGTGCGAAGCGCCGGCCGGATTCTCGCGGCCATGGAGGCAAGATGAACGACAAGGCTCATCATCATCGCCATGCCGCCCTGCTCGGATGCTTGGGTGCGTAGGACCACGGCGCGCCCGTGGCTCCTCCTGGGGCTGCTGGGGCTGCTTCCTGAGGCCCTCGCATCCGCTCAAGAGCCGGTGCCGCTGTCTCTGGATGCCCTCGTCCGCGAGGTCGCCGCCCGTAGCCCGGGTGCCGCGGCGGAGGCGCTGCGGGCAGAGGCCATGCGTCAGGCGATACCTCGGGCCAGCGCCCTGGACGATCCTCAACTCACGCTCATGACCGAGGAGGTTCCCACGACCCTCGCGGGCGGCATGCCGATGCTGCGTGTGCAGGCCAACCAGATGCTGCCTTGGCGCGGAAAGAGGGAGCGGATGACGCGCGTGGCCGAAGGCGAGTCCCGGGTGGCCGAGGCGAGGGAAAGGGCCGTCCTGGTCGACGCCGTCACGCAGGCGAAGCGGATCTACTACGGCCTCTATCTCAACATGGAGGCTCGCCGCGTCAACCGGGAGCAACGGGCGATCGCAGACGTGCTCGTGGACGTCGTGACGGGCCGGCTCGCTTCGGGCATGGCAATGCACCACGACGTGCTGAAGATGCAGACCGAGGCCAGCATGCTGGACGACGATCTGGCCATGCTGGAGGCCGAGCGACAGGAGATGGTTGCGATGCTGAACGCGCTTCGCGACCTTCCCGCCGAAGAGCCCGTGGGCGAGCCCTTGGAGGCCTGGTCCCCCGAATTCCCACTCGACCGCGCCGCCCTGGTGCCCCGGGCGCTTGCGCAGAGACCCGAGGTCCAGGAGATGGCCGCCATGGCGGAGAGCCGGCGAGCCATGGCAGAGGTCGCTCGGCGCGAGTACTACCCGGATTTCATGCTCGGGGCCTTCTATGACGCTCGGACGGGTGGGGGCGACACCATCGGAGGCATGGTCACCGTCAGCGTTCCGCTGTGGATCGGCCGCAAGCAGCGCATCGACGTCGCGGTGGCAGACCTTCGCACGAGCGCCGCGGAGCGGGACCGCAGCGCCATGGAGGCCATGGTCCGGGCCGAGGTGGAGCAGGCCCTGGCGCGTCTCTCGCGCGTGCAGCGTCGCTCGGAAATTCTCGAGACCGAGCTTCTCGATCGGGCACAGCAGACGTTCGATGCGGCCCTGGCGGCGTTCCCTGCGGGCAAGACCAACGTGCTCGAAATCCTCGACGCCTCGCGCGTGGTATCGCAGCGGCGCTTGTCGCGGACAGTCCTGCGCGTGGAGCGCGAGCTCGCGCTCGTAGACCTCGCGCGGGCATTGGGAGAGAAGGGCGAGGTTACCCAATGAGAAGATGGATGATCGCTGCCGGCATGGCGCTCTTGCTGGGGGCCGCTTCCTGCGGACGCAATGGCGAGGAGGCCGTGCCGGCTGCCCCTGGCAAGGCGCCCGGTCACGGCCAGCATGACGGCGCCCCGCCGGTCGCCGAGGCAACGCCTCCCATGCCGGCGGGGAGCATTCCGGGCTACGCGCCTGTCCAGGTGGACGACAGCCGGCGGCAGCTCCTCGGGATCCGAACCGTACCGGTGTCGCGCACCCGGCTCCAGAAGACCATCCGCACGGTGGGCCTGGTGAGCGCCGACGAGAAGCGAGCGTCGCAGGTTCATGTCAAGTTCGAGGGCTTCATCGAGCAAATTTTCGTGAACTACGTCGGCCAGAAGGTCCAGAAAGGGCAGCCGCTCTTCACCATCTACAGCCAGGATCTGCTGGCGGCTCAGCACGAGTACCTCGCGTCGAAGGCCGCGCTCGGGCGCATCCCGGAAGCCAAGGTGGCAGACCCGGCCCGCAACGCATCCCGGAGCCTGGCGGCGGCCTCGCGCCAGCGCCTCGAGCTGTTCGACGTGCCGCGCGGAGTCCTGGCGGAGATCGACCGCACGGGAGTCCCGCAGCGCTACATCACCATCAATTCACCGCAGCGCGGGACCGTCGTGGAGAAGCGGGCCGTGGCCGGCCTCGCGGTCGACCCCATGACCGCCCTCTACGTCATCGCCGACCTGGAGCGCGTCTGGGTACTCGCCGATGTACAGGAACGCGACCTGGCGCAGGTGAAGCTGGGCCAGGAGGCACGCCTCACCGTCGATGCCCTTCCCGGACAGAAGCTCGGGGGCAGGCTGGCCTTCGTCAGCCCGACGGTCGACGGCTCCACCCGCACCGCGAAGGCCCGGATCGAGTTCGACAATGCCGCGGGCCTCCTCAAACCCGGCATGTACGCTACGGTGATGATCGACGTCGACCTCGGCGAGGGCATCGCGATCCCCGAGGACGCCGTCATCGACACCGGGGAGCGCAAGATCGTGTTCGTCGCCCACGAGGGCGGGCACTTCGAGCCTCGGGCGATCGAGGTGGGGATCTCCCTCGGGGGCCTGGTGCAGGTTCTCTCTGGTTTAAAGGAGGGAGAGTCCATCGCCCAGACCGGCCAGTTCCTGCTGGATTCCGAGAGCCGTCTCCGAGCCGCCGCCGCTGGGGGCGCGGCCTCCGCCCACTCCGGACATTGAGCCGCCCGATGGGAATCCTCGAGCGCATCATCGACTATTCGGCGAGGAAGCGCTTCCTCGTCTTCCTTGCGACGGGGCTGCTCCTCGCGGGTGCCATCTACTCCATCCTCAACACCCCTCTCGACGCCCTGCCGGACCTCTCGGATACCCAGGTGATCGTGTTCACCGAATGGATGGGCAGAGGGCCCACCCTGGTTGAGGACCAGGTCACCTATCCGCTCGTCACGACCTTTCTCGCCGCCCCCAAGGTGAAGGTGGTCCGCAGCTTCACGATGTTCGGCATGTCCTTCGTGTACGTCATCTTCGAGGACGGGACCGACATCTACTGGGCGCGCTCGCGTGTCCTCGAATACCTGTCCAAGGTCCAGGGCCGGATGCCGCCGGGGGTGACGCCGCAGATGGGGCCGGATGCCACCGGCGTCGGCTGGGTCTTCGAGTACGCGCTCGTGAGCCGGTGCAAGGAAGGGAACCAGCCACCGTGCGCCACGCTGCAAGAGCTGCGGAGCTTCCAGGACTGGTTCCTGCGCTACTCCCTGTCGTCCGTCCCTGGCGTGGCGGAGGTGGCGAGCCTCGGAGGGTACGAGAAGCAGTATCAGGTCGAGATCGACCCCATCCGGCTCCAGGCCTATCGCCTCTCGCTGGCGGACGTCGTGGCTGCCATCCGCATGTCGAACGGAGATGTGGGCGGGCGCGTGCTGGAGGTGGCGGGTCACGAATACGCCATCCGCGGCCTCGGCTACGTCACCCGCAAGGAGGACCTGGAGGAGATCGCGGTGGCGACGGATTCGCAGGGCACACCCGTGCGCCTCAGGGACATCGCGAAGATCCAGGTGGGCGGCAACATCCGGCGAGGCCTGGCCGAGCTCGACGGGGAAGGCGAGGTCGTCGGAGGCATCGTCGTGATGCGCTATGGGGAGAACGCGCTCGACGTGATCGATCGCGTGAAGGCCCGCATCGAGGAGCTGCGCCCCGGCTT
>JANMTS010000031.1:0-12794 GCA_031390755.1 Holophagales bacterium
GATCTTCGACGAGCAGGAGCAGCCGGTGACCTCCGAGGATTGCCCCTCGGGTGACCCGACCTGCACGCAGACCATCCTGATCCCGAACGAGGCGAACCGTATCGATGTGGCGGCGGATCTTCTCTCGCCGTTCAACTTCGGTTGGGCGTACCTCAACCTGCAGCACCCGGATACGGCGTACCCGGATCCGTATGCCCAGATGTGGCTGACGGCGACGATGGACGCCGAGGGCCGGTTCAGCGTCGGCTTCTCGGGCGTCCAGCTCGACAACGCCAACACGCCGAACACGACCTTCATCCCGGTCCCGTAACCTCGGTTACGGCCCGGTCCAAACCTGGAAATGGGTGGGTTCTGCCTCGCAGAGCCCACCCGGCTCCTCACCCTTTGCGGCCTTTGCGCGGTGCTTTCCATCTTGGGATGGGGGTAGCGCGGAAAGGCCTTCCAGGCCTCCGGGGCTTTTTAATTCCCCCGGTTCATCCGTTCTCGTGGAAGTCGACGTGCAGCGCTGAGGCTCCGACGCTCTTATCGCTGTATGTCAATACCCGAAGCCGTCGCACCAGCTTCGGTCCACGTGCAGGTCGCCGTCCCCGACGAGGGGCATCCGTGACTTCGCCGAGGGGCTGTCGATGGGAGGAGACAATTGATGACCTCTGAGCACCGTTCCCGACCCGTCCTTGCACGCGCCGCAGGCACCATCGCCGTGCTTCTCGCCGCCGGAGGCCTCTGGCTCGGCGCTCAGGCGCCCGCCTTCGCGGCTGGAAGCGTGATTTCGCCGGTTCCACAGGGCCGCTGGAACAGCGCGAGCCAGCTGCAGCCGGACGCCATCCTCGGCGATTCTGCGTATTTCCTCGGCCATGCCGATCCCCGAAACGGCGACACCCTGTTCTGGCACGCCCTGGACACCGAGAACGGGTATCTCTTCACCGCGACCGGCCAGGGCATGCAGATCTTCGACGTGCGCAACACGACTCCGGTCTTCAAGTCCTATATCTATGGCTGGATCGTGGGCGGTGCCTTCCCGGTCTGGAACTTTTCGGACAAGGACTGGTTCATCAAGCAGATCGACGCTCCCGAAGGCGATACGAGCGTCGTGGTGCTCGGCATGGAGGAGCAGGGTCTCGCGATCGTCCGCACCACGGACCTGAACGCTCCGGTCGTGGCCTACCAGCGCGAGGTCGACACCTCGAAGGTGTACGCCTTCGCCTCGGGCGGCACCAAGTACGCCTATGGCACGGGCTTCTCGAACGGCGCGGTCTACCTCTACAACCTGAGCGCCGCCGCCAACATGACCCGATGCACCGAGGTTCCTCCGGCCACGCCCTGCAGCGGCGTCTACATGGGCCAGGTGGCCAGCGTGGGCACCGGCTGGTCGTCGATGTCCGGCACGGGAACCTTCGTGGCGACCGGCAAGAACGGAGGCTCCGGCACGGCGAAGATCTGGAACGTGTCCACCCCGGGTGCCCCGTCAACGGTCCTGGAGATCGCGGGCGGCACGGCCTCGGTCGCGCTCTGGAAGGTCGGCGGCTCGCACTACCTGGCCAAGCTGGACAGGGCCGGCAAGCTGCTCGAGATCTTCAACGTGAGCTGCATCACCTCGGGGAATTGTGGCGCTGCGGCGCAATCGCCGGTCTTCTCGGGACAGGTCAGCACCACCCATGCCATGCAATACGTCACCCCCTCGGTGGACGGAGCCAACGCCTATCTCTACCTCGGCGCGGACGACCTCGGGAGCTGCGCCGCCCAGCGTGAGTTCGTCTACGACGTGACCGCGCCTTCGAACGCGCAGGAAATCACGCCGAAGATCCACCCGGATGGTTACTGGGGCTGGTACTACATGACCTGCTCGACCGGCTTCAATCTGGTCGGCCCCCGCATCGGCAAGGTCACCGGCAACAAGCTCTACCGGGCCGGCATGTCCGTCCTGGACGTCCACAAGATCAACCGGGGCGGACCGCCGACGGCGAATTTCGCCTGGACCGAGACTGAGATCTATCCGAACACGACGGTTCATTTCCAGGATCAGTCGTCCGGAGTCCCGACGAGTTGGAGCTGGGTGTTCACCGATGGTACCCCCGGCACGTCCGCGGCCCAGAATCCCAACGTGTCCTTCTCCAGCCCCGGCTCGAAGCAGGTCACCCTGGCCGTCGCCAATACGCTGGGCACCAGTGCGCCCCTCCCTCAGACGGTGACCGTCCTCGATCCGTCGCCGACGCTGGTAGACGTAAAGGTCTCGCCGCCCAGCCCGATCGTCTGCCAGTCGATCACGCTGACGGCGGAGGCCGCCAAGGGCGCTCCGACTCTCAACTATGACTATGCGGTGCTGGACGGCGGCGGAACTCCGGTCGGCAGCCAGAGCAGCGGCGCCACCTCGTTCACCTGGAACACCGGCGCGACCACCCAGTCTGGCAACTACACCGCCCGGCTGACCCTTTCCAACGGTTCGGGCAGTGTCACGGACACCACTGCGTTCACCCTGGGCGGTCTGCCGACCCTGCCGCTTCCGGGCCAGTTCCTGCCGACCAACGACGCGTTCACGGCCGGCAGTGTGCAGTTCCACGTGAGCGTGCCGGGTGCCACGGAGTGGGCCTGGGACTTTGACGACGACAACAACCCGGCCACGTCCAACTTCACCGCGTTCAGCAGCGATCCGGTGAACGGACCGAATCCGACGCATTCATACACCTCCACGAACCCGGCGACCAACCCGCGCCTGGTCAGGGTGAAGATCAAGAACTGTGTCACCGGCGAGATCCTCAGCGGCGCGCTGTCGGTGGTGATCACTCAGGTCACGCCCCTCAAGGCTCAGTTCTCCCCCCAGTGCCCGGGCGGATTCTGCATCTTCAGCGCCAACAGCCCGATCGCCTTCACGGACGCCTCGACCGGTGCGGAGCTCTGGGACTACGACTGGGATGGAAACGGCACGTTCGAGGACGCGGGCAACACCAGCCCGAGAGCCTCGCACACCTATGCAACCGCGGTGGGTGATGTCACTCCCAAGCTCCGCGTCCGTCGCGGGTCCGAAGTGTCGGCGACGTCGTCCTCCCCGCAGCTCCACATAGGAGCGTCGACGCCCTCCTCGATCACCATCAGCGGTCCGACCAGCGGCACCATCAATGCCAGCTTGACCTTCAGCGCCGGCGCCTCGGGATGTACCCCGGCCTCCTCCGGCTGGTCCTGGAGCGCTTCCGGCGCCACCATCTCCGGCGGCAGCGCGTCCTCGGTCCAGATCTCCTGGACCACCGCCGGTTCGAAGACGATCACGGTCAGCAACAGCGGCTGCGGCTCGCTCAGCGACAGCCACACCGTGCAGATCAGCAGCGGGACGGATCCCAACCCGACCACGCTGAAGGCCGACTACTCCTACTCGCCGGCCGCCCCGATTTCGAATCAGGCGGTCAGCTTCAACGGCGCCACCTCGACCGGCACCCCGACGGGCTGGACCTGGGACTTCGGCGACGGCAGCAGCTTCGGCACGGGCGCCCAGATCAACCACACGTTCGCGGCGCCCGGCAACTACCGCGTGTCGCTGACGGTGACGAAGCCTGGAAGCTGCGCTCCGGCTCCGTTCTGCGAGAACACCCTGGTCAAGACGGTGGTCGTGGGCACCGGCGAGGCGGCCCTCGTCCCGATTTTCACCACCAGCGCGGTCTGCACCAACGAGTTCGGCCAGAAGGTCTGCAAGGCCAACAAGGGCCAGGCGGTGACGTTCTCCGACATGAGCCAGGGCACTCCGACGAGCTGGTCCTGGAACTTCGGTGACGGCGAGTCCGCCACCGGCGCGAACGTGACCCACACCTACAAGAAGACCGGCTTCTTCAACATGGTTCTCACCATCGGCCGCGGCAGCTCCACGGCGGCCACGACGTGGACGTTCAACATCGAAGGCGAGCCGGAGCCGGTGACCAGCACGACCGTCCTGCCCTGGATCGCCCAGAGCCGCGGCACGCTGGAGCAGTCGAGCGACCTGTACGTCCACAACCCGGGTACGACGGCCATGGAGATCGTCCTGGAGTTCCGCAAGCGCGGTCTGCCGGAGGTCAATCCCCCGAAGGCCACGCGGACGATCGCGCCGGGCGCGACCCTGTACGTTGCCGACGTGCTCAAGGAGCTGTTCGACTGGGAGAACATCGTCGGCTTCGTGACGGTGACCCGGACGAAGGGCGACGCCGATCCGGTGATGACCTCCTTCAACACCACCATCAAGGACGGCTCGAAGTTCGGTCAGACCGTACCGGGCTTCGCCCTGAGCCCGGAGACAGCGGTGCCGTCGACGACCGGCCTGCGGATGCAGTACCTCGTCGGCCTGAACGACAACAGCGAGCGTGAGGCCTACTTCGGGATCACGAACCCGAACGGCCAGCCCGCGAAGTACCGGTTGAAGTTCTTCGATGCCCTGGGACGGTCGATCGGTACGCCGAGCGCCGACTTCCAGGTGTCCAGCTACGGGTTGAAGCAGTTCCAGCCGGCGGAGATCCGCTCGCTGTTCAACCTCAACACCCAGGACGACTACCGGGTCGAGGTGGAGACCATCAGCGGCGGTCAGATCTTCCCGTACGGCGCCAACGTGCGGACCGCTTCCGACGATCCTTCCTTCCTCGGCGTGGGCCTGTCGAGCAAGTCCAAGCTCTACCTGATCGGTGCCCTCAGCACGCCGGGCCTTAACAACACCCTGTGGCAGACCGACGTGGTGCTGGCCAACACCGGCTCCCAGGTCACCCTCACCGACGTGACCTTCACCAAGGCCGGCCTCAACGACCCGACGACGGCGCTCAAGGTGACGCTGCAGCCGGGCTCGACGGAGCGCCTGGAGAATCTCCTCGCGAGCCAGTGGAGCATCCGCGACTCCGTGGGTGTGGTCACGCTCACGAGCGACTCACCCAACAGCGTGTTCCCGATCGTGCAGGGTGAGAGCTACGACAACTCCAACCCCTCCAAGCGCTTCGGCCAGTTCATGGCGGCCTTCACCGATGAGGATGCCGCGGGTGCTGGCGAGGCCCACTACATGGTTGGCCTGCGGCAGGACGCCGACAGCCGGACCACCTTCTGGCTGTTCAACCCGAGCAACCAGCAGGCCGACTACGACATCATCTATCGCGCCCTCGACGGTTCCGAGCTGGGCCGGCTCAGCGCCATCAAGCTCGGCGCGGGCAAGCTGCGGCAGTTCAGCCCGGCGCAGCACGCGCTGCCGGCGACCGGGGTTGCGGGCGGCGGCTTCACCGTCCAGGTTGTGGTGCGCGCCGGCAAGGCGCTCACCGCCGCCCAGGTGGTGAACAACAGGACGAACGACCCGGCGTACGTCCAGGGCCAGGCCCAATAAGCCCGACCTTCCGATGTCCGCGTTCTGAGAAGCCGCCGGCAGCGATCCTGCCGGCGGCTCTTTCATTCCTGGCCCTTGCCCTGCTTTTCCTGGCCTGCCCCCCTGCTAAGAAGAAGCCGCTGCCCGAAGCGGCTCCGACCCTGCCCGCGGCAGCCCCCGCCGATCCCGCCCAGGGCAAGTGGCGGACCGCGCGGGAGGAGCAGGCTGCCAACATCCGGGCCCTTCCGTATCTCCAGGGCTACCGCGCCGCCGAGAACCGCCCCCTCGTAGTCATGCCCGATCCGCAGGCGGTCAGCCCCGGTCTCAACCTGCTGCTGTCGGGCCACGCTGCCGAAGCGGTGCTCATGGATGCGCACGGAGAGGTGCTTCATCGCTGGCGCCAACCCTTGCGCCGTCTGTGGCCGGACCTCGCCAGAGACCCGGAGATGGCGAAGCTCGAATACTGGCGCCGGGCCTGGCTCTATCCGAACGGAGACCTGCTGGGAATCTACGAGGGGCTCGGCATCGTCAAGCTGGACGCCCGTTCGAAAGTACTCTGGTCGCGTCGGGGAGGTTTCCACCACGACCTGCAGGTCATGCCGGACGGCCGGATCTGGGTTCTCGACCGGGACGGCAAGGTCATCCCGCGCATCAACTCCAAAGAGGGAGTCCTGGAGGACTTCGTCACCGTCCTCGACGACCGCGGCCAGATCGTAAGCCGCTACTCGATCCTGGAAGCCTTCGAGCGCTCGCGATTCGCCTCGTTTCTGAAGTCGATGGAACCGTCGGGCGACATCTTCCACACGAACACCCTGGAAGTGCTCGACGGCCGGTTCGCAAACCGGGACCCGGCGTTCCGGAAGGGCAACATCCTCCTTTCGGTGCTCAAGCTGGACACCCTGGCGATTCTCGATCCGGACCGAGGGGAGGTCGTCTGGGCCCGGAAGGGGAGCTGGCGGCGCCAGCATCAGCCCACCTTTCTGGACGACGGCAACCTCCTGCTCTTCGACAACCGAGGTGCGGGCGAGGGACGCTCGCGGGTGATCGAGATCGATCCGGAGACGGAAGAAGTCCGCTGGCAGTACGGCGGGACGCCCGGGACGCCAGCAGACCTCCTGTTCTCGAAGACGCTCGGCTCGTGTCAGCGGCTGCCGAACGGCAACACGCTCATCACCGAATCGGAAAACGGCCGGGCGCTGGAGGTGACGCGCGCCGGCAAGGTGGTCTGGGAGCTCTACAACCCGCACCGGGCGGGAGAGCACAAGGAGCTGGTCGCGGTGCTGTTCGAGGTGATCCGACTGCCGGCAGGGTTTCCGTTTCGCGGTCTGGAGCGGGGGGGGCAGGGATAGAATCCCGCCGATGTGGAACGCCGTCGAGGCCGAGGGCCTGACCAAGATCTATCGAGTCTACGCCTCGCCGTGGGACCGGCTGCGGGAGCTGATCTCCGGCCGGCCGCGGCACCGCGAGTTCCGGGCGCTGGAGGGAGTGAGCTTCGCGCTGCCACGGGGCGAGGGGCTCGCGATCGTGGGCGAGAACGGCGCCGGCAAGAGCACGCTGCTCAAGATGCTGGCGGGCATCACCGATCCGACCACCGGCGCCTTTCGGGTCCAGGGAAAGATCGCGTCGATCCTCGAGCTGGGCTCCGGCTTCCACCCCGACTTCACCGGCCGCCAGAACATCGTCCTCAACGCCGCCATGCTCGGCCTCGGCGAGGAGGAGCTGCGGCGAAAGATGCCCGACATCATCGGCGTCAGCGAGCTCGGCGACTGCATCGCGCAGCCGGTGAAGACCTACTCGACCGGCATGGCGATGCGGCTCGGCTTCTCGATCGCCACCCAGGTGGAGCCGGATGTCCTGATCATCGACGAGGCCCTGTCGGTGGGCGACGGCTACTTCCAGAAGAAGTGCATGGACCGGCTGCTGCGCTTCGTCGAGGGCGGCGGCACGCTGCTGTTCTGCTCCCACGCCATGTACTACGTGTCGTCCTTCTGCCAACGCGCCCTCTGGCTCAGGAATGGCCGGGTGGAGGCGCTGGGGCCGGTCGCCGACGTGACCCGGGAGTATGAGAACTTCCTGGTCACGAAGAGCGTCGCGGCGCAGGAGGCGGAAGCCCTGCGCGAAGACGAGCCGGTGTCGCGGAGGCCGGCCCGGATCGCGGCCGTTCGCTTGATGGGCCGATCCGAGGGGGACGGGCGCCGCCTCTATACCTGCGGCGAGGAGCTCGCGGTGGAGGTCGAGTGGGAGACGGAAGACCCCGGCCTCGCCTTCCAGGTCGGGGTCGGAATCAACCGCTCGGACGAGATCGAGGTCTGCTCGTTCGCCACCCACCTGGACGGCCTGGAGCCGCTGACGGGAAAGAAGCGGTACGGCATTCGCCTGGACATCCCGCGTCTACCCCTCGTCAAGGGAGAGTTCACGCTCTACGTGTTCCTCCTGGACGCGCGAGGGCTCCACATCTACGACCAGCAGCGCCTGTCCCGGGCCTTTACGATGCAGAGCCCTTCCTATGCCTTCGGCCTGGTCCAGGTGGAGCACGCCTGGAAGGAGCCGGTCGCCTCGGAGTAGGGGGAGGGTTTTCGCCAGGTTTTTACGTATCTCTTGTTGGAAGTCCACTCGTGCTTTCCAGGAGGAGAACGACCATGGCCGCGGTGAGCCGAACGCTGTTCGCAGGATTGCTTCTCTGGGCCCTTGCGCCCTCTCTTCATGCCGCCAGGACACCCGTCGTGCCCGTGCCCTCCGATCGATGGGGCACCTTGCAGCCGGCGGGCATCCTTGGCGACTCCACCCGGTTCGAAGGCCACAGCGAGCCGGTTCGGGGAAACGTCCGGGAGTACCACGATCTCGACGTCGAGAACGGCTTCCTCTTTGTGGCCACCGGCCAGGGGATGGCGATCTTCAACCTGCTGGCGAATCCGCTCCCGGCAATGCCGGCCTCCTATATCTATGGATATTTCGACGGCAGCGGGGCCTTCCCGGTCTGGCAACATTCGGACAAGGACTGGTACATCAAGGAGATCGACGCTCCCTCCGGATTCGATGGCCTGGTGGCCCTCAGCATGGAGGAGCAGGGCTTCGGCGTGATCAACACCACGGTAAAGGGGGCGCCGGTCGTCGCCTATCAAGGGGAGGTCGACGTCTCCAAGGTCTATGCCTTCACCTCCGGAGGCACCCACTACGCTTACGCCCTGGCGAGATCCGGCGGCAAGATCCATCGGTTCAGCCTGTCCGCGGCGGCTGGCATGAATCGCTGTGTGGAGTCGCCGCCGGCCGTTTCCTGTCCGGGTGTCTACCTTGGAGAGGTCGCCGCCTTCGGTTCGGGGAACCGCGGCTTCCAGGGAGTCGGAACCTTTATCGCGACCGCGCGGATGGGCGCGACGGGAGCGACTCGGATCTACAGCATTGCCGACCCGGCTCTCCCTGCGTTGCGGCTGGAGATCCCTGGCGGCACCCTGGGGGCGGTCCTCTGGCAGCAGGGCGCCAGCTATTACCTGGCGCGGCTGACAGTCGGCGGCCAGATCACGATCCATGACCTGAGTTGCCTGAGCGGAGCGACCTGCACGGGCGCGCCGATTCTGGCGACCTTCAACGCGGGCACTCCGCAGGACTACCTCACCCTCTCGATGGACGGCGGCAGGCCTTACCTCTATGTGGGCAACGACGATCTCAGCACCTGTTCCTCGCAGCGCGAGTACCTCTACGATCTCGCGAACCCAGCCGCGCCGGTCGAGCTGACGCCGAAGGTTCATCCCGGCGGCTACTGGGGTTGGTACTACATGAGCTGCCCCACGGGCTTCAATCTCATCGGGCCGCGGCGGGGCAAGGTCTACAACGGCATCCTCTATCGGGCCGCCTACAATCTTCTGGACGCCCATCGCCTGCAAACGGGGCCGGCTCCGGCGCGCGTGGACGGCGTGACGGTGACTCCGCCTTCCCCGAAGATCTGCCAGCCGGTGACCTTCACGGCCAGCGGCATCTTCGGTACGCCGCCGGTCGTCACCACGTGGTCTCTCGAGTCCGGCGGTATTCCGGTACCTGGAGTCGGCAGCTCATCGGGAACGCTCCTCTGGCAGACGACGGCGTCCACGCCGCCCGGGTCGTACAAGGCGACGGTGACGGTGGCCAACGCTCTCGGTACCGCCTCGAAGAGCGCCGTCGTGACGGTGTTGGCGCTGCCGGCCTTGCCGGCGGCGGGCTCGTTCACTCCGACGACCGACCTCTTCTCCGGCAGCGCGGTGCCGTTCCACGCGAACGTCGCCGGAGCCACGGCCTGGAACTGGGATTTCGACGGCGACGGCGTGTTCGACGAGGCCGCCTGGACCAGCGATCCCGAGACCGGGCCCAATCCAACCCACACCTACATGACGCCGGGACCGCGGCAGGTGCGGGTGAAGGTTAGGAACTGTGCCAACCCGGCCGGAGTCGTAAGCGCACCGGTGACGGTCAACATCGCCGGCGGCAAGATCGTCGTCAACGGCTCTGATTTCGGCCAGCCGGGGCAGGCGCTCCAGTTTTCGGGTGTCGGAGTCGACGGCTGCACGCCTCCGGCGGCCGGCGGATGGACCTGGACCGCTCCGGGCGGGGCCATCTCGGGGCAGCCGGGCGGTACGGTCACGATCTCCTGGTCGACGCTCGGAGAGAAGACGGTCACGGCGAAGAGCAGCGCCTGTCCCGGCCTCACCGGGAGCCGGAAGGTGCGAATCAATCCGCCGCTGAAGGCGTGCTTCTCCGCGTCCCCTCCGCTGAAGCTTGCGACTCAACAGGTCAGCTTCGACGCTGCCTGCACGGTGGGAAACCCCTCGGGCTTCGCGTGGGAGCTCGGCGACGGAACGCCGCTTGGAAGCGGCGCGCAGACTTCCCACACCTATGCCAATCCGGGTACCTATCAGGTGACCCTGAGCGTCATCCGCGCCGGCAGCGATTGCCCGCCTGCGCCCTTCTGCGAAAGCAGCCGGTCGGAGCTGATCGAGGTGCTTCCCGTCAAGCCGCCCCTCGTGGCGCGGTTCACTGCGAACGCGGAGTGCACGACCGAGACCGAGTGCGGAGCGGTCACGGGCCAGACGGTGATCTTCACGGATGAGAGCACGGATCAGAGCGAGGGGGAGCCGTCGAGCCGCGTCTGGGATTTCGGGGATGGTTCCACGGCGGCCCCGGCAGTCACGGCAGCCGGCCCCACGGCCAGCCACACCTTTACTCGGCCGGGCGTCTTCCCGGTCAAGCTGACGGTGGGCCGCGACGGAACCTTCGCAACGGCGTCGAAGACCTTCACCGTCACCCGCTCGGCCGCCGCCGTGGTGGTGCCCTGGGTGGCGCGGAGCCGGGGGACGACGGTGCAGACGAGCGACCTCTTCGTCTACAACCCGGGTCCGGCGCCGATGACGGTGAGCCTCGAGCTCCGGCGTCGGGGCCTGCCCGAGGCGAATCCGCCGCGGGTGCTTCGCGCGATCGCGCCGGGGGCGACGCTGTTCGCCGCCGACTGCGTCAAGACCCTGTTCGGCCGGGAGGAGAGCACGTCGGGGTTCATTCTTGTGGTTCCCGCGGCGGGAAGCCCGCAGCCCGTGGCCCTGTCCCAGCAGACGTCGGGCGCTGCCTCTTCGATCTATGGGCTTGCGGTGCCGGGCGTTCCCCTGGGTGTTCCCCTGGTTCTGGCCGGATCGGGTCTGCAACTCATCGGCATGAACGACACCTCCGCCCGCACGTCCTTCTTCGGCATCACGAATCCGAACGATGTTCCGGCCACCTATCGGCTGCGCTTCTTCAACGCGGCGGGCCAGGCCATCGGTGCTCCGGGGACGGACCTGGTTCTCTCGCGATTCGGCCAGCGGCAGTTCCAACTCGCCGACATCCGCCAACTCGGGATCTCGAACCAGGAGGACTACCGGGTCGTGGTCGAGTCCACCTCGGGTCCGCTGCTCCCCTATGGCGTCGGCGTGTGGTCGTCCACCGGAGACCCGGGTCTTGCCGGCCAGGGCCCGGGCGGAATGGGGCGGGCCTGGCTGATCGGGGTCTCGAACAAGCCTGGAGCGGACCGCAAGGCCTGGAAGACGGATCTGGTCCTTGCCAATACCACTGCCGAGCCGCTGGCGGTCAGCCTCTCCTTCACGCCGCTCGGAGCGGCCGGCACGCCCACGGCGCCGTTGCGGGTGACGTTGACGCCGGGCACGACGCAGAGACTCGCGGACGTGTTGAAGAAGCAATGGGGGCTGTCGAGCGCGGGAGTCCTGACGCTGGAGAGCGACCCGGCTGGTGGACCTCTTCCGGCGGCCTTCGCCGAGAGCTTCCGCAGTCCCCTGGGAGGGAAGCGCTTCGGCCATTCGATGACGGCCTTGAGGGAAGGGGATGCGGCGGGGGAGGGACGGATTCACACTCTTGCCGGCCTGCGGCAGAGCGCGGAGAGCAGCACCACCGTCTGGGTCCTCAACGCAGGAGCCGTCACCGGAGAGTACGACGCGATCTACCGCGACCTGGACGGCGCGGAGCTGGGGCGGATCTCCGTGCGGCTGCCGCCGGGGCGGGTAAGGCAGCTCAGCCCGACCCAGCATCCGCTGCCGGAAGGGGGGCCCGCAGGCGTCTTCACCGTGGAGATCCGGGTGCGGACCGGCAAGGTTCTGGCGGCGGCCCAGACCGTGAGCAGCGCGACCGGAGACTCGATCTACATGCCTGGCGTGACGCCGTAGAGGGGAGTCTGGTAGGATGGTCAGGCCGATTCCAGGGCAACGAAGAAAATTTGATGCTGTGAGGGCATTGAAATCCGGTCCCATGTGGTACTAGAATGCACAAGCTTTCTCGGGACCATCGAAATCCCTTAGGACTCTTGCCTGACGGCGGCGTGTCGTCATGTTTTTGCTGGATGCTTTCTCACAAGGAGAAGATCATGAAGAAGGTTTGTCTCTGCTTGGCGATCCTGGGGCTGCTTGCCCTGGGCGGCCAGGCGTTCGCGGTGATCGGGACGGTTGACGCCGTTCCGTCCGCGACCCTGCTCGTGCCGTATTTCGAAGTCGACATTGCCAATGCGGACGGGATCAACACCCTGTTCTCGATCAACAACGCCTCGGCCACGGCCGTCCTGGCGCACGTCACGGTCTGGACCGACCAGTCGGTTCCGGCCCTCGACTTCGACGTGTACCTGACGGGCTATGACGTGCAGACGATCAGCCTGCGCGACATCTTCGTCAACGGCAACGTCCCGGTCACGGCTTCGGCCGGCCAGGACCCGAAGGACACGATCAGCCCGCAGGGTCCGGTGTCCCAGGACATCAACTTCGCGAGCTGCGCCGCCCTGCCGTATCCGACGCCGTACGTGAGCGTTCCGTTCCGCGCCCACCTCCAGGCCTGGCTCCAGGGCAAGCAGTCGCCGGCGACCGGCAACTGCGCGGGCTCCAAGCAGCAGGACAACATCCTGCGCGGCTACGTCACGGTCGACACCGTGAACGCCTGCAACCTCTTCTTCCCCTCGGACTACGCCTTCTACGGTCCGTTCATCACCAACCAGAACGTCCTC
>JANMTS010000032.1:0-22328 GCA_031390755.1 Holophagales bacterium
GCTCATTCTCTACGTCTGGGGTGGGGTAGCTCGCCGCGGGCGTTGCGCTCGGGGGCGCGGGCGGCGATTTCCAGCGGGTCTAGGAGAGGAACGCCATCCACGGGATCCCGTCCCAGGGCGAGCGGGACTTCCGTGCATCCGGTGACCACGCAGACCGCGCCGGCCTCCGCCAGCAGGCGGACGGCCCCCGCCAGGGCGTCCCGGTGGAGGATTCCGGTCTCCGGGTCCCGATCGCCGCCGCCCTTGATGCCGCCCGCCTGGCGCCGGCCCTCCCGCAGGGGCCCGTAGATGGGACGCATCAGGATCTCCTCCTGAAGCGCCTCGCCGTCCGGAAGGTCGAGGAGAGAGATCAGGTCGAGGCCCGGGGTAGCCCGGGCGGCCATGCGGCCGTAGACCCCGCCCCGCAGGGCGCCCGTGGTGGCGAGGATGCCGATCCGGGCTTCCGGACCGAAACGCCGGACGGCCTCCAGCAAGGTCACTTCCACGAGGTCCAGGATCGGTAGCTGCACCCGGGCCCGGACCTCGTCCAGAAACGCATGGCCGGTGATGCAGGTCAGAACGCCGAAGTCGGCGCAACCGGCGAGCCGCTCGAAGCTCCGCAGCATCCAGGGCACGGGCGAGGGTCCACCCTCCAGCAGGGCCGCCGTGCGGTCCGGCGTTTCGGGAATCGAGGAGACGACCCACTCCGGATAGTCCTGGTCCGAGGCGGCGCCTTCCACCGACAGGAGAAGCCTGCGCTCGAACTCGATATGGGCGTAGGGCCCCATGCCCCCGGCGATTCCGATGACCCTTCGTTGCGGGCCGCTCATCATCGCTACTCGTCGTCCTCTTCCAGGCTCTGCACGATCTGGGTCACCTCGACCTCGGCCTTGCGGATCTTCCCGCGGCAGAGGTCCAGGAGCTGGGCGGCGCGGCGCAGCTCCGAGGCGAGGCGGTCGATGTCGACCTCTTCGCCTTCGATCCGCTCCAGGATTCCTTCCAGCTCTTCCATGGCCTCGCGGAAGCTCGGCGCGGGGGTCGTATCGGCAGAGCCCGCCGGCTCGGGGCTCGGCTCCAAACTCGTGAACAGATCGCTCATGATTCCTCCACTCGGCTCGTGAACGTCCCCCCGGCCACCCGGGTGGAGACGAGGTCGCCCGCGGCGACCTGGGCGGGATCCCGCAGCAGGGCGCCGCCGGGTCCGCGGGTGAGGCTGAACCCGCGCTCCAGCGTGCGCTCGGGGGCGAGCTGGACGCACAGCCGCTCGATCCCCTGGAGGCGCGCGCGGGTTTCGCGCAGCGCCCCGCGCGCCGTGCCCGCGATGCGCTCGCCGAGCCGGACGCGCTCGCGGTCGCCGCGCTCGATCCGCCGGGGAGCCAGCTCGGAGAGCCGCGTCCGCACCTCGGTCTGCCGGCGCTCCGCCTGGCGCAGGGCGCTGCGGCCCAGCCGGGCCAGGGCGCGGGCGTGCTCCTCGATCCGGTCGCCGGCCGCTTCCAGGCGCATGCGCGCCAGGCTGACTCCCCGCTCGGCGCGGCCCAGCGCGTCACGGCCGGCGCGCAACGGCTCCAGCGCCTCGCGCACCAGCCGGCGGCGCATCTCGTCGAGCATCGCCTCCTGGTCCGCGACCTGCTGCACCAGGAACTCCGCCACCTTGGTGGGGGTCTTGAAGGACGAATGCGCCACGAGGTCGACGATCGACTGGTCGATCTCGTGACCGAGCCCGGCGAGCACCGGGAACGGCGCGCGCGCCACGGCCTCGGCGATGGCCCGGCTGTCGAACACCGCGAGATCGCTGCGCGAGCCGCCGCCGCGGATGAGCACGGCCAAGCCGATCGGCAGGCCGGCGAGCGAAGCGAGCGCGGATACCACCTCGCGCTCCGCCTCCTTGCCCTGCACGGAGGCATGGACGAAGATCACCCGGAAGTTGTAGCCGCTCTCTTGCAGGCCGGAAAGAAAGTCGTGGTACGCGGCGCTGCCGTGCGACGTGATCAGCGCGATGTCGAGCGGCAGGTCGGGGACCGACAGGCCGCCGTTGAGGTCCATCAGGCCGGCGGCGGCGAGGCCGGCCAGGGTCTCCCGGCGGCGCTGCTCCAGCTGGCCCAGCGTGAACGCGGGGTCCACGTCCTTGACGCAGAGCTGCATCCGGCCGCTCGGGGCATAGAAGTCGAGCCCGCCGCGGACCCGGATCTGCATCCCCTCGCCGATCTGCTGGCCCGAAGCCCCCAGCAGCCGGCGGACCCGGATGAGATCGTTCTTCCAGATCACGGCCTCGACCTTGCCCACGATCTCGTCGCGGTCTCCCTTCTCCACCAGCTCGAAGTAGAGATGACCGCGCTGGCTGGGCCGGACGCGCTGCGCCTCGCCCACCACCCAGACCGAGGCGAACGCCTCGCCCAGGAAGTCGCGCACCTCCCCGCAGAGCCGGGAGACCGAGTACGTGGGCTCGAACAGGGGGAGGCTCAATGGTACGACTTGAGCTCCTTGACCGAGGTCAGGGGCATGGACTCGGCCCACTCGACGGCCTTCTTGTCGCCGCCGGTCAGCTTGCCGAGGAAGTCGACCGCCTCGTCGCGCTCGCGGAACAGGCGCCAGATGAACGTGTGTCCGGCCGGGGCGGTGAAGTAGGTGTAGCTCTTGGAGCCCTGGGACAGGTCGAACCCGAGGTTCGTCTCGCCGTTGACGCCGACGCAGGCCACGCCGATGGCGCGGCAGGCGAGCGCGAGCGCCTTCACGGCGTCCTCGTAGTCGCCCAGCTCCTCGCGCGACAGCGGCGAGTGGTAGACCGCGAGGCGGGAGCCGTCCTCCTCCGCCAGGAGGTTGTAGGGGATGTCGTTGCGGTCCATCGCGTCCTTGGTCTCGCTCGTGGTGACGAAGACATCCTCGGTGCCTGTCACCTTGTAGGTGATGGCGTAGACGTCTTTTTCGAGCTGGGAAAAGGACTCGGCAAGGATGCTCTCATCCTCGACCGTAAAGTAATACAGGCGGTTCATCATCCGTCGGGCCATGCGGCTGGTTCCTCCAAGCTGGTCTCTCGCGGGGATGGGTTGTGCGAGTGGGGTCGGCGGCGTGGCGTCCCCGCAGCCGGCACGCCATTGTAACAAACGGAGCCGCTAGAAGATTCGAGGCCGGGCTAGTGCTGCTCGAAGAGCTATCTTCGTGTTGACTCCGCGAGGACCATGGTATTCTAGATCCTGCAACCGCAACCCGGAGAGGGCCTCGTATCGTGGACAAAGAACTGGTCGCCTATTTGGATGAGCGCTTCGGACGGATTGACGTTCGCTTCGAGAGGATCGACGAGCGCTTCGAGAAGATCGACGAGCGCTTTTCGGCCATGGACAACCGTCTTGATCGAATCGAGGACTCTGTCCAGGGCGCCCGCATTGAAGTGGAATCCCTTCGCGGGGACATCCGCCTCGTGGCGGAGGGAGTGTCCATGGGGTTCTACGAAGGCCTGCAGCCGCTGCGGCTGGATGTGGCCAGCCAGATCGAGGATCTTCGGAAGACGCTCCATACCTCTCAATCGGACCTTCATCGCCGCCTCAGCCTTCTCGAAGACTGGAAACGTTCGACGACCACCGATCCCATCGCGCTCATCCGCGAGCGCTTCGGCATCAAGCCGAATTCCTGAGCCTCCGGATCACCGCCCCTGGCTGGCCGCCAGGTATGTTTCGAGCTGCTTCCGCTCCTGCGGGGTGAGATCCGCATCCTCCAGGAGATAGCTCTCTCCTGGCTTCGGCAGGGGGATCGCCGCGCTGGAGAACGCCTGGTTGAGCCGGCCGCAGTCCAGGTCTCCAAGGAGCGTCGGGATGCGGTCGCAGAACGCCACGATCTGGTTCCCCACGTTGCTCTGGATCTTGACCCGGAGCTGCTTCGGAAGCTGCTCCGTGGTCACCACATAGGCGCCGGGCTCGCGCGTCACCCTCACCCGAGCTTCCAGCGTCGCGGCCTGCGGCGGGATGATGACCTCGTCCTGCAGCCGCGTCCCGGCGAAGCCCGCCATGTCCACATCCGCCACCAGCCAGCCCTTGCCCTCGAACTCCACCCGCAGCTCGGCCGCGTGACTGCCGCCGGACCCGGGCTCCAGGCGCAGGAAGTGATTGCGCAAGGTCAGGCTGCTCCGGGGCGCCGAGAGCTGGATGGAGAGCGGTCCCTGCTCCACGGGCGCGATCTGCGGAACGCTCTCGGTGTAGCTGCGGTTGAACCGCTCGAAGCGGAACTGCCCCGGCGGCCCTGGCGGCGAAACCGCCGGCGCCGCGGCGAGAAGGGACGCAGCGGGGATCACGGCAAGGAGCAGGCGTCTCATTCGCATCACCTGTCCCAACCCGAAGAGCGGAAGAAAGCTTCCCCGGCTGCGCGAGGCGGCTGGGTCGGACGAAAAAGCGGGGAGGTCTGCAACGCCGGAGGACACCCCCTCCCCGGCAGGCGTTCCTCCTGAGTCGGAATGGCGGTGGCCTTGGACTCGGCAGCCGCCATCCCTCCAGATTGTCAATGAACCCTTAGGCAACGGCGGTTTTTCCGCCCGCGCCGTCCCGTTTGCCGCTGGCGCAGCCCCGTTTTCCTGGGCGGCCACCTCGTTTGCCGCTGCCGCAACCACGGTTGCCGCACGCGCACTCCCGAAATCCTCCGCGCCGACGAGGTCTCCGCCCCCGCACTCCCGTTTGCCGCTGCGGCCAGCTCCTTTGCCGCTGCAGAAAACGGGATCTCCGCAGCGGCAAACGAGTTTTCCTGTGCCGCAAAGGAGAATCCGCAGCGGCAAGCGAGTGTGCGCCGGAAGAAATCGTGCTGAAACCACCGCACCGAATCGTTACGATACACAGAAATTCGAGAGAGTCAAGAGTCAGTAGGTAGGTTTCTCGAACATTTAAGATGGAATCAGGGTGATTCGTACAGAATATGTACTTTTTGGCTCTTGACGGCCCCGGTGAATCGTATAGAGTGCGCGTCTCCGGGACGGAGGCGGCATTCCGCCCTAAGGGTTCATTGACAACCGATTCACCGTAGTGCCGGGGGTTCGCTTTGCGGCGGGCGGCCCCCCGGCGTGGGGAAAAGCAAAAGGCGGCCCGGGGGCCGCCTCTCGATCTCGCGTGGATGGGGTGGAGCGGTCAGCTCGCCTTGCGCATGGCCGCCGCGGGGCGGCTGCGGGCGATCAGGTAGTTGGCCGGGACCGTTCCCTGCTTGCCCTGGGCGATGGGGATGGTCTTCACCGTCACTCCGACGCCCTCGTTGAGCAGCTCCCACTCGGAGTCCGGGAAGAGGCCGACGCGCTCGGTCGCCTCGTAGCCGACCGGCACCACGCCGTGCTCCACGACGCGCTCGATCAGCGGCGGCAGGTCCATCTTGCCCTTGGCCGGCAGCGAGCGGAAGTAGTTCAGCGCCTGGGAGGACAGCTCGATCTGGTAGAGGACGCCCGTCTCGCCCAGGAGCGTCTTCAGGCTCTGGACGAACTTCGGCCGGTCTACCTTCTGGATGACGTGCATGACCGTGCGGATGTAGACGTTCACATCGCCGAACTCGGCGTGGAAGGCCTCGGCATGCTCGGGATGGGTGGCGTCCAGCACGCGGAAGAGCACGTTGGGCTGATCCTTCGACTCCTGGCGCGCCAGCTCGACGGCGGAAGGTGCAACGTCCGCGCCGATCACCTTGTCGAAGTACTCGGCCAGGTAGCGCGACTGGCGGCCGTTGCCGCAGCCGAGGTCGAGGATCGGCAGGGTCTTGTCCATGAAGGGAAGGAAGCGCGGCAGATCCTCGGCCGCGGCGACCTCCGGCTGGGCATCCCAGACGACCTGGCCATCCTGGCCCGTCTTGCCGACGGTCTTCCAGAACTTCTCCCAGTGGCGGTCGTACTCGCGGGGATCCCCATTCTTCAGGCGCAGGCGGATGAATCCGGTGTACAGCTTGAACGCGTTGGACAGTCCCATCGTGTCTCCCTTTCGATATAAATCATCACAAAAACCGGAACGTCGGCGGACGGCCACGTCCCGGCGGTCAGAGCTTGCCTGGCGGAACTGCGAAGGAGTAAAAGCCGTGTTCCGCTACGTAGTGCGAGGAAGGGGACAAAGCGGGACAATGATGTGGCAAGTTCGCGAAGACCCTAGATCTCCATGATCTCGTCCAGCCGGCATCGGACCAGCGGCAGGTCGCCAGGCAGCCAGGCCTCGAAACCGGGGCTCGCGAAAAGGCTCTCGTCGCCGGGATAGGTCGGGACGACGTAGAGAGGGAAGCGCTCGAAGATCTCCCGGTCGGACCGGCGGCGGCGGCGCTGGACTTCCGCACGGCGCTCGGCGGCGCCGTCGAGGTGGCCGAGCAGCCAGTGGAGGGCGCGAAGCTGGGCGACGGTGCGCTCGTCGGTGAGCCGCGGCACTTCCGGCGGCATTGGCGGGGCTCCCGGCACGGCAGGAGCCGGCGGAGGGGTGGGGCGGGCGGCCTGAAGACGCTCCGTGACCTTCCGGACGAACTTGAGCGGGCCGTGCTCCCGGATCTTCATCAGGATGGTGCGCGGCGTGATGGGAACCCGCTCCGGGACCGCGAGGGCGGCCGGCTGGGGTGAGGCTGAGGTATTGGCGATCCAGCCGGCGTAGGGATCGACCTGGAGCGTGCCCGTGCCGGGGTTGTTCGCCACGAGCAGGCGCTCGGTGCGGGAGATCAGGGTCAGCATCAACGCCGGCATGATCTTCTGCCAGGTGCCTTCCTCGTAGTTCTTGTAGGCGGTGAGGAAGGCGTTGCGCTCGAAGAGGAAGCCCCGGTTGTAGAGGCCGAGCAGGTCGCTCGTGGCGCTCGACCGGTGATGGACGACGGCGTCCGGCGCGAAGACGACGCGCTCGCCTCCCGACCAGAGACGCCAGCCCAGGTCGACGTCCTCCAGATAGGCGAAGTAGCTTTCGTCGAAGCCGCCGGCATCCAGGAAGGACGATCTCCGGATCAGCAGGTTGCCGCCGCAGGCAAAGAGCAGCTCTTCCCCCGCCTTCGGAATCCGCGCCCGGCCGAGCGGCCGGCGGAAGTCGAGCTGGAAGGCATGGCCGTCGAAGGTCATCAGGCCGCGGCCGAAGTCGAGGTGCTTCCCCTCCCAGTCCACGATCTTGCCGGAGACGGCGGCCACGTCGTCCGGAGCGGAGCGCAGACCGTCTACCAGGGCCGCGAGCCAGCCGGGCTGCGGCCGGGTGTCGTTGTTGAGCAGCGCCAGGGCGTCGAAGCCCTCGGCCTCCCGGGCCAGGCGGTTGTTGCCGCCGCAGAAGCCTAGGTTCACCGGGCTCGCGATCAGCCGGACGCGCGGGTGTTCCTTGCGCAGCCAGTCCGCGGTGCCGTCCGTGGAGCCGTTGTCGAGGACGAGGATCTCCCAGGCCACGCCCGGATCCCGCTGCTCGCGGAGCGCCGCGAGGCAGGTCTCCAGGTGATGCCGGCCGTTCCAGGAGAGGATGGCGACGGCGACGCGGTCAAGTGTCTTCATCCCTGTGCCAGCATGCGCATGATTCGGCGCTTGATCCGGCGCTTGATCCGGAAAACCAGGGAGTCGGGAGGGGCCGCAGTCCCGGGCCGATGGACGAAGCGCTCCTTGGTGGCGTCCCGGCGGGGATCGCGGCAGAAACGCAACAGGGGCTCCAGCGCGCGGTCCCAGGAGAAGGCCTTCAGCAGCTCCCGGGCGCCGGCCCGGCGGGCGGCGAGGGCGGCCGGTTCCGCGGTCAACACCTCGCGAAGCGTCGCGGACAGAGCGCGGGCGTCTCCGGGCGGGACGACCCAGCCGGCCCCGTGCTCGCGCAGAAGGCGGCTGATGGTGCCGCCGTCGCTGGTAACCACGGGGCAGCCGGCCGCGAGGGCGTCCAGAAAGCGGGTGCGAAGCGAAAGCCGGGTCTCCAGGCTCGGCCGGTGCGGAGCGACGAGCAGATCCACGTCCCGCAGGAGGTCGTACCGGCGGTCGGCCGGGACCCAGTCGAAGGTGCGGACGCGGCTCCCCCACCAGCCGAGCTTGCGGCAACGGGCTTCGACCTCGCCGAGCAGTCGCTGCGGCGTGTTGCCGTCCGCATTGGGATTGCGGATCAGGAGGAGCGTCCAGCCCGGAACGTCCAGCGTTTCGAGCGCTTCCAGCAAGGTCCACGGGTCGTACCAGTCGTAGAGACCGCCGAAGAGAAGCCGGCGCTCTCCGGGCTCGCGGGGCGGCAGGACGGGCCGGTGAGGCGGCAGCTCTTCGGGCACTCCAAAGGGAACGGGAGCGACGAGCGTCTCCAGGTCCGGATCGGCTTCCAGGCGCTCAGGGTTCACGCGGCCCAGCGCGGTGAGGAACCCGAGATAGTAGGTCCGCTGCTCCTCGGACGAGCACAGGAAGAAGTCGCCCCGGGACATCTGGAGCACCCACGTGGCGTGGTCGTTCCGGTACGGGTCGAGCCCCAGCGTGGCGGCGTAGCTCAGGTTCTCGATAAGCCAGGGATCGTAGAGATCGATGGCCACCGGCAGCTCCGGCAGCTCGAGAAGCACGTCGTTGGCGAGCTGCCCCTGGGCCACGGCGGCCTGGCAGCCTTGAAGGATTTCCGCCAGCCGGCCGCGCTCGAAACGTCGGATCTCGACGCCGGGGATCTCCATCTCGCCGGGCTCCGCCGGGGAGACGAGGCGGACGGACAGCCCGCGCTCGGCCAGGCGGCGGGCCAGCTCGAAGTAGCGGATGCCGATGCCGGCCATCCGCGGGCGAATGGGCTCGCTGGAAATCAAGGCGATTGATCCCATCCCCCCTGAGATTGATCCCATTCCCCCTCTCCCTAGCCCTCTCCCCCGTGCCGGGGGAGAGGGAACTTTCCATCATGAAGGATCATCGTCCGAGGCGGCCCTTCGTCTCCTGCATCCACGAGTGGAGCCGCCAGGCGCGCGAAGACTCCATCTGCTTGATGAGGGCGTTCAGGCGCTCGATCTCGCCGTAGGTTCGGCGCAGGCGGACGAGCTGCTCGTTGAGATTGTCGCGGAGCTTCCCCTCCTGGTCGTAGAGGCGCTGGAGGTCGAGGCGCAGGCGGCCGTTCTCGTCGCGCACCGACTGGACCTCGCCGTTGAGGGCGTGAAAGCGCTCCTCCAGGTCGAAGCGCTCGCGGTTTGCGGCCTCGTGCTCGTGGACGAGCCGGTCCAGATCGGTGCTCAGCCGCGTCAGCTCGCCGCGGCGGGAGGCGGCCTCGCGGCGGGCGCCGATGCGGTCCTCGCGCTCCTGGACCACCTCGGCGCGCAGGGTGTCCACGGCGCGCGCGAGGACATCCGGGCTCAGCCGGTCCGCGTGCTTCGCCAGCACCCGGGCCTTGACCGCCAGAAAGTCTCCCCGCTCCCGCGGGCGCTCGCCGAAGATGTGGTGACCGCCGCCCCGGAAGTGGCGGTACTCGCAGGTGACCTGCCGCAGGTGATGGAACGGGGTCAGAGCCGAGAGGCGGATCAGGTAGTCCCAGTCCTCGAAGAACGGCAGGCTCGGGTCGAACGGCCCGGCCTCGGCGAACAGGCCGCGCTCGATGAGGAGGGTGTTGAACGGGATGTAGTTGTCGACCACCAGGATGTCGGGGTCGAAGTCCCGGCTGTACGGCAGGCGGCGCTCGCGGCAGAGCCATCGGCCGGCCTGCTCGTCGAGCTCGTAGACGGCGACGGCGGCGTCCGAATAGGCCACGCGGATGCCCGGAGCCTGGACCAGCGCGGCCAGCGCGGCGAGATGCTCGGGCGCGGCGAGGTCGTCGTCGTCCAGGAACGCCACGTACTCGCCGGTAGCGGCCTCCACGCCGGCCCACGCCGCGCCGGCCCGGCCGCGGTTCGGGTCCAGATCCACCCGGACGACCGGCAGCGGAAAGTCGGCCGGGACCGAGGGCGGGTCGCCGCCGTCGTTGACCAGGACGACCTCAACGAGCTCAACGACCTCAGAATTGCGATACGTCTGCTCCGCCAGGCTCGCCAGGGCCTCGGCCAGGAGATCCGGCCGGTTGCGGGTGCGGACGATCACCGAGATCCGCGGCCCCTCGCGGACTTCGGCCACCTCCGGGAAACCTCCGAGGTGGCGGATGAGCTGCGCCGGGGTCCGGGTGCTGAAGTCCTCGACCTGGAGCCGCCGGTAGCCCTCGGCCAGCTTCACGTCCGCGCCGAGGCTCAGCGTGCGGAACCGGCGCAGACCGAGCGCGGCATTGAGATAGGGGTGCCGCTCCTCCTGGCTGCCGTAGCAGGCCATGGCCGCTTCCAGAACCTGTTCCTCTCTGGTGACGTCCACCAGCAGGTCGGGATGGCCGGGATGATTGACCTCGTAGAGCAGGACGCGGAGGCTGCGCAGCGACTCCTCGGAGTCGCCGTGGTCGTCCTCACGCAGCGCCGCGAGCAGCCGATGAACGGCGGCGAAGGCGGCCTGGTGATCGCGCGAGATCTCCAGCGGATGCGGAACGAGAAGCAGATCCGGCCGCTGGGTGAGGAGCGCGTGGCGGAGACCTTCCGCGGCCTCGGCGACGTGGCGGTCGAGCGATCCGTCCGGCAGGTCGAGAACGTCGAAGCCGGCGGCGCCGAGCGCGCGGACGGCGTTGCCGGCCTCTTCCCGGCGGCGGGCGCGATAGGCCTCACGGTCTGTATCGGCGATGGCCTCCACTCCTCCGCCGCTGTCGGTGAGGAACAGGACCCGCACCACGGCGCCGCCGGCCGCGAGCTGCGCGGCGAGGCCGCCGCAGCCGAGCACCTCGTCGTCGAAGTGCGGGGCGACGATCAGCGCGCTCTCGGCGAGCACCGTCTCGGCCGAGCCGGGGGGCTGAGGAATCTCGTTCACTGGATGTACCCCAGGCTGCGCAGGCGTTTCTCGGTTTCGGGGTCGGCAGGGCGGCGCGTCACGGCCCGCTTCCCAGGCATCACGATCTCGAGGTGTCCGGGGCTCAGGGCGCGCCCCGGAGGCACCGGGCGGCCGTCGACGCTCAGCGTCACGACCTCGGCGCGGCCGGGGTCGCCCTCCAGCCGGAAGCCCTTGTCGATCGGCTCGGCGATCAGCTCGAAGTCGATGCGGTTGCCGGACATCTCGACGCGGTCCGCCGGGCCGAGGAAGTATGGAACCCAGCGCTGCGGCGCGCGTTGGAACGTGATCGTACCACTCAGCCGCGACCCCGGCAGGGCGCCGTTCGTGACCACCCGGACTCCGGGAAGATAGGGTGCCAGCCGCTGGTCGACGACCTCGGCAAGCGGGCGGCCGGCGCCGGCATCCTTGAGCGCCAGGTTGTTCGTTTCGCCCGGGTCGCTGGAGAGGTCGTACAGCTCCTGCCGGCGGAAGCGGCCGGAATCCACCTTGTAGAGATGGGTCTGGAGCGGATCGGCCGGCTGGAAGAGCTCCTCCTCGTTGTAGAGGATCAGCTTGCGGCGGTCGAGCACGGCGGCGGCCCGCAGCGGCCCGGTGGCCAGGTGCTGGGCGAACGCCGAACGCCGGGGCAGGGTGCCGCCGGCCAGCGCGGGCAGGAGATCGATGCCGCTCCAGGCCGGATCGGCCTTGCCGCCCGCCGCCGCGACGAGCGTCGGCACCAGGTCCACCAGCGCCGCCGTGCCCTTCAGGCGGGTGCCGGGCTGGATGCGGCCGTCCCAGCGAAAGATCAGCGGCACGTGGATCTGCTCTTCGTAGAGCGTCTGGCCGTGCTTCCATCCGCCATGGTCGTACAGCTCCTCGCCGTGGTCCGCGGTCAGCACGATCAGGGTGTTGGCCAGCACCTTCGGATCGAGGCTCGCCAGCAGCTCGCCGATGAAGCGGTCGACGTAATGCACCTCGGAGTCGTACAGCGCACGGATGTAGGGCACGTCGCGCGCCGGGTCCGCGAGCTCAAGCCGGCCGTTGTAGATGCCGTGGATCCAGTCGCCCGCCACCGGGCCGGTGTAGTCCGGCATGTAGGGCGAGCGTCCGCCGAACGCAACCATGTCCGGGTTCTCGTACGGATCGTGCGGATCGATGTAGTGGACGTAGGCGAAGAACGGCCGGTCCTGATGGGCGCGCAGCCAGGGCACCGCGTGGGCGTTGATGGTATCCGCGTGCTTCCGCATCCACTCGATCTCGGCGGGCGGCGCGAAGAATGTGCGGAAGCCGCGGCCGAACCCGGCGCCGGCGTGGAGGCTCGGATTGCCCACAAAGCCGCCGGTCTGATAGCCGAGGCGGGCGAGGATCTCGGGCAGCGGCTCGACCTCCTCGGGGATGCCGAACGAGGACATGTCGGAGCCCAGCAGCTCGCCCGGGTACCGGCCGGTCAGGAACGAGACGACCGACGGCAGCGTCCACGGCGCCTGGCTGTAGGCCTCCTCCACCACGGCGCCGGGCAGGGCGAGCCGGGCCTGGATTTCGGGGGTGGTGTCGCGCTTGTAGCCGTAAGGGGTGAGATGGTCGCGGCGGAGGGTGTCCACCAGAATGAAGAGGATGTTGGGCTGTTGAGAGTCCGGCGGCGCGGCTCCGAGTGAAACCGGTCCCCAGGCAACCAGGTTCTCATTCCTGCGTTCGGCGGCCAGTCCGATCGCCTCCGCCGTCACCTCCAGGGTGATCTCGCGGCCGGCCCAGCGGGAGAGACCGGCGTCGAGGTCGATCCAGCTCGGGTCGTCCTGGCGGGCCCGGCTGCCGACATCCAGGATCTCGCGATCCTCGCCGTCGACCGCCACGAGACGGACATCGAGCCGGCTGGCTCCTTCCCATCCCTTTGGAAGAAGCTGGGCGCCGGCATGCATGCAGGCTCCTTCGGGAACCACGCCGCGCCATCGCCAGGTGCCCGGAGCCGTGAGCACGACAGGGCGGCGCTCGTGATCGATTTCGACGTCGGCCAGCACGGGCTCCCGATCGAACGAGAGACCCTCCGGCGCTTCACCCGAAGCCACGGAATAGGACTTCGTGCCGACAAGCGGCCGAAGCAGGAAGCCCTCGGGCTCCTTCCTGGCACAACCCGCGGCAAGCACGATCAGGAGAAGCACCGCGAGTCGGGCGGCGCGCTCAGACCAGGTCATAGTCCCCCATGGAGTAAGAGAAGTCGGCCGCGGGATCGCCTCCGCGGCACCCGACGAAGCGGCGGTCCCCATCGCCGGCAGACCGCAACCCCAGGGCCTCCGCATGGGGGGCCAGGGCCGGAGACGGCCAGAACCGCCAGGTGCGGAGCCCCGCGGCCCGCAGGTCGGCGGCCACCGTAAGCAGGGAAGGGTACCATTTCGCCGCCGCCTCCCCGGACGCTCCCGGAAGCCAGAGCTCGGCGGCCCAGGCCTCCTCGCCCACGAAGGCGAACACCGCGAGGCCTTCCTGTTCGTCGGCCCTCAGCCGGTAGAAGCGATAGTAGCGGCCGGGCCGGCTCCAGTACCGCCATCCGAGGAAGGCCGTGGAACGCCGGACCCCGAAGACTCCGCAGCGTTCCCAGATCGGCCCCGCCCAGTCGCCGGGAGCATCGCCGGTCTCGATCCGAGCCGCGGAAGGCATCCCCTCCGGGATCGTCCCCTCCAAAGGCTCGATTTCCAGCAGCGGCCGATATCCGAACACCTTCTGGCCCAGGCGGAAGTGCCGCTCACTGGGAAAGCCGAAGATCCAAGGCGCATCCTGGGGACGCGGCAGGTCGTCCAGCAACCTCCGGCCAAGCTCGATCAGGGGAGGCCGAAGGCCATGGCGGCGGGGCGTCCCCACGAAGTCGACGAGCTGCCAGATTCCGCCCTCGCCGCCCGGCCACCGAGCCGGAAGGCAAACGGCACCTGCATGGGCAACGACTTCGCCGTCCTGCACCGCGACCAGGCTCCGGGCCTCGCCGGGGAGACGGCCATACTTCCACTCCCACTCCTCCAGCGTCAGCCCATGTCCGAACCGTTGCTCGAAAAGAGCCGACAGCGACGGCAGGTCTTCAGGACAGGTGGGGCGGATGCCGGGAGTGAGGGGGCGCCCCTCTCCCGGCGAGGGCGGGAGGGGAGGCGGGAGAGGGGACGGGGGTGAGGGCCTCAACGCCACCGCCACCACCACGAGCCCTATCAACGTCATGACCGCTCCGGCGATCAATCCGGGAGGCCGGTATTGCAAGCGCAGCGTTCCCTCGCCCGGTCCGACCTCCACGCCAAGAAAGGCGCCGTCGACCATCGTCACGGGCACGGACCGGCCGTGGGTCGTAGCGCCCCAGCCGCGCTCCCAGGTCTCGGACACCTCCACCGTCGCCCGGTGCGGCGTGCTCCAGGCGATCTCCCAGAGACCGGCCTCCCGCTTCAGCACCTTGAGATTCACAGCTCCGTCTACGGAGCCGCCGCCCGTCCCCGTCCAACGTACCAGGGGCAAAGCTCCCGGACGTTCCCAGACGCGGGCGTCCGATCCGCCATAAGCGAGCCTCCATCCTGGGACCGGAGACTCGTCCTGGGGTCCGCCCATCACCCAGCGGACGCCCAGCCGATCCAGCGCGGAAGCCTCCCAGAGACTGACGGGCTGAAAGTAGACCGGATCGCTCGCCCCGAACGAGCGGTAGACCTCCTCATAGCGCTTCAGCTTGACCGGGTCGTCGCCGCGCACGTCATGAAGGCCGTAGACCATGGCCGCATTGGGACGCAGGGTCTGGTCGAGCCCGGCCACGCGCCCTTCCTGCGATTCCAGGAAACGGACGGCTTCCGTCTCGGGATAGAGCCGCGAGAGCGGGATGGCGCGCAGAATACCGCCGTGCGCCAGCAGCAGATCGCACAGCGCCAGAGCCGGCAGCAGAGGCAGCAGAGTCCACCGGCGCTCCCGGGAGAGCGCGAGCGAGGCCGTCAACGCCAGGGCCACGGCGGCGGCGCCGATCGTCCATCGCAGCTCCTGCCGGGTCAGCCCAGGGTTGACCCAGGAATCGGACAGCGTCATCCAGGCGGCGGCGAGAAGGAGACCGACCAGAGCGGCGCCGCCGATGATCCCTTTCCCCTTCCCTTCCAGCCAGCGGTCGAGGCCGGCTCCCGCCAGCAGCGCGAGGCCCAGCTCGATGCCGAAGATCAGGCGATGGTGGGCGGCGCGGCCGAGGACGGGCAGGGCACCGAGAACGTCCCGCATGCCGGGCATGTGATAGGCGGCCAGGAAGCAGACGATCACCATCGCAGTAATAGCCAGCCAGCGGCGGTCTCGCCGGATTCGCACCAGCCCGGCTGCGGCCAGGGGCAAAGCGAGGGCTCCGGCATAGACGGCGGTCGCCGAGTAGTTGAACGGCCCGACCCAACTGCTGTTCGCAGGATGACCGTAGAGCTGGGGCAAGACCAAACGAAGCGGCTGTTGCAGAAGCAAGCCGAGAGTCGGCTCCACCCCGCCGGCCCCTGCGTGGCTCGCCCACTTGCTCGTCTCCGGCAGAAGCACGAGAAGGGGAACGATCTGGACCGCCGCGATCAGCGCCGCCATCCCCCAGCCTGCCGCCAGCCCGATCCAGGCCCTCCCCGGTCTCTCCGATCCGCGGACCAGCAGATAGAGGCCGGAGAGCAGCGCCGTGTGAGCGCAGGTCTCGGGATGTCCGCCCAGAAGCTGGAGGCCGGCCAGCGCGGCGAGGATTGCGACGTCCCTCCGACTCCCTCGACGGGCGATCCGCTCCACGCTCCAGAGAATCCAGGGGACCAAGGCCAGCGCATTGCCCATGGGGAACAACAGGAAGCTGACCAGCATCCCGGAAAGCGAGAACGTCAGGGCCGTGAGGAGCGCCGCGGGTCGGGACAATCCCAACTCGCGGGCCAGCACCCAGGCACCGCAGCCAGCCACCATCAGCCGCAGCCAGGGAAGCAGCACGAAACCGATTGTCAGAGGGAGAGCAGCGAAGAGAAGGTGCAGGGGGAACAGAGGCGCCGACTGGCCGTTCGCCCAGAACGGCGCGCCGGAAAACTGGTGGGGGTTCCAGAAAGGGAGGCGGCCTGCGCGCAGCTCGCGGCGAGCGAAAAGCTGCCAGGGCTGGATCTGGAACGTCACATCCCGCAGGACGGAATTGCCGTCCGACCGATCGCCGGTCGTCTGCCACGGAGCGACCGCAGCGAGCGTGCCGGCCGGGCTGGGAATGCCGTCGGGAATCGTGAGCGCCGGAGCCAGGAGCGCCATGCCCGCCAGCGCCAGAGCACCCCAGGCGAGCCCGAGATCCCGGCGCAGCCCGCCACTCGCCCGCAAACCGAGGAAAAGACCCGCCAATCCGAGCAGAGCCAGGAGAGGCAACGCCGGATGGAGGGTCACCTCTCCCCCGAGTGACGGAAACGCATGAGGACCACGTCGCGGAGCATCGAGAGCGACGAGCGGATCGGAGCCACCCGCGAGTCGGGAGAGTTGACCCAGATCACTCCGACCTCCGCGATCGGGAGGCCGCGGCGCTGGGCCAGCCACACCAGCTCCACGTCGTACGCGAAGCCGTCGATGGTCAGCTTGGAAGCCAGCTCGCGGGCCACGTCCCCGGCCAGCAGCTTGAAGCCGCACTGCGTGTCGGCAAGCCCCCGCACTCCCAGCAGCCGGATGATGAAGTTGAACGTCTTGCCCATCAGCTCGCGATAGAACGGCTGATGGACGCGGATGTCCGCTCCCGCCACGGCGCGGCTGCCCAGCACCACCGGCGCCGAAGGGAGCCGGCGCTCCAGGGTCTCCAGCTCTTCGATGGGGGTCGAGGCATCGGCGTCCGAGAGCAGCACCTCGCTCCCGAGGCTGGCGAGCACCCCGGCCCGGACCGCCGCACCCTTGCCGCGGTTCCGATCCTGGCGGATCACCCTCACCCCGCGGGAGGCGAAACTCTCCGCCACGTCGACCGTCCGGTCTCGGCTGCCGTCGTCCACCACCAGAATTTCGTACGAAGAGCCCCGCCGCGAGAGATAATCCACCGCCCGCTCCAGGGTCGAGCCGAGGCGCTCCTCCTCGTTGTACGCGGGGATGACGAGAGTGATGTCGCAACGCATCGGCGGGATTGTATGCTGCAAAGGGGACTCCACTTGTGAACGACCTCCTCGTGCTCAAGTCGCTCGGCGACGACAGCGCCCGATCGCCCGAATTCCAGTACCTGCTCTCCCTGGTGCTGCTTCATGCGCGCGAAGTCTTCGGCCGCGCCGAGCTGGTCTACGAGGGCGAGCCGCTCCCCGCTGGCCCTTTCGGCATGGTTCTGCGGCTGAGCGATGCGAACGTCCTCCTCACGCGGCGCAGCCTGGAGGCGATGCGCGACCGCCTGCTTGCCGGCGCCGCCGAGGTCCGGCCATACCGCCTGGCGGATACCGGTCTCGCAGGCCGCTTTCCGGTCTATACCCTTCGGGGCTACGAACGGTTGGAGAGCGCCTTCCTGGAGGAAGACCGCATCTCGATTCCTGCTCCCCCGTCCCCTCCCGCCGTGGCTCTCCAACACTGGAACGCGGGCCCGGAGGGAGACGTGGTTTGCGCCGGGCTCTACCACGCGTTCATCGACTACTACGGAGAGGTCCGGGACGACATCCTGCCCTTCGTGCCCGCGGACGCCCGTGAGGTGCTCGAAGTGGGTTGCGGCCGGGGCGTGACCGGCCGCCTGCTTCAGGAGCGGCTCGGCTGCCGGGTGACCGGAGTGGAGCTGAACCCGGTGGTCGCCCAGGAAGCGGCCCGCCACCTCCACCGGGTGATCCAGGGCGACGTCCAGACGCTCGACCTCGACGGTCGCTACGACGTGATCATCGCCCTGGAGCTGGTCGAGCACCTCGTGGACAGCGAGAGCTTCCTGGGCCGGATCCGCTCCCTGCTCGCGCCGGGCGGCCGGGCCCTCTTCTCCATTCCCAACGTCGGCCACTGGTCGATCGTCGACGATCTTCTGGCGGCCAGGTGGGACTACCTGCCCATCGGCCTGCTCTGCTACACCCACTACCGCTTCTTCACTCACCGCAGCCTCGGCGACTGGCTGCGCCGCTCCGGGATCGATCGCTTCGAGATCATCCCGCAGCGGACCGAGCTTCCGGAGCGCTTCTCGAAGCTCGCGGATCACTTCGAGGTCGACCCCGAAAGCCTGTCGACGAAGGGCTTCTACGTCATCGCCTACCAGTCGTGATCGTGGGTCTTCCGGAAGACCGTGTCGTGAGGAGCTGAAAGCTCGTCGTCAGGCCGGCCGTTCGAGTAGTAGTAGAACGAAACCGACTTGCGGGTCCGCCCCTCTGGACAGGCCAGCGGCTCCGGGTGGCCATGGAACGAGAAGTCGGTCGTGCTGAAGACGACCGTCCTGTTGAAGACAGGCAGGATCTTTGCCTCGCACCGGGTCACGTCCCGATTCCACAGCTCCAGGTGGCCGCCGTATTCTTCTTTCCAGTCCTGGTTCAGGTACACCAGCATGTTGAGCCGGCGATCGAGCTTCATCAGCGGGTGCCAGTTGAAGTCCACGTGCATCTTGAGAAATCCACCCGGCTCGATCTGATGCGGTCCCGCTCCTCCGTACCAGGGGTCGGGGATCAGCCCTTCGATCCCGGTAAGCTCCTGGAGAAACTGGACCAAGGGAGCCGAGTTCATCTCATAGAGGAAGAGCTGAAGATTCGTCCGCAGCAGGGTCTCATGGGTGTACCCCAGCTTCTTCTCCGTAGCGCTGTCGAAACGGCGCCAGGGAATGTCGCCGGGCCGCGGGAAGTCTCCGAGCACTTCTTCCAGAATCTCGTTCGGGAAGAGGTTGTCGAGGACGATGTGGGGAAAGGGCTGGGCGTTCTGGTATTGCTCACGGAGAGCGCCCGGATCGGCGCTGAGTTGGAACCTCATCGTTCAGCCTCCTTGACTCGAACGGAATTCGCCGCGGCCCGGGCGCACGCCCAACGCACCCCCTGCTCCAACTGGGCCGCGACTGCTTCGGGACGGAATCTCCGGGACGCCTTCCAGCCGCGCCGCCGCGCTCGCCGCCAGGCCGCCGCGTCTCCGAGCAGCCGTCCAGCCTCCCTCGCCATGGCCTCCGCGTCCCCTGCAGGGACCAACGCGACGGCACCATCGCCGATGTGAATCGTCGGCGGAATCCGCGACGCCACCGCCGGCACCTTGGACGCCATGGCCTCCAGCAGCGGAAGGCCGAAGCCCTCGCCTTCGCGCGACGGCAGGAAGAGCAGGTCGCACTGCCGCAACTCGCGGGCGATCTCCGACGGGGAGACTCCGGTGAGAAAGCGGTCAGGCTCGAGCAAACGCAGCTCGTTCTCGTCCATCGGCAGGACCGAAAAGCGGAGGATCCGACAGGCGAGCCCGCCTTCGCGCAGCCGTCGCACCGCTTCGAGCGCGGTCGGCACTCCCTTGACCTCCGCCGCGAAGATACCCGGAATGGCGATCCAGGGCTCGCGCCGGGGCCTCAGCCGGAACGCCGGACGAAACAGAGGGTCCAGCGGCGGCGGCGCCTCCCGGCTCTCCCGCCCGAAGCGCTCCCGCAGCAGCTCGCCCAGGTGCGGCGCCACCGTGAGAGTGGGCAGAGGGAGCGAATAGGCGGACTCGATCCGGGGCAGCCACGGCGCCAGGTGGACGAGGCTCCCTTCGTAGCCCTGGCAGAAGTGGGCGAGCGGTCCGAGATCGAGCTGCCGAGCCCGCTCGATCGTCGTCCAATAGGTGGCAATCACGAGATCCTGCGAAGGTATACGCGGAGCCGCGAGGGTCGTATCGACATAAGCGGCGTCGAGGCCGATCCAATCCGGCTTCGGCCCCTCGGCCAGCACGGTGAGCTCGTGCCCCCCCTGCCGGAGCAGGTTCACGTGCTGGAAGATGACCTTGTTGCCGCCGTTCAGCTCCGGAAACGGCAGGACGTATGTGATCCGCACTCAGGCCGCCTCCAGCTCCGAGCGAAGCAGCTCCCGACCGTCGGCGTCCGTGACCTGGACGAGCCACCGGCCGCCGGGCATCCGCGCCGCGATCTCCGCAGGAAAACTCCAGGACTCGGCCGCGGCGCCCAACTTCTCTCCCGCCGCGGGAAAACCCGAGGCGTTGGGAGAGACCTCCACCCATGCCGCCTCCGGTGGAAGCCTCAGGACGCGGGCCGGCGAGCGCTCTGGACCGGATGCGGAAGGTTTCCTCGATCCCAGGGATTCCAGAAGCTTCGCGAACCAGATCCCGTAGTGAAGCCGCCGGAAGCGCCGGGCGGAGTCTTCGAACCAGGTCTGCGCTCGCGGCTCGCGGCTGGCGCTCTGATTGTAGAGATGAACTGCCTCGGCAGCGGGTACGTACTCGCAGCGCAAGCCCAGTCGCCGTGCGCGCAGGAGCCAGTCGGTCTCCTCGAAGAAGAGACGGAATCCCTCGTCGAACGGTCCCACCCGGTCCCAGGCGTCGCGCCGGATCGCCAGGAGGCTGCCGCTCAGCGTGCAGCTTGCGATGGGGCCATGGGCCTCCCAGTGCTGCCGTGCGTGGCGGCGCCAGCGGCGGCGCGCACGTGCGGCCCAGCCCTCGCTCCGAGCGGCGAGCACCGTGAGTATCTCTTCGAACCGGCCCCTCTCCTCAGCGGGCGGAAGAAGCATCCGGCGGCCGTGATCCCAATAGAAGGCCGGCCCGGCAACCGCGGCTCCAGCCTGGAGACGGTCCACAAGGGTTGAAATGCAACCCGGGAACACCTGGACATCCGGGTTCATCAAGACGAGAGCGTCGGCGGTCGAGTTGGAAACGCCCAGGTTCACGCCGCCTGCATAGCCAAGATTCTCACCGGGATCGATCCGCCGTACCGGCAGCCGCTCCAGCAGAGCGCGGCCCTCGGCGTCGCTACCGTTGTCGACCAGAATCCATTCAGCGTCGATCCCCGTGCCGGCCAGATCGGCGCGCAGGGCGTCCACGGCGGCAGCGGCGAGCGCAGGCGTGTGGTAGTGGACGAGGATCAGCGCCAGGCGCACGGAGAGGTCTCCGGCCAGCCAGCGAGACTCATGACGGGCGGGTGAGCGCGAAGGTGCAGCCGCGGCAGATGAAGTCTTTCGGGGCCTCGTCGAGACCGTAGATCCAGCGCCGCATCAACGCCAGCTTCGGACCGTTCAGAACCTCGCGGACGCTTTCCTGCGTGAGGTCGCCGACCACGTACTTCTCATCATAGTCCTCGCAGCAAAGCACAGCCTGCGCGCGCGGAGTGATGTGGATGTGCTGGAGAGGACGCGAGCCCACGTTGTCGCAGCCGCAAAGGCGCTGATTGGGAATCAGGGGCCGGTGGCCGATCTGGACATGCCCCGTGCGGTCCATCACCTCGAAGTACTTCACCTCGAACCGGCTGCCCTCGAAGCGCCTCGAGATCTCTTCGAAGTCGAGCTTGTGCTTCTGATCGCCCGTGCCCAGAACCACCATGTCCATCTTCTCTGCCAGTGGACGGTCCTTCGCATAGTCGAGGTTGCGCAGGACGAGGTCGAGATGATCTCCGCCGCGTTCCTTGCGGTAGCGGTCCCGGTCGAGGGTGGACAGATTGATCGACAGGAAACGGAGCCCGCCCATCTCGACGAGACGATCCACCCGGTCGGCGGTGAGGCCGGTGCCATTCGTGAGGACGGCTGGGCGTAGACCCGCAGCCTTGATGGCTCGGACCTGATCGACAAATCGCCTGTCGGCCGTCGGCTCGTTGTAGTTGATCATGAAGACCGCCTCGATCGTATCGCGCCACTCGGACAGCTCGCCCAGGATGCGCTCATAGAGCTCCATGGACATGAAGTGATCCGCGCGCGGAGCGATGGAGACGGGACAGAAGTAGCAGGACTGATTGCAGACCGTATGAGCCTCAAGCGATACATACTTGAGGAGAAACTGGCGTTCGGGCTCGGAATCGGACGGCACCAACCACCCGGCCTCGGCCAGGCGCGGGGCGACGGTGGGCGTAGTGGCAGTTTCACCAGCCAGCATGCCGCGAAGCTCGGCGTATCCCGGCTCTCCGGCCAGGATCGTTCGGTCGGTCAAGGGGTTGTAGACACGGTCCGGCCCGACATGAAGAAACGGATTCACCTGCAACTCCACCGAGGTCCAGATACGGGATGTGGAGGGTTCGGTCAGGACAGGCAGGCTCAAGACTTTCATCTGGGGATTTGAGGATCTCGACTCGGGCTCGTTCACTCGCACAGTCCTTTATACGGACCAGCCATCCATGCCGTCGAGGCCCAATATATACATTGCACTGCGGATTGACCAGCCGGGGAGAGGAGAAGCTGGGAGGGTATCCGTTTCCGGACACCCTCCTCGCTCTCAGGGTAAGGCTTACTGGACGGGGATGAAGCTCGTGTTCGGCGTGTTGGCGTTGTCGAGCTGGATGCCCGAGAAGCCGACGCTGAACCGGCCCTCGGCGTCCATCGTCGCCGTCAGCCACATCTGAGCATACGGATCCGGGTACGCCGTATCCGGGTGCTGCAGGTTGAGGTACGCCCAGCCGAAGTTGAACGGCGAGAGAAGATCCGCCGCCACATCGATACGGTTCGCCTCGTTCGGGATCAGGATGGTCTGCGTGCAGGTCGGGTCACCCGAGGGGCAATCCTCGGAGGTCACCGGCTGCTCCTGCTCGTCGAAGATC
>JANMTS010000068.1:0-9537 GCA_031390755.1 Holophagales bacterium
CTTCAACAGCAGGAAGAGCTACACTTACCGGCATCAACCCCCGGCTGGGGTGGCTCTCTTTCCAGCCGTTGCTCTGGCTCACTTTCCGGCCGTTGCCACCAGGGCCGGGGAATTGGCCCCGCAGAACGCAGGACGGTTACCGCCATGAGGTCTCTTGCCTGGCGTCCTTGTCTCGTTGCCGTGCCTCACCTCTCTTCGAGGGTCGGGAGAGGTGTACTCCTTCTCGAATCCGCGGTACCATCAAGGCAAACGAAACTGCTGTGGGAGGGTCCAAGGGCGATGGTGAACCGCTGGGGAAGCATCCATGAAGCGGGGATACCTCGTCCCAAGGCGTTTGAGGAAGAGCGGGCGATCTGCTCGAAACCTTCTCCTGCGGATTGAGTCTGCATAGGGAAGCGGCTCGGACTCCATCGCGGTTTCGTTCAACCTGGGTTTATCCGACATCCTCCCGGTGGCGCCGGAGGTAGCGGGGAGGCTGACGCGGGAGGATGTCGGATAAACCTTAAACGTTAGGCGGCATGGCTTATGCGTATGAACCCCATAGAAAACGCAGATCATAGAGTGGCAGTGGCAGCTCAGTTAGACGCCGCAACACGCACGCAGTTGCAGGACACTGCTAAGCGGTGCTTTGACCGGGTGGTCGAGGTTCAGAAGGCTAGGCTGACCGTCGATCTATTTCTTGCTCTTACAACGGTGACGCTGACTGGCTTTGCCTTTCAGAACAAAAGAGCAGAGCTTTTCTTCGTTGCCGCCTGTGTTCCTCTCTTTTGCGTGTTCATCGATCTAATGATGAAGCGGGGATTCATTATACCCTTTCTCTACAAAGCCTTTGTTGCAGACTTTCAAGTCGCAGGAGAGGGTTCGGAAGTGTTGCTGTTTCTTGATTATTCGGGACGCCGGTCTGCACCTTACATCAAAGCGATTGACTTGCCATCAGAGACCGAAAGAAGGCTTGCTTTCCGCAAGCTCTACCTCAAAAGGACTCTCGGCATACCATTGCTCCTTTCTGGAGCGGGTTCAACTGTAGAAGTGGCTTTGGGTATCTTCGTGTTATGAAACTGCCGCCTAACCAAGGCATGCAGGGACCCAGAAAAGTGCTTGCCGTTTCGAGGAAGGTGGGGGCGACCAGCCCACTCGGAGTCGGTCTCCTCACGATTGGAAGCAAGTTTCTGCCTCGATCGAGGGCGAGTGCGCCTTCAGATCACCGCAAACGAAGGCCCCGCGGTGATTCATTGCTTCCCATTGGAGGCATTCGGTCTCCGGTGCTCGCTCCAAGTCGCCAGCCGGATACACCTTTTCCCTCCGCCCCAGCTAAGACGCGACGAAAACGAGTTGAAGGCCGAGCCTGCCTCCGCGATCAAGGAGGGCCGACGGCCTCCTCGGCCACGAACGGTAGCCGCGGCGGGAACGAGCCCAGGGGGAATCGCGCCAGTCGATCTCCTGCCCTGAGACGCTCAGTGGGATGAAGTGCCTGCCGTTTCAAGAGAGGTGTTCCCGGAAACTTCTAACGCGGCGTTGAAAGAGGTCGGCGTCGCGCCGGAAGCATCCAGCGCAAGCAGGAGGGCGTTGAAGTTTTCCGCCGACAAACCCTATGCAGCAGTCAAGGTAAAGTATTGACACCCGCCTCGTCCGGGCCTAAAGTTTCTAAGTCTGAGTTTTCAAGAAACTTGCGCCGTCCGGTGCTGCAGAGGCAGAGGGTTTAGCCGCTTTTTAGTGGATGCTAAGGCCGCCGTGAGGGCGGTTGATACAAGGCGTTATAGGCGTCATCAAATTGACTGACGACGGGCGAAGAATTTGGAGCAGTGTCGGCGTATTCCAGGAGGCAATAGATGAGTTCGAACAAAGTCTTCGTGGTTCATGGAAGAAATCTTGCTGCCCGCGATGCTATGCACAAGTTTCTTGCAAGCCTAAAGCTCGAACCCATCGATTGGAATTATGCGGTCAAACTCACCGGGAAGGGAACTCCGACAACACTCGAAGTTGTCAAAGCAGGTATTGAAGCTGCGCAGTCAACCGTTGTTTTAATGACCGGCGACGACTTAGCAAAGCTGCGACCTGAATATGGTCAAGAATCTCTAGCGCCTCAGCCTCGCCCCAATGTCATTTTCGAAGCAGGCTGGGCATTGGCTATTGGAGGGGCCGAGAGAACAATTCTCCTTAGATTTGGCGCTCTTCGCGATCTCTCCGATATTAGCGGACTAAACATGGTGGAGCTAGACAACTCGCAAGAGAAGCGTGAGGCACTTGTCCAACGACTAAGGAACGCTGGACATAGTTTTCGGAAGAACGGCACGCGTTACCTGGATAAGACAGTTGCTGGCGATTTTGATCTGCACGCCGAACTAGACGACGTAAGTCCTGATGTATTACAACGGGGAGACTTCACTCAGTTCATAGTAGATTCATCTCTAAGTCACTCCACCAGTATACTGGACTTAGAAAAAGACATGGCGGCCTATCTGATGGCGGCATCTACGCCAAATCTGAAATTTAACTATCTCGGTGCGCTGGGAGCCCAAAACTGGTTGAATCTTAGCGCAGACCCGACCTACGGCCACTCCGAACTTGAAGGCTCGTTCCGATTACATGTCTCTGAGATCGTCGAGGCCTGCAAGCTCTCAGGTCAGCGCATTGATATTGTTAGCCTAGGATCCGGAGATGGTGGGCTAGACCTTATGCTGCTCGCTGCCTTTCAGAAGACAGCTGAAATAGCTCACTACTACCCACTCGATCTCTCAGTCGAGCTCCTGCAATCAGCTGTAAGCAATGTTGTTCGCTCTGGGGCTTGGCTAAGGAAGGAGTTCAAGATCAAGGCGATTCATGGAGACTTTACCTCTCTGATTCGGTACAAGCCCATATACAGCTTTGACCCGGCAGTGAACTTCATTTCGATGATTGGGTATACCTTTGGCAACCACAATGAAGCTGAGCTCCTTGGAAAGCTTAGAGAGGGAATGGATCCCGGAGACTTTCTACTCATTGATGCAAGGCTTCATCAGGAGGGTACATATACAGGAAAGAAGCCGACAAAGGAACAGGCATTTGAGATAACGAGGAGTTACAGTCACGGCCTAAACAACAGTTTCGCGTTCGGTCCGGTGGAGGCAATGACTACGGCCGACATCAATCAAACAAGCTTTGAGTATGAAGTTAATACTCGCTACAGCGCAGTTCCGAGCGCCTTGAACATAGTGACGTACGTTGAAGGTCTACAGACAAAATTTCGAAAAAGCGGCAAGAAACTCCAGAAGCGTCGCCTAGACCTCGCTGTGACGACAGTTTATGATGAAGGTTCACTGGGAACATGGTTGGCAGATCGCGGATTCGACGTGGTTTGGCGACGCAGGGACAATCGCACGGTGTTCTTCCTTCTGCGACGAACTATTGAATAGTTCATCCAGTAAATGACAATGATTCAAGAAAGTCGTCTAGTGGGTCAATATGACGACCGCGGCATGGACACGCACGATTGATGAAGTGCCTGCCGTTTCGAGAGAGCACTAGATGAAGTGGCACTGGATGAAGTGCCAGGATTGAAGAAGTGCCAGTGCCAAAGAAGTGCCTGCCGTTTCGATGAAGGTGAGGGCGAACGGCCCACTCGGAATCGGTCCCCCCACGATCGGGAGCAGGTTTCTGCCTCGATTGAGGACGAGTTTGCCTGCAAGCCACCGGCAAACGAAGGCCTCGCGGCGATTCATTGCCGTTCGATGGAGACATACAATCTCCGGTTTTCGTTCCAAGCCGCCCTGCGGATACACCTTTCCCCTCCGCCCAACCAGGCGCGACGAAAATGAGTCGAAGGTCGAGCCGGCCTCCGTGATCAGGGAGGGCCGACAGCCTCCTCGGCCACGAACGGCAGCCGCGGCGGGAACGAGCCCAGGGGGAAGCGCGCCTGTCGATCTCCGCCCCTGAGACGCTCGGAGGCTTCCCATCCGAAAAAGTGCCTGCCGTTTCGATGAAGGTGGGGATGGACAGCCTCCTCGGAGGCGGTCTCCGCCCGATTGGATGCAAGTTCCTATCTCGAAAGAGGGCGAGATTGCCTGAAAGTCGCCGGCAAACAGAGGTCTCGCGGCGATTCATTGCCATCCTCTGGAGGCATTCGATCTCCGGCCTACGCTCCGAGCCGCCATGCGGATACACCTTTCCCCTGCGCCCCAACCAGCGCGACGAAAAGAAGAGCTGAGGGTCGGGCCTTCCTCCGCGATCAGGGAGGGCCGACTGCCTCCTCGGTTACGAACGGCAGCCGCGGCGGAAACGAGCCCAAGGGGAAACGCGCCAGTCGATCTCCAGCCCTGAGGCGCTCAGAGGCCTCCCGGAAGGCTGCCACGAACGTGGCGTAGACCTCTCCCAGAAGGCCTTGCGGACGGCGCGGGTCGCTGCGTGGTAGAGCGGAGCCGGTGATCTCTTCGGCTTGATCGGCTTTGCTTCGTGGCTTTCGCGCAGAACGGCGGCTGCGCCGAGCGGGATCCGGCCGCTTTCGGCAAGGGAGACGGCCGCCACGGTCTCGATGGATTCGACGAGCTCCGCCACCCTCTCCCGGTAGGCTGCTGGAGGCAGATGCGCCCAGCAGGGGAGGGGCGAGAGCAGGAGGGTTTCCTCGGTGGCGTACTTCAGGCGGTCGAAGTCCTCACCTCGGTTTCTCGCGGCAAACTCTTGCGTGCGATCGAACCGCCTCCGGCAAGGTCGTTCAGAGAAGGGCTCGGGCGCAGGAGGAACTCGGACTGGGCAGTCCGGACCGTCACCTCCACCAGCGAGCCCCGTGGGGACACAAAGCGCACACGTCTTGCCATGCCCCGTACACAAGACGGAAAAGGCAAGGCGAATGTCACTTCAGAATGCGCGGAGAGGCTCCTCACCCCTTCGGCGAGATCTCTACCTCCACCCGCTGGCCCAGCTTGAGCGGCGACTTGCCGTCCAGGGCGATTTTCACCAGGAGGACGCGGGTGTCGGAGGGGCGGCCGGGGTCCTGGGGCTTCAGGCGGCGGGGGACGACGGCGTCGGGGATCTCCTCGACGCGGGCCGGCCAGGACTGGCCGGTGTAGCCCTCGGCGGTCACCTTGACCGGGGTTCCCAGCGACACGCGGCCGGTGTCGAACTCGTCCACCTCGGCTTCCACCCGCAGACGATCCAGGTTCGCGATGGTCACCAGCGACTCGCCGGGCTCCAGGTGCTCGCCGGGCTGGACCGAGCGCGCGATCACCACGCCGTCGATCGGCGACACGATGCGGGTCTTCGCGAGCACCGCGGCCAGCCGGCTCGCCGCGGCCTGGGCGGTCTCCTTCCGGGCCGACGCCGCGTCGCGGTTGCGGCGGGCGCGGTCGGCGGCGTCCTGCGTCCCCACCTTCTCGGCCAGCAGCCGCTCGGCGCGCGCCAGGTCCACTTCGGCGAAGCGGATGTCCGCGTCGGCCTCCTGAATGCGGGCGCGCGACTCGGTCAGCTCGGCCCGGAGGTCGTCCGCCTTGATCTCCGCGATCACCTGGCCCTTGCGCACGCGGTCCTTTTCTTCGACCGCGAGGCGCGTCACCACGCCCGCCAGCTCCGTGGCCACGGTCACCTCGGCGCCGGGGTAGGCGACCAGGCGGCCTTCGGCGACCACTCGCTCGTCTTCAGGCATGGGCGCGGACGCCGGCGCCGCCTCGGCGGAAGCCGACCCTGAAAACGCGTTGCGGAGGGACGACGAGTCGAACGACGGACCCCGGCCGTTGCGCATCTGGATTACCAGGACGAGGGTCAGCAGGGCGCCGATCAGGGGCAACAGGGACTTCTTGACGACGGCGGACAGCGTGCTCATGAGAAAAGCTCCCTTGATAGGAACGAGATTGGTCGTTTGGAACAGGCCTTTGGGATCAGGCCGCGAGGCGGCCATCGCGGATCTGCACCACGCGGTCGGCGATGGCGCGGACCTTCGGGTCGTGGGTGACGATCAGCAGGGCGCGGTTCTCCCGCCTTGCCAGATCGCGGAACATCTCCAGCACCTGGCCGCCGACCTGGGAATCCAGGTTGGCCGTGGGCTCGTCGGCCAGGAGGATGGGCGGATCGCCGGCCAGGGCGCGGGCGATCGCGATGCGCTGCTTCTGCCCTCCGGACAGGTCGCGCGGCAGGAAGCGCAGCCGGTCCGCGAGGCCCACGGCTTCCAGGACGCGTTGCGCCTCGTGCCGGGCTTCCTTCCCGCGGCGGCCCTTGATGTTGAGCGCGTACTCGACGTTCTCCAGGGCGGTCAGCGCCGGAAACAGGTTGAACTGCTGGAAGACGAAGCCGATCGACCGCCGGCGCACCTCGGGCAGGCGGTCGGGCCGCCTGGGATCGACCTCGCGGCCGTCCACGACCACCCGGCCGGCCGTGGGCGTGAGGATGCAGCCGAGGATCGACAGCAGCGTGGTCTTGCCCGAGCCCGAGGGCCCTTCGAGCGCGACCACCTCGCCGCGCTCGACCGCGAGGCTGGCGCCGTTCAGCACGGAGACCGTCTCGCGGCCTTCCTGGAAGATCTTGGTGATGTCGTGGGCCTGAAGAACGCTCATCTTGATTTCCTCGATTGATCCCGAATGAGCCTCCGGCTCAGGCTCGGAAAACCAGCGCCGGATCGATGCGGGCCACCTTGCGGAACGAGATCATCGCGGCGGTCAGGCACAGGATCAGGGTTCCGACCCCGACCGTGGCCGCGAGCTCGGGCGAGATGATCAGCTTGAGGTTGATGCTTGCCATGGCCGGGCGGAGCAGCCAGGACATCGCGCCGCCCAGCGCGAAGCCGACGACCGCGGAGATCGCGGCCTGCTCGCCGAGGATGCGGTAGATGTCGAGGTTGCTGCCGCCGATCGCCTTGACCGTGCCGAACTCCTTGATGTGCTCCATGGTCGACGAGTAGAGCGTCTGGGCCACCACCACGACCCCGACCAGGCAGCCGAGGAAGATGGTCATGGCGAGGTTGAGCCCCAGGCCCGTGCTCTCCACCCAGTAGCGGCGCGACATCGAGGCCCACTCGGCTCCGGTGTGGACGTCGTTGTGGGGGAGCCGGCGCTGGATCTCGCGGCGCACCGTTTCGATCTGGGCCGGCGTCGAGCCCGGCGCGAGCTTCACCAGGATGTAGGTCGTATTGCCCTGCAGCTCGTCGGGCGACATCTCCTGCGCCTTGCGGAAGTCGAGGAAGACGATCGGCGTGGTGCTGAACGACAGCGCGTCCCGGGTGCGGCCGATGATCTTGAGCCGGTTGCCGATCATCTCGCGGTAGTCGCCGACGCCGAAGTCGCCGAAGCGCTTGCGCGCCGACTCGTCCAGGAACAGGTAGTTGCCGCGCCGCAGATCGGAGAGCCGGCCCTCGGTGACGTTCCAGGGGAACTTCCAGCGCTCGAAGTCCTCCAGCGCGTAGACCAGCGTCCCCTCCTTGGCGCCGGACGGCAGCGCCATGGTCATGAACCAGACAATCAGATTGTCGGCCCGCTCGACGCCGGGGACGGAGCGGACCCGCTGCACGGAGCCTTCCGGGAAGGTCTGGGCGAAGTCGATGTTCGGCGTGTTCTTCGAGGTGACCCAGAGGTCCGCGCGGAGGTGCTCGATGGTGATCGAGGCGTTGTCCAGCAGCCCGAGGAACAGGCCGACCTGGACGAAGACGAGCGTCACGGCGAACGCCACGCCCGAGACCGTGATGAGGAACCGCAGCTTGTCGTGCAGCAGGTTCTTGCGCGCCAGATTGACGGCCATCGCTCAGTCCTCCCCGCGCAGCAGGCCCCGGACCAGACCGCGGATCGTGGCGTCCATGAGCAGCTCGGCGACCTCGGCGGGCGGCCGCCAGTCCACCCAGTCGTCGTTGCACTTGGCGATGTGGAGCGAGACCACGCCGTGGACCGAGCCCCAGACCGCCTGGGCAACGAGGTCGGGGTCGGTGAGCTCGGAACGGAGCAGTCCCGCCTCGATCGCTTCGGCCACGGTGCCGCGCAGGAAGGCCCAGGCGTCCTCCTCGGGATTGCCGACGCGGATGCCCGAGTCCTTGGGGTCCAGCTCGGGGTGCGGGGTCATGAACATCCAGCGGTAGTGGTTCGGGTTCTCGAGGGCGAAGCGGACGTACGCCCGGCCGCTCAGGCGCATCCGCTCGATCGGGTCCTCGACGCGGCCGATCTTCTGAAGCTCGCCGGCCAGGCGCAGGAAGTCCGCGTCGCACAGGGCGATGAGCACGGCCCGCTTGTCCTTGAAGTGCAGGTAGATGGCCGTGGCCGAGTACTCGATCCGCTCGGCGATGCGCCGCATGGTGACGGCGTCGTAGCCTTCCTGAACGAAGAGCTCGCGCGCCGCGTCGAGGATCTTGCCCCGGATCTCCTCCCGCTCCCGCTCCCGTCGTTCCTTGGTTCCCAAAACGCCGCTCCTTTGGTTAACGCCGTTCACTGAACGTCGTTAAGTTAATTCACGCCGTGCGGTGTGTCAAGGGGGATCTACAATTCTCCGCAGTGCCCATCTGCTACCTGATCCAGAGCCACTCCGGCCCTGACCAGATCGCCCGCCTGGTGTCGACGATCAAGCGGTCGTCGCCGGACGCGGTCGTGCTCGTGGTCCACGACGGCCGGAGCGTGCCCCTGGACCCTGAGCGGCTCCGCCAGTGGCCGGGGGTGGAGGTGCTGGTGCGGCGCGAACCGGTGGAGCGCGGCGATTTCTCGTTGCTGACGCCTCTGCTGGCGGGGCTGGAGGAGCTGCTGGGCGGGAAGGGCGGACGCCCGAAGTGGGATTTCGACTGGCTGGTCTATCTCTCGGGCCAGGACTATCCGGTGCGTCCGCTGGCGGACTTCGAGGCGTCGCTGGCTGCGACCCCGCGGGACGGGTTTCTCTCGCACTGGGATGCGGAGGGGCCGGACACGCCCTGGCGCCCCCGCCAGGCCCGGACGCGCTATCACGCCCAGTACCGGCGGCTCCCGGGCTGGACGCTCGGGCCGCTCAAGACGGTCCGTTTTCTGGGCAAGGTCTCCCCGCTGCGCTTCCATCTCCACTACCGGCCCTACCTGGGCTGGGAGCCCCGGCATACCCCCTTCGAGAACGGCGAGCGCTGCTACGGCGGCTGGCAGTGGTGGACGCTCGCGCGGCCCGCGGCCCAGTATCTGAACGACCAGATCGCCGCGGACGGACCGCTCGTGCGGTGGTTCCGCAAGACGGTCGCCCCCTGCGAGGCGATGGTGCCCACGGTGCTGGTCAATAGCGGGCGCTTCGACCTGGACCCGGACAACCGGTGGTACATGGACTTCGAAGGCAGCCGGGACGGCCGGCCCAGGACCCTGAACGAAGACGACCTGCCACGCTTCGCGGCAGGTCGCTTTGATTTTGCCCGCAAGTTCGAGCTGGAGAGGACGCCGGGCTTGTTCGACCGGATCGACTCCGAGCTTCTTAAGGTCTGAAGGCCCTCACCCCCCGGCCCCCTCTCCCGGTCCGCCCGAGCCCACCCTCCCCGGGAGAGGGGGAGACTGACTCCAGCCTTGGGTGCAATGCGGGTGGTCGGGCCCCCGCTCCCCCCGCACGGGGGGGTGGGGGGGGGAGGGGGGGGAGGGGGTCAACCGGCATGGG
>JANMTS010000100.1:0-26947 GCA_031390755.1 Holophagales bacterium
AGAGATTGCAGCACCAGACCCTCCGGACACCAAGCAAGCACCGAGCCGAACAGGCTCTGAGTGCGAATGGAAGCGCGGCAGTCTTCAGCTCGTCTCATGCCCCCTCCCGCAATGAACCAGGAGAGGGCCGCTCCGCGGCCCGCCGGAGACTTGTCTCAACGTGGCCTTCTCATGGAAGGGGGCCAGGGGGTGAGGACTCCATGCGCGGACCTTTCGAGTCACCCTCCTAGGCTTCCCCTCCATGCTCTCCCCCGATACCGGCCAGCTGGCGGCCCTGGGCGCCGCCTGCTTCTGGGCGTTCACGGCTCTGTCGATCGAGGGCGCGGCCCGGCGGATCGGTTCGCTCACCGTGAACCTGGTGCGGCTGGTGTTCGCCTCGGGGCTGCTGGCCCTGGCGGGCCTCCTGTTCCGCGGCCATGCGTTTCCGACCGACGCCACGGCCCACAACTGGATCTGGCTCTCGGTCTCCGGCCTGGTCGGGTTCACGTTCGGCGACCTCTGTCTCTATCGGGCCTACGTGGTGATCGGGCCGCGGCTGTCGAGCCTGATGATGGCCATGGTGCCGCCCATCACGGCCCTCATCGGCTGGCTCATTCTGGGCGAGACGCTGAACGCGCGCGACCTGATCGGCATGTCGCTCACCGTGACCGGGATCGGCTGGGCGATTCTCGAGCGGGGGAAGGGACGCTCCGGCGGAGCCGGCTCAGCCCTTCCAGCGCACCTCACTCCGGCCGGGATCGCTCTCGGCCTCGGCGGCGCGCTCGGCCAGGCCGTCGGCCTCATCCTGAGCAAGATCGGCATGGCCGGCTATCACGCCGTGGCGTCGACCCAGATCCGGGTGCTCGCGGGCGCGGTGGGCTACGCGCTGCTGTTCTTCGCCCTGAGCTGGTGGCCGAACGTCCGCACCGGCATCCGCGACCGCACGGCGCTCGGCTTCACCGCGCTCGGCGCGTTCTTCGGACCCTTCGTGGCCGTCTCGCTCTCCCTGGTGGCGGTGCGGGAGACCCAGGCGGGCGTGGCGGCGAGCATCATGGCGCTCACACCCGTCCTCATCATTCCCCTCGTCGTCCTTCTCAAGAAGGAAAAGGTGGGGATCGGCGGCCTGGTCGGCGCCCTGGTGGCGGTCGTCGGAGTTGCGCTCCTGTTCCTCGGTTGATCTCCGGGAGGCGCAGGGTGCTAAAATCAACGTTGTCAGAAACTTTCGCAGGCGAGGAGGTTCCCGCATGAGGTCCAGGTCATTTGCGTCTCTCATGACAGCCGCCCTGATCGTGGCCGTCTCCGCACCCGTCTGGGCTCAGCCCGACGCGGTCGGCAACGAGTTCCAGGTCAACCAGAACAAGCAGAGCCGGCAGCTCCAGCCGATCGCTCTCTTCAACGCCTCCGGCAAGGCCGTGATCGTCTGGGAGAACGACATCCGCGGCATCCTCGGCCGTGCCTACGACCGCGGCGGCGCCACGACCCAGGAGCTGACCCTGGTCGCCAATCGCAACCTGCCCGGCATTCCGGCGCAGGGCGAGGTGCTGGTCCGGAAGGACCCGGCGGCCGTCGCTCTGCCGAACGGCGAGCTGATGATCTTCTGGACCGAGGAGAAGGACTTCCTCACCCTCGACCACTTCTACGAGAACCGGAAGATGCTCGACCAGGACGTCCTCGGCCAGCGCTTCAGCGCCGCCGGCACGCCGATCGGAAGCCGCTTCCGCGTCAACTCGGCCACCGTCGGCTACCAGCGCCGCCCGAAGGCCGCGCTCAAGCCCGGCGGAGTGGTCGTCGTCTGGGAAAGCTCGGCGGACGGCAAGAACTCCGCCTCCGTCCAGGCCCGCATTTTCAGCCTGCAGGGCACCGCCGCGAGCAGCGAGACCCGCGTCGACTCCGGCCGCACCCCCGAGATCTGGAACACCGCCGTGGCCGCCAACGCCACCGGCGAGGTGCTCGTGGTCTGGGAGTCCCTCGACTCCGACGGCCCGGGCGTGGCCGCCCGCCTCTATCAGAAGGACGGCGCCGCCGGCGGAGCCGAGTTCTTCGTCAACGCCAACGCCGCCGGCCGCCAGCGCCGCCCGGCCGTCGTCTCCACCGAGAGCAACGACTTCCTGGTCGCCTGGCAGGGCTTCCGCAGCGATTCCGACCATGCCGTCTACGGCCAGATCGTCAGCCGGGCCGGCGCCCGCGTCGGCGGCGAGACGGAGATCGGCCGCGGTCCCGGCGAGATCCAGGTCGCTCCCGCCCTGGCGCGGCTCGCCTCGGGCGGCATCGTCGCGGTCTGGATGGACTGGGTCCAGACCTGGCCGATCGGCGCCTATGCCGCAACGCTCGACGCCACCGGCCGGCCCACCGGCCCCGCCGTCCTCGTCAGCCAGGACCGCCTGTACCCGCAGTACCGCATGTCGGTGGCCGCCGGCCCGGAGGGCGACATCGTCACCACCTGGGAAAGCCGGCTCAACCGCGGGCGCGGCATCGCCGCCCGCCGCCTGATCGATTAGTCTCCACGGAATCCGTCCCCTCTCCTCATGAGGAGAGGGGAAACGGATCAACTTTGCTATAATGTCTCCGCTGTTGAGATGCAATCTCAAGACATGGCGGTGACATGGAATCACTCAAGACTATTCAGCCGGTCGAGGCTGCCAATGCCGCCGAAGCCGCCGAAGCTCCCGTTCAGCTGACCCAGCTGACCCAGGGCTCGGCGGCGCGGCTCCATGGCTCCGACCTCCTGGCCGACGACCTCGCGCTGCTCGAAGCGCTCGGCATGACCCGGCGCTGCCGCTTTCGTGTCTGCAAGGCCGGCGATCCCTGGATCGTTCAGGTGCGCGAGACGCGGATCGGCCTGTCCTCGTCGGTGGCGAGCCGGCTTTTCGTAGTGCTGGAAACGACTCCGGAATCGTCCTCCGGGGACGCCGCGCCCACGTTCGAAGCGGCGCTTTGATCCTTCGGATCGGATCATGTCCCCCGCCGTAACCTCTCCCCGGAGAGCCCCCGCCGACCCGGTTGCTTCCGGCGCCCCAGGGCTGCCGGAGCGCTCGTCCTACCGCGTCGCCCTGCTCGGCAACCCGAACACGGGCAAGACGACGCTCTTCAACCGCCTCTGCGGCGTCCTCAGCAAGACCTCCAACTTCCCGGGCACCACCACCAGCGCCAGGACGGGCCACTCCCAGGCCGACGGCCTGAACCTGGAGATCGTCGACCTGCCGGGCGTCTACCGCCTCGCCCTGGAGCTGCCGGAGTCGCAGGTCTGCCGGGCGGCCCTGCGCGGCGACTCCGTGCCGCCGCCGGACCTTGCGGTCGTCGTGATCGACGCCACCAACCTCACGCGCAATCTCGTCCTCCTGGGCGAGCTGCTCAAGATGAACGTGCCCGCGGTCGCCGCGCTCAACATGGTGGATCTGGCGCGGCGGCGCGGCCTGAGCATCGATCCGGCCCGCCTCTCGGCCCGCCTCGGCTGCCCGGTCGTGGCCATCGTCGCCCGGCGCGGCGACGGCCTGCCGGAGCTGAAGACGGCCATCGCCGCCGCCCTGCGCGGCCAAACGTCGCCCGGCTTCTCTGGCACGCCTGCGGCGGGCTTGGCGGGCGAGCGGCTCGATCCGGAAGCCTTCCCTGCCTACGAAGACTGGGCGGAGCAGGCGATCGCGGACAGCGTCGGCGGCCGCAAGGCGGTCGGCTCGATGCAGGACTCGTTCACCGAGCGCCTGGACCAGGCCTTCACCCATCCGGTGCTCGGCATGCTCGTGTTCCTGGGCGTGATGACCGGGCTGTTCTGCGCGCTGTTCATCCTGGCGACGATCCCCATGGACCTGATCGAGGCGACGTTCGGCCACCTGGGAGAGTGGACCGTCTCGGTCCTGCCGCCCGGCGCCGTGCGCGACCTGATCGTCGACGGCGTGATCGCGGGCATCTCCGGCTCGGTCGTCTTCCTGCCGCAGATCTGCCTGCTGTTCTTCCTCATCAGCCTGCTGGAGGACACCGGCTACCTGGCGCGCGCCGCCTTCGTCATGGACCGCCTGCTGTGCCGTTTCGGGCTGCCCGGCCAGGCCTTCGTGCCGCTGCTGTCGAGCCACGCCTGCGCCATCCCCGGCATCGCCTCGGCGCGCCTGATCCCGGACCGGCACGACCGGCTGACCACCATCCTCGTGGCGCCGCTGATGAGCTGCTCGGCGCGCGTGCCGGTCTACGTCTTCCTGACCGGTCTGCTCTTCGGAGACCGGCCGCTGCTCGCCGGCCTCGCGTTCTCGGCCTGTTACCTGCTCGGCGCGGGCGCGGCGCTGCTCACCGCGTTCGTCACCCGGCGCACGATCCTCAAGGGGCCGTCGCGGCCGATGGTGCTGGAGCTGCCCTCCTACAAAGCGCCGTCGCTGCGCAACGCGGTCCTGGTCGCCTTCGACCAGGGGCTCAACTTCCTGAAGACGGCGGGCACGGTGATCATGGCCATCTGCCTCGTCATGTGGTGGCTGAACGCCTACCCGCACTCGGAGCCGCCCGCCGAGGCGGTGGAGTTGCGGCTCCAGGCAGAGGCGCCTGGCGCCGCGCCGGAGCGCGCCGAGGAGCTGATCGCCCAGGCCGACCTGCTCGAAGCGAGAAGCGCCCAGGCCAACAGCTACGCCGGCCGCATCGGCCGCACCATCCAGCCGGTCTTCGCGCCGCTGGGCTACGACTGGCAGCTGACCGTGGGCGTGCTCACCAGCTTCCTCGCTCGCGAGGTCTTCGTCTCCACCATGGCCGTGCTGCTCAAGGAGCCGGGGGAATTCGAGGGCAGGGGAGTGAGGGAGCGCCTGCACTCGGCGACGCGGGACGACGGCAGCCCGCTCTTCACGACCGCGGCCTCGGCGAGCCTGCTCGTCTTCTTCGTCCTGGCCATGCAATGCCTCTCGACCCTCGTGGTCACGAGGCGGGAGTCCGGCTCCTGGCGCTGGGCCGCGCTCCAGCTCGGCTACATGACCGCCCTCGCCTACGTCTTCGCCCTGGTCACCTTCCAGAGCCTGCGCCTGATGGGGATGGGCTGAGCCTCATGCCCGGGAACATTGCCTTCGATCCGCAGTTCCTGATCGTCACCCTCGCGGCGCTCTGGGGAGGCTGGATCCTGCTGCGTCCCCTCCTGGCGTGGCGAAGCAACAAGAAGCCGAGCGGAGCCTGCGGCCGCTGCTCCTCGGCCGCCTGCGTCACGCCGCCCGCTCAGGACCCAGGCGCCCGCCTCGTCACGCTGGGCTCGAAGCCGCCAAGAGGGCGCCCTTCCGGCGCAGCCGGGGAGGATCGGGGAGGGGCCGCAGGCCTTCCCGATAACGGGTAGACTGCGCGTCCTGACAGGGCGGCAGATCTGCGGCGTGAGTGTCTCGGTTCGCCACTGCTTTGCAACAGAATTGCCGCAGCCTGAAAACGCCCGCGGCGACGCCGAGTGATAGGTTGCTGCAAAATGGAGGCGAACACATGACCTTTCTTGAGTCGCTGAAAGAGCAGAGGTGGGACGACCACCGGTTTTACCATCACAGCCGCATCAACCAGTCGCTGCACTTTGTGAGCGCGGTGAGCTTTCTCGTGACCTATGTGCTCTTGTTCTCGCATCCCGTTGTTGCCGTGCTTTTCGGCTGGACGTTCGCGATGTGCATCCGGCAGGTCGGCCACTTCTTCTTCGAGCCCAAGGGCTATGACGAGATGAACCAGGCGACCCATGAGCACAAGGAAGAAGTCAAGGTTGGCTACAACCTGCGGCGCAAGATCATTCTGCACAGCGCCTGGGCGCTCCTGCCCGTCGTCCTTTACCTGGTGCCCTCGATGTTCGGTCTCTTCACGCCGCACACCGATTGGAACGGGTACTTCGAGCACCTGTCGAAGCTTTGGCTCGCGCTGGCCGGCGTCGCCCTTGTTGGCCGAACGGTGCAACTCTTCTTTCTGCGTGACGTTCAGACGGGCCTGGTCTGGTTCACGAAGATCCTCACGGAACCGTTCCACGACATCAAGCTGTACTGGCGGTCGCCGCTCTATCTCATGCGGGGCGAGCTGATCGAGCCGGCGCACGATCGGCCCGCCGTCTAGGCGTCGTCCACCTGCCGAGGTGAGCGAGCACCATCTCGAGGAGGATGCGGCGTTTGATGGCTTTGTTGGTCAGCGCCGCGTCCGCCCACCAGAAGCCGTCCTGCTGCATGGCGCGCGCAGCCGCGACGAATTTCTCGACGACGGCCGCGAAGTCCGCTTCGGTGTAATTCAGGCTGAAGATGATGCGCCCCGTGCCCACCCAACTGAGGGCCAGCCCCTCGGCCCGCAGATAGTATTGGAGCATCCAGTTGTAACGCGACGGTTGCGTATAACAGACCGTCCAGATCGACGAGAGATTCGCGACGCGGACGGGCAGCCCTTCGTCCTCGAGGCGCGCGTTGATCTGCCGCGCGCGGCCGTTCCAGACCTCGTCGAGGTTCGCGTAGAGCGCGCGGATCCCGGGCCGCTCAAGGCGTTCGAAGAACTCGTGCATCGCGCCCATGACGGCGGGGTGTGAATTGAAGGTTCCGCGCGCGAAGCAGACATCGGCCGGCCGGTCGTCGCGGAACCTCTTCATGAATTCCTTGCGGCCGCAGAGCACGCCGACGGGAAGCCCGCCCCCCAGCGTCTTGCCGTAGGTCACGAGGTCGGCCCTGACGCCGAAGTACTCCTGGGCGCCGCCGCGGGCGAGTCGGAAGCCCACGAAGACCTCGTCGAAGATGAGGACGATCCCGCGCTCCGTGCAGACATCGCGAAGCCGCCGGAGCCAGGCGGTGTAGGCGGCGCGGTCGAAGGCCGCGCTCCGGCTGCTGTCGACGAGCGCGGCGTCGCTGGGCGCGCCGGCGTTGGGGTGCAGCGCCTGCAGCGGGTTGACCAGCACGCACGCGATGTCGCGGCGCGTGCGCAGGACGCGCAACGAGTCGTCGTCCAACTCCTTGAGCGTGTAGGTCTCGTGCGCGGGCGAGGGATTGCCCACGCCGGGCTGCACGTCGCCCCACCAGCCATGATAGGCGCCGCAGAAGCGCACGAGATGCGAGCGGAGCGTGTGGTAGCGCGCGAGCCGCACGGCCTGCATGACGGCCTCCGTGCCCGACATATGGAACGAGATTTCGTCGAGCCCGGAGATCCCGCGCAGGCGACGGACGTTCGAGGCGACCACGGGGTGATAGGCGCCGAGGACGGGGCCGAGATCCTGGACGTGCGCGTCACCCGCGCGCATGCAGTCCTTATAGAAGTCGTAGCCGAAGACGTTGACGCCGTACGAGCCCGTGAGGTCATGAAAGACGTTGCCGTCGAGATCGGTCACCGTGACGCCGGCCGAGGAACGCAGGAACGTGCCGCCCTTGAGGTGCCGGCGCACGAAGGCCGCGTATTGGAACGGCACGCGGTAGGTGCCGGTGAACTGCGCGTCCGAGATCGACGTCTCGACTTCCGCTGTGAGGCGCGCCGTCTCGGCGAAGCGCACATCGTAGAGAGCCGCGAGACGCAGGAAACCCTTCCGGCGGTGCTGCTCGACATCGGCAGGTGCGCCGTCTGAACAAAAGAGTTGGGTCTCGTCGTACTCGTAGTATGGTAGGAGCCCCGCGACCCGACGCCCGAGGCGCGAATGCCCGCGCAGGGACGGATGCTTGGCCTTCGAGAGCTGCAGCCGTGTGCGCAGCTTGAAAAACAACAGGACCGCGACTGCCGCTAACGCCGCTGACGCCGCGCCCAGTACAGAGACCTCCGTCGGGAGATTCATTGCGCCCTCCGATCGATCATGAACCGACCCTACGATATTCCGTCATGAGTCTTCTTGGCGTCACTCGTGTCTTCCGGGAGGATCTAAGCTTCCTGCTGTCGAACCGTATCCCGCGCCAGCTCGTGACGCGCTTCTTCGGCTGGTTCGCGAAGATTGAAAACCCCATCGTGCGCGCTCTGTCGATCGGCGTCTGGCGCCGGTTCGCCGTCCTCCGCCTCGACGAGGCGGAACAATCGGAGTTCCTGAGTCTTCACGACTGTTTCACCCGGAAGCTCAAGGACGGCGCCCGGCCGATCGATCCCGATCCTGCGCTCCTCACGAGCCCCTGCGACGCGATCGTGGGCGCGTGCGGTGACATCAAAGGCGATCAGTTGGTCCAGGCCAAGGGATTCACGTACACGCTGCTCGAGCTGTTGGGCGATCCGGAGCTCGTTCACCTCTATCGTGACGGCCAATACGTCACGCTCCGGCTGACGTCCAGCATGTACCACCGCTTTCACGCCCCGCACGACTGCCGGATCGAGCAGGTGACATACGTCTCGGGGGACACCTGGAACACGAATCCCATCGCGATCAAGCGTGTCGAGCGGCTGTTCTGCAAGAATGAGCGCGCCATCGTACGCACGCGCTTCGACGCGAACGGCGCGCTCGTGACGCTCGTTCCGGTCGCGTCGATCCTCGTGGCGAGCATCCGATTTCATGGCCTCGACATCCTCTTTCATCTCAGATATCCGGGACCTCGGGTGATTTCCTGCGACGTGCCTTTTCGCAAGGGCGCCGAGATGGGGTGGTTCGAGCTCGGATCGACGATCATCGTCTTCGCACCCAGGGGCTTCGCGCTTTGCGAAGGTGTCCAGCCAGGAAACGTCATCCGGATGGGGCGCCCTTTGCTACGGTTGCCCTGAGGGGTGCGTCCTCAAAAGACGGCCGCCTTGCGCACGATCGACGACCCTCGCCGCGACGAGGCCACTGGAATCACCTCGACCGCCGCGCCCTCCGCGACGGGCACAAGGTGCGCGCGAAAGACCTCATGACCGACCTCGAGCGTACGGTGGAGGATGCTCGCACGGGACCGCTCGCGAGAGCAGAGGATCGCGCGCTGGCAGGCGCTCATCAGGTCGTCGTCGATCGCGCCGTTGACGCCTTCGTCGACGAGATCGACGGGACCTGGGGCGGGCACCGAGGCCACGGGCAGCCCCGAGGCGAACGCCTCGAGAAGGACGTTGCCGAACGTCTCGGTGCGCGAGGGAAAGACGAAGCAATCGGCGCTCGCGAAGTGGGCCGCGAGATCCTCGCCGAATCGGTAGCCGCGCCAGACGATGTCCGGAAACCGCCGCGCCAGCGGCTCGCGCGACGGGCCATCGCCAACGACGACTTTCGTGCCCGGCAGCGGCAGGCCGAGAAAGCTCTCGAGACTCTTCTCGACGGCGACGCGGCCGACGTAGAGCCAGATCGGGCGCGGCAGATCCGCGTAGACGGAGGCCTCGCGGTGGCGCGGGTGGAAGACCGTCGCGTCGACGCCACGCGGCCAATGGACGAGCCGGCCCCCGACTTTGCGATTCTGAAGCTCGTCGAGCAACGTTTGCGAGCTGACGAGCGTGTGGGCGGCGCGCTCGTGGAACCAGCGGACGACCTGGTACCCCCATTCGAGCGGGACCGGGGCGCGTGCGCTCAGGTACTCGGCATAGCGTGTGTGGAAGCTCGTCGTGAAGCGCAGGCCGCTGCGGCGCAGCCAGCCGACGGTCCAGAACCCGAGCGGCCCCTCGGTCGCGACGTGGATGGCATCGGGCTCGAACGCGCGGATGCGCGGGATGGCCTTCCAGGGATCGCACGCGATTCGGATCTCCGGGTACGAAGGCAAGGGGACGGTGCAGTGAGCTCCGGGAGAGATGACGAGCACCTCGATTCCCTTGGTTTCGAGGCTCTTCACCAGCTTCACAAGCGTATTGACGACGCCATTCGTCTGCGGCTTCCAGGCGTCCGTGATGAGGGCGAGGCGTTGGGGACGGAAGGCCGAGGTCTTCCGTCCGAGAAGCGAGCTGATTGGACCCGAGGATGATTTTTCGAGGTTCAACACGAAACGATGGTAGTCGCCTCGTTCGACAACGCGGTGGCGGTCTCGTGAAGTCGGCGTTGCCAATGGCCTCGTGAGCGCCTCGCCCACCCGCCCCGCCTGGATCGCTGGAAGAAGCTGAAGAGCTCATGCTCTCGTATTTCCGCTCCGACGATCGCTGGCGCGAGATAATGGACTGGATCTAGTACCGACTCCTGGAGAAGAAGCAGGAAGGCATCCCGGAGATGGACATGGACGAGGCGGGCAAGTACGGCATCGCCGACGGGATTCAGGCCCTCAAGGTGGTCCGGCAGCACGGCGCGGAGTGGGGCGTGTCTCCCGACCGGGTCGGCTTTCTCGGATTCTCGGCCGGGGCCATGGTCACCAGCGGAACGCTGCTCCAGGCGGACGCCGCGGCGCGCCCGAGCTTCGCGGCCATGATCTATGGTGGTCCGTTCGGTGCGATGCCCACCATTCCGGCCAGGCTGCCGCCCACGTTTCTCGCGTGGGCGCAGGACGATGCCGTGGCGCTCGATCCCGTGGTCAAGTTCTATGACGCTCTGAAATCAGCGGGACACAAACCCGAGGTTCACATCTTCAGCGCCGGCGGCCATGGCTTCGGAATGCGGAAGCAGGGCACGAGCAGCGACCACTGGATCGACATTTTCTACGGCTGGCTGGAGGCGCTCTCTGTCGAGCGGCGTTTGAAGTAGACCTCGGGATTGCCGTCGCGTTCGTCGTACCAGACCGCGTACAGCTCGCCGCCGGCCGTGGCTACGCTGACGTGGCGCGACTCCCCCGGCGCCCGGGTCAGGCGATCGTCCTCGCTCCAGGTCCGGCCGCCGTCTGCCGACTCCTTGGCGTAGATCTCCAGGTCGCCGTCGCGTCCGTCGAACCAGAGCACGGTGACGCGGTCCCCGTCCGCGACGACGCTCGGCCGGAGCGAACGTCCCGGAGCACGGGTCAGTCGCAGCAGCGGACCCCAGGTGCGCCCGCCGTCGTCCGAACGGCGGGTGTAGATCTCCCACTCGTCGATCGCCTGCACCGGGCTGTCGCGCTGGTCGAACCAGACGAGATGGACCTGGGATCCCGTGACGGCGAGCGAGGGGGCCCAGGAATTGGCCGCGTTGCGGGTCAGGCGGATGGCCGGTCCCCAGGTGCGGCCGGCGTCGGTCGAGCGCCGGTAGTACTCCTCCTCGTTCCCGTCCTGCGTGTCGACCCAGGCCACGTGGACTGCATCGCCCGCAACCTCGACGGTCGGCACCCACGAGTTGGCACGGCGCCCGGCGCTGAGTTGCCGCTCCTTTCCCCAACTTGCGCCGCCGTCGGACGAGTGCCGGGTGCGCACCTCGGAGAGCCCCGACCGGGTATCAACCCAGACGACCTGCGCCGTCAGGCCGTCGAGAGCGACCGCAGAGTGCGCGGCGGCGTGGCTTGCGGTCAGCGCGGCGGCAGGCTCCCAGGTCCGCCCGCCGTCGAGCGAACGGCGGAGGAAGACATCGAAGCTCGCGGTGCCCGGCCTCCTCCCGTGCCAGACCACGAGGACGGTCTGCCCGGAGGAGGTGATCGCCGGGTGCTCGGCCTGATCGAAGCCCGTCGAGAGTACCCTCTCCGTCTCCCAGATGGTGCCGTGATCGACCGAGCGCCGGATGTAGATCTGGGAGCTCCCGCTGCGGTCGTCGTACCAGACGGCGTGAATCCGGCCATCCGGTTCCGCCGCCACGCTGCGGGCAAAGTTGTAGGTGGTGAGCGAGCGGCCAGGGTCGACGGTGAGCCGGCGATCGGGCTCCCAGTCGCCGGACGCCGGGGCGGCCCCCCCGGCTCCGGCCAGAAGGGCCAGCCCTCCAACGAGCAACACGGCTGTGCGGCGAGGTCTGTTCACGATGCGCTCCTCTTCTGGATCTCGGTCGTCTTGGTGAGTTGGGTCGGGGTTCTTGAGGCTCACTGACGGCTGGGGGCCCTGTTGAGGATCGATTGTGCCACCTTCTGGGCCGAGACGATCACCGGTGTGATGCGCCGCCCGGCTGCGTCCAGTCGCCGACGCAGTAGAGATTGCGGATGGCGGTTTCCGGGGCGGGGCGCTCCAGGTTTCTGGCCCCTGCAACCCTCCGAGGGGTGGGCTCGTAGTCTGAGGATATGAGCGACTACCTCTGTCCGGAGGACGAAGCGGTCCTTGTGCCGGTCTCGCTGGAGCGGGTGCAAGGCTCCGTTCTGCAGTGCGAGACCTGCCAGGGGGCCTGGCTGGCCCGGGAGCTCGTCGAGCGTTTGAGCAAGACGCTGGAGTCCGGGCCGCAGCCGCCCTCCGCAGTAGGTCTTCCCGCCGAGGTGCGCGGGACCGTGCCGATCCAACCGCGGGTCTATCGACCCTGCCCGGTCTGCGGCAGCCTCATGGACGTGAAGGCGGGCGGCGGCGTGATGGTGGACATCTGCCGTGAGCACGGCGTCTGGTTCGACGGCGGAGAGCTGGCGCCCTTCGTCGCCTGGGCGAAGGCGGGGATGCCCCGGAGCGGCACGCATCACGAGTCCATGCCCCTGGCGAGCTACCTCGGGGTCGGCGCTTCCGCCGTGCCGGTCTCGTCGGAATGGGATGGATCGGGCGCGCCGGAGCTTGTCGGAGGGACGCTGGATCTTTTGGAGTTGATCGTGGACATCTGCAACTGGTAGCCCGGTCCCTTCGGGGTTCGCCGCGGTCGGGTAGGATAGGACCGACATGCGAATTCTCTATACCTATCTCCGCCGGTACTGGGTGCTCGGGCTCGTGGCGCTCCTCCTGGCGGCGATCAATCAGATCTTCTCACTGCTCGACCCGCTGATCTTCCGCCACGTCATCGACGAGTATGCGACTCGTTACAAGGAGTACTCGACCGGCGAGTTCTTCCGCGGCGTGAGCCTGCTGCTCGCGGCGGCCGTGGGCGTCGCGTTCGTCTCGCGCGTGGCCAAGAACTTCCAGGACTACTTCGTCAACGTCATCACCCAGCGCCTGGGCGCCGAGCTCTACTCGGACGGCGTCCGCCACTCGCTGGAGCTGCCGTACTCGCTGTTCGAAGACCAGCGCAGCGGCGAGACGCTCGGCAAGCTCCAGAAGGTCCGTTCGGACGTCGAGAAGCTGATCGTCACCGCCGTCAACACCCTGTTCACAACGCTCGTCGGCGTCATCTTCGTGATGATCTACGCCTTCACGGTCCACTGGGCGATCGCGCCGGTCTTCCTCCTGACGATCCCGATCCTCGGCCTCCTGAGCTCGGTACTGTCGAAGCGGATCAAGACCATCCAGAAGGTCATCGTGGCCGAGACCACGGCGCTGGCCGGCTCGACCACGGAGTCGCTGCGCAACATCGAGCTGGTCAAGAGCCTGGGCCTCGCCAAGCAGGAGATCGGCCGGCTCAACTCGATCACCGGCAAGATCCTGAAGCTGGAGCTGAAGAAGGTCCGCTCGCTTCGCCTGCTTGCGTTCATCCAGGGCACGGCGGTCAATGCGCTGCGGACCTCGATCCTCTTCCTTATGCTCTACCTGATCTTCACCCAGCAGATCACCGTCGGCCAGTTCTTCTCGCTGTGGATCTACTCGTTCTTCATCTTCGGCCCGCTCCAGGAGCTGGGGACGGTCATCAACACCTACCGCGAGACCGAGGCGTCAATGGAGGCCTTCCAGGCGATCCTCGCGGTGCCGGTCGAGTCCAAGCCAGGCGCTCCGCTGCCGCTCGGCGAGCTGGGCGCGCTCGCCTTCGAGGACGTGAACTTCACCCATCAGACCGGCAGCACGCCGGCCCTCTCCGGCGTCTCCTTCGCAGCCGGCCAGGGAGAGACGCTGGCGTTCGTGGGACCGTCGGGCTCGGGGAAGACCACGCTCGTCAAGCTGCTGGTGGGTCTCTACAGGCCGCAGAGCGGGCGCATCCTCTACAACGGCAAGCCGGGCACCTCGATCGACCTGGACGAGCTGCGGGCTCAGATCGGCTTCGTGACCCAGGACACCCAGCTCTTCTCGGGCTCGATCCGCGAGAACCTCCTCTTCGTGAACCCGGACGCCACGGATGCCGAGTGCCTGGAAGTTCTGAAGAAGGCCGCCTGCGACAGCCTGCTGGCGCGGGCCGACAAGGGGCTCGACACGGTGATCGGGGAGGGCGGCGTCAAGGTCTCGGGAGGGGAGAAGCAGCGCCTCTCGATCGCCCGGGCGCTGCTGCGCCGGCCGCGCCTGCTGGTCTTCGACGAGGCCACCTCATCGCTCGACTCGCTGACCGAGGAGGAGATCACCGAGACCATGCGCGAGGTGGCGTCGAGCCACGTGATCACGATCCTCATCGCGCACCGGCTGTCGACCGTGATGCACGCCGACACCATCCACGTCCTGGAGCGCGGCCACATCGTGGAGTCCGGCCGTCATGGGGAGCTGCTGGAACGCAAGGGCCTCTACTACGCCATGTGGCGCCAGCAGGTCGGCGAGCGCCGGCCTGCGCCGTCGGCAGTGGAAGCCCGGCGGCTGGCAGTATTGGCGGCGGTGGGGGAGTAGTCGGCAGGAACCGGGCGCGATAGCATGGCGGCGTTCCGTGTGGGACGCCCCATGAAAGCTACTTCGATCGACGAGCTGGTCCGGCTCCCTGAGCCTCTGGCGCTTCAGCGCCATCTGGATGGCCGTAATTACCGGATCTTCCGGTGGATCCTCGGCTTCCTGATCCTCCTGCTCATCCCTTCGTTCGCCTCCTCGGACGGCCGGATTGGGGTGATCGCCGTGGTGGCGGTCGATCTGCTCGTAATGGCCGGGATGTTCTTTCTCCGGCGCGAGCGGTTCTACTTCACCTGGTTCCGGCAGATCCTTCTCGGGTTCCTGATCTTGCAGCTGGTGGTGATGAAGGTTCTGCTGCTCAGAGGCGGGGAGTTTCTGGGGCTGTTCATCCCCACGGCCTTCGTGCTGATCCTCTTCCGGATGCGGATGATCGAGCACCTGCTGCTCTACGGCAGCCTCTGGGTCATCGCCATCCTGCCCCTGGACCGGTCCGGGCTGCCCTCGGTGGACGCCCTGCCCCCGGGGGACCAGATCGCGGGCCTGTCGTTCGCCGTGGTCCTCTGCATGGTGCTTTCCATGGTGCTGACCCAGCTGGAGCGGCGTCGATTCCTGGTGGTCTGGCGCACCGAGCACGGCCGGGCCCGAGAGCGGATGCGCATGCGCGAGGAGATCGAGTACGCGCGCAAGATCCAGCTCTCCATGCTGCCGCAGCTCCCCCCCGATATCGGCTGGGTCGAGCTGGCGGCCGCGTCGCTGCCGGCGACCGAGGTGGGCGGCGACTACTACGATTACTTCCGACTGGCGCCGTCCCAACTCGCCCTGGTGATCGGCGACGTGTCCGGCCATGGCCTGGCGAGCGGACTGCTGCTCTCGGGCGTTCGGAGCTGCCTGTACCTGATGGAGGCCGACCTCGCTTCTCCCCTGGGGGTGTTCGACCGGCTCAACCTGATGGTCCGCAAGACCACGGACCGGCGCACCTATGTGACGCTCCTCTGCGCGGTATTGGATCATTCCGCCGGCGGCGGCGCGACGATCACCGTGGTGAGCGCCGGCCATCCGCCCGTGCTGCACTATGACGCCGAGTCGAAGACGTTCACGGAGCTGGGGGAGGGCTCGCCGCCCCTCGGTACGATGCTGGAGGGGACCTATCAGCAGGTCCGCCACAAGGTGCGGCGGGGTGACCTGCTCGTCCTCTACACGGACGGCCTGGTCGAGTCCCGCAATGCGTTCGGGCAGGACTACGGCTATCCGCGCCTCCAGAAGACGGTCGCCCGAGCCGCCGCCGGCACCGCGTCCGTGCGCGAGATCCGCGACGCCATCCTCGGCGACCTCTCCCACTTCAAGGGGGACTCCGAGCAGGCGGACGACATCACGGTGGTCGTGGCTCTCGTCACCCGGTGAGCCGGTATATCGTAGGCGTCTTCGCCAAGGAGGCTCGATGAACCTGCGCGGTGTCCAGTTCGGTCTGTTCGGTCTGCTTGTCCTGTTCGGTCTGCTCGTTCCCGCCCTGATGCACGCCCAGGACGCTCCCTCTCCGGCTCCTCCGGCGGACAACGCCTGGGCGCCCGACCGCGCCGAGCCCGGCAGCGTCGAGTCGATCCGCGAGCACACGACCGAGGCCCGGTTTCTCCCCGAGACCGTGGCCTACGTGCCCGAGTCGGACACCGTGCCGTCGCCGACGGACGTGCTGGGCCGGATCATCGGCACTCCCGACGAGCTGAGCCGCGTGGCGGACATCTACGGCTACTTCCGGCGGCTCGACGAGGCCAGCGACCGGGTGACCGTGCAGACGATCGGCCGCACGGAGGAGGGCCGGGACCTGCTCCTGGTGGCGATCTCGGACGCCGAAAACCTCGCGCAGCTCGATCGCTGGAAGGACATCAACGCCCGGCTCGCCGATCCGCGAAACACCACCCGCGAGGACGCCCGGCGCCTCGCGGCCGAGGGCAAGGTCGTCTACCACCTGCTGGGCGGCCTGCACTCCGCCGAGACCGGCAGCCCCGAGATGCTCATGGAGCTGGCCTACCGGCTGGCCGTCTCGGAGAAGCCCGAGATCCAGGAGATCCGGCGCAACAGCGTCATCCTCATCACTCCGGTGGCCGAGCCCGACGGCCGCGACCGCGTCGTCGACTGGTACTACCGACACGTCAAGAGCCGGAAGGGCACCTGGGACGAGCTTCGCGAGTTCATGGGGCCGCCGTACTGGGGCCACTACGCGTTCCACGACAACAACCGCGACGGCATGCAGGTCGCGCTGGCCCTCACCCAGGCCATCCACGAAGCCTGGTTCGCCTGGCATCCGCAGGTGATGCACGACCTGCACGAATCGGTGCCGCTGCTCTACATCTCCACCGGCCACGGCCCCTACAGCCGCGCCGTGGACCCGGTCACGATCCACCAGTGGACGCAGTTCGGCGACCACGACGCCGGAGCCCTCGCGTCGCTGGGCCTTCCGGGCGTCTGGGTCTGGGCCTTCTGGGACGGCTGGTGGCCCGGCTACCTGTTCTCGGTGGCCAACAGCCACCACGGCATCGGCCGGTTCTACGAGACCTTCGGCAACTCCCACCCCGGAACGTTCGACCGCACCCTGGAGAAGGCCCGGTTCGCGGGCAAGCCCGTGACCGACACCCAGTGGTACCGCCCGTGGCCGCCGGAGAAGAAGCTCCGCTGGTCGCTGCGCAACAACACGAACTACATGGAAGCCGGAGTCCTCGAAGCCCTGGGCTATGCGGCCCTGCACCGCAAGGAGCTGCTGGAAGACTTCTGGATCAAGGGCGCCCGGGCCCTGGAGAAGGGGCGCACCGAGGCCCCCTACGCCTGGGTCTTCCCGTTGGCCCAGCGCGACACCGGCCGCCTCGAGTACCTGCTGAACCAGCTCCGCAAGCACCGGATCGAGATCCACCAGACGACCGCGGACGTCAAGATCGGGGAGAAGACCTGGCCCGCCGGCACCTTCGTGGTGCGGATGGACCAGCCGTACCGCAACGCGGCCATCAACTTCCTGGAGGAGCAGAAGTTCCCCGCCGACGAGCCCAACGAGCCGTACGACGACATCGCCTGGACCTGGCCGCTCCTCTACGGCGTGGACGGCGCGAAGATCGACGACAGGAAGATCCTCGACACGGCCATGACGCCGATCCAGGAGACGGTTTCGCTCGCCGGCCGGGTGGACGGCCTCGGCGATCTCTATCTGCTTGCCGACACCGGGCAGTCCTCGCTCCTGCGCGCCCGCCTGCGGCTCGGGGGAGCGCAGGTCGACGCGGCCGAGACGGCCTTCGAGGTGAACGGCGTGACCTATCCGCCGGGGAGCTGGATCGTGCAGGCGGCGCGCGATGTGGTGGACGACGTCGCGTCCCGCCTGGCCCTGAGCTTCGTCGCGGCGACGGCGATGCCTGACGTGCCGCGGCACGCGGTTGATTTGCCGCGGTTGGCGCTGCTCCACACCTGGACGTCCACCCAGGACGCGGGCTGGGCGCGCTATGCGCTCGACCAGGAGGGGATCGAGTACGCGCTGATCGCCGACGCCGACCTGCGGCGGGGCGGTACCGGCGGCATTGAAGACCGCTTCGACGTGATCCTCTTCCCCGACCACCGCGGGGATTTCACGCGGCTGGTGCACGGGATCGACCCCGCGAACGGGCCGCTGGCCTACACGAAGACCCCCGAGTTCCCCAGCCACGGCATCCCTGACGCCGCCGACGACATCACCGGCGGCATGGGCCTGGAGGGACTGATGAACCTGCGGCGCTTCGTCGAGAAGGGCGGCGTTCTGGTGGCCGTGGCAGGCGCCGGGGCCGTGCCGGTCCAGGGGGGCATGGTGAGGCGCGTGCGCTTTGACGACGGCCCGAACACGCCGGGCTCGGAGATCCGCGCCAAGGTGCTGCGGCCGACGCACCCCATCGCCTACGGCTACGAAGAGAAGCCCAGCGTCTTCCGCGGCAACGGCCCGCTGTTCGACGTGGACGACCGCGATCGCGGCCGGGTGGTGCTCCAGTTCGGCCTGAAGAAGGTGGGGGAGGATGCGGAGAAGAAGCCCGACGCCCCCGCGGTGGCGGAAGCCGAGCCCACCGAGCCCGCGGCCCAGGAGTCCGTCGAGGTCGAGGACGTGGACCTGCCGGAGCCCGAGACGAAGCCCGAGGTCAGGAAGGAGCCCGAGGACGCGCGCCTGGTGCTCTCCGGCCTCGTCAAGGACGAAGCCGGCCTCGACGGCAAGCCGGCCATCCTCGACATCCCGTCCGGAGAGGGCCGGGTGATCCTGTTCGCGTTCAATCCGCTTCACCGCTACCTGAACCTGTCGGACTTCCGGTTCGTCTACAACGTCCTTCTGAACTGGAACGACCTCGAGTGACCGGGGAGCCAGTATTGCTGAAGGAAAGCCGGCCGAAGGAGGGCGGGCCGAAGAGCGGGGGTGGAGCCGGGATGGTGGCGATGGGCATCCTCGCCTCCCGGCTCATCGGGTTCGTCCGGGAGCGGGTCTACGCCCACTACCTGGGCGTCGGTCCGCACATGGACGTGCTGCGCGTCGCCTTCCGCGCGCCGAACGTCATCCAGAACCTGCTGGGAGAGGGGACGCTCTCCGCCGCCTTCATCCCGATCTATGCGCGGATGGTAGAGGAGGGCCGGCGCGAGGACGCCGGGCGCTTCGCCGGCGCCATCTTCGGGATTCTCCTGGCGACGGCGGCCGGCCTGTCGCTGCTGGGCATGCTGCTGGCCCGGCCTCTCGTGGCCGTGCTGAGCGCGGGCTTCCTGCGCGACACCGGCCCGGTCGACCGCTTCGAGCTGGCCGTCACCGCCGCCCGCATCGTCTTCCCCATGACCGGATTCCTGGTGCTCTCGGTGTGGGCGCTCGGCGTTCTCAACAGCCACCGCAAGTTCTTCGTTCCCTACTTCGCGCCGGTGGTCTGGAACGCGGCGATCATCGGCTGCCTGGTCTGGGCGGGGGGCCCCAACCCATCGGATCCGGCCGGCTCCCTGGCCGGCATGACCCGCATCCTCTTCGCGGCCTGCTGGGGCGGTCTGCTCGGCGGCCTTCTCCAGTTCCTCGTGCAGCTCCCCTCCGTGGCGCGCGAGATCCGGGGATTCCGGCTTTCGTTCTCGACCCGGGTCGACGGCGTCCGGGCGGCATTGCGGGCCTTCGTGCCGGTGGTGGCCGGGCGCGGCGTGGTGCAGCTTTCGGGCTACCTCGACGTGTTCCTCGCTTCGTTCCTCCAGGCTGGCGCGACCAGCGTCCTCAACTACGCGCAGACCCCCTACATGCTGCCGGTCAGTCTCTTCGGCCTGTCCGTGGCCGCGTCCGAGCTGCCGGAGCTGTCCCGGCTGAGCCGCGAGAGCGGTGGGGGTATTGGCGGGAATACGGAGGCGCTCAGGGCGCGCGTGCGGCGGTCGCTGCGGCAGATGGCCTTCCTGAACGTCCCCACCTGCGTGGGCTACCTCGCGTTCGGCTATCTCATCATCGGCCTGCTTCTGCGCACCGGCAGCTTCGGGGAGACCGACAACTGGCTCGTCTACCTGACCCTCTGCGGCTACACCGTGGGTCTGCTGGCGAGCACCTCCTCGCGCCTGCTCCAGAACACCTTCTACGCCTTGCAGGAGCCGAAGACGCCGGCCCGCATCGCGACGATCCGCGTGGGGGTGTCCGCCGCGGTGGCCGTCCCGTTGATGCTGCTGCTCGACAAGATTGCCGTGACCGACCTGGTCGACGCCCGGGGCGAGGCGCTGCGCCTCGGCGCCGTGGGGCTCGCCGTGGCGTCCGGCGTGGGCTCCTGGGTGGAGCTGCTGCTGCTGCGCCGGGCGCTGGCGAAGAGCGCGCCGGGTCCGTTCTTCCCGACCCGGGAGATCGGCCGGATGCTGCTGATCGCGCTCGCGGCGGCCGTGCCCGCGGCGGCTCTCTGGTTCGTGTTGCCCGCGATGCACATCGCCTTGCAGGCCCTCGCCGTGGTCGGTACGTTCGGCGCCGGGTATCTCCTGCTCGCCCGGCTGACCGGCGCCGAGGAGCTCGAGCTCTGGCTCGGTCGTCTGGCGCGGAGGAGAGCACGTCAAGTACACTGACCAGCTGAATCTGAGGGAATGCTGGGCCGACTTCCGGGGCGCGACTCTCCGCACCGGGAGCCAGAGGTGAGGGAGATGGTTTGAGCAGCTCGAGATTGGCCGACAGCACGGCGGCCGAAAGAACGCTGGCCACGCTCCGCGACGAGCAGCGCCAGACGGAGCTGGCGCTCCAGGCGGCCAAGGAAGCGGCCGAGGCGGCCGAGCGACGCAGCGCCTTCCTGGCCGAGGCCAGCGAGATCCTGTCCGCCTCGCTCGACTACGAAGCCACGCTGGCCAGCGTCGTCCGGCTCTCGGTGCCCCGGATCGCCGACGACTGCGTCCTCTTCGAGGTCGAGGAGCTGCGGGTCGCCCGCCGGATCGCCGTCGCCCACGTGGACCCGGAGAAGGTCTCCCTGCTCGAGCAGCTGAGCGAGCTCCATCTCTCCTCTCCGGCCGGTGCGCCCCGGCCCCTGGAAGAGGCGGTGCGCACCGGTCGTCCCCGGCTCGACCCCGGAGTCTCGGTCGAGAGCGCCACCGTGCCGCTCGACCCGGACCTCCGCACCATCTACCGCCGCCTCGGGCGGCGCTCCAGCCTCATCCTCCCCCTGGTGGCCCGCGGCCAGACCCTGGGCGTCCTCTTCCTCGCCACCTCGGACTCCGGCCGGACGTACGGCCCGGCCGACCTCGCCCTCGGGGAAGAGCTGTCGCGCCGGGCGGCCGTGGCCCTGGACAACTCCCGGCTCTTCCGGGAGATGCGCGCGGCCAACGACGCCAAGGATCAGTTCCTCGCCACGCTCTCCCACGAGCTGCGCACGCCGCTCACCCCCGTGCTCGCCCTGGTGGCGGGGCTCCAGGAGGACGTCCGCGCCCGCGGGCTTCGCCGCGAGCTCGACGTGATCCGCCGCAACGTGGAGCTGGAAGCCCGGCTCATCGACGACCTCCTCGACCTGACCCGCGTCGCCCGCGGCAAGCTGGAGCTGCACTTCGGGGAGGCGGACGCCCGGCAGGTGCTCATGCACGCGCTCCAGACCTGTGCCCGAGACCTCTCGGCCAAGCGGCTGCAGCTCTCGACCGTCCTCGCCGCCGACGAGCACGGCGTCTGGGGAGACGGTCCGCGCCTCACCCAGGTCTTCTGGAACCTGGTGCGCAACGCGGTCAAGTTCACCCCGGAGGGGGGAGCCGTGCGCGTCCGCTCCTGGAACGAGACCGTCGACGGCGCCCCCTGGTTGGCGGTCGAGGTCGCCGACACCGGCATCGGCATCGAGCCCGGGCAGCTCCCGCGGATCTTCGACGCGTTCGAGCAGGGTCAGCGCAGCATCACGCGCCGGTTCGGCGGCCTCGGCCTGGGGCTGGCGATCAGCAAGGCCATCGTGGAGCAGCACGGCGGCAGCCTGACCGCGTTCAGCGAGGGCCAGGACCGCGGCTCCGTCTTCACCCTGCGGATGCCGGTCGCCGGCCCGTCCTCGGTCCGGCCGAGCCCCGCTCCGCGGTCGGAATCGGTGCTCTCGCTCGGGGCCGCCGGGCCGCCCCGCTTCCGCATCCTCCTGGTCGAGGACCATGTGGACACGGCCGAAGCCATGGCCGATCTCCTCGGCGCCCGCGGTCACCAGGTGACGGTGGCGGGCAGCCTGGCCGAAGCCCGCGCCGCGGCGGCTGCAGTGGGAGCGGCCGGCTTCGACCTCCTGGTCAGCGACCTCGGCCTGCCCGACGGCAGCGGCCACGAGCTGATGCGCGAGCTGGCCTCCCTCTACGGCTTGCGCGGCATCGCCCTGAGCGGCTACGGCATGGAGGAGGATCTCCGCAAGAGCCGCCAGGCCGGTTTCGAGCGGCATCTCATCAAGCCGGTGAGCCCCCAGGCCCTGGAGACCGCGATCGTTCAGGTGGCGGGCAGCCCCCCCGGCCCCTGAGTCCTCGGAGAATCTGCTACTCTCCGTAAGCACTGCGTTGGAGCCGAGAGGTGCCATGATTCGCCTCAACCACCGTCGAGCTGTCTGGGGGCTTGGAGCGCTCCTCGCCCTCCTTGCAGCCCTCTCGGCGCTGGCGGCAAATTCCGCGGAGACGGGGTCGGCCGCGATCGCCTACCTCCTGGGAGCGTCGGCCTGCGCCCTGGCCGTGACGGCCGTCTGGGTCGCGGAACGGGCGGAACGGTCCGCCCGGGCGGACCGCGCGGCCCTGCGGTACAACGAAGAGCGCTTCCAGTACGAGGTTCTCGAAGCCCCCATCCCCATCCTGGTCCATGCCGAGGACGGCGAGGTTCTCGCCGTCAGCCGCGCCTGGCTCGAGCTGTCCGGCTACGCCCGCGAAGCCATCCCCACCTTCCGCGCCTGGCTCGACCTGGCCTACGGTCCGGCCGCCGACCGCGCCGAAGCCGAGATCCGGCGCCACTTCGCCGGAGCGCACGAGAGGCAGGAAGACTTCCTCATCCGCAGGGCGGACGGCGAGAGCCGCATCTGGAGCCTCACCGCCGCGGCTGCCGCGCCGCGCAGCCTGCCCGACGGCCGGCGCTACCTGGTCACCATGGCCACCGATGTGACCGAGCGCCGCCAGGCCGAGGAGGATCTGCGGGAGAGCCAGGAGCGCCTGCGCATGGCCGTGGACGCCACCGGTCTCGGCACCTGGGACTTCAACCCGGTCACCGGCCGGATGAACTGGTCGGTGGCCTGCAAGGAGATGCACGGCCTGGGGCCGGACGCCGACGTCGACTACGGCGAGCTCCTGCTGCGCGTCCATCCGGACGACTGGGACCGCGTCCACCAGTCGATTCAGGATGCGCTCGAATCGGACGGCACGGGCGAGTACGGCATCGACGATCGCGCAGAATACCGTGCGGAATACCGTGCGGAATACCGCTCCCTCGCGCCGGACGGCACCGTGCGCTGGGTCGACTCGCGGGGCCGCACCTTTTTCCGCGGCGAAGGCGACGACCGGCACGCCGTGCGCTTCATCGGCACCGTCATGGACATCACCGGCCGCAAGCAGGTCGAGCAGGAGCTGCGCGAGGCCAAGGAGGAGGCCGAGGCCGCCAGCCGGGCCAAGGACCAGTTCCTCGCCACCCTTTCCCACGAGCTGCGCACCCCTCTCACCCCCGTGCTCGCGCTGATCTCCGGCCTCGAAGGCGATACTCGCCTGCGTCGCCTGCACGGCCTGACCGACCGGCTCGCCATGATCCGCCGCAACGTCGAGCTGGAGGCGCGGCTCATCGACGATCTCCTCGACCTCACCCGCATCGCCCGCGGGCGGCTCGACCTCCATCGCGCCGTCACCGACGTCGGCGCCGTGGTCGCGCACGCCATTGAGATCTGCTGCGCCGAGGCCGTCCAGGGCGGTCGGCTGCGGGTCGTCACCGACCTCGCCGCCGCCGAGCCCCGCGTCTGGGGCGACGGTCCCCGACTCACCCAGATCTTCTGGAACCTCCTTCGCAATGCCGTGAAGTTTACGCCGGAAGGCGGTACAATCTTCGTGCGCAGCTGGAACGGCGGAATCGAGGGGGGCGACGAGCTGGTGGTGGAAGTAACGGATACAGGGATGGGAATCGAGCCCGCGGCTCTGCCTCTCATCTTCAGCGCCTTCGAGCAGGGACCGGCGGCGGCGAGCCGCAAGCTGGGAGGCCTGGGCCTGGGACTGTCGATCAGCAAGGCCATCGCCGAGCTGCACGGCGGCAGCATCACCGCGGTCAGCCAGGGCTACGGGCGGGGAGCGACCTTCCGCGTCCATCTCCCCGCGGGCCGCTGGCCGGCCGACGCCGCCCTGGCCCCGGTGCCGATCTCCTCCGAGACCTCCGGAGGCGCGGAGAGCCCGCGCGCCGGCCAGGCCGGGGAGCCCGGGCGCTCTCTGCGCCTGCTGCTCGTCGAGGACCATCCCGACACCGCGGAGGCCATGGCCGAGCTGCTGCGCGCCCTCGGCCACGAGGTGCGGCTGGCCGGCAGCGTGGCGTCGGGCCTCGCCGCGGCGAAGGCCGCCCTGGAATCCGGCGACGGCCTCGACCTGCTCATCAGCGACCTGGGCCTTCCCGACGGCACCGGAATGGATCTGATGCGCGAGCTCGGCCGCCTCTACGGCCTCCCGGGAATCGCCCTGAGCGGCTACGGCACCGAAGACGATGTCCGCCGCAGCCTGGAAGCCGGGTTCGCCCGCCACCTGACCAAACCGGTCAGCCTTCAGGCCCTCGAGAGCGTCATTCAAGAAACCGCCTCTGCCGCAGTGGAGGCCCCGGTGGAGAAAGAAGAGCATGATCGACAGCGATGACGACGATATCCCCGGGGACGAGCTCGGGGACGAAGAGCCGAGCGAAGCCTGGAAGCTGGCGGAGACCGAGGGCGTCCGTCTGGCCGCGCAACCCCTGTTCCGAAGCATCTGCCGGGAGCTGCGCGATCCGCTCTCGTCCCTCATGAGCTTCGTCTATGCCTTGAGCTCGGACCGGTCGCTCCACGTCGACCTGCGCGGCGATATCGGCCGCATCCATCGGCGGCTCGTCGTCCATACCCGTCTTCTCGACGAGCTTCTGGAGCTCGCCGACCTGGTGCAGGGGCGCACCACGCTCAACCTGATGTCCTTCGACGTGAGCGAGGTGATGGAGAAGGTGATCCTGGTGACCGGCCAGCCCATGCGGGCGCCGGGGCGCGTCTGGCTCGATGCCGAGGTCCCCTCCCAGGTCATGGTCGGGGATCCCGTCCGCATGGGCCAGGTCTTCTGGCACCTGCTCGACAATGCCCTCAAGTTCATCCCCAACCGCGGCTCGGTGCGCATCACCGCGAACGCCGAGAACGATCACCTGGGCGTGTTCTTCTCCGACACGGGCATCGGCATCCCGACCGAGGTGCTGCCCTACATCTACGACCCGTTCGTGCGCGGCGGTCCCGAGATCGAGCGCAACTATCGGGGCCATGGCATGGGGCTGGCCCTCACGGCGCGGATCGTGGACCTCCACGGCGGCACGATCCATACGCACAGCGAGGGTCCGGGGAAGGGCACCACCGTCGCCCTCCGCATTCCGCTGAACGGTCCGCCCACCAGGTCGGCCTCCTAGTGTAGTGCGTCACAAAGAGCGGTCCTTATGAGCCAGGGGTTAGTCCGGGGGTTAGTCCCCCTATGCGTCGGCACCCGCGGTTTGCTGTCCCTCCCTCCTCCGGCCTTTGTTGTCCGTGCGGAACACCCCTTGGGCTCCGCGCGGACCACTGCGGTGACGTTACCTGGCCTCCAGGTAGCCTTACCTCGTGGCTAGGCGGCCCTATGGTCTCCGGGGCAACTCACCTCGTGGCTGAGGAACCCACCTCGCGGCGAGGGAAGCCGACCTGCTCGCCAGGTATCTTTCCGCAACGCCAGGTGACTTTGCTCAAGGCGAGGGAATCTTCCCCAGCCCCTGAGTGACCTGGCGCTGCGGCGAGGGAAACTTCCCTGACCTGAAGCGAGCTTGCCTCGTGGCGGGGTGACGTAGCGCACCACGGGGGAGCTTTGCCTCGCAACGAGGTAACGTTGCCCAGCCGCATGGAAGCCAACCCGGCGGCGAGGTGACGTCACCCGGCGCCCGGGTGATCTCACCTCGCGGCGTGGAACGTTGCCGGACCGCTGGGGAAGCCTGCCCTGCTGCCGGGTAACGTTGCTGCGTCGCGAGGGGATCTTCCCCCGTGGCAAGGTGAATCTCCCTGCGCGCAGGCGGAGTGGAGAAAAGCCGGGGCGTGCAGATCCGCACCCGAATCTCCGGGAAGCCGACCGCGAGGCCTCGAAGACGGTGCAGGATGGGAGCAAGACAGCGGCTACGAGGTCCAGGTCGACCTGGGCACGGGCGACGTGCTCCAGACCGCCTACCGGCGCTCGGACCTGATTGAATCGATCCACGACGGCTCGTTCTTCGCCGGGGATTGGAGCAAGCTCGGAGTCTTCCTGCCGAGCGGGGTCGCCCTCCTGCTCCTCTGGATCACGGGCCTGTGGATGTTCTGGCTCCCGTTCTCCGTCCAGCGCAAGCGGAGGAGGGCGCCTCCGAGCCTGCCTGCCTAGACTGCCTGCGGAGTCGCCTCAGCTCCGGTCCGCGGGGGGCGGGGACATGATCGAGAGGTTGAACCCGTCTAGGTCGACGACCGCAAAGTCGCGGACCCCCCAGGGCTGATCCGTGGGCTCCTGGGTGATCTTGCCTCCCCGCTCCTTGACGGCGGCGGCGAGCTGATCGATGTCCTGCGTGGTCACGCAGTAGAGGCGGAGACCGAGTCCCTTCTGCCGGTCGCGCCCCTTGGCAAAGTCGTCCTGGCCGAGCAGAAGCTCCGTGGCGCCGGCTCTGATCCGGGCCCCCACCACCTTGCCCTCGTTCTTGTACTCCTCGGCAACGATGAAGCCGAGGACGTCCCGGTACCACGCCAGGCTGGCCGGAAGATCGTTCACCGTGAGCGCCGGGCAGAAGGCCCGCAAGCGTAGCGTCTCCGGCTGTTTGCGTTCCTGCATAGGGGGTTCTCCTCTTGGAAAGTTCGGACGGACCAAGCCTAGCACGGAGGCCGCGGGGGGCATCGCCGGAAGCACCGGGGACGCGATACGCTCCGCCCATGGTGCGTCGTGAAGAAGCCAGACCAAGTGTAGGTGAGCGTGTGGAGGTCTGTGCGTCCAGCTGTGCTCGTCCAGCGGGTGAGAGTCCCGTCCCGGTAAGCGCCGGAGCGCCGGGTAGCAGGCCCCCGGTTCAGGGAGA
>JANMTS010000103.1:0-34266 GCA_031390755.1 Holophagales bacterium
GCCGAAGAAGCAGAAGGTCGGGGAAGCCACCGTCCAGATGAGCGGCTACTACTACTCCCGGGTGCTGGACATGGAGGAGCACCTGCTCCAGAACCACTACCTCAAGTACAACCTCCGCTTCTACTGGCCGTCGGACCAGGGCGGCGCGAGCTACGAGGACTTGAGCCAGTCCTACATCCGCAAGCTGTCGAACATCGCGACCTACCAGCTCGACCGCAACGTGTTCGAGGCCGAGCTGCTGCGCGTGATCAAGGAGGACCCGCGCTGCGAGGTCTTCGCGCCGACCTCCGGCCTCGACGTGACGCTCGCCGACCAGGCTCCGCACGCGTTCAAGTTCAAGACGGCGGACGGCGAGGAGATCTCCGGGAAGACCGCCTGGGTCGTGGACGCCTCGGGCCGCGCCAAGTTCCTGGGCCGGAAGCTCGGTCTGATGCGCAAGAGCCCGATCCGCCACGGCACCTCGTTCCTGTGGGTGGAGGGCAACGTCGACCCCGAGCGGCTCACCGACCTCTCCCGGGACGAGATCCGCAAGCTGCCCAACCGGTCGGCGCTCGGCCACACCCCGGTCTTCCTGGCCACCAACCACTTCTGCGGCGAGGGCTACTGGTTCTGGCAGATCCCGCTGCACGGCAAGACGAGCCTCGGGCTGGTCTACGAGCACGGCTGCGTGGACAAGAAGGAGGTCGCAAACGCGCAGGGGCTCGTCGACTGGGTCTGCCGCGAGCAGCCGCTCTTCGCCCGCGACCTCCGGAACCGCGAGATCGTCCACCACTCCGGCTACGTCGACTTCGCGTTCGACCTCGGGCAGACCATGAGCGCGTCGGGCTGGGCGTTCGTGGGCGAGGCGTGCCGCTTCACCGACCCGCTCTACAGCCCGGGCGGCGACCTGATCTCTATGTACACCACGCTCGTCGCGGACATCATCAAGACATCCGACCGCACGGAGATGGAGCGCAAGGTGAAGTACTACGAATCGGTGGCGCGGGCGATTTACGAGGCCTACGTCCCGAGCTACGCCGTGGGCCAGCCGCTCCTCGGCGACCAGGAGGCGTTCTCGCTGCGCTACGTCTGGGAGCTGACGATCTACTTCGGCTTCTACGTCTTCCCGTTCATCAACGACCTGTTCACCGACCCGTCGTTCCTGCCCGGGTTCCTGCGCCGCTTCTCGCGCCTGGGGCCGTGGAACCAGTCGCTCCAGCACTTCCTGGTGGGCTACTACCGGTGGAAGAAGGAGAACCTCTCCGTACCGCCGAAGACCGGCGGCCCGGTGTTCTTCGATTTCACGGAGATCGGGGCCCTCAACCTGGCCGAGGCCTGCTTCTACAAGGTCGGCGTGAGCTCCGAGGAGGCGCGGCAGGTGCTCGACGGCCAGCTCCACAACCTGGAGGCGCTGGTGCGCTGGATCGCCGCGCACGTCTGCTCCGTGGTGGTGGGCGATCCGGCCGTGACCTCGAACGCGGCGTTCGTGGCCGGGATCGATCCGGACAACCTGCGCTTCGATCCCGAGGAGATCCGCGCCCGCTGGGCCGTCTGCGCCGGGACGACCGCCGGGATGGAGACGCAGGTCTGGCCGTTCGACGTCCCCTGCATGCGCCGCTTCCATCCGGACTCGGAGAAGCTTATGGCGCCGATGAAGGAAGTGGAGGAGGAGGCGATGGCGAAGTGACTCAGGTCACCGACCACGCGCCGGGCCTCGACGCGGTCCTCGGCTGCATTCCCGAGGACCGCAGCGGCCCGGTGCGGACGATCGAGGGGACGGTTCCGGCGTTTCTCCGCGGAACCTACTACCTGAACGGCCCCGGCCGTTTTGAGCGCAACGGCTTCCGCTACGGCCACTGGCTCGACGGCGACGGCCGGGTCTGCGCGCTGCGCTTGGGCGAGGACGGAGCCACCTTCACCGGCCGGTTCGTGCGCGGCGGCAAGCTCTGCGCGGAGGAGAGCGCCGGGGCGCCGCTCTTCCGCGCCTTCGGCACCGCGTTCGCGGGTGACCGGATGGGGCGGGGCGGCGTCACCCTGGAGTCGCCGCTCAACGTGAGCATCGTTCCGTTCGGAGGCCGGCTGCTCGTCTTCGGAGAGCAGGGGCTCCCGTGGGAGCTGGACCCGGAGACGCTGACGACTCGGGGCGAATTCAACTTCGGTGGCCGTCTCGGGCCGGTGGCGCCGTTCGCGGCCCACCCGAAGATCGATCCGGAGACCGGCGAGCTGTTCAACTTCGGCGTCTCGTTCGCCGCGGGAGCGCCGCAGCTCAACCTCTACCGCTTCGACGCCGGAGGCGGTCTCGTCTACCGCCGCCGGCAGCCCATGCCCGGACCGTGCTCGGTCCACGATTTCGCCCTGAGCGGGAAGCACGCCGCCTTCCACCTGAGCCCCTACCACCTGGACATGCAGGCCCTCGGGAGCGGCGCCTCCGTCCTGGATTCGCTGCGCTGGCAGCCGCGCTTGCAGGAGCGCTTGCAGGAGCGCTTGCAGGAGGAAACCGGGAGCGTCCTCAAGATCCTGTCCCGGGAGACCGGCGACGAGGTCGCGACGGTCGAGGTGCCCGAGCGCTACTCCCTCCACACGATCAACGCGTTCGACGCCGGGGATCTCCTGATCGTGGACATCCTGGAGCTGGACCGTCCGGTCTACGACCAGTACCGGCTGCCCGGACTGTTCGAGGACGTGGGGAAGGGGAGACCGGTACGGATGGTGGTGGATCTCCCCTCAGGCCGCGTGATGGACCGGCGGGAGATCGACTATCAGCTGGCGCCGGACTTCGCGGCCATCGATCCGCGCCGCGCCGGCCGGCCCTACGAAGAGCTGTGGATGCTGGGCATTTCGAAGACCGGGCGGCCGGGGCGAAAGTTCTTCGACCAGCTCGTCCACGCCCGCTGGAACGGTCCGCTCGACCTCTGGCAGGCGCCGGCCGGAACCTGGCTGGCCGGAGAGCCGGCCTTCGCCGGAGACCCGGGCGACCCGGACGCGGGAGCCATCCTCTGCCCGCTGTTCGAAGCCGGGCAGAACGAAACCGCCTTCGCAATCTTCGACGCGAGGGACGTGGCGTCAGGTCCGCAGGCGGTCGTCCGCCCCGGCGGCATCCAGCATCTCGCCTTCCACGGGGTGTTCGAGCCGAAGCCTAGTCGTTTGCGTTAGTTGCTGGGAGCGCCGGCATCCTGCCGGCCTGTCGGCGGTCCCAGCTAGAACGTCTCGCTCGTCGAAACCAGCCACTGCAGGCTTTCGATCCCCTCGTCCCGGTCCAGGGGATAGGCGAGGTCGAAGTGGACCATGGTGCCGCTCGACGACCGGCTGGAACCCAGGCGAAGACCGAGGCCGACGTCCCTGAGCACCTTCTGATCGCCGGAGCTGCCGTCCTCGAACCAGGCGCGGCCGGCGTCGAAGAAGGCCGCGGCGCCGATGTTCAGCACGTGGAAATACTCCTTGTCGCCGAAGAACCGCTGCTCCAGCGTCACCAGCCAGCGGCGGTCGCCGCTCAGGTAGCGCAGCGGATAGCCGCGCAGGCCGTTGTCGCCGCCCAGGAGAAGCTGGGTCTCCGGGTCCAGGTTCTCGGCCATCGCGCCCTCGGCCGAAACATAGAACACGCTCTTGCCGAAGTCGCGCACATAGTACCGCAGCAGGCCGGACAGGAGGACGTTCTCCCGGCCCTGGCTGCCCCAGCGGGCGCCGCCCTCGAACGCCGCGAGCAGGAGCTGGCGCGAGCCCGGCTTCCAGCCGGTGGTGATCCTCGTGCTGGCGATCAGGTGGTCGCGCTTCGCCCCCAGCGCGGAGGTCGAGTAGCCGAGGCGCGCCCGGGCCTGGGTGCCGATGTTCAGATCCTCGGTGCGTGTGATCTGGTCGAGCTGGCGCTCGGCGATGAAGCCGTCCTCGACGTAGTCGAAGCCGATCCAGGGATAGGAGAAGAGCCGGTTCTCCGGCGGCAGGGGCGTCGAGTCGCCGCCGGGCGGGTACTCGAAGTTGTCGAGGTCGCGGCTGTAGCCGATCAGCCAGCGGCGGGTCGCCCCGTGGGAGAGCCCGGACGAGAACCCCAGGTAGGCCTCGACCTTCTCATGGTCGTGGAGGATCTTCTGGAACACTTCGCCGCGGTCGTAGAGCGAGTCGATGCGGTCGTAGACGAAGGTCTTGAACCCGGCGGCCCAGCGCGAGTCCAGGGAGTAGAACGGCCGCTCGACCTCGAAGCGGCGGGAGCCGCCGTCGCTGTAGTCCGCGGCCGAGATCTCGATCTGGGCGCGCGTCCCGAGCACGTTCGGGTCGCGGTAGCGGAAGAGCGTGGACGTGCGGTCGACGTTCGAGATCCGCCACAGCGTCAGATCCTTGCCCGTGCCCAGGAAGTTCGCGTCCTGGAGCGTGAAGTCGGTGCTGTTCTCGCCGCCGGCCCGGTTGAAGCTGATGCCGGCGCGGAGCGTCCAGACGTCGCGCGTCTCGACCTCCAGGTCGATGACGCCGTCCGCCGCGGGCACCGGGCGGATCTTCGCGTCATGGAGGTAGCGGTTGGCGCGCAGGATGCGCTCGGACTCCACCAGCTCCTCGTGGGAGTAGGGATCGCCGGTCTCGAACAGGAGCTGGCGCCTGACGACCCCGGGGCGGGTCGTGCGGTGCAGGCGGTTCGCCAGCCGGAAGTACCACTTGTCCTCGCCGGGCTTGTTGGGATCGAAGATGCTGAACGTCGTGACCCGGATCTCGCCCACCGTGCCTTCGAGGTCCGCTGCCTCCGTCTTCTCTTCGGCCGGTTTCCCTTCGTCGGCGACCGGGGGCGGCTCCGGCGTAGCGGTCGGCTCCTGGGCCCGAACGGCCGGAACGGCTCCTCCGAGCCAGAGACTCAGGAACAACGCAGCGGCCACGAAGCGGGCCGAACGGGCCGCGCGGGTCATTCGGGCCGCGCGGGCAGGGAAGTGCATCATGAAACCCGGACCTCCAGTCCTGATCGTGAAAGACGCGCGAAGCATAGCCCAGGTCGCGCCCGCCGGCTTCCGGAAGATGGGGATATGATCCCCGCCAGCTCATGCCGATCCCGCTTCCAGCCCTGCTGCTCGTGATCGTCTCCAGCCTGGCCTGGAGCGGTACCGACGTCTGCCGCAAGCTGGTCGCCGACCGCGTCCGGCCCTTTCCGCTGGCGTTCCTGTTCACCGCCGCCGCCGTGCCGCTGTTCGCGGCCTGGACCGCGGTCGACGGGTTTCCCCGGATCGCTGCCGGCTACGCCCTGCCCGCGGTGGTCTCGGTGGCGCTCAACGTCGCCGCCAACCTCCTTTTCTTCACCGCGCTGCGCAGCTCGACCCTGAGCGCCACCATTCCGCTGCTCTCCCTGACGCCCGTCTTCACGGCGCTCCTCGGCATCCCCATGCTCGGCGAGGTGCCCACGGAGCGGCAGTGGCTGGGCATCGTCTTCGTGGTGGCCGGTGCCTTCGTCCTGAACCTGCCGGCGTCCGGTTCGCTCCTGCCGAAGGCTACCGGCTCCTGGATCGACCGCGGCGCGCTCCTGATGGTGCTGGTGGCGCTGCTCTGGTCGCTCACCGTGCCGCTCGACAAGATCGCCACGGCCAGGGCGAGCGGCCCCTTCCACGGGATGATCCTCTGCGCCGGCGTGGGGGCGGCGGTCCTGGCGGTCCTCGCCGGCCGGGGGCGCCTCGGCGAGCTGGCCGACGTCCGGAACGCCCGCTGGGCCTTTGCGGGCGGCCTTCTCACCAGCATCCTCGCGCTGGGCTTTCAGCTCATGGCCATCCAGCAGGTCTGGATCGGCTTCATGGAGACCCTGAAGCGCGGCCTGGGCAACCTCTCGGCGCTGGTTTTCGGCCGCCTGCTCTTCGGCGAGCCGGTCACCCCCCGCAAGCTGGTCGCCGTCGGATTGATGGTCGTGGGGGTAGCGCTCCTGCTCGGTTGAGCTTAGAATCATTCGTAGTTCTATATCCCTTACGTTGCACGGAGGAGCCATGGTGAACCTTCAGAAGGTCCGCGGTGCGGGTGTCCGATTCACATTGCCGTATGTGCTGCGGTTTTCGGGGGTGTGGATTTTTGTCACGACGGCGGTGGCCATCGTCTTCGGCGTCACCTCGTACCTGGTTACGTTTCACCAGTTGAACGAGGCGGCCCGCCGGCACCTGATCACGGTCCTCACGATCCAGACCGCGCTGATGATCGGAGCGGTGGTCCTGCTCGCCGTGTTCAGCACCCACCGCCTGGCCGGGCCGATGATCGCGATGCGCCGGGCGCTGGAGGACGTGAAGAAGGGCGATCTGTCGCGCCAGCTCCGTTTCCGCCGATCGGATCCGCACCTCGAGGAGATCGAGGTCGCCTTCAACGAGATGACTACGGCGCTGCGGGAGCGGATGGAGAAGGGCAACTCGTAAACCCGAAGCGGTGGAGGTATTACCGGGTACCGGGGCTCAGCCCGGGGCTCCGCCGCGCTTTCCGATGCCTGCATGGTCAGTCCGGGATCACTTCGGGCTTGCCGGAATTCCCAATCCGAAACACAATACGGCGGACTTGCTGAAGAAACCGCTCGGGGCCGCTTCCTCGGGGAGGGGGCGGGCCGAGGCGTTGGAGGACGATTGCTGAGAGATTTCCTGCACCGGATTCCCCTGTTCTCGGGCCTGGAGGAAGACCAGTACCGGCAGCTCGAGGGGATGATCCGGGAGGAGGACAGCCCGACGAAGCGCGTGATCTTCCGCGAGGGGGATGCGGTGGATGCCTTCTACCTGGTCAAGGACGGTCTGGTGACGGTCTACCGGGAGGAGAAGGGCAAGCCTCTGCAAGTCCTGGCGCGGCTGGAGCGCGGCGGCTACTTCGGGGAGATGGGGCTGCTCAACGAGCGGGCCCGGCGCTTCGCGTCCGCGCGCACGACGCTCCCCTCGGTCCTGCTCAGGATCGAGAAGCCGGACCTGCTCCAACTCCTGGCCGACATCCCGATCCTGGAGCTCAAGTTCCGCGCCGAGGTGATCCGCCGGCACGGCATGAACGTCTCGGCGCTCCTGGCCCTGGCCGGGCAGCGGGACGTCCGCATCCGCCTGGGCGTGGACGCCGACATCCTCCTCCAGGACTCCACCCGCCTGCCGGTCACCCTGGAGAACCTCTCGCTCGGAGGCGTCGGCCTGACCGGCGCTCCATCCGAGTGGGAGGTGAGCCACACGGTCCATTTCGCCCTGTGCCTGCCGGACGAGGCCCCCCTCCTGGACGTGACGGGCAACGTCACCTGGAAGGAAGGGCTGACGATCGGGGTCGCCTTCGACCCGGACATCGTCAGCGACCCCAACCGGATTCACCGCACGCTGCGGCGGTTTCTGGACAGCCGCCGGTAGGCGGACCAGGCCGCCTCAGCGGCAAACACCTGTGCCTGGGCTCAGCTTAGCCTCTGCTTTGAGTGCGAAAGGAGGGGCGGAGCCGGGCTGCACACCGGCCTCCGCCCCGTTTCGCATACTGCTATGGCGAGAGGACAGGCCTCCGGCTCAGGCCCATCCCGGGTTTGGTAGGTAGTCCTTCAATTGTCAATGAACCAGCTCCTTCGCCGCGGTCCGCGAGCCTGCCGGAGCCTCGGCGATCCTTCTCAGCGTCCCGCGCTCTCCGGCGGCGGCCGGCGATGACGAGTTTGCGGCTCGCGCAACCGGGTTTTCCTCCGCCGCAAGCCTGATCTCCGCTGCTGCAATCCCGTTCTCACGGGCCGCAATCGTGTTTGCGGCTGCTGCAAACAGGAGCGCGGCACCCACAACCTCGTTTGCCGCTGCGGCAAACAGGTGAGCGGCAGCGGAGACCGTGAATTCGGAGCCGCAAACCCGGTTGCCGCTGCGGCAAACGAGGCTGTGGCAGCGGCAAAGGAGGTTGCGGCGGGACAAAACCGCACAAAACAGCCTCTACGATACACAGCTGCAGGAACAAGTCAAGAGTCAGAATGTATGTTTTCTGTATTTTTTGGTTCGACCATGACTCAGAAACAGTCTTGACAGGCTGCCTGATCTCGACCAGGATTCGCGGTCTGCGTGACAGCTCGCCGTTGAGGGGCTGTCCCGGAGTCTTCTTTGACAATCGATGCGCCCTCTGCTGCCAGGCAGGGGGAGAGCAGGGCCCCGGGGGTCTTCCTGAAAATGGAGGGCGGGCCCCCGGCTCCTGCCAACTCCTACGGGGATTGCGGGGGCCGATTCCCTCAAGAAGCACCGGGTTGCCTTGAGGGAATCGCCGTCGTCGGTTCGTTCTAGACAGGGACAGACACTCGGTGCAGCAAGCCTGCCGACCCTCGCCCTCGGCGGCGCTCATTGCCGACCTCCGAAAGGGAACGCCAATGCAAAAACCTGCTCTCTTCTATCTCGTCCTTTTCATTGCCTCGGCCTCCATCATCAACGCGACCGCCAAAGTCTCCGCTCGCACGGGCGGGTTTTGGCTCGGCTCGACATGGGCGGACAATGTTCCGCCGGTCCCGGGGGACGACCTTACTGTTCTAGCCGGTCACGCCGTTCACGGCACGGGCGGCGCCGTGGCCGGCAATGTCATCGTTCGCGGCACCCTTGTGCTCTCGCATCCGGGTCTCACTGTCAACGGCAACTTGCGGGTCGAACCCGGCGCCGCCCTCACCGCCTTGACTGGCTCCATGTATTTCAACGGCCCTGACTGCATCAACGACGGCACCATCTCCGCGACCGCCCTCTTCGAGAGCAACGACGTTCAGACAATTTCCGGCCAGGGAGTCTGGAGCAGCAACGTAGGCCGCTTCAGCGGTGGCACGAAGAGGCTCAATGACATGCGCATGAGCAAAGGCGCATGGACAGTCGACTCTCACGTCATCATCACCAATCGCTGGGTGATGAAGGACGGGAGGATCACCAAATCCGCCAACGGCAGCCTCGAAGGCACAGAGCTCGTCGGGCACATTGAATTCGATGGCGTGGGAGAGTTTGCCTCGGACGAAACAGCCGGAAATCTATGGCGAGCACGGGTTGGAATCCATAGCGGAACCCGCTCGGCGAACGCTTCGAGCTCCCTTAGCGCACCTATTTTGGTCAGGGAGGGGGCGACGCTTGGCACGCACTTGAAAGTCACACTTCAGCTGAAGGATGTCGTCATCATCAGGGAGGGCGGTAAATTGACCGGGGCGACCATCCGGCTTGCCGGCGACAACATCATCAACAGCGGCGAAGTGTTCCCGGGTTCCCTGGAATTCAACCGCGACGGCGACCAGGACATCATCGGCGCCGGGGTGTGGCGAGGCTCCAATGGCATCTATTTTCGCGGCAGCGGGAGGAAATCCCTGGGCACCGACATGACCACCAGCGTCCACTCGATCACGGTCGAAGGCCACCTCGATCTCAAGGATCATGACTTGACCGTCAACGGCGGCAATTTCAACAAGCCAGCCTCCGGCACGATCGATGGCACGGGCAGGGTCGTGTCGACGGGCGTCGGCAATGTCTACTCGCTCGAAACCGCTGGAAATTTGTGGCGCGCGCCGCTCGAGATCGCTTCGGGAACACGGGCCGCCAACACCACCAGCAGTTTCTCCGCGCCCATCACGGTCAGGTCGGGTGCGACTCTGGGATCGCATTTGCGCGTCACTGTCCACGCCCGCGGCGGCTTGACGGTCGAACCGGGCGCGTCGATCACGGGAGCAGGCCTCGAGCTGCACGACGGCGATTTTGTCAACAACGGCGCGGTGAGGGCGACGGCGACTTTCTTCAGCGGCTCGAACACGCTGTCGGGAACGACCGGCAGCTTTGGCGGCAACGGCACGCACTTCCAACCCGGCTCGGCGGTGCGGCTCGACGGCACTCAGCAGTTTGGTAATCTGACCGTCCACGCGGGCGGTGCGTTCGACGTCAGCCATCAGACACTCAAGGTTTCCGGTGTGTTGACCGCCGGCGGACCCTCCCGCGGGCAGTTGACGACCACTGGCAGCACGATCGAGCTCAACGGCACCAGCGCGGAACAGACGCTGCCCACGACGATCGATTACCACAATCTGACCATCAACAATTCGCGGGCGGTCAACTTGGGCGCCCCTGAAACCGTGGGCAATATCTTGCGATTGGAAAGAGGCGTCTTCAACATCGGCACCAACCGGCTGACGATCGCCAGTTGCGGGCAAATCGTCTATGCCGGCGGGACGCTCAACGGAAGGCTCGTCAATCTGAATTGTTCCTGAGGGCCAAACCGGCGATCCGGCCGGCGAGGCCCGCTGCGTTTCTATCGAACTACCGCTACACGGCGGCCGGTGACGGCACCACGAGCATGCCGGCGCCGGTCCGGCCCTGCTGATAGACTCCCGGCTATCGCCATGGAGTCCTCGTTGAATCACGCGACCGCCCTGACCGCTCTCGTCATTGCCCACCCTGGACACGAGTTGCGGATCCACGGCTGGCTGGAGCGCGAGCGGCCGCTCGTCTTCGTGCTCACCGACGGCTCCGGCAGTGGCGGGCATCCCCGTCTGGCGTCGACGGCGGAGGTGCTGCACCGGGTTGGAGCCCGTCCGGGCTCCGTGTTCGGGCGCTTCAGCGACCGCTCGCTCTATCAGGCGATCCTGGACCAGGACTTGGCGCCGCTGGAGAGTGTGGCGAAGGAGATGGCCGACGCCTTGGTGGAGGCCGGGGTGGATGCGGTCGCCGGGGACGCGATCGAGGGTTTCAACCCCGGACATGACCTGTGCCGGGTGCTGGCCGATGCGGCGGTTGCCATCGCCCGTCGGCGGTCGGGCCGGCCGGTGGCAAGCCACGCCTTTCTGCTCGACGGACGGCCCGACGATACCCCCAGCACCGTCGCCGGCATCGGCGAGGCTGGCGGGGCCTTCCACTTGAGCCTTGACGACGAGGCGCTCGCGCGGAAGCTGGCGGCCGCGTTCGCCTATCCGGAAATGAAGGGAGAGGTGGAGCGCAATCTTGCGGAGCATGGCGAGGCCGCGTTCCGGACCGAGTGCTTTCAGCCGGTCGATCCCGAAGCCGACCTGGAGCGCCTCTTGGACGACCCTCCCTACTACGAGCGATACGGCGAGCGGCAGGTCGCGGCGGGCCACTATGAAAGCGTTCTGCGCTTCCGGCAGCACTTCCTTCCCGTGGCCAGGGCTCTGCGGGAGTTGGGCCGTTCGGGATGAGCCGGCCGCTCCGGGTTCTCTTCACCAACATCACCCTCGCGACGCGCACCGGCACGGAGCTGTACATCAAGGAAGCGGCGCTGGGGCTGCTGCGCCGCGGCCATTCGCCCGTGGTGTACAGCCCGGACCTCGGCGGCGGGATGTCGGAGTCCGAGAGCTCAGGGGAAGCCCGCGGGGTTGCGGCGGATCTGCGGGCCGCCACCGTTCCGGTCGTGGACGACCTCTCCCGCCTCGGGGCGCCTCCGGACCTGATCCACGCCCACCACCAGCCGGCGGCCATGGCGGCGCTCGCGCATTTCCCCGGCGTGCCCGCGGTGTTCGTCTCTCACGACTGGACGGCCTGGCACGACGCGCCGCCGAGGTTCCCGCGCATCCTCCGCTACCTGGCCGTCGACCACACCAACCGCGACCGGCTGGTGCTCGAGCAGGGCATCCCGGAGGATCGGGTTCGCGTGCTGTTCAACTGGGTGGATCTCGAACGCTTCCAACCTCGGGAGACGCCGCTTCCGGCCCGGCCGAAGCGGGCGCTCCTGTTCAGCAACTACGCCCGCCACGACACCCATCTGCCCATGGTGGAGGAGGCCTGCCGCCGGGCCGGCCTCGCGCTCGACATCGCCGGCTCCGCGGCCGGCCGGCCGGCCGAGCATCCCGAGGAGATCCTGAAGGACTACGACCTCGTCTTCGCCAAGGCGCGCGCCGCGCTGGAGGCGATGGCGGTCGGAGCGGCGGTGGTCCTCTGCGATTTCCGCGGCCTCGGCCCCCTGGTCACCTCCGCGGACTTTGACGGCCTGCGAGCCGGGAACTTCGGCGTCAGAACTCTCCAGAAGCCCCTGTCACCGGATCTGCTGCTCCAGGAGATCGGGCGCTACGACCCGCAGGAGGCTGCGGCCGTATCGCGGCGGGTGCGGGAGACGGCGGGTCTGGAGGCGGCTCTGGACCAGCTCCTGGAGCTGTACGAGGAGATCCTGGAGGAAAGCCGCCGTCTGGGGCCGCCTGATCCGGAAGAGGACCGCCGCGAACGCCGCGCGTTGGCCGGCTACCTGAGCACCTGGGCGCAGTGGATGCCCTGGCGGCGAGGACTGGAGGAGTACATCCGCCGTCTGGAGGACCAGGTGCAACAGGATGCGGGACGTGTCCGTTCCATGGAGGAGAGAACCCGCCATCTGGAGGAGCACGCCCGCCATCTGGAGGAGCACACCCGCCATCTGGAAGAGCACACCCTCCACCAGGAGGAGCACATCCAGCTTCTGGAAAACGAGGTCCAAAAGGCTGAAGCGTGGGAAGCTGAAAAGGCGCGCTACCCGGTCAAGCAGTTCTTGCGGGCCTTTCTGAAGCTACCCGGGCTCCGGTCGATCGATCGATCGGAGCGGCGGAATTAAGCGGGTTCTCAGTCGAGCGCCAGGGAGCTCTGCTGGCCGGCTTTCACGGTCACGCGGGAGGTCAGGTCGCCAAGGGAGAACGTGTACTGGCCTTCAGGGAGACCTTGCATCTCCAAGGGATGGTCGGGGCCGACGCTCTGGCGCGCTCCGAGCCTCGTGAGCAGCCAGCCGATGTCCCAGCCCTGGGACGAGAGGATGCGGGGTGAGCCTTCCAGCGCGGAACTCTCCACACGGAGAGAGCCGGCCGGACCGGAGAGAAGGATGACCGGGTCGGGCAGATCGGCCCAATCGGTCCAGGCGCCCAGGCTCCAGACGCCGTTGATCAGCGCGGCCAGGCGCACCCTTGCCGGAGTTGGTAGGTCGACGCGGGCGGCGGCGCCTCCATCCGGCCCCGTGGTCAGAAGCCGCTGACCCTTTCCTTCCTCTTCCAGAAAGACGAAAGCACCCGGAACCGGCACGTCGTGGGAGTCGAAGACCTGAACCCGGATCTCCGGGGCCTGCCGGTCGCCGAGCACGAGGCGGATGGGATCGCCGGATCGACCGGCAGCCTCTTCCGTGGAGACCGCCGTGGAGACCACCGCGCTCGTGAGCTCCTCGCGCTCCGCCTGGACATGATGCGTCCCGGGCGCAACGCCGGTCAGCACGAATCCGCCGTCCGAACCCGAGAAGGCCACGGAACCGCTGTCGAGGTCGCGCACCCTCGCCCCCTCGGCGGGACGCTCGTCCGGGCTGAGGACAACGCCCGCGATAGCCCCTCCGGGGAACGTCAGGACCGCCACGTGCTCCGCGCCTTCGGGAAGCTCAGGGATCTCGACCGTCTGAGGCTGGCTCAAGGAGCCGGAAACGGGTACCCAGGCAACCTGCCAGCTGCCTGGCATCAGGTCTTCCGTCACAAAAGAGCCGTCCTCGACCACGGAGACCTCGACCTGAGGCCTGCCCTCGCCGAAGACCTGCTGCTGCCGGAGTCCGGCGGGTGAGGAGACGTTGGTGATCCGGCCGGGCATGTCCGGCGGCGGCGGCATCCAGAGCAGGGTTCCGGGTCCCGCGGGATGTCCCCCGATCCGGACGACCCCCCGGACCCGGATCGGGGCCCCGGAACATTCGACCTCGGCGTCCTCCTCCGGGAGCACGGCCACCTGGCGTTCACAGAGGAGCGTCCGTCCCTTCTGGACGGTCAGCCGGATCCTGCCCGGCGGGACGTTGCGCAGCACCGCCTCGCCGTCGAACACCGGCGCCGTCAACATGTCCAATTCCAGCCAGTCGCCCCGGAGGTCGGCACGCGCCGTCGCGCCGTCGCCCTTGGGGGCGGGGATCCGGATATGCAGGGTAGAACCCTCGGCCAGAACGATGTCGCCGATGTCGAGCGTCCGCTCGTCCGCCTCCGGCTGGGCGGCTTCTGCCTCCGGCTGGACCGAGTGATGCGCGCGAGCGAAGCCGGCGGCGTCGATGCGCAGCTGCAGCGGGCCTTCGGTCGTACCCGCCAATCGGAACCGGCCATCGGCGCCGCTCCTGGCTTCGAGCAGATCGCGGTCGACCCAGGCCAGAAGCAGCCCGGAGTCGGAGGGCCGGGGCAGCCAGATGCGGGCTCCCGGCACCGGCTCGCCCTCGGCCGACCCTCCCCCCGCCGAGACGATGCGTCCGAGAATCTCAACCCCCGCGGGTGCCTGGAGCGCGCCCAGATCGCGAACCTCGCCGGCAGCACCCGGCTCCAGGGGAAGGCGGAGCTCGCGCGTCGTCGGGGACGAGAGGGCCAGCTCCGCTTCCACACCGGGAGGCAGGTCGATCTCGAAGGCTCCTCCAGGCAGCAGGGATCTGGACATGGAGAGGTTGCCGCGCCGAAGCACGGACAACCCTTCGCCGACCGGCAGGCCCTGCGGATCGACGAGACGGCCCACGACGAGGAACGCCCTTTCGAGCACGATCCGCATTGGGGAGGCCTGGGCCGGCTCGACGCGGACCTTCCGATCGAGATGGTGTGAAGCCTTTACCTCCAGATCGAAAGCCTCGCCGGGTGGGACGGTGAGCACCGCCGCTCCTGCCGCATCGGTCCGTGCCAGCCCAGCCGGTCCGGCCAGCGAGGCTCTGGCGAGGGGTTGCCCGGCGTCGTTCACGATTTCGACCCGGACATCCCGGCCGCGGCGAAGTCGAACGGTTCCAAGGTCGGTCTTCCCTTCTGCCAGGGCGAGGCGCAGGCGATAGGGAGCGAATCCGGGAGCCCGGGCCAGAAGCGCGGCTTCGCCGGGAGGGATCGCGGTCGCCTGCCAGGTTCCGTCGGCCGCCGACTTCGCCGATCGGCTGGTCAATTGGGGCATCTCGGGAGAGAACCAGGCTTCCAGCCGGATCTGGACACCGCTGACCGCCTTGCCGCTCTCCGCGATGAAGCGGCCGGCGACGGTGGCGCCGGTGCCGAGCTGCACCTGTCGGGGAAGATCCCCGGGCCGGCCCCGGAGCACGGCGGGGACATGGTCCGGGGCTCCGACGATCGCCGCGACCTCTTCGGCGCCGGGCAGGCCCGGTGCCGAGATTCTCCCCTCGATCGAGCGGTGCAGAGCCCAGGGCCGTGCCTCTCCGCGCCGTCCTTCGAGAATCCGCAGCCAGGCTCCGTCGACGGGCCTGCCATCCCGGTCGGTAACGAGAAGGGCGAGATCCGGGGCCGCGACGGGAGCGAGAGTGCCGGCCGTCCGGCCGGCCGGCAGGTCGAGCCACCAACTTCCCTGGCCCCGCGCCGCCAGTCGCAACCGCCAGGGTTGCCCCGGGTCGAGAGGAATCGAGAGCCGTCCATCCCGAGGAACCGGCCAGCTTGGCAGAAGATCTTCAGGGACATCCAGCCACAGACCCTGCGGCCCGGCGATCACACGGGCATCTGTGAGGGCTTGTGCATCCAGCACCTGGATCTGAAGCCGGGCCCTGTCGACAGCCAGCCGCTCCTTGCCGATGCGGTCCGCCTCGATCCGGCGCGGCGCTGCACCGTCCGACCAGGCCCAGGCGCTGCTCAGGTCCGCGCGACGGTCTCCTGACAGGAGCGGCGCCGCCGGGAGAGCCGCGAACGTGCCATCCCGATAGACGAGGCGCCACTGCTCACCGGGAGCGGGCGAGGTCAGAGAGGCCAGCAGCAGCCAGAGAGATAGAAACGAGAAGCTCACCGGGGCAGGGTCGTCAGGATCAGGCGTGGAGGAGATGGACGCGCCGACACGGCATACTCCTTGATCAGCCAGGCGATCCGGTCGCCGCGGACATCGGCTCTCAGGTGCCAGTGGGGCGAGGGCAGGGTAAAGGGGACCGCGTGACTGGAGACCTTTCCGTCGCGCCCCAGAATCTTGATGTCCCAGCCCGTCTTGCCGCCGGCGGTGCGCCGCACGACGAGTCCCGCTCCCTGCGGCAGGGCGATGACGTCGTCGAGCACGCGCCGCTGGTTGATCCAGGCGGCACGCGCCTCCAGGCTGGCGGACATCTGCATCAACTGCTCGTCGGAGAGACCGCACTCCGCGTCGAGGCCGACGTTGCGAGTCTCCCAGGACCGCAGCAGCCTGCCCGCGCTGTCATAAAGGTAGACACCGGGCTCGACTCCAGGTACCACGATGAACGTGCCGTCGCCGAGGAAGCGGACGCCGCCGGTCTCAAAGGCGCCGCACGCATCCATCGGGCGGGCACCCGGTCCCGCGGCCGAGAAATGAACCGGTTTGAGGTCGGCGAGATCCTTGTCGAGGGAGCCGATCCAGGCGATGGCCCCATCGGGAGAAAACCGCCCGCGCTCGTCCTTCCTCGCGCCCAGAGCCAGAAGCCGGCTGTCGAAGACGTCGAGATCGACGATGGTGTCCAGCGGAGCCGCCTTGAGCTCGCCCGCGGGCAGCTTGCGCCATGCGAGACTGTGAGCCGGAGCTCCCATGACGACATACTTTGGAGAGACGCCGGTACGGGCAGCCACCCACAGGCTGGGTCCGGCCGGCACGACCGCTTCCGGCTTGCCCCAGTCGGGCTCGAATCGGAGACGGAGCCCGCCGCTCTTTCCCGCTGCCAGGAAGAGGGAATCGGCGCTCGCCCACCGCAAGTCCGAGACGATTTCGATCGACGAGGGCAGAGGGCGATCGGAAAGGATTTTCATCTCCGGCGTCCCGGAGGGCTCGGCAAACCCGAGCCCCGCGATCAGGACGACGGCGACCGCTGCGGCGGACTGGAGCCTCATGAAAGCGGGCCTCTACCAGTTCTGGTGGTCGATGGAGCAGCCGGAAGGAAGGGCGCCAATACAATAGGAGCCACCGTTGTCGTTCCAGCAGTTCACGCAACCGCTGCCCGTAGCGCCGCAGTAGGTACCGTACTCCCAACTGCTGACGAGCCGGGAGTTCGTATAGGTGTAGCAGTGGTCGTAGTCGGCGAGCGCGACTTCCCCCTGACCGACTGCCAAGAGAGCCAACCCAAGAAAGAAAATCATTGTCATGCTCTTCATCTTTGAGATCTCCTTAAATGATGATGACATGAAGCCCACCAGAATTCGACACGAAGGTCGAGCTGATGTTTAGAAAACAGGTCTACCGCCGCTTGACCTTGAGGGTCCGGCGGCGGCCGGCGAGCGAGATGCGGGGCTTCAGCTCCACGTAGGCGGTGACGCCGGGGACGCTGCAGCGGGCGATCTCCTCGCCGAGCGCCTCTTCGATCTCCTTGACTGTGGGCTTGTCCTGCCAGGTGCCGATCGAGGAGACGATGCCGAGGGCCGAGCCGCGGGCCGTGCGGCCGGCGCGGTGGATGTAGTCCTCGACCGTGTCGGGCATCTCGAAGTTGATGATGTGGCTGATGGCCGGGATGTCGATGCCGCGCGCCGCGATGTCGGTGGCCACCAGAATGCGGTGCTCGCCTTCCCGGAAGCCGCGCAGGGCCTCGACCCGCTGGCCCTGGGACAGGTCGGAATGGATGCGCTCGACGGGATGGCCCTCGCGCTCCAGAATCCGGCAGAGCCACTCGGCATCCGTCTTGCGGCGGATGAACACCAGCGTGCTCCCCAGCTCCTGACGGAGAAGGGCGAGCAGGCAGGCCTTCTTGTCGTCCTCGTCCACCAGGTACAGCCGGTGATCGATGCCCTCGGCGGCGCCGCCTTCGGGAAGGATGTTGATCCGCACCGGATCGTGAAGGAAGCGCTCGGCCAGCCGCTCGATGGGCGGCGGCATGGTGGCGGAGAACATCATCGTGCGCCGCTTGGGCGGAAGCTCGTCGAGGATGCGCTGCACCTGGGGCATGAAGCCCATGTCGAGCATGTGGTCGGCTTCGTCGATGACCAGCTCGGAGACGCGGTCGAGCCGCAGGGTGCCCCGCTCGACGTGGTCGAGGAGCCGGCCCGGCGTGGCGACGACGATGTCCGGCTTGTGGCCGAGCCCGCGCACCTGCGGCCCCATCTTGACGCCGCCGATGAGGCAGACGGTTTCGAGATCCTTCCCGAACAGGTTCAGAAAGGCTTCGGTCTGCAGCGCGATCTCGCGGGTGGGGGAGATGATCAGGGCGCGCACGCCCTCGCCGTGGGTGAGGCGCTCGGCGAGCGGCAGGCAGAAGGCCGCGGTCTTGCCCGAGCCGGTCTGGGCGAGGCCGACGAGGTCCCGGCCGGTGAGGGCGAGCGGGATCACCTCGGCCTGGATGGGAGTCGGATTCTCGAACCCGAGCCGATCCACGATCCGCAGGATCCGCGGGCTCAGGCCCAGCGATTCGAAGGACTTGTCGGTCGTCCGCACCGGGTGCTGGGGGATCGCCACCGGCACGAGGGCTTCCTTCGACAGGTCGCCGTCGGGAGTGACAGGGGCTTTCTTCGGCCGGGGAGCCGGAGCCGGCTTGGGCTCGACAGGCCTGGTTTCGACCGGCTTCGACTCGACGGGTTTTGATTCGACCTGTTTCGGCACAACCGGCTTTGCCTCGACCGGTTTCGGCTCGGCGGGGCGGGCCGGCGGAACCGGCTTCGCCTCTGCGGCGGGCCTGGCGGCGGCCGGAGCCGGACGCACGGGCGCGGGCCGGGCCGCGACGGGCTGGGCGACGGGCTGGGCGACGGGCTGGGCGACGGGCTGGGGAGGCTGCGGCGGAGGCGGAGTCGTCTGGGCGAGAGGCTCATACCTCGACTTCGCCTCGTGGGGCTGGTCGGGCAGCCCGAGGCCTCGGCGGAGAACCTCGACGAGCGTCCGGTTCATGGAGCTGCCGGAGCGGTCTTTCTCGGCTTCGATGGCGTCCAGGATGTCGGACGGGATGTCGCGGATGGTCAGATGTCTCATTGCGTGCGGTGTCTGAGTGTCCAAGTTGCTCATCCTATGGGTCTGTCGCGTTTCCGTCAAGGCGGCTTCCGCTTGCGTTCCGCCGGCCGGGACGCCCCAATCGGTCCTAGAATGGAGCCGCGGGCTGACGGCGGCCCGTGGACTCGTGGAAAGGACGGCTCGATGCGAGGTACCAAGGGAAGGGCTTTTCGCCTCGGTTTGCTGTTGGTTCTGATGGCCGCGTCGGGGACGTTGGGAGCGTGGGCGCAACTCTGGCGCGGCCCGGCCGCGATCGAGGTGAAGGCGGAGGACAAGGGCAAGGCCGCCACCGGCGGCGAGGTGCGCCTGGAGTTCCTGGACATGGACCCGCCCGCCGGTCCCGCGCCGGTGAAGCTCGACTCGCGGGGCCGCGCGGTGGTGGGCTCGCTCGCCGAAGGGCGCTGGCGGATCGAGGTCAGCCGCGAGGGATCGATGACCTACCGCGCCGAGATCCTCGTCCGGAGGGACGGCAAGCCGGGCCTGATCGAAGCCGTGCAGCACAACGTGCCCGGCGCCGTCTCCATGATGGAGGTCAAGCTGGCGCGCGCCCGCGGTGGAGCGGCGGTGTCTCCTCCCCAGGAGCCCCAGGAAATAGCGGCGACGCCGACGCCGAAGCCGGCCGAGCCGGTGCGTCCGGCGCCTGTGCGCCCGGCCCCCGCGCCGCCTCCGCAGTCGGTCCCCGTAGCGGAGGCGGAGCCGGTCGATCCGGCGCCCGTGACGGCTCCCATAAAGACCGCGCCCGTGGTGCCCGCTCCGGCGGTACCGACCAAGCCGTCCCCCGCGGCCCCCGTCCCCTCCGCCCCGGTTCCCACCCAGCCGGCTCCAACCCCGCCGGCTTCGCGGCGGCCCGTGACGGTTCCGGAGCGTCCGGTCGAGGCTCCAGCCCCGGCTCCGGAGCGTCCCGCCGAGCCTGCGGTGACGCCGACTCCGACGCCGACTCCGATTCCTCCGAAACCGGCTCCAGCACCCGTGCCGACTCCGGCTCCGCCCAGGCCGATCGTCCTGGACCAGAATCCGCCCCCGGCAGCGCCTCCCACACCGGTTCAGCCCGCGCCGGGCTCGGGTGTCCTGCGGCGCTCGTTCAAGGACCGCACCTGCATGGAATGCAAGCCCGGAGAGGCTTCGCTCACCGTCGAGCTGGTGGCCTCACCCTCGCCTGCCGGGTGCGGCGAGACCCTGCGGGACAACCTCCTCCGGCTCGACGCCGCGGCGATTGCCGCGATGGGGGAGGGCTGTCATCTCCTGCGCATCGAGCTGCCGGACAAGGCCCGCTTCATCGGCTACCGGTACGAGGCTCAGGACGGCAGCGGCCAGGGCTCCGACTGCATGGCCGGCAAGGACTGCCCGGCCGGCGGGCGTTGGCCGGTGGACCCGGTGCTCCGTCGGGACGGCGCGGGCAAGACCACCGTCGCCGCCGCCTTCGAGAACCGGGGCGACCGCGAGCGGCGGGCGATCATGACCATCTACTTCAAGGAAGGCGGCGGAGCAGACACACCGCGGCCGTTGATCAAGACGAAACAGTAGACAGCAGGTTGCCGGCGGCCCCCGCACCTGGGAGGGGGCCGCGCCGCGCAAAGGCCACCAGCCTTGTCACGAATTCGAGCCGGCAAGCACTCCGTTAAGTAGGGGAATCCGCGCGAGCTCCTTGGATCTCACCTCTCCTTCCCTTCGGAATTCCGTCCTTCCGGGAGGACCGGAAGGCTCTTTGCTGAAGAGGAGGCCGCGTATGATGCGACCAGCGGGTGCCGTGTTCCGCCGTGCCAGGACGTTCATGCTGGCGATTCTGTTGCTGGGCGGCGGAGGAGCCCAGGCCTTGGAGCCGAAGGATTCGAGCTCGTACCTGGATCAGAAGGAGTTCTTCAAGCCGGAGCTGTACATCAGCAGCTCCCAGGAGCCGATCGAGCAGATCGTGAGCCGTCTCCCCAACCGGGCGGTGTGGGAGCGCTATCTTGCGGCGCAGGCCGAGATCGAGCTGGCGACCGGCGCCGAAGGCGCGGCGCGGCGTCTTCTGCCGCACGGGTTCATCGATCCCCGGTCCGGAGCGGCGACCAACCTGATCGGCGCGTTCCCTCTCATCCCCGGCCGTGGCGCCGGCAACCGCCTCAGCAAGGCCGGGCTCTCCGCCCGGCTGGGCCGTGAGATCGAGCGGGTCGACGCGGCGGCCGTCTCGGACGTCGTGCGCTCGTTCATCGACGAGCACGCGGCGCTTCTGGGCGTCGACCTGAAGCAGCTCGGCGCCGTGCGCGCCGCCGAGGTGACGCCGGAGCTCTGGCAGGTCCGGATCCCGCAGGTGTACCGGGGGATTCCGGTCCGTTACGGCCACCTGGTGGCGTCGATCAACAACGGCAACCTGGTGGTGATCGGCACGGAGACCTGGGGCAATGTCCACAACCTCGACATCGTTCCGAAGATCTCCGCCAAGCAGGCCGTGGCAGCCGGGTACGCCCGGGTGGGCGGGGCGCTTGCGGTCGATGAAATACTGCGCCAGCCCGCTCTGGAGATCCATCCGGCGGTGCCGGCTGCCGGCACCTACGAGGGTCCCGTGGGCGGCGGTTACAAGCACCTGCTGGTCTGGACCTTCACGTTCCGGCGCCTGCCGGACGACGCCGTCTGGGAGGTGATCGTCGACGCCCACAGCGGCGACGCTCTGGCCTTCCAGGACATCAACCAGTACGCCACCCACAAGATCTCCGGCGGCGTCTATCCGATCACCAGCACCGAGATCTGCCCGACTCCGGGAACCTGCGGAACCCTGCAGACCGGCTGGCCGATGCCGTTCGCGGACACCGGCCTCGCCTCGCCCAACAACTTCACCAACAGCGCCGGCCTGTTCGATTGGACGAGCGGCACGACGACCACGACGCTCACCGGCCGCTACGTCGACATCGTCGACTCCTGCGGCGCCGTGACCAACAGCTCGACGACCGGCTCGATCAGCCTCGGCGGCACCAACGGACAGCACGACTGCACGACCGGCGGCGGCGGCGCGGGCAACACTTCGGCCTCGCGCACGGCGTTCTACGAGACCAACAAGCTGGCCGAGATGGCGCGCAGCTGGCTGCCGGGCAACACCTGGCTGCAAGCCCGCCTGACCACGAACGTCAACCTCAACAACACGTGCAACGCGTTCTGGAACGGCTCGTCGATCAACTTCTACCGCTCGGGCGGCGGCTGCCGGAACACCGGCGAGATCGCCGGCGTGTTCGACCACGAGTGGGGCCACGGCCTCGACGACAACGACTCCGGCGGCTCGCTGTCGAGCTCGAGCGAGGGCTATGCCGACATCGCCGCCATCTACCGCCTCCAGGCCTCCTGCGTCGGCCACGGCTTCTTCTGGACCAGCGACAAGGGCTGCGGCCAGACGGCGGACGGCACGGGGTTCAACGCGAACGAGGCGCTGACGGGCGCCGCCTACTGCGCCACCGACTGCTCGGGCGTGCGCGACGCCGACTGGGTGAAGCACAATCCGAGCACGCCCGCCACGCCCCTCGGCTTCGTCTGCGGCCAATGCACGGCCAGCACGGGTCCGTGCGGGCGCCAGGTGCATTGCGCCGCGGCGCCGGCCCGCCAGGCGGCCTGGGATTTCGCGGCGCGCGACCTGCAGAGCGCTCCGTTCAACCTCGACAGCCAGACGGCGTTCGTCGTCGCCAACCGGATCTTCTACCAGGGGAGCGGCAGCATCGGCTCCTGGCACTCCTGCACCTGCGGCTCGGCGTCGAGCGGCTGCGGCTCGACCAACGCCTACATGCAGTGGCTGACGGCGGACGACGACAACGGCAACCTCAACGACGGCACACCGCACATGACGGCGCTCTTCAACGCGTTCAACCGTCACGGCATGGCCTGCGCCACGCCGACGGCGGTCAACAGCGGCTGCGCGGCGGGTCCCACGGGCACGGCGGCCCTGAGCGCCACGGCGGGCAACAACCAGGCGGCCCTGTCGTGGGGCGCGGTCTCCGGCGCGACCCGCTACTGGGTGTTCCGCTCCGAGGGCCACGCCGGCTGTAACTTCGGCAAGACCAAGATCGCCGAAGTGACCGGCACCTCCTACACCGACACCCAGGTGGGCAACGGCCGCAACTACTACTACAACGTGGTGGCGGCGGGTGCCTCCAACGCCTGCTCCGGCCCGGTCAGCAACTGCCTCACCGTGACCCCGGCCGCCTCGGTGACGCCGGACTTCACGGTTTCGTGCAGCCCGTCGAGCCTGTCCGTGGCCCAGGGGGGCAACGGCTCCAGCACCTGCACGGTGACGTCGCTGAACGGCTTCAACAGCGCCGTCGCCCTCTCCTGCACGGGCCTGCCGAGCGGCGTGACCTGCGGGTTCTCGCCAGGCTCGGTGACGCCGCCGGCCAACGGCACCGCCACCAGCGCGCTCACGATCTCGGTGGCCGGCACGGCCGCCGTCGGAACGTCCAATATCTCGGTGCAGGGCGTGAACGGCTCGACCACCCGCACCGCGCCGATCGCGCTGACCGTGACCGGTCCCGGTCCGGTGACCGTGTTCTTCGACAACTTCGAGACCAGCCTGGGCTGGACGACCAACCCCAACTCCACGGATACGGCGACGACCGGCGCGTGGGAGCGGGGTGATCCCGAAGCGACCGACTCCAGCGGCGCCAAGCAGCTCGGCACTACGGTGTCCGGCGTCAACGACCTGGTCACGGCACGGCTGGCCGGAGCCTCCGCGGGTATCAACGACATAGACGGCGGCACGACCAGCATCCAGTCGCCGGCCATCACCCTGCCCGCGACCGGCACGTTGACGCTCACCTTCAGCTACTACCTGGCGCACGGCACGAACTCTTCGACTGCCGACTTCCTGCGGATCTTCGTGGTGGGCGGCACGACCACGCAGGTCTTCCAGGAGCTGGCAGGCACCGAGGACGACGACGGCGTCTGGGCCAGCGGCTCGGCCAACATCAGCGCCTTCGCCGGCCAGACGGTGCGCATCCGCATCGAAGCGGCCGACGCATCGACGGCCAGCCTCGTCGAGGCCGGGGTGGACGACGTGAGAATCACCCAGCAGTAGCGTCCCCGGAAGTCTGAACACACCCCTGAACACACCCCTGAACACAACAGGGGGAGAGACCCGGTCTCTCCCCCTTCTTCCTTTCCGGCGCCCGGGTTCTCTCCCCCGGGTTGCGAAGGCCGGTTACGGCTGCTGAACGATCTTGACGTCGTCCACGCCGGCTTCGACCAGGCTGGCCGTGCTGGCGTCGGCCGCTTCGATGCGGATGCGGACCGTCTGGCCGGCGAAGGCGTTGAGGTTCACCGACGCCGCGGCCCAGGCTCCGTTGAGGTTGGCGGCGGCGCCCAGCTTCTCGAGCACCGTCGTGGTCGTGGTGCCGACCACCTTCACCCGCAGGTAGTCCGCGGTCGACGAGTTGCTGCCATGGGCGAGGTAGTAGGAGAAGGAGAGGGTCAGCGTGCCGGTCGCGGGCAGCGTGATGGCCGGCGACTGGATCGTTGTCAAGCCGCCGTCGAGGTCGTAGTCGCCCGCGGCCGCGCCGGCCAGCGGTCCGGTGACCAGGTCGAACGTTCCGCTCACGGTCGTGCCGAGCTGCTTCGTGCCGCTGGAGGTCGTGGCGGCCGGGTCGGCCCGCTCCCACCGGCCGAGCGTGGCCGTGTCCGTGGCGAGAGGATTGACCGTCCATCCCAGGTTGGTCTCGAACGTGTCGTTGAACACCGTCACCGGCGTGGGCGGCGGCGTGCCGCCCTGCGTCGCGTCGCCCGTCACCACCAGGGCGAACGGCTGCGAGCCGTTGGGCACGTTGAAGGCCTTCACCGACACCGTGTACACGCCGGTCGCCGGGCTGTTGAGGAGCACCTGCTCGACCGTGTTCCGCCGGTCGGACGCGCCGCCGGTCGTGGAGAGCCCGCCCGAGAACACGTTGCCGCGCCAGACCGTGCCGGTCGGCCCGGTCACCGTCAGGTCGAGGTCGTTCACCAGGTTGATGCTGGCCGCCGGGGTCGAGGGGTAGTCGGTCCAGGCGAGCGTCGCCTTGAGCGGCTCGGTCGTGCTGTTGACGCTGAAGGTCCAGGTCTGCTCGGCCGTCGAGCCCGTGGCGAACCCGGTGTTGTCGTCCCGGACCCAGAGCTTGCGGCCCTGGCCGGTGAAGAAGAGCGCATTCTCCAGCAGCACGCGGCCCCAGCCCTGGCAGCTCGCGGGCATGGCCGTGGTGCCGGTCATGTTGACCGCGGAGTTGATCAGCGTCGCCTTGAGCAGCGCGGCGGACGGCGTGAAGGCGTTCGTCGAGACCTCGCCGCCGGTGGGGTAGTAGCCGTCGGCGAAGTACTGGCGGATCAGCGCGGTCAAGCCGGCGGCTCCGGGGGTGGCCATGCTGGTGCCGGACATCGCCTGGCTGGCGCAGTTGTTCGAGGCCGCGTTGTTGTCGCTGTTGGCCGAGACGATGCTCGACCCCGGAACCGTGATGTCCGGCTTGATGCGGCCGTCGGCCGTGGGGCCGCAGCTCGAAAACGTCGCCATGCTGTTGGCGCTGGTGCTGCGCAGGGTCGCGCCCACCGAGACACCGTTCTTGTTCGTCGACGGGCTGCCGACCGAGCCCGTGCCCGGACCGGAGTTGCCGGCCGCGAAGAGGACCAGGAAGTCCTTGTGGTTCCACATGAACTCGTCGACGTCCTGGCTGCCCGCCGAGTAGTTGTTCTGGACCGCGGCGTTCTCGTTGTCACCCCAGGAGTTCGAGTGGATGCGGGCGCCCTGGGTGTAGGTCTGCTGGAAGATAGGGTTCAAGTCGACCACCGGGCAGCCGATGCCGGGGAGGTCGCCGCAGTTGTCGACTTGGTAGCCGGCGTCCTGGATGACCAGCTTGGCGCCCGGCGCCATGCCGTCGGCGGCGTCGTGGAGCAGGAGGTTGGTGAAGTTGTCGCCCGCCACCGTGCCGGCCACGTGGGTGCCGTGATCCTGATTGTCCCACTCGGTGTTGGCGATGCCGCCCGCGCAGTCCGTCGACCACAGGAAGTTGACGCCGACGACCTTGCGCTGGTTGGTGTTGACGACGGTGCCGCCGTTGCAGGCGTTGGTCGGCGGCAGACCCAGGGTCGTATCGCGGAACCAGCACATGTCAGGGTCGATGCCCGTGTCGAGGATCGCGACCGTCTGGCCCTCGCCATAGATGCCCTGGCTGAAGATCGGCGTCGTCTGCCCGCCGCTCAGTCCCGACTGGCCGACCCAGACGGTCGTGTCGTTGAGCAGCGAGCGCCGCGGCTCGATGTCCATCCAGAACACGTCGCCGAGCTGGACGAGCGCCTCGCGGTGCTCCGCGATCTCCGAGGGCGTGAGCAGCAGGCGGATGCGCGAAAACCGCTCGCTCTGCCGGTAGCCGACGATGCCCTGGATGCCGAGGTCGTCGCGGATCTGGCGCACGACCTCCTTGATGTCGGCGTCGGGGAACACCTGGAGCATGACGATCCGATGGTCCCTCCGATATTCCCTTCGATCCCCACGCTTCGTCTCCAGTGCAGGGTCACCAGCCTGGACCGCCGCCACCATGCCCGAGATCTTGTAGGCCGGATGATAGGGACCGGACCAGACCGCGCCAAGCTTCTGGAGACGGCCCTGGCTCTGGCTCCATCCGGCCGGCATCTTCACCAGCCAGGAGTAGCTCGGCAGGTAGGTGTACACCCGCAGGCTCGCCGCACGCAGGGCTTTCTCCTGCGCCGCGGTGATGGGCCCCGGGAACTTGATCAGCACGACCTCGTCCGCGGAAGGATCGTCAGTCCGGACGCGAAGCGCCTCGGAGATCTCCGCCTGGGGACGGCTGGTGTCGATGACGCGTGAATTGAGAAGGATCAGTTGCGAATCATTCGCGACTGGCTGCGCCTGGACCAGGGTAGAGCCCAGGAACAGGAGGGCGGCAGCCCACCCACACACCATGCTTCCGGTCTTCATGGAATCCTCCGTACCTCTTCTTGAAAGGTGATTGGCATGACAGGGACGTGGAACGTCTCTGAAGAAGAAGGTGCCGGCTGGGAGGCGGGGCGAGCCGGGCTCAAGAGGCAACAGCCTGGTTCCGGGGCTTGAAGAGGCGGCGCCAGACATTCGACTCCAGATTCGTGGACTGCAGGCGCGTGCGGCCGGGAGCTGTGAACCCCCCTGGCTCATAATGACCACTCTTTGTGACGCACTGCACTAGAACTCGCAAGGGGAAGTTTCGGACAAGCCGGTAGGCGACCGCCGCGATCAGTCCGGGCTTGCGCAGGCCAGGGAGGCGCCGGAAGGGGTGGGTGGGAAAGAAGAGCTTGAAGGAGACCGGCTCCGGGTCGAACGTCAACTTCGCATCGCGTCCGGTATCGAGCCTGAGATCGCCCCCGACCTGCGTCCGGATGCCTTAAGCGCATGATCGCCGTCGCCTTCGAGCTCCCAGTCGAGCTCGGCCAGCATCTTCCCTTCATGATCCTTGAGCACGGTCTGGATGACGTTGCACGATTCCCCCGCGATGAACTTGTAGGCTTCGCACTCGGGGCCATAGAGGACCGCGTTGTAGTAGGTGCAGACCTCCCGGTAGTAGTGACCCAGGCCTAGCTGGTCCGCGAACAGGCGCGCGCCCTGCTCCCCGGCTTCCCGGAAGCGTTTGATCATGTCGAGCGTGCCGCTGCACGCGGAGAGAGCCGCGCGAGCTCCGGCCTGATGCGCCATGACAGCGGCAAGGGAAGCCCTGCCTTGGCCCTCATCTGCAGGTAGGCATCGGCGGCCCCCGCGAGCCACGCCCCGGCGGACGGAAAGCCCTCCGCCCCTGCCGCCTGTGCTTCCAGCGTACGGACTGGTGGACCGTTGCGCGGACGGTGAACGTAGCGACCTTGCCGTTCGGAGGGTCACAGATCCGGGCGTGGCCGATTGTCGTCTGAGGGGGAACGCTTCTCCCTTTTCAGGGGAAGCTACAGGAAAATCAGGGGTTTCGGGGCGCCCGGGGGAGGGTGAATTTCAAAGTAGGAGACTGCCACGCCGGGCGCCGTCTTGCTTCAGCCCGGCGAGTGGGTTACGCTTAAAGATACCCTTGCTAAGCACCGATATCCGGCCGCCGCGGCAACCGTCTCCCGAGTCTACGCCCGGGCTCTGGCGGGCTGCCTGCAAGGAGATGGCCTGGCGGGCCCGGGCCGGCGGGCTGCTCTATCCGGTGGCCATCTGCGGCATGGGCTTCGGCGCCCGCCTCCAGCACTCCCATCCCTGGGTCTTCGCGGCCCTCCTGGTGACCTCGTCCCTGCTGGCGTTGGGCCGGCTCGCGCTCATCCTGCGCTTCGACACCCTCTACAACCGGAATCCGCGGCTCTGGCAGCTCGGGTTCTTCGGCGGGCTGCTGGCCATCTCCGGCATGATCGGCGGCCTGCTCGGCTTCCTGATCTGGAGCGAGGGGATGACGGGCCTGACGCTGTTCATCCTGGCGCTGACCGTCGGGATCGCGGTGATGTCGGTCGTCATCTACTCCCACAGCCTGCGGGTGCTGTGGGTCTACATCCTGCTTCTGGGGCTGCCGCCGGGAGTCGGCCTGTTGCTGGCGCGGGACGTGCCGTTCTGGGTGCCGTGGTTCCTGGGGATCGCGATGTTTTACCTGATGGTGGCCGCCCGGCAGCAGCACCGGGAGCGCTGGGGCAACCTGCTCGCGCGCGATCAGCTCGAAACGCTGGTGGCGGAGCGCACCCTGGAGCTGACGCGGAAGCGGCGCGACTACCGCCAGATCTTCGACAACGCCCACGATCCCATCCTGATCTTCGAGCCGGAGACCGAACAGGTCCTGGACGTCAATCGGAGGGCGTGCGAGGTCTACGGCTTCACCCACCAAGAATTCCTCGGGATCTCCCTCGCCTCGGTGTCGGAGAACGTGCCGCGCGGGCAGGAGCAGATCGCGGCGACGCTGACCGCGGGGGTGTACCACAACTTCGAGAGCGTCCAGTACCGCAAGGACGGCAGCCCGATGTTCCTGGAGATCAACGCCTCGGTGATCGACTTCGACGGCCAGCCGGCGATCATCAGCATCAACCGCGACATCACCGAGCGCCGCCGGACCGAGGCCCTGCGCCTGGCCAAGGAGGCGGCCGAGCGCACGGCCCAGGCCAAGGCGCAGTTCCTCGCCAACATGAGCCACGAGATCCGCACGCCCATGGCCGGCGTGGTCGGTCTGACCGACCTGCTGCTCGGCACGGAGCTGAACGATCAGCAGGCGGAGTACGCGCGCCTGATCCAGTCGTCCGGCGTCGTGCTGCTGCGGGTGATCGACGACATCCTGGATTTCTCCAAGATCGAGGCCGGCAAGCTGACCTTCGAGGAGGTGCCGTTCAACCTCTGGGTGACGCTGCACGAGGTCGTCGACCTGCTCCGCCTGGGGGCGGCGGCCAAGGGGACGTCGCTCCACCTCCGGGTCGCGGAGGGCTTGCCGCGCTGGGTGCTCGGCGATCCCGGCCGGCTGCGGCAGGTGCTCATGAACCTGGTGGGCAACGCCGTCAAGTTCACGGAGGGCGGGGAGGTCGAGGTGAGGGCCGAGGCGGCGGCGGACGAACGCGCGCGCATCCTGATCCGCGACACGGGCATCGGCATTCCGGCCGAGGCGCAGGGCCAGCTGTTCGAGCTGTTCTCGCAGGCCGACGGATCGACCTCGCGGCGGTTCGGCGGCACCGGCCTGGGCCTCGCCATCAGCCGGCGGATGGTCGAAGGCATGGGCGGCGAGATCGGCTTCGAGAGCGCGGCGGGCAAGGGCTCGACGTTCTGGATCGAGCTGCGGCTGGAGCCCTCGGAGCCTCCGCCTCCCCCGGCGACTCCGGCGGGGCGGCCGGTGGGCTGCCGGCGCATCCTGACCGCGGAGGACAATCCGATCAACCAGCTCGTCATCACCGAGCAGCTCAAGGCGCTCGGCTACGACGTGACGGCGGTCAGCAACGGGCTCGAAGCCCTGGAGGCCCTGCAGGCCGAGACCTTCGACCTCGTGCTGATGGACTGCCAGATGCCGCGCCTGGACGGCTACGACGCGGCGCTGCGGATCCGCCAGCTTCCGGGAGCCGCGGGGTGCGTCCCGATCGTGGCGCTGACCGCGCACGCCATCCGCGAGGAGCTCGACAAGTGCCTCGCCGTGGGCATGAACGACACCATCACCAAGCCGTTCAGCGGCGAGGTGCTGCGCCAGAAGCTGGAGCGCTGGCTGGGCACCGACGTCGACGCGGCGGATGCGCCGAGGGTGAGCGCCGCGACCGCCGCAAACGCCGCAATAGCCGCGCAGGCCGGGAAGGCGCTCGACCCCCTGCACCTCGAACGCCTGCGGGCGATCGGCCGCGAGTCCGGGCCGGGACTGATGACCCGGCTCGTGGGCCAGTTCCGCCGCCAGACGTACCTGGACGACATCCGCGGCGCTCTCGACCGCGGCGACCGCGTCGCGCTGCGGGCCCGCGCCCACAGCCTCAAGGGCACCAGCTCGCTCCTGGGAGCGACCCGGCTGCCCCGCCTCTGCGCCCAGCTGGAGGTGCTCGCGGCCACGGCCACGCGGGACCAGTGCCTGCAACAGGTCGCCCAGATCGAAGCCGAGCACCGCAGGGTGATGGACGGGCTGACGGTCGCGGTCGAAAAGGAGTGACCCGGGAGGGATCACGACGACAAGGCCCTCCCGGGGAAGACTCGAAAGGAGAATCAGAGGGAATTGAGGAAGGTGAGGATCTGATTCTGCTGCGTGGTGCTCAGGTTGATGAAGTTCTGGATGACCGGCTCGGCTTCGTTCGTATGGCGCAGGATGCTGTTGTAGCGCGTGGTGTTGAAGAGGTCGTGCATGAGACGGCTCTTGGTCCGGAGACCCCAGAGCGGCGGAGTGCGGAGCTTGTTGCGGGTGGCCGAGCCGCCGTTCTGAACGATGCCGTCGCCCGTGCCCACGTCGTGCAACATGAAGTCGCTGTAGGGGTGGATGATCTTGTCGCCCAGCGCGGCGGTGACCACGAACTTGCCGCCGTTGAGCACGGTCCCGACCGGCGCCGTCTGGATCGTCGGCGTGTGGCAGCTGCCGCAGCCGATCGACACGAACAGGCTCGAGCCCGAGATCGCGTCCGACGTGGCGGCCAGAGCGGTATCCCGCGGCGGTACCTTGGTGGCCCGCATGAAACGCGCGAAGATCTCCACGTCCGGTCCGAACGGCTCGGCCGCGGTCGGCGCCTCCTCGGGGTCCGGCACCGTGTCGAAGGCGGCGACCGACGTGCCCATGTTGGTGTTCTCGGCGGGTTGGAGCGGGCTGGTGATGCCCATCTCGTTCAGGTAGGCGTCGGCGGAGAAGGACAGCAGGCTGGCGTGCTGGTTCTTCCAGCCGAAACGGCCGACCCGCGTGACGCCGGGCGATTCGAGGATCGGGACGTTGATGATCGTGCCCTTCCGGCCGCTGGGCTGGGCATTGCGGATCGCGGTGAACGTGGAGTCCGCGATCGCCTCGACGAAGCCGTCGCCCAGGGTGTTGAGGGACGAGCGCTCGGCGACGACGTTCTCCGCGGTGGTGAGGCGCTCCTGGATGGCGGCGTTGATGGCGCGGTCGTTGATCAGCGAGCCGCCCGGCGGGTTGGTGAAGTTGCCGAAGATGTCCAGCCGGCCGGCGCGCAACTCCTTGGTCTGGCTGACGGCGCCGGTGACCGGGTTCTGATGGCATTCGCGGCAGGCCTGGGCGTTGTAGACCGGGCCCAGGCCGTCCTCGATGACCTCGAACTCCTCGAAGATCTCGCGGTCCAGGTCGAACTGCGACTGCGTGGTGAATCCATTGCTGATGTTGTCGAACCCGGCCGGCGCTTCCGTGACGGCCGAGTACACGATGGGGGCGGCGACGAGCGCCAGGACCAGTCCATCGGCGAGCAGAAACGTCTTCAAACGCGACCTCTTCATTCCAGACCTCCTTGACGGAAAAAAGGGCGAGAACTTCCGCAAGATGACGGAAGTCCCACCCCGGGTGGACGGGGTCTGCAACCGGTCTACGCCTCCCCAAGCGCCTGCACGACTTCGGGAATGACTGGATGAGCAAGGGCTCTAATAGCTGACAGTGCTGGGTCCGGAAAAAAGCGAGCCTCGGGCTCGGATGCGATTCGGAGAGCCGATATACTCCGTCTCTGCATGGCGAAGTCGGAACGCAAGGCACCCCCTCCTCCCGATCCCGAGATGGGTCTCTGGCAGGGCCGCTCTGTGGCCCGGCGGTTCGTGTCGCCGGACGGGATGACGGTGCTCGTCGGGAGGACGGCCGAGGACAACGACGTTCTCTCGCTGCGCCTGGGAGCGTCGCGGGACTTCTGGTTCCATGTCGCGGGGGAGTCGGGCTCGCACGTGGTCGTGCGCAATCCGGAGGGGCTCGACCGGCTGCCGAAGGAGACCGAGCGCTTCGCGGCGTCGCTCGCCGCGGGGTATTCGAAGGGGCGCCACGGCGGACGGGTGGCGGTCCACGCCTGCACCTGCGCCGACGTGAGCAAGCCGCGCGGCCTGCCGGCCGGCAAGGTGATGCTCGACCGCTTCCGCAGCCTTCAGGTGGCCCCGTCCCGCGGCGAGACGCGGGACGGAGACGCCTGAGGTTCCAGGACTCTAGAGATCTTTCAGACCAGGTCTTTCAGAATCGTTTCGGCGCCGCTGACCTCGAAACGGCCCGGCTCGTCGACGTGAAGCGCCTTGACCACGCCGTCTTCGAGGAGCGCGGAGTAGCGGCGCGAGCGGACGCCGAGCCCGAAGCGGGAGCTGTCCGCGACCATGCCGGTGGCGCGGGCGAAGTCGCCGTTGCCGTCGGCGAGCATGAGGATCTTGTCGCCCACCTCGCGGTCCTTGCCCCAGGCGTCCATGACGAAGTGGTCGTTCACCGCCACGCAGGCGATGAGGTCGATCCCCTTGGCCTTGATCTCGTCGGCCTGCTCGACGAAGGCCGGAAGATGCCGGTCCGAGCAGGTGGGCGTGAAGGCCCCCGGCACGGCGAAGAGGACGACGCGCTTGCCGCGGAACAGCTCGTCCGTCGAAACCTCGCGATCGCGGCCCGCGGCGACGTGCCGCAGGGTGGCATTCGGTACTTTGTCTCCAACTTGGATGGCCATGGTTTCTCCCGTTCGTAAACCGGCGTCATCGTATCTCCGAAACCAGTTTGCACAAACCTGATTGTGACGAAACGGGTGGGTCGGCCGTATGCTGCCTGGAGGAGGGGAGATGACTCAAAACCTGCGCAATCCCGAGCTGGATCAACTCGTTCAGGAGCTCAACAGCCGGAACCCGTCCGGTCCAGCCGCCGATCCCGCGGACCCTGAAAATCCCGCCGGCGAGTCTCCTTCGTCGCCGGCATCCGGGTTTGTGCCATTCGAGGATCTGGACCCGCCCCACCGCGCCCGGGTGCAGGAGGGAGCGCCGCTCGACGCCCTGCTCCTGGAGATGGGCCGGCAGCGGGCGAGCGACCTGATTCTGCTGGACGGCATGCCGCCGGTCTTCCGCGTCGACGGCCGGCTCGTCCAGTCCGGGGACGCCCTGGACGGCGAGGGTCTGCTCCAGATGTTCAAGCCGCACCTCGGGATCCGCGGGCGCCGCGACCTGGACGAGCGCGGCTCCGCCGACTTTCCGCTCCGCCTCGCCGCCGGGCGTGAGCTGGACGACAGCGGCCCGGCCCGCCGGTTCCGGGTCAACCTGCACCGCCAGCGGGGACAGCTGGCGTCGGCCATCCGCGCGCTCCCGCTCGAGATTCCGACCCTGGCGGGGCTCGGCCTGCCGCCGTCGTTCGCCGACCTGGTCAAGCCGAACCGCGGGCTCGTCCTGCTCTGCGGTCCCACGGGCTCGGGCAAGACCACGTCGCTCGCCGCGCTGGTGGCCGAGATCAACCGGACCCGGACGGCCCACATCATCACCATCGAGGATCCGGTCGAGTACGAGCATCGCTCCCTCAAGTCGGTCGTCGAGCACATCGAGATCGGCCGCGACGCGCGCTCGTTCTCCGAGGCCCTGCGCGCCGCCCTGCGCCAGGACCCGGACGTGATCCTGGTGGGCGAGATGCGCGACCTGGAGACCGTCTCCACCGCCCTCACCGCGGCCGAGACCGGCCACCTGATCCTCTCCACACTGCACACCAACGACGCCGCGCAGGCCGTCCACCGCGTCGTGGACGTGTTCCCTCCGGCGCAGCAGTCGCAGATCCGCCACCAGCTCGCCCTGTCGCTCAACGCCATCGTGGTCCAGCAGCTCGTCCCGCGAGCCGACGGCCACGGCCGCGTGCCGGCGATCGAGCTGCTCCTGGCCACCTACCCTGTGCGGAACCACATCCGGACCGACAGCCTGCAGAAGCTCTACAACGAGATCGTCCTGGGCAAGCGGGTCGGCATGATGTCGATGGAGGAGTCGCTGAGCCAGCTCACCCGCCAGGGGATCATCGACCCGGAGGAGGCGCTGGTCCGGGCCAGTCATCCGGATGAGCTGGCAAGCCATCTGCGGTGAGTGGTAGCCTTCAGGCATGGTGCGTCGTGAAGAAGCCAGACCAAGTGTAGGTGAGCGTGTGGAGGTCTGTGCGTCCAGCTGTGCTCGTCCAGCGGGTGAGAGTCCCGTCCCGGTAAGCGCCGGAGCGCCGGGTAGCAGGCCCCCGGTTCAGGGAGA
>JANMTS010000106.1:0-3670 GCA_031390755.1 Holophagales bacterium
GAGGCGACCCCTTGGCTTGCGAAGGCCCGCCGATCATCTCCGGCTCGGGAAGGGGAAACAGAGTCTCTTGCATACAGCAAGTATCCCACAATCAGCCATCGCCTACACCCCAGTAGGCACGATTTCTTCACAGCCTCTCAGCTCTGTTCCAGGTGAGTAGGCGCGCTGCTCGGGGATTTCAGCGGGGTGAGGGCGCTGCACACTTCCTTTTGAGAGGCCCGCCGCTCCAGCCGTGGTGGCCGGAGGCCGTGCGGCCCTCTCAGGAGGTCCGAATGCTTCGACTCGCGCTAATCTGGAGGTTCCTGTCCTTCCTCTGGTCCGATCCAGGGGCCGCCGCCGGCTCCGGCGACACCGGTTCCATCCTCGATCCCGACGGCCGTACTTGAGCCGGGCAGGGCCGGGTTCCATATCCCGGCCCGTTTTTGCTGCCAATGGGGCCCCGCCTTTCCTTCTTGCGCTATTATCCGTCCGCTCAAAGAAGCCCTTGGAGGAGGATTGCATGGAGCACAAACATCTCGATGCCGACGCCTTGGAGCGCCAGTTGGCCGCAGACCGGACGGTGGAGCAGAACGAGCAGCTCTTCCACCTGCTCGCCGTTTGCCCCCGTTGTCGAGAGGTTGGAGGCTGGCTGCTCGAGCTTCATCAGGCCAACGTCCTTCCCCCGGTTTTCGGACTCATCGACGCCACCCTCGCACGGTCGCGCGCCGAAGCGCCCCGGCTCCTGGAGGAGCTTCTCCCCTTGGCTCCGGAGGAACGCCTCGCCTGGCTGCATACCGATCCGCGATTCGTGAGCTGGGGCCTGTGCGAGCTGTTGGTCCGCGAGAGCTGCCAGACCGCGGCGCAAGAGGCGTCCGAGGCCGTCCACCTCGCCGACCTGGCCGTTCATGTGGCGGACAGGATCGCCGAAGGTGGCCTCTTCGAGGAAAGCTGGGTCTACCAGCTTCGGAGCCTCGCCTGGGCCGCTCTGGGAAATGCACGCCGGGTGCACGGCGACCACACGGGAGCCGAGCGGAGCTTCGACATGTCGGATTCCTGGTGGGAGGCGGGAACCCGGGGCACCGAGGATGCCCTGGGCTACGAGCCCATCCTTCTGGATCTGAAGGCCTCGCTGCGCCTGGCTCAGCGGCGCTTCCCCGAGGCGTTCAAGCTCCTCGCCGGCGCAGTGGAGCTCTTCCTCCACGGCGAGCATCGGGATCCACACCGCGCCGGCAGGAGCCTCATCAAGAAGGCCGCGGCCCACATCGAGAACAGCGATCCAGAGTCCGCCGTCCAGGCTCTGAAGCAGGCGAACGGACTCATCGACGCCGATCGAGAGCCGCGCCTCGTCCTCTGCATCCGTCACAACCTCGTCGACAACCTCTCGAAGATGGGCCGCCACAAGGAAGCGGCCGACCTCCTGCCGGAGCTGCGGGAGCTGGCTGCAGCGCAAGGGGGAGCCCTGGACCGTCTCCGGCTGAGTTGGGTCGAGGGCCGCATGGCTGCCGGCCTGGGCGAGCAAGAGCGAGCCCGCCAGCTCCTCGGCAGCGTCCGTCAGGCCTTTCTAGATGACGCGAATCCTTTTGAAGCCGCCCTCGCCACACTGGACCTGGTTGTTTCCCATCTGAAGGAGGGGAACACCGCCGAGGTCCGCGTCCTGGCCGACGAGATGGTCGCCGTCTTCCGCGCTCACAACGTCCCCCGCGAAGCCCTGGCCGCCGTCCTCCTCTTCCAGGAAGCCGCCCACCGCGAAGCCGCCACCGCCGAGTTGGCCCGCGAAGTCGCCGCTCTGATCAGCCAAGCGGCGAGGCACCCCTGAGACCGGCTGAGCGCGACCTCGCGATGAGTGTATGGGAGGGCCCGTCGTCCCCGCGGAAGCTTCGAGTCTCGGGCGGCCCGCCGCCAATCAGTGTGAGCCGGCCGCCCTGAACCAGAGCACGGGCGCGGCCGGTGCCTCTTCGTCCCGGAATGCCTTGGAGAGCTCGCCGGCAACGAGGTCGGCCGCCCGCAGGAGCACCCCGGTCGCATGCACGTATCGATCGTGCGCGTCCCGGCTGACTGCGTGTCCCATGAGGAGCTGGCGCACGTCGCGCGGCACTTCCAACTCGGCCGCCATCGTGGCGAAGGTGTGCCGGGTTGCATCGTAGAGGCGCAGCCCCTGCCCAAGCTCGGCACGTTCCGCCACGCGCTCCCAAAGCGCCCGCAGGCTGGTGAGGGCGGCACCGTCCACGCGGCCGCTGAAGAGCCACGGGCCGTCTTTGGCGAGCCCGGAGAGGACGTCTACAGCCGCCTGCCCCAGGTAAACAGCGCGCGGGCCGGTCTTGGCGGCTGGGAGCTTCCAGACACGCGCGGCGAGGTCCACATCCTCCCACTTCGCCGCCAGAGCCTCACCTGGGCGGCAGCCCGTCAGGAGACAGAAACGGAGAGCGGCGACCGAGGTCAACCCGCTCCTCTCCTGCTCCAGGGCGGCGCCAAGTCGAGCGACCTGCTCGCGGTCCAAAGCCTGGCCCCGGGGCTGCTCGGGGTAGCGGTCGTGGTCGCGCGCCGGGTTCGGCAAGGTCCGCGGGAACCATCCCCACCGAGCTGCCAGAGACCAGGCCTTGGAAGCCAGGGAGAGCAGCCGGTTGGCTTGGTAGGGCTTGTGCGCCAGCTTCCGATGGAGGGCGTTCAGATCGTTCCACGTCACCTCCGCCACCTTCCGCGAGCCAAGAGCCGGGATCAGGTAGAGCCGGAAGAGCATCTCGGCGCCGCCTGCTCCGGAGATACCCTCGGTGAGGGTTTCGTTCCGTTCTACCTACTGCACCATCCGCGAGAGAGCTGATCCGATGGGGACGGGTGGGGGTGGGGGCCGCAGGATTGGCCGCGCAGAGCCGCACGCAGGTCTGCACGCAAGTCCAGACGCGGCTATGCAGGCCTGGACGCAGACCTGGACGTGGCTCTGGGCTAACCCAGGAAGCTTCCCGCGCCGACGAGGCGGCCTCCTATCCCCTGTGGAAGCTGACCGGCCCCCATCCGCTGCCCGGGATTCTCACAGCTACACAGCCTCGGCGACGAAGGCCGATAGGAAAATAGAAAAATGGAAGACGCGAATGCAAACTTTTCTATGAGAATTCTGAGAGACGACCAACCCCTACCGACCACCCGCGCGAGTTCGACCGTCCGTGGGACAACAACCCTACCGCCCGCCCTCTCTGCGCCCGGCGTCATCCAGGATGGCCACGTCCCCCCCAGTTGCCGGAGGCACACGCCCCCGCTCTACGCCGAGCCGTCAACCTGGACGGGGACATCCAACCCTACCGCCCACCCTCTCGAGATCCAGCGCAATCCTGGACATCCACCGCCCCCACCCAGTCGCTGACGCAATCTCCCCCGCACCTGCAAGCCCTCGTGCCCCGCCAAAGACACTCGGCGCCCACCCCAGCCACCGCCGAGAGACATTGGCGTCCGGAGCGATCACCACGTCGGACCCTTCCCCCGCAGATTGACTCCGCTGCGCTGCGTCAACCTGCCCCCACCGCTCTACGCCCACCGTCATCCCGGACGCCCTCCGCCCCCACCCAGTCGCTGACGCAAACTCCCCCGCACCTGCAAGCCCTCGTGCCCCGCCAAAGAGATAGGAAGACCGGCGTGGAGGGAAAAAGTGGTGCGATTGGTGTAGATCTCGGTGGGCGCCGGATCATTAAAACGGGGGGGG
>JANMTS010000108.1:0-43427 GCA_031390755.1 Holophagales bacterium
CAGCGGCAAACGAGGTTGCGCCAGCCGCTCAACCACCGGGGTGCGCCGCCGGAGTGTTCTTTGACAACTGAATCTTGAATTGCCGGGGGTCCGCCTTGGGCCGGCAGGCCCCCGGCCTGTCTTGTCGAGCCGGCGGGGCTGAGGGCGTGTTGCCTCGGCCCCGCGCCGGGCTCCGCCGCGCCCGTTCCCGGGCCGCGGCGATTTCCTGAAGGAGGACGGTCGTCACCCCCGCCGGTGAAACCTTCGAAGCCATGCCGGCCGAGCTCGTCCCAGGCTGAGACGCTTGGGCAGTCTTAAACGTCTGTGGGAGAGAACCTGCAGGCGTTGAGCCTTCGCGACGATCGCTCATAAGCAATCTCCATTCAGTCACCGACAGGCAATGCTTATACAGCAACCAGAAGAAGCATTGACACCCGTCTCATGCAGGCCTAGACTTTCTAAGTCCCAGGATTCAGGAAACTTGCGCCGCCCGGTGGCGTAGGATTGATACGCAAGAAGACGCGGGCCGAGCGGATTGACGGTAGAAGTTTCCCGGTGGTCTCGCCGTCAATGCCGTTTTCAAGGACTTCACCGTGGCGACCGACCAAGGGGTGGAGCACGGCGGCGGCGGGGCGGCTCCCGAGCCCTTCGACCTATTCCTGGCCTCGCTCGGCACCTGCGCCGGTCTCTATGCCCTGCGCTTTTGCCAGCTCCCCGAGGGTTTTCCCGAGAAGTACAACGAAGCCCTGATCCGCTCCGTCGACCAGTGCGCCGTCAAGCGCCACATCGTGGCGCCGCCCCGCTTCGAGGCGGCGGAGGTCTAAGCCATGATCAGTAGCCTATAGATTGACGCTCTCGAAGGCTCGCCAGACCCGACATGCCCAGGGCAAGGGGAAAATCGAAATGCAATCGCGCAAGATCGTCGTTGCAGGCGGCCTGAGCTTTGTCGTTGGAGCTCTGGCCTTCGTGCTCGTCTTCAGCTATCTGGCTGCAAACTTCAACTACCCCGACATTCTCGACGGCAGCGCCGGAGAGGTGCTCCCGCGGCTGCTCGCCGGCGGGGCGACCATGAGGGCGGTCTGGGCGATCTACGCCTTCCTTCCGTTGCTTCTCGTGCCCGGCGCCGTGGGTGCCTGCTTCGCCTGTCCGGCGAGCAAGGGCCGGATGACGCTGGCCCTCGTCGCGGCATCCCTGGGTGCGCTGGCCATGTGCCTCGGACTGATGCGCTGGCCCAGCGTTCACTGGGCCCTGGCCGAGGCGTTCGGCCAGGCTGGCGCCGAGACGAGGATCAGCGTGGGGGTCGTCTTCGACGGACTGAACCTCTATCTCGGCAACTACATCGGTGAGTTCCTGGGCGAGACCTGCCTCGGGGCCTTCTTCCTGCTGACGGGCCTCTCGATGGCCGACGAAGCCCGCTTCCCCAAGTGGCTGGGTTGGAGCGGAGCCGCCTTCGCCGTCCTGTTCGTGATCGGGGCGTTCCGGAACGCCGTGCCCGCGGTTCAACCCGTCGCGGACATCAACAATGCCCTGCTGCCCCTGTGGATGATCATCCTCGGCGTGTCGCTCGTGTGGTACTCAAGGCGGGCCTAGAAAGGGTTCGAGTCGTCTCCGTAGCCTACAGGTAACGTCCGCGAAGGATCGCCAGGTGATGCGCGGTGTGCCCGGCCGCGATGTAGGCGAGCGCCCGCACCGTGAAGGGCATGTCGCTGGCGATTCCGCTCCTCATCCAGGCCTCGGCCGGGAGGTTCCTGAAGAAGGTCAGCGTCGCCAGGCGGACGCTCTGGAACTCCTCGACGTGGCTGGCCCAGGAACGCTCGTCGGCTCGGGCCGCGGCGGCGCTCACCTTCTCGTCGAAGCTCGGCAGCGGACTGTCGAAGCCTCGGGCAAACCAGAAGGCGCGGAGCTGGAACAACCGCTCGGTGTCGGTGACATGACTCATCACCTCGCGGAAGCTCCACTTGTCCGGCGCGTATCGGTGGAGTGAGGCCTCCTCCGAGATGACCTCCAGAAACGCGAGCATCTCTTCCAACTGAGCGCCAAGCACACCGACGACGTCGTCGTTCCGGACCTGGTCGATGTACTTGAAGTAGTACGGCGCGGCCTCTGAAGGCTCCGGGAATCCGATGGGCTTGGGGGTGCGGGAAGGTTCGGGCATGGTGGGAATTGGCGCCATTTGGATCTCCTCAACCAGACTTAGGGTTCGTCTTCGGCATGGAACTCCGCACGCCGCTCGGCAATGAGCTCGTCCGTGAGGCTGGTGCCGGCAGGTATGTTTTCAAAGCGACGACGCAAGCGCTCCAGGACAGACTCAGGCTTCTCGAAGACCAGTCTGCCGTTTTCAACCATCGCGAGGAGGGTGTCACCAACCTTGATTCCGATCCTCTCGCGGATCTCGGACGGAATGACCAGCCGCCCATGAGGGTCGACGGTCACCGCTGTAGAGTCTGGAGTTTTTTGCATGAGGGTCTATCGTGCCATAGGTGTGGCATGCGAGCAGCCATCAACAAGGCATCAACGCCGGACGCGTTCGAACCGCAGCCCCAGCCGGAACGTGCGCGGCGGCCCGAGAGTGCGAATCGGGGTGCGGCCGGTCTCGTAGCGCTCGTCGAGGAGGTTCTCGCCGGCCACGAAGACCTCCAGCCCGGGGAGGAGCGGCCTGGAGACGAGCGCGTCCACGGTGGTGAAGCTTTTGAGGCGCAGCTCGTTGCGGTCGTCGTCGAACTGGTCGCCGGTCCAGCGGGCCTGGAGGCCGAACGTCCCAAGGTCGGAATCGACGAAGCGGAGCTGGAGCGAAGCCTGATGCTCGGGGATCTGGGCCAGGCGCAGGCCCTCCAGATCCGGCTCCGCGGGCGCGCTGGCGACCTTCGAGTCGGAGTAGAGATAGCCGCCCGAGAGCGTCCATCGATCCCGGAGGCGGGCGGTCCCTTCCAATTCAATGCCGCGGGAGCGGGTACGGCCCAGATTGCGGCGCTGCCGGGTGATGAGGTTGGGGGTCACCGAGAGCGTGACGTTAGCGATGCTCTGATCCACGTCCATCCAGTAGACGACGCTTCGAGCCGTGGCCCGGCCTCCCGGGCTGGTGAAGACGGCTCCGGTCTCGGCCCCGGTGAGCCGCTCGGCTTCCAGCTCTCCATTCGCCTGGGTGAGCACGGCGCCCACGCGGAAGGCCCGGTAGAGCTCGTTGAGCGTCGGTGCCCGGAAGCCCTTGTAGGCCGAGGCGGTCCAGGACCAGCGGTCCGTCGCGCGGAAGAGGAGAGAGGCCCGCGGGCTGAAGGCGGTCTCTTCCCGGTCGGCCGTCTGCCCGCTGATCTCTTCGTTGCGCCAGCCGTCGAGCCGGCCGGCCAGGGTGAGGGAGAGGCGCGGGCCGACGCGGACGAGATCCTCCACGAAGAGGCCGGCCGTGCGCTGGGTTCCTCCGGCCTCGGACCGCACCGGCACGGGACCTGAGAGGGCGATCTCCTGGCTCGTCCCCTCGACCTGCCGCAGGTCGAGCCCGGCGACCAGGGCGTGGCGGTCTCCGATCGTCCGCGTCCACTGCGCGCTGCCGCCGCGGGCCTCGGACGGCACGGTCTGTTCCCGGATCAGGCGCTCGGTGTCGCGCGGTGAGCGCTCGGACGAGATGGTGGAGAAGGTCTGGAAGTAGTCCTGTTCGCTCCCCCAGGCCCGGAGGGTGAGCCAGCCGCCGGCGGCGGTCCCGTCCAGGCCCGCGGTGATCTGGCGGATCGTGGTGTCGTTGACCTGGAGCCGGGTGCCGTTGTCCCGGTCCTCGTCGAACCAGGAGCCGCGGAGGAACAGACGGCCGTCCGTGGCGATCTGCCGCTCGACCGTGATCTCCGCCGCCGTGTGGCGCGAGGCGGCCGGCGTGTCCACCGGCCCTCGGGCCTCGGGCTCCACCGGCACATAGCCGGAGGTCCGGAACCCCTCCGCGGACAGACTGGCCGACCAGTCGCCGCTCTGATCCGTCAGGAAGAGAGAGCCTTCCGGCGTGTCCAACTCGCCGTAGGAGACCTCCGCGGCCAGGACCGGCTCCGTCGGCTCGCGGCGCAGGAGCTGGATCACGCCTCCCAGGGCGGCGCTGCCGTAGAGGTCCGAGCCCGCTCCTCGCAGGACTTCGATCCGGCCGAGGGCGAGCCGGGGCACACGGCCCCAGTAGATCCAGCCCCCGAAGGGATCGTTGAGCGGAACGCCGTCCGCCAGGACCAGAGCCCGGCTCGCGCCGCTGGCCCCGACACCGCGCAGCGAGACCCCTTGAGCGGTCGGATTCGCGTAGCGGCTCCCGGAGCGGCGGAAGAGGGAGAAGCCCGGGACCTGCCGCAAGGCGTCGTCCACCGTCCCCGCCGCCGTGGCTGCAAGCTCTTCCGACGAGAGAACGACCACGCTCGCCGCCGTGTCGCCGAGCCTCTGCTCGGTGCGCGTGGCAGTGACGGTGACTTCGTCGATTATTGAGGAAACAGGCGAGGAAACGGGCGGAGGCTCGAAGGCCGGAGCCCCGGAGGCCGGAGCCTCGGGAAGAGCCAGCATCAAAGCTGAGGCGAGGACGAGTTGGAGCATGGAGATCGGCCAAGCAAGGGCGCTGCCACTCGATCCGATCCGGGACGGCGGGCGCCGTCCGGGACCGATCTACCCGGCCTTGCGGGCCGTCGTCTCCGGCCGGAAGGTCTGCCAGGAATGCCAGAACTCCTGGTAGGCGGGGATGGCGGCCAGCCGCGTCCCCGCGTTGGGGCCGTCGAGGGCGAGGCCCGATTCATCCCAGGTGGCGCCGGTTGCGCGGTCGCGGAAGCGGGAGGCGTCCGCGGTGCGTTCGAGATCGAGCCGGGGAGCCGTCTCGCCAGGACGGGCGTCGAAGGCGCGGAAGGAGGCACCGTCGGCGCCGAGCAGGAGGAGGACCGGCCGGTCGCCGACCTGGTCGTTGATCACGCGGTCGCGGACCAGCTCGTTCCAGTCGAACGCCCGGGCCGCGTCTCCTGCCAGCACACCGACCACCCAGGACTTGCGTTGCCAGCTCTGCGGATCGCGCCCGGTGAGGCCGCCTTCGGTGGTGCCTTCCGCGAATCCCTCCATGCGCGCGTAGCGCGGCGCGAACTGCGGGTCGGGCTGCATCAGGTCGCTCTGCGGATGGAGCGCGCTCCACGCCGCCCAGGTCATCTGCCGCGACGGGATCTCGGCGAGGCTCTTGCCCTTCAGCGGCCCGGTGACCGCCTCGCCGGTCGCCTGGCGCCACCAGCTTCCGGTGCGCGAATCCTCGAACATGGCATTCCAGTGATCCATGCCGACCAGGCGGAACGTGTCGGCGGTGCCGTCCACCACCGGGCTGAACACCCGGCCGGTGCGGCAGACCGTGCAGTAGGTGACCATCACGGGCTGACCGGCGACCGTGTCGCGCACCTGGTGGTGATAGCCGATGAGCTGGATCGGATAGGCGCGCGCCTGGGAGCGGCCGGCCGCGTCGGTCAGCTCGACGCCGACCACCAGCGCGCCGGGTTGACCGGTGGGCGCGAAGGTCAGGGCGCCGGGCTGGCGGAACATGACGTCCGCGGACATCGGCCCATTGGTGCCGTAGGCGACGACACCCAGCAGGGCCAGGCAGATCCCGACGGCCGTCCGGGCCGGCCACCGGCCGCGCGCGACCAGCCGCGCCGCCGCCCAGAGGATCGCGGCGCCGGCCACGATCCGCACCGCAAGCATCGAGCGGTGCAGCGTGTACGCGAAGCCGATCGTGTCCCCCTGCTGGCTGCCCGGCATCGGCATGATCAGCCAGACGCGCAGCACCTCGGCGGCGAGCAGGACGATCCAGGCCAGGACGAAGACGAAGGCGGCGGCACGGAGAGGGCGCGGAGAGGGACTCATGGGGGTGGATTCTAGTGTAGTGCGTCACAAAGATCGGTCCTTATGCAGTCCACGAATCTGGAGCCGAATGTGTGTGGCGCCGGCTCCGGGAAAAGCTCCTGTCTCTGATCCCACCTGCCTCGGGGCGTGCTCTGCACGCCCCGGCTTGCCTCCACCCCGCCTGCGCGCAGGGAGATTCACCTCGCCACGGGGAAAGATCCCCTCGCGACGCAGTAACGTTACCCGGCAACAGGCAGGCTTCCCCAGCGGTCCGATAAAGTGCCGCGCCGCGAGGTGAGATCACCCGGGTGCCGGGTGCCGTCACCTCGCCACCGGGTCGGCTTCCCTGCGGCTGGGCAACGTTACCGCGTTGCGAGGCAAAGCTCCCCCGTGTTCCGCTACGTCACCTCGCCACGAGTCAAGCTCGCTTCACATCAGGGAAGTTGCCGTCGCAGCAGCGCCGGGTCACCCAGAGGCTGGGGGAGATTCCCTCGCCTTGGGCAAAGTCAACCGGCTTTCCGGAAAGAGACCTGGCGAGCAGGTCGGCTTCCCTCGCCGCGAGGCGGGTTTCCTAAGCGGCGCGGTGAGTTGCCCCGGCGACCGTAGGGTCGCCTCGCCATGAGGGAAGGCTACCTGGAGGCCAGGTAACGTTGCCGCAGGGGGCCGTGCGAGGGAGGGACAGAAAACCGCGGTGCCGGCGCATAGGGGGACTAACCCATGCCTCACAAGGATCGTTCTTTGTGGCGCAGTACACTAGCCGTTCGGCCATGTCTGGCGGTCCAGCAGGTCGGCGACTTCTTCCAGCATCGCGTCGGATTGGCCGAGACAGGCGTCGGCGAGGAGTGACTCCACTTCATGTCGCCTCTTGGCGGCGAGGTAGACCTGCACGGCAGAGCGGATGAACGCTGCCCGGCCGTGCGCGAGGGCCTCCGGATCCCGGTCGATCCGGGTCAAGAGGTCGATATCGAATGAAACCTGCACGGGTTTGGCGTCCATATCGACATGGTACAGCAGGATCTGCTACTGGACCAACAAGGCTCCGCGCCCGGATCTTTACCGGTTGAACGGCCGCTCGTTGATCCAGTGGAACCCCCGGGTGACCAGCAGGAACTTGGGGGGTTCGACGCGGTGGAGACGGGTGACGATCTTCTTGCCGTCGAACATCCCTTCCAATTCCAGCCGGTCCGGCGCCGGCCGCCGCCACACCACGCTGGTCTTCCAGGTGGGCTCGAAGCGCCGGGTCATCTCGATCGTCTTCTTCGCCTCGTCGACCTTGACGTTGTAGCGGTCGCGGGAGTCGTTCATCCGGAACACGGCGAGCTGGCCGGGGTTGTCAACGATCACGCGGTTCCAGCGCTCCAGGTCGGTCACCAGGGGCGGCCGCGCCTGCCCGTCGACGACGAACTCGTCCACGTTCCAGATGCCGTAGAGCGGCGCCTTGGCCCGCGCTTCCGCGCTGTAGTTCGCGCGGTTGGCGGTGGCCTGCTGGATGTTGATCCAGACCACGAAGCCGATGAACACGGTGCGCAGCGCGGCGGCGGCGTACCGGAGGGCCTGCCTCTGGAAGAGCGGGCGCAGCGGGTGCGGCTCGGCCGGCCGGTTCAGGACCAGGGCGTTGAAGAGACGGCGGGCGTCCGGAGCCGCGAGGAAGAGGGCCATGGCGAGCAGGTGGCACGAGAAGAGCTTGACCGGAACGTCATAGCTGAAGTTCAGCATGACCACGTTGCCCATGACGCCGATGGCGATCAGGGCGCCGAGCAGGGCGGTGCGGCGGACCGTGAGGAGCAGCCCGCCCAGCAGCTCGGAGGCGCCGGTGAAGATGGAGTAGGCCGCGGATGCGCCCATGAAGGTCCACAGCAGGCCCATGGGAGAGGCGTCGCCGAGAGGCTGCAGCAGCCGGTCCATCGACGGCGCCGGGAACTGGGACGGGATCACCTTGATCAGGCCGTAGTTGATCATCGAGACGGCGAGCGCGAAGCGGACGTAGACCCGCAGCCATGGGTAGAGCCGGCCGTACTCGCGCCGCTTCCGGTCCAGGATCGACCAGAGGAGCGTGCCCGCAACCGCGAGCACCAGGCAGCAGAAGACCTGGATCCAGTTGAAGGTGGTGTCGCCGCTGCCGTTGGGAAAGACCGTGATCTGGAAGCCGAAGAGCTGCAGGCCGACCCAGGGCACGAACCGCGTCCAGAGCTGGTAGTAGAGGCCGCCGGCCGCATCCAGCCAGGGGACGTACTCCAGCGGAAAGGGAAAGTTGTAGAGCAGGAAGTAGCAGCACAGGAAGCGGAAGCCGACCCGCTTCACGGGGCTCCACTCGGCTGGAGGGACGGGGCTCGGTTCCATGTCTTTCCTCGTAGGAAGAGCCCTCATTGTATCCCGCCTTCTAGTCCTCCTCCTCTCCTTCCCGCACCACCCGCCAGCGAATCACCCGGGCGGTCTTCCCGACCGGCCGGGCGACGTCGGCTTCGACGACGCGCTTGCGCCGGGCGTAGGTGGCCGAGGCCGTCACCGCGAAGCTCACCGCGGAGAAGCGGCGCACGTCGGTCCCGATCCGGCCGCCGCCGAAGTCCTTGTCCGGGACGCCTCCGTAGTCCGCGTCGTAGGTGAGGTTTGCGAGGGTCTCGGCCAGGGCGGCGTCGGAGAGCGCGATCAGCGTCACGGTCCGGGCCTCGCGCTGGATGAGGCCCATGCGCAGTTGGAGCGACGCCGCCACGAGCGCCAGCGCCACGGAGAGCAGCAGCAGCGCCAGCAGCGCTCCCGGCAGCGCGAACCCCGACTGAGCCGGCCGGCGGCTCACCAGGTGAGCCCCAGACCGGCGCCCCTAGGGGTGACGAGGATCGACTCCGTCCGCTCTTCCGAGACGGGGCCGCGGTCCTTCGGGAGCTGGGCGAGGACGCCCGCTCTCAGGTGCCGGCGGCGGTAGCCGATCGTCACCAGCAGCAGCCGCGGCGAGACCGGCGCGGCCGTCCAGGTGGTGAGGCCGCGCATGGCGGCGGTCTGGCCGAGGATCGTGCCGTCGTCGTCGACCACCAGCCGGCGCAGATCGCGGCCGGACTCCTCGTAGACGACCGTGCCCGCGGGGTGGCCCAGCAGGTAGAGCCGGGTCTTGCCGTCCTCGGTCACGCCGAGATGGAATCCGCCGGCCGCCCGCACGTCGCCGCGCAGCCGGGCCAGGACGAGCGGCATGGGCGCGTCGGTCTGCTCGGCCGAGGCGTCGGCGAGCATCTGGGACGACTCCATGAGGAGCTGCGCGGTGAGCGCGAGCGCGAACGAGAGCACGACCATCGCGATCAGCAGCTCGATCAGTGCAAAGCCGGAGGAGCGGGAGGCGCCTCTCATGGGGGTTCCGTCTCCTCCGGCGCTTCCTCTTCGGGAGGCGGCGGGCTCCACACCATGGTCTCCACCTTCTTCTCGTAGTCCTTGTCCTTGATCTTCCAGAGCGCGCGGACGGTGACGAGATAGAGACCGGGGGGCGTGGCGGCGGGCTCCACGTCGACCTTCATCACCGGCCGGCCCGGCCCGCCCGGGAGGTGGACCGAGGCGAGAGGCATGGCGCCCGAGCGCAGCGCTTCGAGCGTCGAGTCGATCTCGGTGACGGCGATGTGCTGGATGTCCAGGCGGCGGACGATGCCGGGCTGCTGCTGGATCAGCGGCAGCGCGAGCAGCAGAGCGGTGCTCAGAACCAGCAGCGCGACGAGGCTCTCGACGAGGGTGAAGCCGCAGTTCGAGGAGCTGGAGGGGGATGAGAGGGAGCGGAGGGCCATGGCAACCTCGGAAGGCTCTCCGAGGGTAGCACGGGAGGGGCCGGAGCCCCTCCCGCCGGGAGGAACGGGGCTAGGAAGAGGAGCTCTTCGATTTGTCCCGGATCGAGGCCACGATCAGCCAGAGCCCGACGCCCACCAGCATCAGGGGCCAGAGGTCGTAGAGCCACTCCAGCTCGATCTTCCAGTACTGCTCGAGGAAGGCGACGATGCCGATCACGGTGAGGATCACTCCGGCGGCCATGCCCGCCATGCCCGCCTTCGGGCGCTGCGGCAGGTCGAGCAGGCCGAGATCCTGGGAGTAGCCGTAGTTGATGAGCAGCGCCTGCCGGTAGGCGTCCAGCACGGCGAAGCCCCAGAAGAAGACGACGCTCATCGGGATGAGGGCGCCTTCGCTGGGGCCGGCGATGGTGATGAGGCTGGCCACGATGAGGAACTGGACCAGCGCCCGGATGTAGAGGCCGTTGTAGAGGTTGCCCAGGCCCGGGAAGCCGGACAGGAGACCGGCCAGAAGCGGGATCTTCTGGTGGATCTGGTCGCGGGCCATGGCGGCCGGCATCGCCGGCATCGAAGGGGCCGCCTGCGGAGGCGGAGGGGCGTCGTTGTGCGTCGGCCAGGGGCTCTCTGCGGGGCTCATGTCATTCTCCTTCTTCGGACAGAAGACCGGTCGGGAACAGGGACTTTCTCAACTCGGTAAGCTCGTGCGCCCGGCTTTCCAGACGGTCGAGCGAACGTTCCAGGGAACTGCGGGTGGCGCCGTAGCGCTCCCGCGCGGTGGACTCCAGATCTTCGAGACGGCGGCGGCCGTGGTCCTCGGCGTCGGCGACTCCGGCCAGGGCGCCTTCCACCCGGGGTCGGACGGCGCGGTCCACCGTCCTGGAGACGGCGTCCGCAGCGTTCCGGCCGAGCTCGGCGGGGTTGCCGGCGAGCGCTCCCGTCAGCACGGCGAGCAGGTAGCAGGCCGCGATGGCGTAGCGCGGGCTGCTCAGCCAGGCCGGCAGAGGGGCCAAAGGGGCCCGGCGCCCCCGCTGCCCCCGCTGGATACCGGCAAGACCGCGGAGGCGGCCGCGCAGCGCTTCAGGGAGCGGCTCCTGCGGCAGGAGCATCCGCGGCGCATCGCCGATCCCGCTCCCGCCGGAGGCCACCGCCCCCGGCACGGCGCGCAGCTTCGAGCGCAGCCGGGCGGGCAGAGGCGTCCTCTGCGCGGCCCGCTCCATCGCGGCGGCGTAGGCGGCGCAGGCCGGGCAGGCACCCCGGTGAGGATGGTGGGGGTGGTCGGCGCCGGGCGTGAACCCGGCCCGGAACCGGCGGCAGCTCCAGCTCAGCATGGCGACGCCTCCAGGGCCGGCGAAGCGGCCCGCTCGGCCCAGCGGTCGCGGAACCGGGCCTGAACCCGGGAGGCGACGTCCAGGCGGGCGCGGTGAAGCCTCGACTTCACCGTGCCCAGGGGGATTTCCAGCGAGGCGGCGACCTCCTCCAGCGTCCAGCCCTGGAGGTCGCGCAGCAGCACCACCTCGGCCAGCTCCTCGGGCATCTCCCGCAGGGCGGCGTGGACGGCCTCGATCTCCTCGCGGCCCTGGGCTTCGGCGTGGACGTCGTCGCGCGCCGGCACCAGGGCGAGCACCTCCTCGGACACCTTCAGGGCGAGACGGTCGTTGCGCGTCCGGCGGTAGTGGTCGATGCAGAGATTGCGCGACAGGCGCAGCGCCCAGGAGACCAGCGGGCAGTCCCCCCTGTACTGGCGCAGGTTCGTGTAGAGCCGGAGGAAGATCTCCTGCGTCAGATCCTCGGCCTCCTCGCGGTTGCGGGTGAAGTGCAGCGCCAGGTTGTAGATCCGCTCGCCGTACAGCTCGACGAGCCGGTCCCAGGCGTCCGCGTTGCCCGCGGCGGCGCGCCGGGCGAGCAGGAGGTCGGGGGTGGCGACGTTGGAGATGGCGGCGATCATGGTTGGCTCTCTTCCCTCAACTAGACGGAAGGGGGAGGAAAAAGGTTCTCGGGCCGAGCTCATCGCATGAATCCTCACCCCCCGACCCCCTCTCCCATCTCCCGCCCACCCATCCCCGGGAGAGGGGGCGCCGCCACCCAAAAACCTGAAAAAGCGGCGGGAGGGGGTTCCCCCTCTCCCCCCGGGAGAGGGGGTCAGGGGGTGAGGATTCCACGCGATGAAGCCGGTCCGCCCAACTTCAGGCTTCCTTCCGTCCCCCGTCTCGGCTAAGATAGCCAACAAGAAGTAAGCAGATGGTAGCGACAGGAGGCGGTGTCGCTTCCCTGCCTTGGCGGCGAGGGAAGTCGTGCCGGTGTCTTTGCGATGAAGAAGACGACCCTTTCCGTCCCGTTGGTCTCGATGGCCCTGATGCTCCTTCCTGCGCTCGCAGGCGCGGAGGTGAAGATCGGCGTGAGCGCCGAGGGGCGGAAGATCATCTTCAACGAGGGCGTCGAGCAGCGCGCGCGCCGTCTGTCCACCCGGCTGGTCTCCGTGCCGGAGCAGGATCTCCAGATCGTCATCAACCGCCACAGCGAGGCGCAGAGCCTCGATCCCAAGCTCGTCCAGGCGATGATCCAGGTCGAATCCGGCTACAACCACAAGGCGCGCTCGCACAAGGGCGCCATGGGCCTGATGCAGCTCATGCCGGGCACGGCGACCCAGTACAGCGTCAGCGACCCCTACGATCCGGACGACAACGTCGGCGGCGGCACCCGCTTCCTGCGTCATCTGGTGGACCGCTTCCCCGGCCGTCTCGACCTCGCGGTGGCGGCGTACAACGCCGGCCCCGGGGCGGTCGAGCGCTACAACGGCATCCCGCCGTACCGCGAGACGCGGGATTACGTCCAGCGGGTCCTCGCCCTCTACCAGGGCGACACCCCCAGCCTGGGCATCCCGGCGTCCACCTCCCGGACCGCCCCCGTGATCGGCCGGCGCAAGACGTACATCACCCGCAACAGCCAGAACCGCATCGTGGTCACGACCGCCTTCGACACGAAGCGGTGACCCGGCAGGGCCGTCCGGCCGGTTCCGATCGCTCCGAGTGTGGCGTTCCCGCGCCGGTGGCGTAGAATGCCCCGGCCCGTCGAATGGCGCCACCCATGCTGAACCTTCCCAACCTGCTGTCCATCTTCAGGATTCTCCTGGTGCCGCCGCTCGTGGTGGTGCTGCTCACCAAGTTCGACGGCAAGGAGTGGTGGGGCCTCGGCCTCTTCCTGCTGGCTGCCGTCATGGACTTCTTCGACGGCTACCTGGCCCGCAAGCGCAAGCAGGTCACCCGGCTCGGGACCCTCCTCGACCCGGCGGCGGACAAGATCCTCATCTCGGCGGCGTTCATCTCGCTGGTGGAGATGGACCACGTCGTGGTGCCGGCCTGGATGGTGGTGGTCATCATCGCGCGCGAGTTCGCGGTCACGTCGCTGCGCAGCTTCGCGTCCGCCGAGGGGCTGGTGATTCCGGCCGGCTTCTCGGGCAAGATCAAGACGATCGTCCAGATCGTCACCATCTCGCTGCTCATCATCTACAACCAGCTCGGCGAGTTCCGGCACCTGGCACCGATCGCCCTGTGGGCCTCGATGCTCATCACCGCCTATTCCGGGATCGAGTACTTCTTCCGGTTCGGCCGTCTGATCCTCAAGGGCGAGGCGCCCATCTCCCTGTTTCCACCCTCGGGTCCGAGGCAATAGATGGAACTTTCGTATCTTCAACGCCTCGCCCTATGGTCGAGGCGCCGGTACCGCACGGTCTTCGTGGTCTTCGGCCTCCTCATGGCGGTCTCGGTCGCCCTGATCCTGCGGCTCGGCTTCAACACCGACATGCTGAGCCTCCTGCCCAAGGAGGATCCGGCGGTCCGCACCTACGTCGAGACCCTGCAGGACTTCGGCAGCAGCACCTACATGCTGATCGCGATCCGCCTGCCCGAAGGCGTGGTGCCGGAGCCCTACGAGACCCTGGCCGACAACCTCGCCGCGCAGCTGACGAAGCTGCCCGACTTCAAGACCGTGCAGCACCGGGTCGGCGATCCCCAGGAGCTGCTCGAGACCTTCTTCCCCAAGGCCCTGCTCTTCCTGGATGAAGCGGGCCGGCAGACGCTCGAGGAGCGCCTCTCGGACGAGGGCATCCGCGCTCACGTGAGCGAAATGAGGCGCGCGATCGGCACGCCGCAGGGCCTGGCCGCCAAGGAGCTGCTGCGGGTCGACCCGCTCGGCCTGGCCGACGTGTTCCTGGGCCGGCTGCAATCGTCGCGCGGCACGCTCAGGGTCGACTGGACCAGCGGCTACTACCTCTCGGGCGACCACCGGCTGCTGCTGATCCTGGCCGAGCCCGTGAAACCGCCCCAGGACATCCAGTTCGCGGAGCAGCTGGCGGTGAAGGTCGACCGCATCGTGGCCGCGGAGTCCGCCCACTGGGAGGAGATCGCCGGTCCGGGGATCAAGACGCCGGAAGTCGTGGTGGGCGGTCCGCACCTGACGGCGCTGGGCGACGCGGAGCTGATCCGCTACGACATGGTGATGAACCTCGGCACGGTGATCCCCAGCGTGCTGCTGTTCTTCTGGTTCACCTTCCGGCGGCCGGGCACGCTGATCTACGCGATGCTGCCGCTGCTGTGCGGCCTGGTGCTGACCTTCGGCTTCGCCAAGATCGCGGTCGGCTCGGTCAGCTCGGCCACCAGCGGGGTGGCGGCGCTGCTGGTCGGCCTCGGCATCGACTTCGTGATCGTCTCGTACGGGCGCTACATCGAGGAGCGCCAGCAGGGGAAGGGTCTGGACGAGGCCCTGCTCGGCATGATGGGCTCCAACGGCCGCGCGGTGTTCATCGGCGCGGTGACGACGACCGTCACGTTCTGGGCGTTCACGTTCACCAAGTTCACCGGCCTGCGTGAGATGGGGCTGCTCACCGGCACCGGCATCCTGTTCTGCGTCGGCTCGGTCTTCTTCCTCCTGCCGGCGATGCTGGCGTGGAGTGAGGACCACCACACCCGGCGCAAGACGCAGCCGACGCTCTTCCTCCACAGCTTCGGCTCGCAGTGGTTGATGCGGATGTCCCTGCACCATCCGCGGCCGACGGTGCTGATCGGGGTCGGCATCACGCTCGTTTCGCTCGCGCTGGCCGTCAACATCGAGTTCGACGAGAGCATGAAGACCATGCGGCCGAAGGGGAACCGCGGCATCGACGTGGCCGAGGAGGTGGGCAAGAAGTTCGGCTCCGGCTTCGACTCGATGTCGGTGATCCTGACCGGCGACTCGCCCGAGGAGGTCATCGAGCTGTCCGGCAAGGCGGCCGCGGGCGCGCAGCGCCTGGTCGACACCGGAACGCTCTACGGCTTCAGCGGCGTGACCTCGCTGATCCCGCCGCCGACCCAGCAGGCGGAGTCGCTCGCCTGGCTCGAACGGGGTGGCCGGAGCGGCGCGCTCGACTTCGACCGCATCCAGGCGACCTTCTCCAAGGCCGCCGCGGACGAAGGGCTGCGGGCCGAGGGCTTCGCGCCGGGCTTCGACCTCCTCAAGCAGGTGCTGAGCCTCAAGGAGACGGTCGGCTACCAGAGCTTCCAGACCACCCAGCAGACCCGGCTCCTCCTGGAGCGCTATCTGCGCAACACGCCCGACCGCGGCTGGAAGGCGGCGGTCTATCTGTATCCGCCGGACAACCGCTGGCGCCGGGAGCCGCCGCCGGACGCGCTGCGCCTGGTGGCCGACCTGGGGCCGAAGGCCGCGCTGTCCGGCACCAACGTCATCAACCAGCGGGTGCGCACCCTGGTGTTGAAAGACGCCTGGATCGCCTGCATCGTCGGCCTGATCCTGGTCACGGCCCTCATCTGGATGGACTTCAAGAGCTTCTCGCGCACCCTGGCCGCGCTCGCGCCGCTGGCGGTGGGGCTCATCTGGATGGCGGGCGGCATGGTGGCCGTGAACACGCCGATGAACTTCATCAACATCTTCGTGACCTCCATGATCATCGGCATCGGCGTGGACTACGGCGTCCACCTCCTGCACCGGTTCCAGGAGGTCCAGGATCTGCCGCGCGACCAGTTCGAGAAGGGGATCGTGGAGACGGGCAAGGCGGTCGTGGCCGCGTCGGTCTCGACCATCTTCGGCTTCGGCTCGATGATGTTCTCGCACTATCCGGGCCTGGTTTCCACGGGCAAGGTGGCGATCCTGGGCGCGGTGACGACCTGCCTGGTGGCGATCACGCTTGTGCCGGCGGTGCTGAGCTGGCGCTACGACAAGCGGCATCGGAACGACCCGAGCCCAGCGCCCGCAGAGCGTTGAGGATCACCGCCACGTCGATCGCCTCCTGGAAGAGGGCGCCCGCCACCGGGGTCAGGAACCCGGCCGCGGCGGCCAGCATGCCGGCGAGCGACAGAGCCATCCCGGCCAGGACGCTCTGGACGGCGATCCCCCGGGCGCGGCGGGCGATCTCCAGGGCCTCGGCCAGCCGGTCGAGCCGGTCCACGGTCAGCACCACGTCCGCCGCCTCCGAGGAGGCGCTGGCGCCGCGGGCTCCCATGGCCACGCCGGCATCCGCCGCGGCCAGGGCGGGCGCGTCGTTGATGCCGTCGCCCACCATGAGCGTCGGCCCGCCGGCCCGCTCCCGGCGCACCGCCTCGACCTTCTGCTCCGGCGAGCATTCGGCCAGCACGACATCGACGCCGACGCTCGCCCCGACCTTCTGCGCCACCGACGGGTGATCCCCCGTCACCAGCACGATCCGCTGGATTCCCGAGGCCCGCAGCGCCAGCAGGGTCGCGGCGCCGTCCGGCCGTACCGGGTCGTGGAGGATCAGCACGCCGGCCAGCCGGCCGTCCACGGACACGAAGACGCTCGACGTCCCCTCCAGGGCGGTGCGCTCGCGGACCCGCTGGGCTTCGGGCGGTGCTCCGCTGTCCGCCAGAACCCAGCCCAGCTTGCCGAGCGCCACGGCCCGGCCGTCCACCCTCCCACGGATCCCCTGGCCCAGCACCTCGGCCACGCCCTCCGGCAGGGAGAGGGGGAGGCTCCGCGACCGGGCCGCCTGCACCACCGCCGAGGCCATCACGTGGGGCGACACCTGGTCGAGGCTGGCGGCCAGGCGCAGCATGTCGTCTTCTCCGGAACCGGCCTCCGGATCGGAGCCGAAGATCTCGATGTCCGACACCTCCGGCAGCCCCAGGGTGAGCGTGCCGGTCTTGTCGAGCAGCAGGATCTTCGCGCCCGCCAGCGCTTCGAGGGCCTGACCGCCCTTGATGAGGATGCCGCGCTTCGCCGCCCGCGACACGCCCGCGATGAGCGCGACGGGCGCGGCGAGGATCAGCGGGCAGGGCGTCGCCACCACCAGCACGGCCAGGGCGCGCACGGGATCTCCGGAGATCACCCAGGCGCCGCCGGCCACCGCCAGGGTCAAGGGGAGGAAGATCATGGCGTAGCGGTCGGCCATCCGCACGAACGGCGCCTTCGCGGCCTCGGCCGCGTGCACCATGCGGACGATGCCCGCGTAGGTGCTCTCCGCGGCGGAGGTGACGGCGCGCATCTGGAACGGCCCGGCGGCGTTGACCGTGCCGCTCCGGACCCGCTCGCCGGGCGCGTGCTCCACGGGCCGGGCCTCGCCGGTGAGGGCCGACTCGTCGAGCACTACGGTTTCAGTCCCCTCGAGGCGGCCGTCGACCGGCACGATCTCTCCCGGCTTGACCAGCAGCAGGTCGCCCGGCCGCACGTCGTCGATGGGAGGCTCGGTGAGCTTGCCGTCCTCATAGCGGTGGACGACGCGGGGGGCGCGGCCGAGCAGAGCCGTGAGCTCCCGGCGCGCGCGGGCGCCTGCGAACGCCTCCAGCGCCTGCCCGCCCGAGAGCATCAGCGCGATCACGGCGCCGGCCAGGCTCTGACCCAGGACCAGCGAGCCGGCCATGGCGAGGAGGGCGATGATGTCCACTCCCATCCTGCCCCGGCGCAGGTCCACCACCACGGTCCAGGCGAGCGGCACGAGCATGACCGCGGTGGTGAGAGCCCAGAACGCCTCGGCGGTCGCCGGAGCGCCGAGCAGCCAGGCCGCGGCTCCGGCCGCGATGCCGGTCAGGGTGAGGGCTACCAGGATGCGGGTTTTCATCGTGCCTCCAGTCTGTCACCTCTCCTGACGGGTGGAGCCGCCTTTTCGGGTGGCTCCACCCTCTGTAGACTTGCGCTCCTTGGGAAGGAGGATGCCGTGGCCGATCCACACGTGTGCGTTTCGAGACGAAGCTTCTTCGCGGGTTCGCTCGCCGGCGTCGCCGGCATTGCGGGCATTGCCGGCATCGCAGCAGCAGCCGCCCCGCGCGGCGTGCTGGCGGAGCCCCGGCCGGAGGCCCCGCCTGCCGACCCGTCCTGCGTCTTCTGCCAGATCGTCGCCGGCAGGCGGGAGGCGAGCCTCGTCTGGCAGGACGATCTGTGCGTCGCCTTCGGCTCCATCCATCCCCTGGCGCCCGGGCATCTGCTGATCGTCCCCCGCCGGCACGTCGAGAACCTCTACAGCCTGCCGGAGGCTGTCGGCGCGCACCTGTTCCCGCTGGCCGCGAAGCTCGGGCGGACGCTCAAGACCGTCCTCCGTCCGGACGGGCTGACGCTCCTTCAGAACAACGAGAAGGGCGGCGGCCAGACGGTCTTCCACTTCCATCTCCATCTGATTCCCAGGCACGTGGGAGGAACCGCCATCCAGGTGGCCGACACGCCGCTGGCGACGCGGGAGCAGCTCGAAGCCGCCCTGGCGCCGGTGCGCAAGGCTCTCGCGGGAGGCTGAAAAGAAGAAGCACGGAAAAATGGAAAAGCCGACCCCCTGGGGTGCCGCTGGCGCGGCGACGGTCCGGGTGCGGGGCTCCGGACCGGGCGGGGGTCGGCAACCGCGGTCAGACGCCGCGGTGATGGCAGGACCGGGCGCGGCGGCAAGGCACGGGGAGGTGCAGCGCCGTCTCGCCAGATGCAGGCTTTCAGTCCGTCCCGGTCACCTCGCAGCCGCCACAGGGGCTGCCACCCCGTCCCTCGGGAATGCCTCCTCCGCGCGGAGGTGGCAGCTCGCGGAACGGGCGCACCAGGCACAGAGACGGAGGGGTTGGTGTGGAGACGGCCGGAAAGAGGACTTGGCCATGAACTGATGGTACTCCCGTGCGGCTTCGAGCACAAATCGATGAAAGTGAATGAGTCGGGCAACGATTTCGTTCTCGGTTCTGATGTCCGGTCCCTGACGTCGCCGCCGAAGGCCGACTGCGCGCGGCGCGCACGGACTACTTGATGCTAAAATTTAAAGAGGTCTCTAGCCTTAACAAGAGAGGTGTTCTCCCATGAGTCGTTCCCGCTGTGCGCGGCTGTCTCTGGCCGCTTCCGTGCTCCTGCTGTCCGCCGCTGCTCCGTCGTGGTCCCAGGTTCTCCGCGTCCCCAAGGACGTCAAGGATCTCCAGTCGGCGATCAACTCCGTTGCCGACGGCGGAGTGATCGAGATCGCCGCGGGCACCTACGCGACGCCGCCGCGGGGCTACAGCATCGAGAACGAGCGCAAGGGGTTCACGATCCGGGCGGCGGGCGGAGCGGCCGTGCTCGATGGCGGCGGCGCCAGGCTGCTGCTGCGCTATGAGAACAGCCGGCGGGACCGCGGCAAGCTGGTCACGTTCGAGGGGCTCACCTTCCGCAACGGCTTCTCCGAGACCGAGGGCGATGCCGGCGGCGTCACCCTGAGCGCGGCGGACGCCCTGTTCGTGGGCTGCGTCTTCGAGGACAACAGGGGGACCGGGCGGTCGAGCGGCGGCGGCGCGGTGCGGGCGCTGGCCGATACCAACGTCACCTTCTCGGGCTCCACGTTCCGCCGCAACTCGTCGCAGAACCGGGGCGGCGCGATCGAGATCATCGGCTCCACGGTCGGCATCCAGGGCGGCCAGCTCACCGACAACCGGGTTAACCTGCCCGGCCACAAGAACAACGCTCCCGGCGGCGCCATCTACCTGCTGGGTGGGACGCTGCGGGTCTCCGGCGCGCTCTTCCGGAACAACCAGGCCGGCTGGGTGGGCGGCGCGATCTACGCCTTCGGCATCTGGACGGCCCCCGAAACGACCCCCTTCTCGCTGGTCCAGGTGAGCCGCTCCACGTTCGAAGGCAACAAGGCGTTGGCCGATCCCGGCGTGACCGCGCCCTCGCAGACCACGGGCGGCGCCATCCACGTCGAGGACCAGACCACGCTGGAGATCGACAGCTCCGTCTTCAAGGAGAACACCGCGGAGTTCGGCGGCGCGATCGACAACTACCGGGCGATCGTGAACATCCGCGGCTCCTGGTTCCAGGGCAACCGGGCTCCTCTCTCCGACACCAAGATCGGCGCTGGCGGCGGCATCTTCGTCGCCTCGGTGGACTTCGCGGACTCCTCGACGAATTCCGGCGCGATCAACCGGCGGTCCGCCCGGCTGACGATCGAGGATTCGCTGCTCCAGGGCGGCGGCGGCCCCGTGGCCAACACGGGCGGATGCCTGATGGCCGGGGGAGACGCGAACCGGGTCTACGGCGACACCGTTCCTCAGGCTGGGACCGTGGCCGAGAACCGCGCACGCGTGGAGCTTCGGCGCACCGTGTTCGCGGACTGCGATGTCGTTCCGCAGCCCGGCGCGGGCGGCGGCGCGGTGCAGACCGACCTCGTCGACCTGCTGATGGAAGACTCGATGGTTCTCGACTCCGACGCGCTCGGCGCCAGCGGCAGCGGCGGCGGCATGATGATCGGCCGCGAGTCGAACGCGGTGATCGCCCGCAGCGCCTTCGCCCGCAACACGGCCGTGAAGTGGGGCGGCGCGCTCTTCCTGCACGGCTCCACGGTGCAGATCAGCGACAGCCAGTTCTTCAGCAACGAGATCAGCCCGGGCGTCTCCGAGCCGGTCACCGACTCGCGCGGCGCGGCCATCTTCGCCATGCCGGTGACGGACCCGGCCCGGCCCCGGAACGTCGGCGGTCTGGTCGCGAGCTCCGTCTTCTCGGGCAACATCGGCCTGCCGATCTGGGACAACGATCCCGCCTCCGGCCCGATCAACGAGATGCGCTACAACGGCAACCTGTTCAATACCGCGGTGTTCGGCGACCGGGTCTACATCAACAACCTGGCCGACCCCGGCGGCGCCAGCGCGCAGGATCTGAACAGCATGGTGGTGAGCCGCGGCAGCCGCGGCACGACCGACAAGAGCGACGGCGGCAACTCGCGGGTGACCAGCATCCCGAAGGCCGGCTCCGTGCTCGCGGTCCCGCCGTTCCTGGGCACGGGCTCGGCGGACGCCCGCGGGAAGTCCTTCCTCGCCTACGCATGGAGCGGCCGCTCGGCCACGCTCGCCGGGCAGTCGCTCTCCGCCAAGGCCGGCCTGCTGGAGACCGCCGCCGCAGGCGACTACGCGCTGGCCGTGGAGGGCGGCAACGTGGACACGGCCCGGCTCTCGGCGTCGGCCTGCACCTCCGGTCCCACCTTGTGCCTGAATGGCGACCGCTTCGTGGTCGAAGTGGCATGGAAGGATTTTCAAGGCAACACCGGATCGGGCAAGGCGGTGTCCCTGACCTCGGATACCGGGTACTTCTGGTTCTTCAACGAGAGCAACGTCGAGCTGGTGGTGAAGGTGCTCGACGGCCGCGGCGTCAACGGCAAGTTCTGGGCGTTCTACGGAGCGCTGAGCAATGTCCAGTACACCCTGAAGATCACCGACACGGTCACGGGGCGGGTCCGGACCTACACCAATCCCTCCGGCCGCTTCGCGAGCGTCGCCGACACGGGGGCCTTCCCGAGCGCCTCGTCGACCGGTCCGCTTGCGGACGAGGAGGACTCCTTCTCGATCGAGCCGATCCTGCCGATCCAGGAGACCGCCGGCGTCGCCGCCACCTGCGCTCCCGGCCCCACCGATCTCTGCCTCACCGGGGGCCGTTTCCGGGTCTCCGTCACCTGGAAGCAGGGGACGAACCAGGGCTCGGGCCAGGCCGTGCCGCTGACCTCCGACACCGGCTATTTCTGGTTCTTCTCGCCCATGAACGTCGAGCTGACGCTCAAAGTGATCGACGGCCGCGGTCTCAACGGGCACTTCTGGGTGTTCTACGGAGCCCTGAGCGACGTCGAATACGAGATCACCGTGACCGATACGCAGACGGGCCGGAGCGTCACCTACAGGAATCCCAAGGGCCAGCTGGCGAGCAGGGGAGACACCTCGGCGCTGCCGGAGTAGGAAGCAATTCTTTTATAGACAATCCTGCATTTTTTGTCAGCTCCCGGACAACTTCTCGTCGCCGGTTCTCCGCCCTTCCCGGGGCGGAGGGCTGGCAAGGGCTTTGCTAATACCTTCCAATACCTTCCAAAGCTGGAAGAAGGTGCAAAAATGGCGCTCAGAGCGTCAGGCCCCGGATCGTCCTCAAAGTGGAGTTACGTCATGGAACATGCGATCTCGGAAAAAAGTCTGGAGCGGTTCGTCACGGGAAAGACCTCGCCGGCCGAAAATCGGCTGCTGGTCGCCCACCTTCTCAAAGGTTGCGGCCACTGTTCCCACCGTCTGACGTCCCTGGTGAGCCCCGAGGTTCCTTCCTGGGCGTACGACCGCCTCTTCGCCCGCATGGAGATGTCCGTCGGGGACACCTGGAGCGCGTTGCGGGGAGAAGAGCTGCAGCCGGTGCTCGCCTCGGTCCGTTGAACCCTGGATTGCGGCGGGACCAGGTGCGGCCCCGGCCGGGGTTGGGTTAGGATGCGGCCATGGCTCATCTGGTTCTGCACGATGTCGATCCTGAGGTCATGGAAGAGCTTGGCCGTCGCGCCGATCTGCGCGGCCGGGATGTCGAGAGCGAAGCCAAGGTCGTCCTGGAGGACGCCCTCGGTTTCGGACGCATGCGCTCCCTGAAGGTGGCACGCCGCATCCGCGAGGGGTTCGCCGGCCGCCAGCTGTCCGGCAGCGCGGATCTCCTCCGCCACCTTCGTCAGGACAGAGGACGGAAATGAGACGCTACGCCATCGATGCCAGCGTCGCCGCCGCCTGGTACTTCCCCGAAGACCACACCGGAGCCGCCGAGGGGCTTCTCGAAATCGCCAAGATCGAGCTCATGGCTCCGGATCTCCTCCAGGTGGAGATGACCGCCCTGCTGCGGGAGCGGATTCGCCGGGAGGAGATCGATCCGGCGACGGCCGAGCTCGTGCTGGAGGCCCTCCGCAAGGCTCCGATCCAGCTGAAGCCCGCCTCCGATCTCTCCGGCTATGCGCTGTCCCTGATGCTGCGCGAGGGATTGGATCTTCAGGAGGCGTTCTACCTCGCCCTGGCCGTGCAATCCAACTGTCCCCTGGTGACCGCGGACCGGCGGCTCTTCGATCACCTGCGCAGCGGACCGCTCGCCCGGCACGTCGTCTGGATCGCCGATCTTGCTTGACGAGGAGATCCGCCGCGCCTTGCGGCTGCTGGAGGCGGTGATCCAGGCGGCAGGATATTCCGAGGACGATCTCGAGCAGCGGCTGGATGCCTCGCCGGGCTACCTGGGCCGGCTGCTCTCCGGCGAGATCGAGCTGAAGCTCCGGCACATCCTGGCGATCCTGCGCGTCCTCGAGGTCGAGCCGGGCCAGTACTTCCAGAGCCTGTATCCTCCTGTGCCCACTGTATCCTCCGCGATACAGTCGAGCACGATCGAGATGGACGATCTCGACCTGCGCCTGCGGGGTCTCGGCCTTGGCGAGCCTTCCCTGGAAAACGACGACGGCTAGCTGGTCCGGCTGACCGGCTAGCCGTGAATGCGACGAATCCCCTTGGAGCGGAGGGTGGCGACCGCGCTGTCGAGGAGACTTTGGGCCTCTTCGGTGCGGCCCTGTTCGAGCCAGACCTCCGCGAGCTCCAGCGACAATAAAGCGATGTCGTAGGTGATACCTACTTCGGTGAAGCCTGCGCGAACTTCCTGGAATGCGCTTTCGGCCTCGTTCAAGTCCTTCTTGAGGAATGCGATACGGCCCTCCAGCCAGCGCGCCTTGAGACGGTCGACATGCCCGCCGTGGGTCTTGTACAGGGCACGGTTCTCCCGCATGAGACGCTGGGCCTCGTCGAGCCGATCTGCGTCGATCAGGTGATAGGCGAGGTTGTGGATCAGCGTCAGCACGACGTGAGGCTCCCGCTCGGCGTCCATCAGCGGCAGGGCTATGCCCAGCAGGCGGATCGCCTTCCGCAAGTCGAGCGAGTAGGCGGCAGCGTTGCTCTTGCTGATGAGCGCGCGGCCCGCTTCGTGTCGGTCGCCGAGCTCCAAATAGATGAAATGCACCCAGTCGAGAAGTCGGGATGCCTCGTCTAAGCGGCGCTGATCGATGCGCAGCGAGGCGATGAGGTTAAGGAGGTGAGCTATGAGAGCGGGGCTCTCCGTACCGTGGCCGGCTCGTTCCAGAGCGCGGGCCAGATCCGCTTCGGCGCCGGGAAGGTCATCGGACACGCGGCGGGCGTTGCCGCGCTCGGCGAGAGTCCGGGCCTGGAGATCCGCAAGCGGCCGCACGCCTTTCAGCTCCACCGGGATGCGCTCGGCCAGGCAGACGGCCATCGAGGTGGCGGCGACGGCGGCCGGAGGGCTGTCGCGGCGCAGATCTCGGCTTTGCGCCAGAAGGCTTTCGCAGCGCTCCCAGTCGCGCAGTCCTCGTTCTCTCGGTTCGATGGGTCGCGGCGGCGGGACTACCCGGAGGTAGTCCTGGCGGTCGAGCTCGACCTCGCGCTGCTCCTGGCGGAGAGAGCTCACGTAGCGCCGTGCCGCGGCAAATGCTTTGAACAGGGGGAAATCGTACTGGTCACCGACCTCGACGAGAGCCTCATTGACGAGGTCGGGGCGGAGGAGAACTGCGGCCAACGGTTTCATCATCCGCGAGCAGATACCGCAACCTGCCAGAAGATGGCCGACGACTCGCCCTGTTGCCGGTTTCGGTAGCTGACCAAGAAGGAACTGCTCCAACTCGGCTTCGTTGGGGTGGTTGATGCGGTCTTCTGCCATCATCCCTCTCCTGAAAAGAAAAAATAAATCCTCTGGATTCTTACACACATCCTGGCCATCGTGGCAAGTCGAGAGGACCCGGGGCGGTCAGGGGCCGCCCCGGTCAGGGTGAGCCGATTAGCCGCCGCCGTTGGGATCGATCAAGGGACCGTGGTCGCTCGTGACGGCGTTGAACGCCGGGAGGAGCCCTTCAGAACCGTGCTGCGCCGGCCCGTCCGGCGCGAGCAGCGACCACAGGCTTTCGGCCCAGCCCGCGAGCCGGTCCATGACCCCGGGATGCCGCTCCGCCGAGGTGGCGGCGGACACGGGAAGGGAAAGACCCAGGAAGGCGATCAGGGCGAGGGCGGTCAGACGACGAGACGAAGTGCGGGACATGGCGATTTCCTCCTCCAGGATGGGTAGGGCCACAATGGCCTCATGCCCGTGAACAGCACAGGCGCGAATGCAGGCAGGCGCGGACGATGGGAAGACTGCAGGTGAACGGCGCGCGGCGTTCGCGGCGCGTGGACGCCGCGAACGAACAAATAGTTATCGTAAGCGAGAATGGCACGAAGTTTCCTCTACTCTGGAAGGTGCCCAAAGTGCTCGCCAGCGGGAAACTTTCCGGCGCTGCGGATGAAAGTCGCATCTCTCGGCATAGCTTGACAGAGGATGGGCCCGGGTATAGAAGGAAATCCAACGCCGTCCAAATCCATCGGGGGCATGGCACCGAGGGCATGGCCCCAGACGCACCGGCCGGGGAGGGTTCCCGTGACGAAGGCCCGTTTCAGCGTCCACGCTGTCGAGATGGCCGGAACGGCCGTCGCCTTCTCCCTGGCCAGCCTGCTGTCCTCCGCATTCAGCCTGCCGAACGGTCTCTCGTTCCTCTTCCCGCCCGCGGGAGTCTCGCTGGCGGCCGGCGCGGCCTTCGGCGTCTGGGGTGTGGCCGGCGTCGTGGTAGGGGTGTTCGCCGTCCCGTGGGGTGCGGCCAACAGCGTCGAGGCTCTGCTCCTGTTCGCGCTCGCCAACGGCCTGAGCGCCGCGATTCCCGCCTGGGCCCTGCGCAAGCCCGAGGAAGCGCGCGGCGGCACGGGGCGCCGCCTCCGCCGGTTTCTCAACTACGGCGCCGTGCTCAACAATCTGGCCTCCGCGGTCATCGGCTGCCTCGCCCTGGTGTGGCTCGGCCGGGTTGCGTGGGGGCTGAAGCCGGTGGCGAACGCCTTCCTGCTCTGGTGGACCAGCGACCTGGCCGCCGCGCTGGCGATCGGGCTGCCGCTGATCCTCGCTCTGCGCCCCTCGATCCTGCTGACCGCGGCGGACCAGGAGATGATGAGCGGCTGGCTCCGCTCCGGTCGCGCTCCCCTCCTGCATGCGGCGTTCGTGGCCGTGGCGGTTCTCGCCATCCTCGCGGTGGACCAGCTCGGCCTCGGCTTTCCGCACTGGCTCGCCATTCCGCTGGTCATTCCCATCGGCCTGGCGGCGATGGAGGGGGGAGCCGGTCCGGCCATCCTCATGAGCTCCCTCTCCAGCCTGCTCTACCTGGTGGGCCTGGTCCTGGGCGCGCCCATGGACCCCGGCCATCTCGCCGGAGTCCTGGCGCCCGCCTACACGACGGTTGGAATCCTGACTTTCTTCGCGCTGACCAGCGGCTGGCTCGGAGGCCGGAACCGGCGCCTTCTCGACCGGGTGCGGGCGCACGAGATGCAGCTCGAACGCGACTTCGACCGCACCGTGGCGTCGCTGGCCGCGGCCATCGAAGCCAAGGACCCCACGACCGAGGGACACGTCCAGCGGGTCGCGCACCTGGCCGTCCTGGTGGGACGCAAGCTCGGCTACGAAGAGCGCCAGCTGCGCGTGCTGCGGTACGGCGCCATGCTTCACGATGTCGGGAAGATCGGCGTGCCCGAGGCGATCCTCAACAAGCCCGGAGGCCTCACCCAGGACGAGAAGGAGGCGATGGAGCAGCACGTCGAGATCGGCCTGCGCATCATCCGCGACGTCGAGGTGCTCTGCGATGTCGATCCGCTGATCCGCTACCACCAGGAGCGCTGGGACGGCGCACGGACCGGGGTCAAGTATCCGGGCTACTTCGGCCTGCGCGGCGAGGAGATTCCGGAAGGCGCGCGCGTCCTCTCCGTGGTCGACGCCTTCGACGCGATCACCCACGACCGGCCCTACCGCGCCGGCAACACCGTCGAGGTCGCCGTGGCCGAGCTGCGGCAGGAGGCCGGCCGCCAGTTCGATCCCCACCTCGTCGAGGTTCTGGCGGAGGTTCTGAAGGAAGGGGAGTGGCTGCTGTCCGAGCCGTTCGCCTCCGCGCCTGTGGCGCTTCGCACCGCTGCCGCGGGGTTGTAGCTTGCGTCGGCGCGGCAAATCCCGATGTCCGGCAGCCGTGGGCCCGCTTTCAGCCGGATCTGGCGGAGGACCGGCCAGGAGGCGCTGAAGACCGCCGGGCTGCGCCGGGTTCCGGCAACCGTCGGCGGCGCATCCGCCGGGGTCGGCGGGACACCGGCCGGGTTCTGCCGGAGTCTGGCTGGGAGTCAGCGAAGACCGGCAGGGTCGCCGGAGAGCCCCGAAGAGCCGGCCGGAAGTTGGCGCAGAGTCGCGGAACGTCCGCTCCACGTTGCGGAACGTCCGCTCCACGCTGCGGAATGCTCGCTCCACACTGCGGAACACGCGCCGAGGCTGGCGGAGCCCGGGGCGAAGCCGGCCGAAGATCGGGCGCGGTGCGCGGGGGATTGGCGGGTGAGCCGGGGCGAAGTCCGCGCGCTCGCCCGGAATGGGCTGCGTGGGCGCCCTTTGACGCGGACGCCGGAGCCTTTGGCATAGGCGCTTGCCCGTCATTCGGCTGTCGCAGATGAAACCCGGCCTTCATCACCTTATCTGACACGTTACTGACCGCCAGGCCTTCTCTTGTTCCCAGAAGCAACGAGTCCTTCTGGGGGTTTCAAACCGGCGCTATGCACCCTGCCCACAGAAAGCCTTATGAGCAAAGTGCTATCGCATTGACGTGCTTAAGGGAAGAGTTTAGGCTACTCGCAAGTGGCACACGTGCAAGCAGATGGGTTCAGCATGGCGACTGGGGCGGGCTGACAGGTTACTACTTGCTGAGATCTCGATCTAGGGATGGCTGCTGAAGCCTAAGGTTGGCCGGGCGGAGGAACACTTCGAAGCTTTCAGATAAGCATAGTGCCTCTCGGCAGGTGAGTTCTAGAAGTCAACGCCGCCCTACCTCAGGAGATATATATGGCAGATTCAAAACCAACCAAGGTAACCGAAGCATTAGCCGCGGCGCCTCTAGCGGCGTTTATTCGGGACTTGGGGCTCGCAGTGGCGGAGGCAAACAATGCGCTGGCGACCGGTCCCGGAGCGTCAGCCAGTCTCATGTACACGATCAATAAGGCGGAGATTGAGGTCAACGTCGCGATCTCGATGGAACACACAAGCGCAGTCGAGATCGGTGGCAGTCTCAAACTGAGTGCCTTCTCGATGAATGCTTCGTATAAAAGTACTTTCGGCTTCAAGGAGGAGGCCTCAAGCAAAATCAAGATCATTCTCGAGGCACGACCAAAACCTGAGGCCCCTTCCCCAAGTTGAGGAGATAAAAAGCTATGGCCAATGGGGACCGAGTATTGCCCAGTTTAAATGAGGTGCTTGTCGCATTTCAAAAGAGTCTCGCGCGGGTCTGGTGGCAGACTCAGGAGGACATTCAGAATAATACTTGGATCCAAGAGGGGAAGGCGCCGTTCTTCACGGTCGAGGCCCTTGAGGTAGAATTGCGTGTTGGCTTAGACGTGGTATCGGCTTCCGAAGAGTTCGCGCCGGATATCGTGCGGGTCAATTTCGACGACCAACTGCACGAAAGGTCTACAGTTAAGTTCCGCGTTGGGTTGAAACCGCTGGCGCATGAAGGAGTGAGAGATCGGGAGGCAAGACATGGCTGATTTACCAGAAACAGCATTCTCAATTGAAAGTTTACTGACGCAGATCACTAGGGCTATGGCGACCGCGTCAAATCAATTACGCGCTGAATTCACGAGCGGTACAATGAAAGACGCTCCTTATATGTACCACTTGCCCAAGATGTCCTGCCAGATTAAACTCTCACTCTCCTATACCAAGCAAGGTATAAATGGGTTCTTCAAAAAGACCAAAACGGCAGAGGAGCAGGAAATCGTTAGCACCATCGAGTTGGAAGTGGTTGCAGTACCGCGCTAAGCACCGGCATAAGGTGGGATGGGACGGCCAACCCAGCGGCTCCAGCGGACTGCTGGCGCCGCACGCTGAGCCGCCACAGCGTTATGCGTCACAGGAGAGGTCGTGTCCGACGAAGGCTTTGTCTACCAGCGCATCGGGGAGTTCACCGTATCGTTCCAGGGGCTCGAGAACAAGCTCCGAGAGATCGGCTGGTTCATCCTGGATCCTGACCGCAAGAACTGGCCACCGAAAGGGCTCAGAGCGCTTACGAACGAGAAGCTGATCGACAGAGTTCATGAATTGTTCTTGCAGGCGCTGTCGCCATGCAAGCTCGGCGCTGAGCTAGAAGCCGATTTCAAGGCTTCTTTCGCCGCGTGCGCTGAAGCTTTGCATCAGCTGAGACGTGAAAGGAATCGAATCCTCCACTCGGCATTCGTTGAGCTTAAGGCTGGCGGCGAGGTTGTAGGCCTCATGCGCTCGAATCCAAGACTCAACGTCGACGAAGAGACTGGCGATGTTCTCTACGATCAGGAGATGCTGACACCTGAGTCCTTCGCCGAAGAAATGCGGAAGATGGGTGAAGCGGCGATGTTCTTGGGTCGCGCTTATCTACAACTCATTCATCGCTACCCACACGGTGACGCCTAACTCTTCGCTCAAGCGGACCCCCAACAGCAAGGCGCTTGGGTCCGCTCAGCTCAAACGTAAGCGGACCAACCAGTGCAACGCGCCTTACGATGGGCTTACGTCGAAGCTCATACTGGCTCTCACTTGCTTGTTTTCCGCCACTCCCGCCTATGCTAGCGGCGACCCCGGAATTCTCTTTGAAATTGCCGCCGAGGTGCTAGTCTTGCTGCTTACATCTGTATACTTGGCCACGCGCCGAGCCCCAGCAAGAAGGCGGCTTGTGGCAGCCGTCATTCTTCTTGCTGGGGCAGTCGGTTGGTTGGCACTCATGCAGGTTTCCGGATGGCAAGCCAATAAGCCCTGGTTAAGCGTGGCTCTTTTTGCGAGTGTTTTTCTCTCCGCAGCCTCTGCGGTAGCGTACGTCAAAGCCGGTCGTTAGCCCACATGTCCGAAAGGGCACAGCGTGGTAGCTGAGAGGGGTTCTCTTCATCCTCGGTCGGGCAACGAAGGGAGTGGCTGCTGTCCGAGCCGTTCGCCTCCGCGCCGGTGGCGCCGCGCACCCCCGCCGCGGGCCTGTAACTTTTCCCTTCCTGCTGGATCTGGTTCTGCGGAGGTCAGAACCATGAGCCTGCATGATTCGGTTTCGACGGCTTGTCCATCCCCCGCGCTGCGGCTATGCGGCGTTGTGAAGCGGTTTCCCCGGTTCCAGCTTGGACCGCTGGACTTCGAGCTTCAGCCCGGCACGGCGCTCGCGCTGCTGGGCGTCAACGGCGGCGGCAAGTCCACGCTTTTGCGCATCCTCCTCGGTCTGCTGCGGCCTGACTCGGGCACGGTCGAGGTTCTTGGCCTGCCGATGCCCGAGCGCGAGCACGACATCAAGGTCGAGATCGGGTTCGTCTCGGAGGCGCTGCTCGTGGCGTGTATCCTGACCGCGATCTTCTGGCTGCAATCGCGAAAGCGAAGCTTCCTCTAAGAGGGTATTTGGAAAGTGCCTCGCGCGGAGTCCTCACCCCCCGACCCGCGATGGCTGGCCTTCCCAAACACCCTGTTCGCAGGGAGGCGAGAGCCGGGAGGGGGAGCTGGAGACCCTCTCGTCGTCCGAGCCCTCTCCCGAGCGGCGGGCAGAGGCGCGCGACGAGCTTTCCGCGGTGCTCGCCGCGCTCCAGACCCTGCCCGAGATCGACCGCGCCGCGCTGGCCATGCGCAGCGAGGACCAGCTGCCGTACGACGAGATCGCCCGCGTGCTCGGCCTCTCGCTGTCGGCGGTCAAAGTGAAAATCCATCGCGCCCGGCTGAAGCTGGCCGAGGCGCGCAGCCGCACCCTGGAGGACCGCCGATGACGCTGCACCTCGATGTCCTGCGCGACCTGTGCTCGCCGTCTATCTCTCCGGGGAGGCGAGCCCGGCGACCCGTGCCCTCGTCGAGGACCACCTGGCCCGCGACCCCGAGCTGGCCCGCCTCGTGCGCGACGCCGAGTCGGAGGAAGGACAATTGAGCCGGGCCGGGAGGGAGATCGCCGTGCCGCCCTCGGCCGGGAAGGCCGCCCTGGAGACCACCCGGTGCCTGCTCCGCCAGCGCTCGTGGCTGATGGCCCTCGCGATCGCGGTGACGCTGCTGCCCTTCTCGTTCGCCGGAGGCACTGAGGGGGTCCGGTTCCTGTTCCTGTTCCTGACCTCGTCGCCGAGACTCGTCTCCGTTCTCTTCGCCGTGGCCGCCGGCCTCTGGATCGCCCTCTGGCGCGTCTCCCGGCGGCTGCGCGTCACGGGTCTTTGAATCAGAGCGCGAGCGCTTCGGGTCGTATTTCTTAAATTGTGCATCGGACGAGGCGACCTTGCCACGGGGAGGCCAGGTAACGTTACCGCAGTGGTCCGCGCGGAGCCCACGGGGTGTTCCGCACGGACAACAAAGGCCGGAGGAGGGAGGGACAGCAAACCGCGGGTGCCGACGCAATGCCCGCCTATCCCAACTGGATCGCCTATGGCGGCAACGGCGCGCTGATGGTGGTCTGGACCGACGACTACGGCTCCGACACCGACCCGGCCGATATTGCGGCGCGCCGGCTGATCGCTTCCGCGGGCGACGAGGTCTGCCAGCGCGTCGGCAACGAGGTGCGCTGCGACTCGGGGCGCACCGGCTCCCTGTCGGAGCTGCGGCTGGCGAGCTTCGGCCTGGACCGCCGCGACAAGCTGAGCTGCTGTTGGGCACGCCGGGAGCTACGGTCCTGCTTGGCAACCTGGATGGGGTCTAGGAGGTTGCGCCAGAGGAATCCTCTTGCACCTTCCCGGCAAGAACGGGATCGCCGTCCGGGTGGCTCGCCTGGAGGTTTTTGAGCTTCGCCGCCAGCGTGCCCGGGCCAGGCCTAGCTCTTCACCCGCCGGACCGAGCCCCACCAGACGTAGACGCAGAGGGCGAGGAAGGCCACGATCGACACTGACTGGGTCACCGGCTCGTTGGTGAAGAACGGCGTGGTGATCAGATCCTCGGAGTAGCCGGGAATCAGCCGGAGCCCGGCCCCGAACACGCCGCCTAGGGCGCCTCCGGCCATCAGGCCCGAGGCGATGATGATCCCGCGCTCGCGCATCGACCGTCCGGTCTCCCCGCCGACCCGCTCCGAGCGCTTGTTGAGCCAGTGGGCGAGGAAGCCGCCCACGAGCGCCGGAGTGTTCAGCTCCAGCGGCAGGTACATGCCGAGCGCGAAGATGAGCGCCGGCACGCCGAGCATCTCCAGCACCACCGCCATCACCGCTCCGGCCGCGAATAGGATGTAGGCCACAGGCTGGCGGCTCATGAAGCCCTCGACCAGCGCCTTCATGATCGACGCCTGCGGCGAGGCGAGCATGGGCCGCGGATCGCCCGGGATCACCTCGCCGAACTGGAACGTCTTGGCGAGCAGCACGATCGTCAGCGCCGCGGCGACCGCGGAGACGGCCACGCCCAGGAACTTCACCTTCTCCTGGGCCGCGGGCGTCGAGCCGAGCCAGTAGCCGGTCTTGAAGTCCGTGATCGTCTGACCCGAGACCGACAGCGCCGTGCAGACCATGCCGGCGATCGCCATCACGAAGAACATCCCGGTCGTCCCCGACAGGCCGAAGCGCAGCAGCACGATGGACGACACGATGATCGTCAGCATCGTCATGCCCGACACCGGGTTGCGCGACGTGGTGGCGATGGCATTGGCCGCGACCGAGGCGAAGAAGAACGAGAAGACCAGGGTCAGCACGAGGCCGATCATCGCCACGACCAGCCCGCCCTGGAGAGTGGTGAAGAAGATTCCGGCGGCCAGGGTCGAGAGCAGGATGCCGATGAGCAGCACGCTCGGCGCCATGTCGCGGTCGGTGCGCTCCAGCCCCGCGTCCTCGCCCTGGCGGAAGGCGCGCGCCGCGATGGCGAACGAGCCGGCCACGATGCGCAGCGACTTGATGATGCCGAAGATGCCCGCCGTGGCGATGGCGCCGACGCCGATGAAGCGCACGTAGGAGCGGAAGATCATGGCCGCATCCATGGCGGCGATCGGCACGGTGCCGGGGTAGACCAGCAGCTCCGGCGCGTTGCGGCCGATCATCCAGATGAGCGGCACGAGCACGAAGTTCGCCAGGAAGCCGCCGGCACAGAGCAGCATCGACGCGCGCAGGCCCATGATGTAACCGAGGCCGAGGATGAACGAGATGGCGTCGAAGCGGACGACGAACCGCGCGCGCTCGGCGAGGTCGCGCATCACCGGGATGAACTGGAAGTCGACCGTCTCGCGCCACACCTGGAAGGTGGTGACGAAGAAGTCGTAGACCGCGGCGATGCCGGTCGCCTGGAGGAGAAGCGCCGCCTGCGAGCCGCCTTTCTCGCCGGTGACCAGCACCTCGGTGATCGCCGTGGCTTCCGGGTAGGGGAACTGGCCGTGCATCTCGCGCACGAAGTAGCGCCGCAGCGGGATCAGGAAGAGGACGCCCAGGCATCCGCCCGCGATCAGGATCATCGTGGTCTGGACCGGGTGCGGGTCGAGCTGAAGGATGTACAGCGCCGGCAGCGTGAAGATCGCGCCCGCCACCATGGCGCCGGACGTGCCGCCGATGTTCGTCATGATGACGTTCTCGAGCAGCGTGGAGCGGCGGCCGTACACCCGCGCCAATCCGATCGCCAGGATGGAGATCGGGATCGACGCCTCCATCACCTGTCCCACCTTGAGACCCGAGTAGGCCGAAGCCACGGTGAAGAGCACGCAGAGGAAGATGCCCCAGCCCACCGAGCGGACCGTGGTCTCTTCCTGCTTGGCGGCGGCCGGCACCAGCGGCAGGTACGTCTCGCCGGGAGCGAGCGGCCGATAGGCGTTCTCGGGCAAGGACTTCGTGTCAGGAGCGTCCATCATCCCCTCCGGCGTCTGGTCTCCAGGTTTGGAAAAGCGGCATTACTCTAGCGCAGAACAGTCGACCCGATGGTTTTGGCCTACTCCGGCCGCTGGTTCACGAACTCCCACCCGAACCGCCCCTTGATGCACAGGTGGCCGTTGGTGACGTCGTGGTCGATCGGGGAGGTGACCATGACGATCTTCTCGTCCTGGACGTGGACGGTGAGGGTGCAGCCGACGCCGCAGTAGGCGCAGATGGTGTCGGTCGCGGTCTGGCGCGACTCGTCCCAGGTCTCCGCCTCGCGCATGTCGTGCTCGCTCTTGAACATCAGGGCGCCGGTGGGGCAGACGCCGATACAGTTGCCGCAGTAGACGCAGGCCGAGGAGGGCAGCGGCACGTTGTACTCGGTCGAGATGCGCGCGTCGAAGCCGCGGCCAGCCACGGCGATGGCGAAGGTGTTCTGCGCGTCCTCGCCGCAGGCCTCCACGCACTTGTAGCAGAGGATGCACTTCGAGTAGTCGCGGACATAGAGATCGTTGTCGATCTTCACCGGCTGCTCGACGGTTGCCGCGCAGACCGACGTGAGGTCGTGATGATGGCCGGGCCGGGCCGCGTCGCGCTCTCCGGCCTTGGCGGCCGGAGCCGGTGCGCCGAAGCGCTGCGGCTCGGCGTCGTAGCGGTCCATGTAGCCGAGGAGCTGCGGCGCCGTGGACACGTCCACCGACGAAGCGAGCAGCTCCAGCACCAGCCGGCGGCTCAGGCGGACGCGCTCGGAGTCGGTCTTCACCACCATGCCCGGCTCGGCCTTGCGCGAGCAGGCCGGCACCAGGGTGCGCGCGCCTTCCAGCTCCACCACGCAGACGCGGCAGACGTTGACCGGCGTCAGATTCTCCAGATAGCAGAGGGTCGGCGTGTCGATCCCCGCCTGGCGCGCGGCGTCGAGGAGCGTCGCGCCCTCGGGCACGCTGACTGGCTGGCCGTCGATCGTCACCTCGACCGTGTTGCGCGGACGCGGCGGCGGGATGACCGGGAGCGGTCCGCGCGGAACGGGGATCTTCAGATCGGGGGCGCTCTGACTGCTCATCTCTTCTCCTGGCCGCCTTGAATGGAAAGACTGGGGAAGCGGGCGAGCGCCGACTCGATCGCGCTCGACGCGGTCTGGCCCAGGCCGCAGATGGAGGCGTCGCGCATCACCTGGCCCAGATCGCGCAGCAGGCCCAGCTCCTGGTCCAGCGAGCCGATCGGACGGTCCTCCGCGATCCGGTGCAGCACCTCTTCCTGGCGGACGGTGCCGACGCGGCACGGCACGCACTGGCCGCACGATTCGTCGCGGAAGAAGCGCGCGATCCGCCGCAGCACCTGCCGCAGGTCGACGGTATCGTCGAACGGCAGGATCACGCCCGAGCCCAGGCTCGCCCCGGCGGCGCGCGTGCCCTCGAACGTCAAGGGGATATCGAGCTGGTCCGGCGTCACGAACGCGCCGGCCGCGCCGCCGAGCAGGATCGCCTGCAGGCGGCCCGTCCCGCCGATCCCGCCGGTACCCCCGGCGATATCGAGCATCTCGCGCAACGTCACGCCGAACGGCACTTCATAGACGCCCGGCCGCTTCACGTGGCCCGAGAGGCAGAACAGCTTGGGACCGGTGGAGCGCTCGGTGCCGATGGCGGCGTAGGCCTTGCCGCCGCCGATCACGATCGGCAGCACGTTGACCAGCGTCTCGACGTTGTTGATCGCCGTGGGCTGGCCGAACAGGCCGGCCTGGGTGGGGAAGGGCGGCTTGTTGCGCGGCTCGCCGCGGAAGCCTTCGAGCGAGTTGAGGAGCGCCGTCTCCTCGCCGCAGATGTAGGCGCCCGCGCCGCGCCGCAGCTCGAGGTCGAAGCGCACGCCCGCGCCCAGCACGTCGGCGCCCAGATAGCCGCGCTCGTAGCAGCGCCGGATGGCGTTCAGGAGCAGCCCCGTGGCCAGCGGATACTCGCCGCGGATGTAGAGATAGCCGCGCTCGCAGCCGGTCGCGAAGCCGGCGACGATCATCGACTCGACCAGCGAGTACGGATCGCCCTCCAGGATCACGCGATCCTTGAAGGTGCCCGGCTCGGACTCGTCCGCGTTGCACACCAGGTAGCGCGGCAGCGGCGCCGAGCGCATGCCCAGCCACTTCTGCCCGGTGGGGAACGCCGCGCCGCCGCGGCCCACGAGCTTCGAGTCGATGACCTCGCGCACCACCCGGTCCGGCCCCATCTCGATCGCCCGGCGCAGCGCCAGGAAACCGCCCGCGGCCCGATAGTCGTCCAGGCTGCGGGGATCGATCCGGCCCACGCGGCGCAGCAGGACCAGGTTGGGATCGCCCATCTGAGGCACCGAGAGGGAGATGTCCGCGACCTGCGGAAGATCCGCGGCCGGAGCGTCCGGAGCCGCCGCCAGAATCTCGGCGGTGACCGGAGCGATGGACCACTCCCGCGGAGGATTGCCCGCCGTCATCCCCGCGATCGTCACCAGCGCGGCCGGCGCGCGCTCGCACAGGCCGAGGCACGGGCTGCGGTGCCACGTCGTGCGGGCACCCCCGAGGACACCGCTCTTTCCGGCCGGCCCGAAGCTCTTCTCCATGGCCGAGCAGATCGCCTCGGCGCCGTGCGGCCGGCAGGCGATGTCGTCGCAGACGTGCAGGGCGACCGGCGGATGCGGCCTCGTCTGGAGCATCGCGTAGAAATCAGCGACGCCGAACGCCTCGGCCGGCGGCACGTCGAGCGCGACGCAGATGTAGTTCAGAGCCCCCGGGCTGATCCATCCGGCGCGCCCCTGGACGGCGTGGAGAAGCGGCAACAGGTATTGCCTGCGGTGCCTCCGGTGCTGACGCGAGCGATCGCTCCACAGAGCGTCGAGCTTCAGCTCGGCCAGGCAGACATCCACCGCGTCCTGCTCGTCGGGGGTGGGCTCGTCGGGTGTGAAGTGGAGATCCATGTGCGGTGTCTGTTTCCTGGGACCTGGTCTCGGTCAGGCGACGCCGGCGGGGACGAGCACGGCTTCGGCTGCCTCGGCAGTTTGAGCAGCAGTCCGCAGCGGCTCGATGCGGATGGCCGCGGCCTTGAACTCGGCGGTGCCGGACTTCGGATCGATCGCGTCGATCGTCAACTCGTTCGTCGCCACCTCGTCGGGGAAGTGGAAGGTCATGAACACCAGGCCCATCCGCAGCCCCGGATCGACGCGGACCGGCGCGAGCACCGAGCCGCGCGGCGACACCACCCGCACCGTCTCGCCGGTCACCACGCCGAGCCGGCGGGCGTCCCCGGGAGACAGGTCGACGGTCTCGCCCAGCCGCATCGGGGACGCGAACGAGCCGGTCTGCACGCCCGTGTTGTAGGAGTCGAGCCGCCGGCCCGTGGTCAGGCGCAGCGGGAACTCCTCCGACAGGCTCTCCACCGGCGGCTCGTCGTCGAGACAGGCGAACGGCGCCCGCGGCCCCACCACCGGCCGCTCCCACAGCCGGCCGTGGAGGTAGCTCTCGCCCGGATGCGTCTCGTCGTAGCACGGCCACTGCAGACCGTCCTCGGCTTCCAGGCGCGCATACGTCATGCCGGTGTGGACGGGGCTCAGCGAGCGCAGCTCGTTCCAGATCTCCTCGGAGGTGGGGTTTCCCAGATCCCGGCCCATCCGCCGCGACAGCTCGCAGAGGATCTCGATGTCGTCGCGCACCCCCGCGGGAGGCGGCAGGGCGCGGCGCACCCGCTGCACGCGCCGCTCGCTGTTCGTGACCGTCCCCTCGGACTCGCACCAGCCGGCCGCGGCCGGGAACACCACGTCCGCCAACTCGGCCGTGGCCGTGAGGATCATGTCCTGCACCACCAGCATGTCGAGCCCTCCCAGCAGCTTGACCGCCTTGTGCTGGTCCGCCTCCGAGGAGGCCGGGTTCTCGCCGATGACATACAGCGCCGAAAGCTCGCCGTGCTCCATGGCCTCGAACATCTGGGTCAGGTTCTTGCCTCGCTTCGGCGGCACCTTCATGCCCCAGGCCTCATCGAACTTCGAGCGCAGCTCGTCGTTCTCCACGTGCTGGAATCCGGGCAGCCGGTCCGGCAGCGCGCCCATGTCGCCGCCGCCCTGCACGTTGTTCTGGCCGCGTAGCGGATTCAGACCCGAGCCGTAACGCCCGACGTGGCCGGTGAGCAGGCCGAGGTTGATCAGCGAGCGGACGTTGTCCACCCCGTTGTGATGCTCCGTGATGCCGAGCGTCCAGCAGATCATGGCGCGGTCGGCCCGGGCGTAGGCGTGGGCCATCTCGCGGATCACCGCCGCGGACACGCCGGTCACCGCCTCCGCGGCGTCGAGCGTGTACGGCTCCACGTGCCGCCGAAGCTCCTCGAAGCCGCTGGTGGCGTTGTCGATGAAGCTGCGGTTCTCCAGACCCTCCGCCAGGATCTCGCGGGCCACGGCATTCGCCAGGAACACGTCCGTGCCCACGTTCAGCGCCAGATGGCGGACGCCCCACTGTGCGGACGAGGTCCGCCGCGGGTCCACCACGTACAGCCGCGCACCGTTGTGAATCCCCTTCAACACGTGATGGAAGAAGATCGGATGCGTCTCCCGGGCGTTGCTGCCCCAGAGCAGGATGACATCCGTCTCCTCCACCTCGCGGTAGGAGCTCGTCCCTCCACCCATTCCGAAGACCGTCGCCAGACCGACGACGCTGGGGGCGTGTCAGGTACGGTTGCAGCTGTCGATGTTGTTGCTGCCGATCACCGTCCTGGCGAACTTCTGGGCCAGGAAGTTCATCTCGTTCGTGGTCTTCGAGCAGCTGAAGAGCCCGAACGTCTCGGGGCCCTTCCTCGCCACGGCGGAGCGGAACCCTTCGGCGGCGCGGTCGAGCGCCTCGTCCCAGGTCGCGGGACGAAGGACGCCCGCGGCGTCGCGAACGAGCGGTGTGGTCAGCCGCGATGCAGGCAGTCGATCTCGCTTGCGCATGGAACCTCCTGGGGCCGAAGTATATACAGCCGGGCGACGTTGCGACGTTGCGACGGCGCGCGCCCCTTTCCGCTCCTGTTTGGAGCCTGTTTCAGATACCCTCTTGAGCGGTTACCGGATCATCGCAGCCAGACCCGGCCCGTCCGGGAGGAGACCGACCTGATGCAGCCGATCAGCCGCAGGCGATTTCTCGACCTCACCACCCGCACCGCCGCCGGCCTGGGCGCCGCCGGGCTCCTTGGATTCCCGCGCCTGGCGTTCAGCGCCGACCCCGCCGATCCCGCCTCCGCGGGACCCCACGCCGCCGCCCTGGGCGCCATCGACGCCTTCGTCCAGCGCCACATCCGCGAGCGCGGCATCCCCGGGATGACGGTCGGGATCGCCCACCGCGGCGGCGTCCTCGCCGTCCGCACCTACGGCTCCCGCGACGTCAAGACCGGCGCCCCCGTGCTCGCGGACGACCTCTTCGAGATCGGCTCCATCACCAAGTCCTTCATCGGGATCGCCCTGCTCCAGCTCCACGAGGCCGGCCGGCTCGACCTCCAGCGCCCGATCCTCGACTATCTCCCCTGGCTGCGGATCGAGAGCGCCTTCGCGCCGATCACCGTCCATCACCTGCTCACTCACAGCTCGGGGCTGCCGAACCCGCTCGCCCTCCCCTCGGTCCCGCTCTGGACCGCCCACGCGCCCGGCGAGCACTTCCACTACTGCAACCTCGGCTACGACATCCTCGGCCGCCTGCTCGAGAGCCTCTACGGCAAGCCGCTCAAGGACATCCTGACCGCCCGCATCCTCAAGCCGCTCGGCATGAACGCCACCTCGCCGGTCATCTCCCCCGACCTGCGCCTGCGCATGCCGGTCAGCTACTGGCCGGTCTACGACGACCGCCCGTTCCCGCGCCACGGACGGCTCGCCGAAGCGCCGCACCTCACCATGGACGACGCCGCCGGCTGCATCGTCTCGACCGCGCACGACATGGCCCTCTACATGGCCATGCTGCTCAACCGCGGACGCGGTCTCTTCTCCGGGCCCAGCTTTTCCCGCTTCTCGACGCCCGCGATCCCCGCGCCCGCGTTCGGCGAGGGTTCCGGCTACGGCTACGGCATCGCGATCCAGCCGGTCGAGGGCCGGACCCTCCTGCGCCACACCGGCGGCATGGTCTCCTTCAGCTCCGCCATGCAGGTCGACCTCGACGACGGCTTCGGCGTCTTCGCCTCGGTCAACGCCTCCCTGGCGGGATACCGGCCCAACGCCGTCGCCGCCTACGCCCTGGCCGCGCTGCGCGCCGAACGGGACGGCCAACCCCTGCCGCCGATGCCCGAGCTCGACGACCCCTTCAAGGTTCCGGACGCGGCCGCCCTCGCCGGGACGTTCACCGCGCCGAACGGCCGCAAGCTCACCGTGTCCGCGGACGGCACGCTCCTGCGCCTGCTGCATGCCGGCGAAAGCATTCCCCTGGAACGGATCGCTCCGGACACCTTCTTCGCCTCCCACCAGGATTTCGAGCGCTTCCCGCTGTCGTTCGGAAGGGAGGGAGGCTCCGTGGTCGAGGTGAGCCACGGCGCCGACTGGTATCCGGGCGAGCGCTACAAGGGGCCGCGCACGTTCGAGGCGCCGGAAGAGTGGAAGGCCTACGCGGGGCACTACCGCAACGACAGCCCGTGGGAGGGGAGCGCGATCCTCGTCCTGCGCAAGGGCAGGCTCTGGGCCGGCGACACGCCGCTCGTTCCGCTCGGCGCCGGGCTCTTCCGCTTCGGCGAGGAAGAACACGGCCCCGACCGGGTCCGTTTCGAAAACGTGGTCGACTCCGAGAATCGCGGGCGGGCCCTGAGGGCCGTGATCAACGGGGTCGACTACCGGCGCCTCGAAACCTGATCAATCAACCTGATCAGATCATGAGCTGTTCGCGCATCCGAAGGAGCGCGTTCTTCGAGCTCATGAGGCTGTCGAGCTGACGGTCGATCTTGCGCAGCAGGCGGTCCGTCTCCTGGACCAGGGGGAGGGGAGCGGGATGCGCCGGCTGAAGAGCGCCCGCACCGCTGATGTCCGGCCCGGCCTCCTGCGCGAGTCGCTCCCGGCGGCAGGTCTCGATCGTCCCGCGCAGCCGATCCACCGTGCAGCCCAAGGCCTCTGCGATGCGCACCAGGGATACCTGGCGCGGCGTCGTTCCTCCCTGCTCCCACTTGCACCAGGTGCCGGGGCTCACTCCCACGCTCTTCGCCAGCGCGTTCTGATGACGCGAGCTTCGCAGCTTGCGGATTGCGGACGCCAGATCTCTGGGATCGAACATGAGAAAAATCCTAGGAGATGCCGTGCTTCAAATCAATGACGGCGAGGCGCGGATCGATGCGCCAAGTTGCCCGAAAATCTTGCAATTTCGGGTTTTGCCATCCCTCTTACGGAGAAGCCTCCGCTCTCGGACACGCTCCCAGGGTCAAGAAATCAGCCGAAAAGCAGAAGATTGAGAAGCGGGATCTTTTGTTGGAAGTCCGCGTGCTCACGCTCTCAATACTAAGACGCACCGGGCATCGGCGTTCCCGGCGGAAGCTCCACGAGATGCCGCCGGAAGGCCAGGAGCCTCTTCTTTCTCGCGAGGAGGTGATCGAGATGCTGATCGATCTCCTGAAGCTCCCTGTCCATCTCCTCGAGGAGGGAATCCGACGTCTCCGGCGGCTCGGGTATCGCGCCCTCGGCGGCTTCGGACAGGCGCTCGCCGGCAACTTTCAGCTTCTCCTGCTCGAGCTCCTTGACCGTGCAACCGAGGGCCTTCGCGATGCGCTTCAACTGCCGGGGGCGCGGGTTCTGTTTGCCGCGCTCGTAGTCGCTCCACGAGCTCGTGGACATTCCCGCCGCCTCCACCATCTGCGGCTGCGTGCGGGATCCCCGGAGCCGTTTGATCGCGACGCCAAGATCGTTGGCTCCCTTCGGATCCTCCATGGAAAAAGAATAGAGGGCCGGAGGAAACAGGAGCAATCCTCATAAATAGCTAACTCCCGGTGGGGTCAATCGGGAAATGTTAGGGAAAAGAACGAAGTCCCAGCCCTGCCAGCCATCCAGGAAAGCCGAAGCTCCGGTTCCCCGCGCAAGGATGGAAGCGAGACCGAAGCGCCATTTCCAGAGAAAACCCTGGCGGAGCACAAACCCGATGAATGCTTGGAACGAAGGATTCACGCCCTGGTCCCGTCCTCCGGCAACCGGGGGCGCACCGGGTCCAGGCCCGGCCGGCAAGGTGTTCAGTTGTCAGAGAACAGGTCGCGGTAGCCGCGAGGCCGGACGAAACCCGCTTCGCGAAGCCGCCGAGCGACCGGGGCATGGTCTGTCGTCCCGCGTCCCCTGTCAAGACACTTTCTGTGCCTCAGGATCGCCGGGAAGTGTAGGCCACGCACATTTTACCTCTTGACTTTCTGGATGAGTTGGATATCTTGGGGCGCGCCGGGCTTGAAATGCAGGTGCCGCCGTCTTGTTTGCCGTACGCGCAACCTCGTTTGCCGCAGCGGAGACCATGATCGCCGCAGCCGCAATCAAGGATTCGGGTCCGCCGCCCTGTTTGCGGCAGCGGCAAACAAGAGTGCAGGAGCGGCAAACGGGATTGCGGCAGCGGCAAACGGGAACTTGACTGCGGCAAACGAGGTGGCAGCAGCTGAGACCGTGGTTGCGCCGCAGGAAACCCCGGCTGCGCGAGCGGCAAACGAGCCGGCGGCAGCCGCAAACCACCCGGCGGCAGCCGCAAACTCTCGCGGATGCGGTCGCTGGCGCGCAGGCGGCGCGCGAGGGTGCCGATGCTTGACCGCCAGATGAAGGGAATGGAAAGGGAGGGGGGGTATGTTACAACCTTGATTGTGCTACTTTGATTACGGTTATGAGACGCCTTTTCTCCACCCTGCTGCTCCTCCTCGCCTTCGGGTTCGGCTTCCTGACGGGGCCGCATCCGTGTCGGGCGTCGCATGCGGAGCGGGAGAGCGCGCCGGCTTCCTGCCATGAGACGCAGCCATCTCCGACCGGCGCGCAGGAGGAGGACGGCAACGGCTGCGGCGCCTTCTGCCAGCATGCCTGCCACATGACGGCGATCGCCGAGGCCGAGCCGGTGGCTTTCGCCATCTCGCCGGTCTCCGAGACGACCATGGAGCCTTCCGGCTCCGGGCTTCCGCTGTTCGCACATCCGATCGACCACATCCCGCTAGCCTGACCCTCTCCCGCTCCGAACGCCTCGGCTTCCCGGCCGCATGCCGGGAGGGATGACCGTTCATCTCTTTTGACCGGAGAGGTTTCAATGATGTCTGGAAACATGAAGTGGGCCACGGCCGCCGCCGGGGTGCTCGCGCTCGCCATGCTGATCGGCTGCGGCGACGAGCCGAGCGTCGCCAGCAAGAGCGCGGCGGCGTTCCAGGAAGCGCAGAAGAAAGGCAAGACGTTCGAAGGCGCCGGGCACGATCACGGCGCAGGCCACGGTGCCGCCGAACCCGCTCCCGCCCCAGGCGGCGAGCACCACCACGGCACGGCACCGGAGGCCGACCATTCCGCCATGGGACACGGCGGCGGGCAGCCTGCCGAGGGGCACGCGACCGCTCAGCATGGAGGGCATGCGGCTCCGTCCGCAGGGAACGAACACACCGGCCACTCGCAACCGGCCACCCAGGGCCACGAAGGGCACAACCAGCCGGCCCCGCAGGCGACCGTCCCGGGTCAAGGCCACGCCGGTCACTCGCAACCGGCCGCCCAGGGCCACGACCACGGCGCCGCCCGGCCATCCGCCCCAGGTCAGGACCATTCCGGCCACGCACCCTCGTCCCCGGTGGCCGGGTTGCCGGCCGCGCCGGCGAGCATCCTGCGGCCCGACACG
>JANMTS010000117.1:0-26976 GCA_031390755.1 Holophagales bacterium
CCCCCCCCCCGGCGGGTTGGGGGGCCCCCCCCCCCCCCGGCCGCCGGGTTTGGCCCCCCCCCCCCCCGGGGTGGGGGGGGGGTTGGGGGGTGGGGGGGGCCGGGGGGGTGAGGGCGCTTTCGCCGTCTGCATCGTCACCTACAACTCCGCCGCCGACCTCCCCGGCTGCCTGGACTCGGTCGCCCGGCTCGATCCACCTGCTACGGAGATCGTCGTCGTCGACTGCGGCAGCACCGATGGGAGCCCCGAGGCGGCGAGGCGGCCCGGAGTCCAGGTGGTGGAGCTGGGGGAGAACCGCGGCTTCGCCGGGGGGATGAACGAGGCCTTCGCACGCTGCCGGTCGCCGTTCGTCCTCACCCTGAACGCCGACGCCCGGCCCGCCCCGGACTTCGTGGCGCGCCTGATGGCTCGGATGGCCGAGCCTAGCGGACCAGAAATGAAAGTCGGAGCCGTCACCGGCCGGCTGGTCCGTCCTTCGGGAGATCTGGACGCCTGCGGCATGCGGCTGACCGCAAGCTGGCGGCACCTGGACCGCGGCTCGGGAGAGATGGATCATGGCCAGCTCTCCGTCCCCGAGCGGATCTTCGGCGCCACCGGCGCGGCGACGCTCTTCCGGCGCGCGGCGCTGGACGATAGCGCCACCCCGGAAGCGCCTGGCGAGATCTTCGATCCCCGCTTCCACTCGTTCCGGGAGGACGCCGAGCTCGCCTTCCGCCTGCGCGAGCGCGGCTGGGAGATCCTCTACGAGCCGGCCGCGGTCTGCGAGCACCGGCGGTTCAACCTCCCCGAGCGCCGCTCGGCCATGCCGGCGATGGTCAACCAACACTCCCTGAAGAACCGCTACCTGCTGCGGATCTACCACCAGACGGCCGGCAACCTGGTCCGGACGTTCGTCCCGACGCTGGTCCGCGATCTCCAGGCCCTGGGTTACGTGCTGTTGCGGGAGCGCTCCTCGCTGCCGGCCTACTCCTGGCTGTGGCGGAACCGCCGCGACCTGCTGGAGCGGCGGCGGGTCATCCAGGGGAGAAAGACCACGTCGGTCGAGATCTGGTTCCGCACCGGGGGGATCCCGCTATGACGCCGGCTCTCAGAATCGCCCTCCTCGGCAGCCGGGGAATCCCCAACCGCTACGGCGGCTACGAAACGCTCATGGAGGAGCTGGCCGTCCGGCTGGTGGCGCGGGGGTTCGAGGTGACGGTCTACTGCCGGTCCCACTCGACGCCGCCGTCGCTCAAGGAGCATCTCGGTGCGGAGCTGGTCGTGCTGCCCACGATCCGCTCCAAGTACCTGGACACACCGGTCCACACGTTCCTTTCCTGCCTGCACGCGGCGCGGCGCGGGTTCGACGCGGCGCTCGTGGTCAACTCGGCGAACGCGATCTTCGTCCCGCTGCTGCGGATCGGCTGGATTCCGGTCGCCCTCCACGTGGACGGGATCGAGAAGCGGCGCGCGAAGTGGGGGCCGGTCGGCCGCTTCGTCTACGCGCTGTCGGAGCGGCTGGCGTGCGTGCTGCCGGACGTCCTGATCACGGACGCGGAGGTCATCCGCCGGCACTACCTGGAGCGCTACGGCCGGGATTCGGTGCCCATCACCTACGGCGTCGTGCCGCGGCCTCCTCTCGAAGAGGGGGTGCTCGCGAGGCTCGGGCTCAAGGACCGCGGTTACTTCCTCTACGTGAGCCGGTTCGAGCCGGAGAACAATCCCCACCGGGTGGCCGAGGCCTACCGGCAGGTCGGCGGCGACCTGCCGCTCGTCATGGTCGGCGGGGCGCCCTACGCCGGGGAGTTCATCCGCGGCTTCACCGAGGGGGCGGACCCGCGCATCCTCTTTCCGGGAGCGATCTACGGCGAGGGCTACCGCGAGCTGCTCTCCCACGCGCTGGCCTACATCCACGCGACCGAGGTGGGCGGCACTCATCCTGCATTGGTCGAGGCCATGGGTTACGGCAACTGCGTCGTGGTCAATGGCACGCCGGAGAATAGGGAGGTCGCCGGAGACGCCGGCCTCTACTTCGAAGCCGCGGATCCGGTGAGTCTCACCGCCCAGCTGGAGCGGTTGCGGCTCGCCCGACAGCTCGCCGCGGACGGCGGACGCGCCGCGGCGGAGCGCGCCAACCGCCTCTACTCCTGGGAGACGGTCGCCGACCAGTACGCAATTTTGCTGCGTGCTCTGTCGGCGAAATTGTAGATTGTCTAAAATGTTCGCCGAGCCTAGATGGAATGGCCGGCTCACACGTTAGAATAACGGCTGGCATGATGCAGCCGCTCCGGAGAGACAACCCCCTTCCATGCTGAAAGAACGCGCCCGGATCCTTGCGGTTGTCATCTTCCTTCTCGATCTCGTCTTTGTCGCCGCCGCGTTCCTGACTGCGTTCTCGGTGCGGAGCTGGCTCCTTCCGAGCATGGCCCCGGGCACCTTCCCGAGCCGCCTCTACCCGCTTTCGGAATACCTCCCGCTGCTCCCCCTGGCCGTGGCCATCTGGGGCGGGCTGCTGCTGTCGTCGGGACGCTACCGGTCGCACCGCACGGTGCCGATCCTCGACGAGGCCTGGGCGATCCTGCGCGTCTGCCTGTCCGGCGCCGTCATTTTCACCCTGGTGCTCTACATCGCCCGGGTGGACGAGCACCTGCTGGGCAACGACCGGATCAGCCGCTTCTGGGTCTTCCTCTTCGCCCTCTTCGCCTGCCTGTTCCTGCTGGCGGAGAAGCTGGCGCTGCGGACCACGGCGCGCTATGTCCGCGCCCGCGGGTTCAACTACCGCGGGGTGTTGATCGTGGGCACGAGCCCGACCGCCCACCGCATCGCGGACTCGATCCGCGTCCACCGCTTCTGGGGATACCGGGTGCTCGGCTTCATTGATATTGGGAATGGCGACGAAGTGCCTGGCGCATCGTGGCGGGGCCGCTTCCCGCTCCTCGGCCAGGTGGAGGACATTCCGCGGATCGTGGAGAGCAACGTGGTCGACGACGTGATCTTCGCCGTCCACCGCAAGGAGCTGGACCGGCTGGAGGATCTGTTCCTGAGCCTCCACGAGCAGGGCATCCGCACCCGCTTCGCCCTCGATCTCTTCCCGCACACCCGGGCGCGGGTCGAGATGGAGGATCTGGACGGCATGCCGCTGCTGTCCTTCGCCACGACGCCGACCAGCCAGCTCCAGCTCATGGCCAAGCGGGCGCTGGACGTGGCGCTGGCCGCGCTCATGCTGCTGATCGGGCTGCCGGTGGTCACGGTGATCGCCCTGGCCATCAAGGTCACCTCGGGCGGGACGGTGCTCTTCCGCCAGACCCGCTGCGGCCTGAACGGGCGCTTCTTCACGATCTACAAGTTCCGCACGATGGTGGAGGACGCCGAGGAGCGGCGCCTGGAGCTGATGCATCTCAACGAGATGAAGGGGCCGGTGTTCAAGCTGCGGAGCGATCCGCGGGTGACGCTGCTGGGCCGGTTCCTGCGCCGCTTCAGCCTGGACGAGCTGCCTCAGCTCTGGAACGTGCTGCGCGGCGACATGAGCCTCGTCGGACCCCGGCCGCCGATCCCCGAGGAGGTCGCCCAGTATCAGCGCTGGCAGCGGCGGCGGCTGGCCATGAAGCCCGGGCTCACCTGCCTGTGGCAGATCAGCGGGCGCAACAACATCGACTTCGACCGCTGGATGCAGCTCGACCTGGAGTACATCGACTCCTGGTCCCCGATGCTCGACGTGAAGATCCTGCTGAAGACGATTCCGGTGGTGATCAGTGGCAGGGGGGCTAGCTAGCAAGCCCGGCTGGAACAAGCGCCTGGGCGGCGGCGCCCTCTCCCTCACCGCGTGAGGGAGAGGGATGGGGAGAGGGAGGATGGGATCAACGCCTCTTCGGCAGCCGCCCTTCGATCAACCCCAGCGTCGCCTCCACCACCTCCGCCAGAGGCTGCTCGTCCGCCAGACCCTTCCCCGCCAGGGCGAAGGCCGTGCCGTGATCCACCGAGGTTCTCAGGAAGGGAAGCCCCATCGTCCAGTTCGTGGCCAGCCCGAAGGCCGCTGTCTTGACGGCGATCAGCCCCTGGTCGTGGTAGAGCGCCAGCACCCAGTCGAACTCGCCGCGGCGCGAGCGCGCGAAGAGCGAATCGGCGCTCTCGGGGCCGTGGACGTCGATGCCCCGCTCCCGGGCCGCGGCCACCGCGGGCGCCAGGATGCGGCCGTCCTCCTCGCCGAGCAGGCCTCCCTCTCCGGCATGGGGATTCAACCCGGCCAGCGCGATCCTCCCGCCTGCGTGACGGTGCAGACATTCGAGCGCGTCGGCGATCGTGTCGCCCCGGATCTCGTCCAGGGCGTCGCGGAGCGGCAGGTGAACGGTCAGGAGCGCCACCTGCAGCTCGGGCGCGAGGAAGGCCATCAGGTAGTCCCGGCCGTAGCGCCCCAGCCCGCAGGCTTCCGCGAGGTAGTCGGTGTGACCTTTGAAGCCGGGAAGGGCGTGGCGGGCGATCGACTCCTTGCTCACCGGCGCGGTGACCAGGGCGTCGGCCGCACCGGACTGGACCAGCCCGATGCCGGCGTCCAGCGCGGCCATGGCTCCGGCGGCGTCCGCGGGTCCGGAGGTGCCGAGCGTCATCGCCCGCCGGGAGCCGACCGGATCGAGCACCGGGATGAAGTCGCCCTCGAGGACTACCCCGGAAGTGGAAGCGGCGGCCGTGGAATCGAAATACCGGAGGCGGTCCCAGGGGAAGGCCGGCAGGGAGGGCTGAAGGGCCTCCAGCGCCGCGCGCTCGGCGACCAGGAGCGGCCGCCAGGTCTCGGGAGGGCCCGAAGCGACGAGCTTGAGCAGAATCTCAGGGCCGATCCCGGCGGGATCGCCCTGGGTCAGGACGAGACGGGGCACAGCCATGGGAACGACCGGGATCAGTCGCTGTCCGACGCCGACACCGCCGCCACGCGGCGGGTCCGCCGCTGCTTGAGCTCTTCCTCCTTGAACATGTAGCGGATGAAGTGCTTCTGGATCAGCAGGTTCGGACCGGCGTTCCGGTTGAGCTTGATCGCACCCTTGTCGTACCACTCGATCCAACCGCGCAGTTCCTCGCCGTCGGTCAGGACCACGATCATGGAGGTCTTCGCCGCCATCTGCTTGAGGTAGTAGAACTCCTCGGCATTGGTCTGCTCGGGCGGGCTCTGCTTGCGGCGCACGCTACGCGCCGGCAAGTCCTTCTTGAGCTCGTTCATGTCGGGTCGGATCAGCTTTCGGTTCGCCATATGAGGTCCAAGGGAATCAGGCCGGCGGCGGGGCCGCGATCGGCCGATCCTGGCTTGCGCTCCTGTAGTTGTCGTCTTCGTAGGCCAGGCAGCAGAGAAGACGCCCGCACTGTCCCGAGATCTTGGACGGGTTGAGGCTCAGGTTCTGCCGCTTGGCCATCTGGATCGAGATCGGACGGAAGTCCTTGAGCCAGGTGGAGCAGCAGAGCGTGCGTCCGCACACCCCGATGCCGCCGACCAGGCCGGCTTCGTCCCGGGCGCCGACCTGGACCATCTTCACCCGCACGGCGAAGCGGCTCGACAGGTCGCGCACGAGCTGCCGGAAGTCCACGCGGCCGTCCGAGGTGAAGTAGAAGGTCGCCTTCTTGCCGCTCAGCGAGAACTCCACCAGGGAGATCTTCATGTCCAGGGCGAGCGTCCGGACGCGCTCCTGGGCGAAGAGCTTGCCGCTCATCTCCAGCTGGAGCTGCTTGTCGTAGGCCGTGCGGTCGCCTTCTTCGGCGCCGCGCAGGATGGGCCGCGCGCTCGACTTCTGGCACGGCTTGAAGACCGGCATGGGGGACTGCTCCACGTGGCCGAAGGTGGGGCCCGATTCGAGGTCCACGACCACCCGGTCGCCGCGGGCGAAGATGCGTCCTCCGGTGGTGCAGAGGGTGAGGTTCGTCTCCTCCCGGAAACGGACGCCGACAAACGCGTCCTCGACCGCCGTCGACATTCCCTTGAAAGCACAACCGCTACAGCTCATGAATCCCGTCCTGTCCCGTGCGACAGCATTTCCTGCCTCCCTGCACGAAGGATACCAGCGCCTCCGGCGGGCAGCCGCCGAGGCGCGGTGTTCGAGCTCGGTACGACCGGAGGAGTCAATCTGGAGTTACGGTATCACGATCCTACGGACCAGGCCTTCTCCACGACCCGGCGGCCGATGTCGCGCCGGTAGACCTTTCCCGGCCAGTCCACGGCCTCGGCTGCGGTGTAGGCCTTGCGCAGGGCGCCGGCCAGATCGGGGTCGGTGGCGCAGACGGAAAGAACCCGGCCGCCCGCGCTGACCAGCTCGCCGGGGGCGCCGAGGACGTTGGGGGCGGTGGAATCCGCGGCGGCGAGCGCCGTGCCGGCCGCTGTACCGGCCGCTGTGCCGGAATGAAAGATCTCGACGCCCGGCAGCGCCGCGGCGCGTTCCAGGCCCCGGATCGGCTCGCCCGTCACCGGCCGGCCGGGGTAGCCAGGGCTCGCCAGCACGAGGCAGACGGCTACCTCCTTGCGGAACGATAGCCGGCGGGTGTCAAAAGCTCCGCTCGCTCCCGCGAGGAGCACGGGAAGGAGGTCGTCCTCCAGCCGCAGCAGGATCGCCTGGCACTCCGGATCTCCGAACCGGGCGTTGAATTCGAGGACGCGCGGGCCGTCCGGAGTGAGGATCAGGCCGGCGTAGAGGACGCCGGTGAACGGGCGGCCCTCCGCCGCCATCCCGGCCACCACGGGATGGAGGATGGTTTCGAGAACCTTCGCCGCGGCCTCGGCGGGCAGCACGCCGGACGGGCTGTGCGAGCCCATGCCGCCGGTGTTCGGGCCGGTGTCGTTGTCGCCGATCCGCTTGTAGTCCTTGGCCGTGGCGAGGGGGAGGATGCGCTCGCCGTCCGAGAGCGCCATGAAGGAGACCTCCTCGCCTTCGAGGAACGCCTCGACGACGGCACGGTCGCCGCTCGCGCCAAAACGGCGGTCCTCGAACAGGTCGCGGACCGCGGCGTCGTACTCGTCCGCGTCGGCGGCGATCACCACGCCCTTGCCGGCGGCCAGGCCGTCGGCCTTGATCACCACCGGCCAGCCGAAGCGGCCCCGGGCCGCCTGCGCCCCGGCGAGGTCGTGGACCACCACGAACGGCGCGGTCGGGATGCCGTGCCGCTCCATCAGCTCCTTGGCGAAGACCTTGCTGCCCTCGAGCTCCGCGGCGCGCATGCTGGGGCCGAACACCTTCAGCCCGCGCGCCGTCAGCTCGTCGGCGAGGCCCAGGGTGAGCGGCAGCTCGGGGCCGACCACGGTCAGGTCGATCTTCATCTCGGTGGCGAAGTCCGCCAGCCGCTGCACCTCTTCGGACGCGATCGGCACGAGGTCGGCCACCTGGGCGATTCCGGGGTTGCCCGGCGCGCAGTACAGCTCGGTCAGGAGCGGGCTCTGCCGCAGCTTCCAGCACAGCGCGTGCTCGCGCCCGCCGCCGCCTACCACGAGGACTTTCATGCCGGCCTCCGTTCGTTGGCGGCGAGCGCCGTCACCGCCATCACGTCCAGGATGTCTTCCACCGAGCACCCCCGGGACAGGTCGTTGATCGGGCGGTCCAGCCCTTGAAGGAGCGGGCCCACCGCCCGCGCCCCGGCCAGCCGCTCCGTCAGCTTGTAGGCGATGTTGCCCGAGTCCAGGTCGGGAAAGACCAGGACGTTGGCCTGCCCGGCCACCGGGCTGCCCGGCGCCTTGCGCCGTCCCACGTCGGGAACCAGGGCGGCGTCGGCCTGAAGCTCGCCGTCCACCTCGAAGCTTACGCCGCGCCGCCGCAGCACCGCGAGCGCCGCCCTCACCTTGTCGGCCCGCGGGTGGCGGGCGCTGCCGTGGGTGGAGAAGGACAGCAGGGCGACGCGCGGCTCCTCGTCGAGCAGGGTGCGGCAGCTCGCCGCCGCGGCCTCGGCGATGTCGGCGAGCGCCTCGGGGTCGGGATCGGGCACCACGCCGCAGTCGCTGTAGATCAGGCCGCGGCCGTCCTGGAGAACCATGAGGAAGCAGGAGGAGACGACCTTGAGACCGGGCCGGGGGCCGATCGTGCGCAGGGCGGCGCGCAGGGTGTCGGCGGTCGTCGCCACCGCTCCCATCACCGCGCCGTCGGCGCGGCGGGTGGCGACCCGGAGCGCGGCGTAGTGAAGAGGATCGAGGGCCAGCTTGACGGCGGCGCGGGGATCCTGGCCGCGGGCTTCGAGGCGCTCGGCCAGCCGCATGGCGAGATGGGGAAGGTCGGGCTCCGAGATCGGCTCCAGCACCGGCACGGTCAGGGTGAGCCCGGCCTCCTCCGCCGTCCGCGCCACCACGTCGCGCCGCCCGACCACGCTCACCCGGCAGAGCCCGGCGGCTACGGCGCGCTCAGCCGCGGCCAGGACCCGGGCGTCCTCGCCCTCGGCGAGCACGATCGACGCCGCGGCACGGCCGGCCCGCGCGCGCAGGCGCTCCAGGAGAGGGAGGCTCGGAGCGGTTGAGGGGGTGCTCATCGGACCGCGGATTCTACCAGCGGGAGCCGCCGCTCGCCGAACCGGACTTCCGGGAATCGCTCCTGGGAATCTATCCCTTGAGGACCACGTCGCCAGTGGGCGCCGGCAGCCCGCCCTCCGGCTCGACCGTGACGGCCCAGGCCTGGATCTGCCGGGACGGCGGCACGTGCGCCACCCGCAGGCTGCCGCTGCCCTTCGCGTCGACGCCGAAGACCCCGGCGGAGACCGGCTTGCCGTCCTGGATCCACCAGAGCTGGTAGGTCTTGCCGGGCGCCGGAGCCGGGAGATTGGCGGCATAGAAGACCGCCTCGCCGCGCTCCGGGCTGACGAAGGTGTGGCCGCTCGCCTGCGGAGTCGGTCCGAGACCGGCGAGCCGCACGGCCTGGGCGCCGGGAGCCGAGATGATCGCGAGCGACTCGGCCATGCGCTGCGACTCGGCCCGCGCGAGCCCGAGCTGCTGATCGAGAGCGGAGATCTGGAGAGCCTGGCGGTCGCGCTCGGCGCCCAGGCGGTCCAGCTCGTTGCCGAGCTGCGCCTGGCGCCAGAGCGATCCCGCCGTCACCAGGACGGACGCCGCGGCGGCCAACAGCGCCCACCGGGCCGGGCGCGGCCGGCGGCCGGCCCGAAAGGGCATTGCCGTCGGTACCTCGTTCTCGTTCGCCGCGGACGGCAAGGCGACGGACGCCTGCGATGCGCTCCCGGCCAGTCGGCGAACCCGCTGGCGGGTCTCGTCCGAGGGGGTCACCGGCTCGACCGACGCGGCCAGCTGCTCCAGGTCTCCCTGCCAGAGATCAAGCTCCCGCCGGCAGACCTCGCAACCCGTGGCCAGGTGGGTTTCGAGATCGCGCAAATCCTCACCGTCAAGGGCTCCCAGGGCATACGCCGGCAACAGTTCCTGATGTCGAGTGGAGTGCCCGGGCGTCATGATGGTGACAACACCTGCCTGAGCTTGCTCATGCCCAGGAGGATTCGAGACTTGACCGTTCCGAGTGGAGCCTTCAGGCGATCGGCGATCTGGGTATGGGTGAGACCTTCGAAGAAGGCCAGCTCGATGCAGCGGCGCTGTTCGGGGGACAGCCGGTCGAGGGCCGAGCTGACGAGACTGCGCCGCTCGGCGGCTTCGAGGCGGCCGGTGCCATCGGGCTCGACCAGAGCCATGCGGGCCTCCTCGGCGGATTCCTCTTCCCGGCGGCGGCGGGCCTCGCGGCGCCGGATGCGGTCCAGGGCTCGGGAGCGGGCCAGCATCGCCAGCCATCCCCGCGGAGAGGAACGCGTCTCGTCGTAGCGATCGGCCTGCATCCAGACCTGAAGGAAGACCTCCTGCAGGGCTTCCTCCGCCTCGGCCCGGGTTCCCAGGATGCGGATCAGCAGGCCCAGCAGGACCGGCGAGTGCAGATCAAAAAGCCGCGTCAGGGCGTCTCCGTCTCCGGAGGCGATCTGGCGAAGCAATTCGGCGTCGGGCGCGGATGAGCTCGGGTTCATGCGATAGAGGGCCGCATCCAAGTACGGACGAAGGAAGTCTAGCAAGGGTTGTGCCCATCCTACCGCTCGGGCAGCTCAAAAGTGAGGGAGGCCCAGAGACTTTCCCAGTCCGCGCCGGTGTCGGCCGGGGCCGGGATCATGTGGACGACTTTGACGAGCCAGCGCCCGGGGCTGTCCAGACGCAAGGCAGCACGGCCTCTGGCGTCGGTGCGGACCGCCAACTTGGCGTCGGGCTGGGCGGCGGGGAGCGCCATGACGAGGGCGCCCGCCAGCGGCTTGCCCTTGTAGAGGAGGTGGACCGGGAGGGTGCCGCCCGCCTTCAACGCGTAAGGATTGCTCTCGGGGATCAGCTCCAGCTCCAGCCCGAGCGCCCGGTCGTAGCCCTCTCCAGCCCCTGGAATCGCCCCGGAGACCGAGAGCAGGGCCTTCGCGCACCGGGAGTAGATCTCCTTGACCGGTCCGGGTTTCGCTCCACCCTTGGCCCGCATCTCGCGGATGCGCTCCAGCCCTTCCTCGCCGAGATATTTGTCGAACTTCGCCCCGTCCAGCTCGATCGAGGCATGATTGGTGTCATAGACGATCCAGAGAAGGCCGGGGGAGGACGGAGTGACCCAGCCGGCCGGGTCCGCACCCGGCACGCCCGGAATCTCCTCCTCGCCCGCATTGGAAACGGTGACCGAGGTGACCGAAGCGAAGCGCTCGATCCTCTCCGGATTCCGGGGGACGGGATCCCCCTGGAGATGCTCGCCCACGCGGAGCCCGACGGAGACCCGGGCTCCCGGCGCGGGCCGGAAGCTCGAAGGCTCGATCCAGAAGTCATGCGCCCTGGAGGGCTGCGAGCAGAGCAGCAGCCCCAGAAGCGCCAGGCACAGGCCTCTCGCGCGGGTCATCCGTTTTTCTCCTGAGCATCCCGGCGGGCGGAACCGCCCGCCGGGTTCTTGATCGAATGGGCTACGGCGCTACGCCGTCTTCAGTCCACTCCGTTCGGACCGTTGGGCGATCCGGGCAGAGGGTCTCTCAGATAGGGGAACTCGTTGTCGAACTGGCTGACGTCCTGAAGCGTCCCGTCCGTGTAAGGCAGGGCGCCCGAGGGGGCATCCGTCGGCGAGCAGAAGACGCCGGGGAAGGCATGGCAGAGGACGCCCATGGCGACCCGCAGCTCGATGTCGACCACGTCGTCGCCGGGCCGGCGGCCGTTCGGAAATCCGGCGTTGTCACCGCCCAGGACACCAAGATTGTTCTGCGACGCGGCGGGAGTCACGGCAATGGCGGTGTTGAGCCGCTGCATTTCGTGCGGCTGGCCGTCGGAGAGGAAGTTCAGCCCCTCGATGCCGGTGGCGAAGGCGGCCACCAGGTCGGTGCGGGGGAAGTTGTTCGGCGCCTGCACCGGGAAGAGGATCTGCAGGATCTCGGGCAAGGTCGGGTTGGTGATGTAGGTCGCAAGCGCCGCGTCGCCGACGGGGCTCGCCTGGTTGAAGAGGTTCTTGTCCTTGAGGCCGATCACGATCTCGTTGACCAGCGGCATGCCCAGGCGGGACACCTGCACATAATCGCCGCTCTCATTGGTCGGGCTCATGAAGGTGGGGTTGCCCTTGAAAGCGCGGTTGCGCGGCAGGGCGGCCGTCTGCCATCCGCCGATGATGGGGCTGTTGGTGTTGCGCGTCAGGCACGCGACCGGCACCTCGACCGCAAAGGTCGTGACGTTCTTGTCTTCCAGCGCGTTGGGCTCCGCGTCGCGGGCGCCGAGCGGATTCAGGTTGACCAGGTCGAAGATCTCGCCGACGTTGACGGCGAAGGGCTCCTTGCGCTGGCCGACGAACACCCGGCCGTCACCCGCGTTGCAGCCGGGCATCTCGAAGTCCCAGATGAAGTTGGAGGCATAGGCGTCGTAGTCGGGGATCGACTTCTGGCCCACGTTGTCGGCCGGCTTCCCGAAGCGGGAACCGCCGGACGCACCCGGACCCGAGGCATAGTCAAAACTGGTCGGGTTCGCGACCGAGCCGCGGATCACGGCGATCGTGAAGCTCTCGAGGACGTTGAGGTTCGGCGAGCGGGCGCCGGGAACCTCGTCGATCACGCCGAGGTTGTACTGCGGCACCGAGACCTGCTGGCCGCCGGCATTGACCTTCAGGTCCCGGAGGAGCTGCGCCACGCGGAACTGGAAGGTGATGTCCTCGAGGCCGTCGCCGTTGTTGTCGATGTGGATGCGGTACCGCGCGTCCGGATCGAGCGCGAAGTAGTTGGGACCGCCGAACGGATCCTGGAACGGGTAGTAGTCGGCGATCAGCGTGACGTACCCCGCGCGTCCCGGCTCGTAGCTGCGGAACATGTAGAAATCCGTGCTGTCCACTTTGGGCGTCTCGGTGATGCCGGGCGCTTCACGGTGGCTGGAGGCATTCGCCGGCACCGCCGGGATTACCGTGACCAGCGTCGCCATGACCAACAGGCACGCTAATACATTCGATTTTTTCATAGGACTCCTCTTTCTCCCCCTGGGATCGGTGTTTGACTCTGTGGAGAGGGTCTCCGAGCCTTCTCTTCATTGGGGATACGGAGCCCGCGGCGACGCGGATGAGTGGAACGGCACTAGAATGCGCGCATGAATGCCACGACTTCGACTTTTCGACGGCCCGACGGCCGCGCCGCCGACGCTCTCCGGTCCGTCCACATCCAGACCGGCGCCCTCAAGTTCGCCGAGGGATCGGTCCTGATCGAGGTCGGGGACACCCGGATTCTCGTCGCGGCGAGCGTCGAGGCGAGGGTGCCGCCCTTCCTCAAGGACAAGGGTCAGGGCTGGGTCACCGCCGAATACTCCATGCTTCCCCGGGCCACCCACACCCGCAGCTCGCGCGAGGTGAACCAGGGCCGCCCCTCCGGGCGCACCGCCGAGATCCAGCGCCTGATCGGCCGCAGCCTGCGCGCCGTGATCGACACGAGCAAGATGCCGGACCGCACCCTGACCCTGGACTGCGACGTCATCCAGGCCGACGGCGGCACCCGCACGGCCGCCATCACCGGCGCCTACGTGGCCGCGAGCCTGGCCCTGGCCCGCCTCCTTCTCACCGGAGACATCGTCGAGTGGCCGATCACCGCCCAGCTCGCCGCGGTCTCGGTCGGCATCGTCGGCGGCACGCCGCTGCTCGACCTGGAGTACGTGGAGGATCAGGTGGCGGAGGTGGACATGAACGTGGTCGCCACGGCGGAAGGCTCGCTCGTGGAGATCCAGGGGACCGGCGAGAAGCGCAGCTTTCTAAGGAAGGAGATGGACGCGCTGGTGGATCTGGCCTTCAAGGGGGTCGGAGAGCTGGCCGCCGTTCAGAACGCGGTGCTGGCGCCGTCGATGGAGGAGGTGAGGGACGTGCTGGCCCGGGGCCGGAGGCGGCAGGCGCCGCCGAAGTCGGAGAAGGATCTCTGGGGACGGCCGGGTTGATCGGTTGATCCCATTCGATTGATCCCATTCGATTGATCCCATTCCCCCTCTCCCCGGCCCTCTCCCCCGTGCCGGGGGAGAGGGAGCCCCCGCCCCCCTTCGCCGTCCTTCAGGAGCCGAGACTGTAGGCTCTCCGCGCCTGGGGGTGCCCGGCGCGGCGGAGACACTCCTCGAAGCGTCCGAGCAGGCCGGGACCGAGGAATCTCCTCACGAGATCGCGCGTCGTTTCGATCTCGAGATCCTTGATCTTCGCGATCAGGCGGACGGCGTCCCGCTCGTCCTTGTCGGTCCCGGCCGCGAGCTTCATGGCTACGAGGTGCTCGGGCGGGGCGACGGGAATCCCTTCGAATCGATCGTCCTGGGCTTCGGCGGCCCGGATCGCGTCGAGGTAGAGAGGCTGCAGGTTCCCCCACTCCTCGCTCGAACGGTCGATGAAATCGGTGCGGATCCCCCGCTTCGAGACGCGGGCGTTGACGCCGCCGATCGTGAGCGGCGACACCTCGGCGTCCGTCTGATGGAGGACTTCGAGGATCGAAGGGATGCTCGCCTGCGAGACGGCGAAGTCCACGTCCTTGGTGTACTCGTGATCGGCTTCGTCGTCGAGCCAGTACCACATCGCCACGCGTCCGATCAGGGCGTGACGGGACCTCGACCGGTCGAGAACCTCCAAGCCGAAGTGGGCCGATGGCACAGGGTCGAAGGCCGGAAGCGGCCGGGGCTTTGCGGTGCGGCGGGCTGCCAAGGTCAGATCATCCTATCGAAGAAAGCGGGCGGGGGCGCCCTCCCCTCGCCGCGCGAGGGGAGGGACGGGGAGGGGAGAATGGGATCAATTAGATCGCAGTTCCTTTCAAAACGACCTCGATCCGCGGAATCTTCAAACTGTCCGTCGTCAGCCAGAGCTTCCCGTTGAACGGACCCTTCGCCATCTCGGGCTTCAGCGTCACCCGGATCTCGTACTCGCGTCCCTCTTCCACAGAATCGACGGTCGCCTCGACGCCCGGGACATCGGTCTGCGCGCCCGTGATCTTGATCGGCTCCGTGGCGAAGCTGTGGATGTTCAGCGACTTGCGCAGCGGCTCGCTCACCGTAACCTGACCGAAGTCGGCGACCGACGGCGTCACCGCGATCATCGGACGCACGAAGCCGGAGACCGAGACCTGCACCAGCTTCTGCCGCGGATGGTCTGCGTAGATCTTCACCGAGTCGGTCAGCGCGCCGATCGGAGCGTCGTTCGAAAGATGCATCTCGACGCGCCACTGCTGCTTGTCGGCAATCTCCTTGAGCCGCTCCTCTTGGGTCGCCTCGCGGAAGCTCACCGTCAGATACGGGTACGGCGACTCGACCTTCAGGATCTTCATCGGGGAGCCGTCGGGGGTCCACAGCGTCTGGACGATCGTGCCTTCCTTCGACTCGCCCTGAACCGTGATGTAGCGCGCGTACCCGGGCTTGACCTTGATGAAGGGCTCCACCTGGGCCTTGATCGTCAGCTCGATCTGCGGCGTCGCCGGATCGTTCGTGTACACGGTCACACCCTTGGCGATGGCGCCGTTGAACGTGGCCGTGTCCACCGTCACGCCGACCTTCCCGGTCTGTCCGGGAGCGATCTCCTTGTCATAGCTCGCCACCGTGCAGCCGCAGGCCGCCCGGACCTCCTGGATCTGCAAGGGGGCGTCCCCTTCATTGCGGATGGCGAAGTCGTAGGTGGCCTTCTCCCCCTTCGCGATGATCCCGAGATCCTTGATCGGCTCGGCCGCGACCAGCTTGGGCTTACCGGTGCCCTGGGCGAAAAGGCTCGCCGCGACGAGCAAGGCGCAGCAGAGTGCCAGAATGGCGGTTCTGAGGTGACGTTTCATTGCCGACTGCTCCTTTGGTAACGTTGGACTTCCTGCTTCGAATGCTACACTCTGGCGCCCCAAAATACGAGAAAAGCCACGAGAAAAAGCCACATGGACGACTCTCTGCTCGATATCTACTGCCTTGCCATCGGGGGTACGGGAATGGCGCCACTCGCGTGTCTGCTGCAAGAGCAGGGCCATGGCGTGAGAGGAACCGACGGCCCCCTGTATCCTCCCATGAGCACCCTGCTGGAGGGTGCCGGAATCCGGCCCCACGTCGGCTACGACTCCGCGCATCTGGAGCCGCGACCCGACCTCGTCATCGTGGGCAATGCGATCCATCGCAGCAATCCGGAGGCGGCGGAGGCGGAGCGCCTCGGTCTGCCCCTGGTCTCCATGCCCCAGGCGCTGGCCCGGTTCTTCCTCTCCCGCCACCGCCCGCTCGTGGTCTCCGGCACGCACGGCAAGACGACGACCACCGCCATGGCGGCCTGGGTCTACAACGACTGCGGCGCCGATCCGGGCTATCTCATCGGCGGCGCCCCGCTGGATCTGCCGGTGAGCTTCCACGACGGCGCCGGGGAGCGCTTCATCATCGAGGGGGACGAGTACAACGCGGCCTACTTCGACCGCGGTCCCAAGTTCCTCCACTATCAGCCGGAGACGCTGATCCTCACCAGCGTCGAGTACGACCACGCCGACCTCTATCCGAGCCCCGAGGCGCTGTGGGACGCCTACACCAGCCTCCTCCGTCTCCTGCCGCCGGACGGTCTGGTCGTGGCCTGCGGGGACGACGCGAAGATCCGCGAGCTGGCGGTCCACGCCCCGTGCCGCGTCCTCTTCTATGGGCTGGACCCGTCGAACGAGCTGCATCCGGAGTCGATCGAGACGACGCCCGAGGGCAGCCGCGTCCGGATCCGCGATGCCGGCGCCGGCACGGACGGCAATACCGGGGAGATCGAGATCCCGCTCAACCTGGCCGGCGGCCACAACGTCTCGAACGCCCTGGCGGTCTGGGCCGCGGCCCGCCGCGACGGGATCTCCGCCGAGGCCGTCGCCGCCGCCTTCGGCCGTTTCCACGGCGTCAAGCGCCGGCTGGAGGAGCTCGGCACGGCCCGCGGCGTCACCGTGGTCGACGACTTCGCCCATCATCCGACTGCCGTGGACAAGACCCTCGGCGCTCTCCGGCAGCGCTATCCCGGCCGCCGGCTCGTCGTCCTCTTCGAGCCCCGCAGCCTTACCGCGGGGAGGCGCTTCTTCCACGACGCCTATCTGCAGGCCTTCGGTCAGGCCGACCGGGTTCTCCTCGCTCCCATCTTTCATGAAGGGCGGCTCAGCTCGGAGGAGCGGCTCGACTTTGGAGCCCTGTCGGAGGAGCTGACGGCCGCGGGCGTCCAGACGACCCTCTGCGCCGACACCGCCGACGTGCTGAAGCGGGCGACCGGAGAGGCGAAGGAGGGGGACGTGATCGTGACGATGTCGTCGGGATCGTTCGAGGGGATGCCGTACCGGGTTCTTCAGGCCCTCTAAGACAGCCGGCCGGCTCGCCTCACGTCCGGAGACGGGATTCCAGCAGCCGGCCGGCGTCGAACGTCGAGAGCTGAAGAGCGTCCCGCACCACACCGGCCGCCGCTTCCTCCGGCAACAGGCCGATCAGCTCGCTTTCGAGCACCCGGGCGCCGAGCGCCGCCGCTTCCCGACGCACGCGTTCCAGAGCGGCATGCATGGAGGTGCGGCGAAAGTCCACCAGGTTCATGCTGACCTGGACCAGGTTCCGGCTCTCCAGATAGACGCCCATCGCCCGCACCGCCGGCAGGCCGCCGGCCGCCGACTCCCGCACCCGCCGCGCCACGAGGCGGGCGATGGCCACGTCGGGGGTGTCGAGCACCACGTTGAAGGCGATCAGGAAGAAGCGGGCGCCGATCACCGTCGCCCCGGCGGTGGGATGAGCCCGCGCCGGTCCGAAGTCCGGCTGCCACGCCGGATCGGCCAGCTTCGCCGGCAGCCCCTCGAAGCCGCCGCGGCGGACGTTCGCCAACAGGCGCCGCTCCGACCGCTCCGACCCCTCTGGATACCGGGCGGCCCGCTCGTAGAGGAAGACCGGAAGGTGGAACCGGTCCGCCACCTCCTGGGCCAGGGCCTCGGCGGCGGCGACGGCCTCTTCCATGGGCGTGTCGCCCAGGGGGATGAAGGGCACCACGTCGACGGCGCCCACGCGGGGATGAACGCCTTCGTGCCGCGTCAGGTCGATCTCGCGGATCGCTTCTTCATACAGCGCCATCAGCGAAGCGCGGAGATCCCGGGCGGTTCCGGCCAGCGTCAGCACCGACCGATTGTGGTCGCGGTCCGAGGAGACGTCGAGGAGATGGACGCCGGGAACGGAGGCCACTGCGGCCGCGAGCCGGGCGACCACATCAGGCCGGCGCCCTTCGCTCACGTTGGGGACACACTGCAAGGGCGGCATGCTGAAGAAAGTATACCAACGCCTTCGTTGTGCGGCGGGGGGTCCTCTGGTAGGATAGCGCCACTGAACCCGAGGTTCTATCGCACCTGCCGACATGTCCTACGCCGGGAATCCATCGCTTACGCCTGACATCCAGAAACGGGTTCTCGGAACCTTCGAGCAGACGCTCGGGCTCGCGGCCGAAGGAAATCGCCAGGAGGCGCTCCTGGGCTGCGACTTCGTCCTCCGCATGGACCCTCATTTCGAGCCTGCCCGGCGGCTCCAGGAACGGCTGCGCAGCAGCACCGGCCCTGTGGCCGTGGACGACCTGCTCGCACCGGCGGCGGCCGATCCGTTCGCCGGCGCCATCGGCCTCGACCTCCCCAGTCTTCCGGATCTGGGCGGACCGGCCATGGCGATGCCCGCTCCCGGAGCGGGCGATCTGCGCGGCCAGTTCCACGGGCTTCTGGAAGCGCGCCGGTTTCAGGAGCTGATGGGCCTCGCCCAGCAGCAGCAGGAGGCCGTCGGCCGCGATCCCGAGCTGATGAGGATGGCCACCGCCGCCCAGGAGCGGCTCGAGGCCGAGCCCTACGTCAACAAGTTCGTGAACGGCGCCCGCGAGGCCGCCCGTCTCGGTCAGGCCGACGAGGTGACGCGGCTCTGCGAGAAGATCCGGGCGCTCGACCCTTCCCACCCCGTGCTCGCCGAGCTTTCCGCTCCCTCAGCCCCCGCACCTCCGGCAGCGGCCTATTCGCCGTTCGCCCAGCCGGAGAACGTTGAGATCGGTGCAGACGATGCCGGGTTCGAGCTGAGCTTCGACGATCCCGCGGGCACCCTGGACTTCGGAACCGACCTTCCGCCTCTCGGCTTCGACGACGAGGTCGCGTCGCCCTCGCTCATGGATCCGGAGCTCGTCTCCGCCGCCGACTTCGCGTCGAGCATGAGCAGCAGCGGCGACTCGGAGACCGATCGGCGCATCGGCGAGCTGCTCGGCGAAGGGCAGCGATCCTACGACTCCGGCGACCTCCAGGGAGCCATCGATGCCTGGTCGCGCATCTTCCTGATCGACATCGATCACCAGGAAGCCGCTCGCCGCATCGAGCAGGCGCGCCGGCTCAAGGCCGAGAGCGAGCGCCAGGCCGAAGAGATCTTCCACGAGGGCGTCGGCCGGATCGAGGCCCGCGATCTTCAGGGAGCCAAGCAGGCCTTGCAGCGCGTGCTGGAGATCCAGCCCGGGCACTTCACGGCCCGCGAATACCTCCAGCAGCTCGAAGCGGGCAACTTCCCGACGGTGAAGCCCCAGCAGCGGGATCAGACCCAGGTTTCGATGCCTCTGCCGTCCGAGCTGGATCTGGAAGGAGGCGGAGGAGATCTCAAGGAAGAGATCCTCATTCCGCCCGATCCCAGCGAGCTCGCCCGCGCCGAGCGCCAGCGCCCCAAGCAGGCCGGCAAGCCGGTCGCGGCGGCGTCAGGCAAGGCCCGGGACGGACGGGCGCGCAAGCTCTTCATGCTCGTCGGCAGCGTCGTGCTCGTGCTCGCCCTGGCCGGAGGCGCCTACGTCTTCCTCAATCGCGACACGCTCTTTCCCAACTCCGAGGAGGCCGCGGCTCCCGTGGCGGGCGCTGCGAATACGATCGACCGGGCCACGGAGCTTCACAAGTCAGGCAAGACCTCGAGCGCCCTGTCGCAGCTCCGGCGGATTCAATCGGACGACCCGGACTTCCAGCGCGCCCAGGATCTGATCAAGGAGTGGTCGGCCGCGGTGCCCGCGCCGCCCGCAGGGGCGACGCCGCCGCCGGCCGTGGCCGACACGCCGCCGCCCGTGTCTCCGGAGCGCCTCGCGCTGCTCGACGCGGCGCATCGCGCCTATCAGGCCGGCAGCTATCTCGAAGCGGCCCGCCGCCTGGAGCAGGCCGCGGTGCAGGGCCCGCTCGATCCGGCCGACACCGAGATGCTCGCCAACGCCAACCGGATGACCTCGCCGCTGGCCGCCCAGATCGACCTGTTCAGGCAGCACGAGTGGGAGCACGCCCTGCGCGATCTCTGGCGGATGCATGAAGCGGAGCCGGCCAACCGCGACATCACGCGCCTCATGGTCGACTCGTACTACAACCTCGGCCTGCGCGATCTTCAGCGCATGGACTCCGCCAAGGCGGCCGAAAACTTCCGCGAAGCGCAGGGCCTCGATCCGGGCGACAAGGGGTTGCAGCGCCAGATCGCCTTCGCTCAGGCTTATCAAGCACGTCCCAAGGATCTTCTCTACCGGATCTACGTCAAGAACCTTCCGCTGCGCTGATGCGACGCCAGGACCAGGAATCGGCCGACGAACCCCTGCTTTTTGATCTCCCCCTGGAGCCGGAGCGGGCCGAGCGCAAGCGCGCCCCCCGCTCGCCTGCGGCCCCGGCCCCGAATCTCGGCTTCGACGAGCCCGGGCGCGATCTGGGCTCCATTCTCGACGACACCGACCCTGGTATCGAGACGGACCAGGATCCCGGGCGGGCCGGCGTAGGCAGCCGGCTTGCCGCCGGCGCCGCGGATCTGCTCGTCCATGCCGCGGTGGGCGTCGCGGTGCTGCTCGGCTGCCGGTCGATGGGAATCCGGCCGGTGCTGGCCGACTGGCCGGCCCTCGCCCTGTTCCTGCTCTCCTTCTCGTTCCTGTACACGGTCGTCCCTCTCGCCTTCTGGGGCCACACTCCGGGCATGGCGTTCTCCGGGCTCGATGCGCGTAGCCGCGACGGCGAGCCTCTCGCGTTCGACCAGACGGCTCGGCGCTGGTTTGGCGGCATCCTGACCTCACTGCTGCTCGGGCTGCCTCTTCTTCTCGCCCTGGGCGGCCGCTCCCTGGGCGATCTGCTGAGCAGCTCCGAGACTCTGTCCAATCGCCCAATGCGCTGAGCGCTCGCGCAAAGGGCGCGCTCTGGTTACACTCTTGTCCCAATGATGGAGACCAACAAGGCCACTCCCGCCCGAGCCCGCAACCGGCAGCTCGAAGCGTTGAACGAGATTGCGCGCATCGCGACGCTCGACCTTGAGCTGCGTCCGATGCTCCAGCGGATCACGGACACGCTCATGCGGAGTTTCGGCTGGCAGTTCGTGGCCTGCGTCTCGGTGGATCTCGAAGAGAAGGTCTTCGTCTGCGAGGCTCTCTCCACCCTGCTCCCTTCGGCGGTGAACATCGGTTACAGCCGGCCTCTCGGGGCCGGAGTGGTCGGCCAGGTCGCGCTCACGGGTGAGGCCATCCTGCTCGACGACGTGCGCGAGTCCACCGACTACGTGGAGACCATGGACGAAGCTCGCTCGGAGCTGTGCGTTCCGGTCCGCCACGGGGGGCGGATCGTCGCCATCCTCAACCTGGAGAGCACGGAGGTCGGTGCGTTCCACGACCAGCTCCCGCTCCTGCAGACGGTCTCCGAGCAGATCGCCGGAGCCATCGCCAGCGCCCGGCTCTACCAGGAGGTCAAGCGCCGCGCTCAGCTTCTCGAAATGGTGAGCGAGGTCTCCAAGGTCGCCCTCGAAGCGGGCGAGCTCCAGCCGCTGCTCGACCGGATCGTCCATTACGTGCAGCAGCATTTCCGTCTTTCGCTGGTGACCATCCTGCTGATCAACGAGGAGCGGACGGAGTTCGAGATGGCTGCCCGGGCCGGCACCCTGGAGCTGCGTCTGGACCATGGGACGCGTTGGCCGCTCCGCACGGGAATCGTCGGCCGGGCCCTTCGGCTGGGAGAGCCGCAGCTCGTCCTCGACGTCCGGGACGACCCCGACTATGTGCCGCTGCACGACGCCGTGACCTCGGAGCTCGTGGTGCCCATCCGCCTGCGCGACAGGCTCCTCGGCGTCTTCGATCTGGAGAGCACCAGCCCTGACGTCTTCTCCGCCGAGAACCTGGTGGTCTTCAAGACCTTCGCCGACCAGCTCGCCGGCGCCATCCGCATCGCGACCATCAACCGCCAGCTCGAAGAGGCGAACCAGCGGCTCCAGCATCTTTCGTCCATCGACGGTCTCACCGGTATCGCCAATCGGCGGCAGTTCGACGAAGCCCTGGACACCGAGTGGCGCCGGGCCTATCGGAACGACACCTCGCTCGCGCTGGTCATGCTCGATCTCGACGAGTTCAAGCGCTTCAACGACGCCTATGGCCACCAGCGCGGCGACGAGTGTCTGCGCCAGGTGGCCAACACGCTGAGGGACGGTCTGCGGCGGGCGGGCGATCTGGTGGCGCGGTACGGCGGCGAAGAATTCGTCGCGATCCTGCCCGAGTGCGACATCCCAGGCGCCTTGCGCTTCGCGGAGTCGGTTCGCGCCGCTGTTCAGGAGCTGGCGATCCCCCATAAAGCCTCTCCCGTAGCGCGGATCGTGACGATGAGCGCGGGAGTGTCGGCGGCATCACCCAGGAGGGATGCCTATCCGGACGAGCTGATCGCCCGGGCCGACCAGGCTTTGTATCTTGCGAAGGGCGCCGGAAAGAATCGCGTGGAGTTCGCCGACGATTGATCCCATTCCCCCCTCCCCAGCCCTCCCCCCGCGCGGCGGTGGGAGGGAGCCGGTCAGAAGATCAATCGCGACTCTCTCTCCAGATCGAGATTCCCATCCACAGATTGCCGACCGCGGTCGCCAAGGCAAAGGCGAGCAGCGGAAGGCCGCTCGGCCAAAGGGCGACCATGCCGCCGAGCTGGTAGATCAGGCCTGTCACCCGGAACGGCGGGAAGGCCAAGCCTCCCAGCATGTAGAAGGAATGTCCGAGCAGAAGCAGCCAGAGTCCGGGAAGCGCCCAGGCCATGTCTCCCCAGACCAGAAGGGCTGACAACGCCAACGCCACCAGCGAGATGTTGCCCTGGACACTGAGCACCCAGGAGGCCAGCGTCGAGGCACCGCTGCCGAAGCCGCCTCCCGCGCGGCGGATGCCAACGATCTCCACCGCCCCTCCAGCCAGGATCAAGGCGGACCAGAGGAAGAGAACCGCTGCCGGTCCGCGGACCCGGAACGCCAGAGGTGTGACGAGCGCGCCAGCCGGAAGTAGGAGCGACCAGGCGAACCAGGACCAGGGATTGCGGAGAAACGGGCGGCTCGCCCGGTGAAAATGGTCCCGCACCGTCTCGAGGTCGTCCTCGGCGGTGCGGGTCGGCGTGAAGAGGGGGTCGTACTCGGCCAAGAGCCCCTTAACTCCCTCCCCCCGCCGCGCGGGGGGAGGGCTGGGGAGGGGGGAATGGGATCAACTCAGCGCTTCTCTTCAACCAGATGAAGCTGCGTTTCGGCGCGTTCGACAGCCCGTTGGCGGGCGGCGAACTCGGCGTCGGTGATCATCGGCATGTCGCGGGCCTCGGCGAGCGCGCGCTCGACCGCGGCACGGTCGATCTCGCTCACGGCCTTGGCCTGCTCGGTGAGGAGCGTCAGCCGGTTCTCCACCATCTGGGCGAAGCCGCCGTCCACGAAGAAGAGGTGGTTCCCCGCCGGGCTTTCCACCCGGAGGGAGCCGATACCCATCTTGAAGAGCAGAGGCGCGCGCCCAGGCAGGATGCCGACCTCGCCGTCGTGCGCCGGAAAGGCGACGAACGTGGCTTCCGTTTCGAGCACCGCCCGCTCCGGGGTGATGACGCTGCAGTGGAACGTCTCTTGCTTGGCCATGTTCGCCGCTCCGGATCAGCCCTGGGCTGCCATCTTCTCGGCCGCGGCCGCCGCGTCCTCGATCGCTCCGACGTACATGAACGCCTGGTCGGGCAGGTGATCCCACTTGCCGTCGCAGAGCTCGTCGAACGAACGGATCGTGTCTTCGCGGGAGCAGTAGATGCCCGGCAGGCCGGTGAACTGCTCGGCGACGAAGAACGGCTGCGACAGGAAGCGCTCGACCTTGCGCGCCCGGCGGACGGTGATCTTGTCCTCCTCGGAGAGCTCGTCGACGCCGAGGATGGCGATGATGTCCTGCAGGTCGCGGTAGCGCTGGAGGATCTGCTGAACCTTGCGGGCAACGGCATAGTGCCGGTCGCCGATGTACTCCGGCGCGATGATGCGGCTGCTCGACGCGAGCGGATCCACGGCCGGGTAGATGCCCTTTTCCGAGATGCTCCGCTCGAGGTTCACCGTGCTGTCCAGGTGGGCGAACGCGGTGGCCGGCGCCGGGTCGGTGTAGTCGTCGGCAGGCACGTAGATCGCCTGGATGGAGGTGACGGCGCCGCGGCTGGTGGACGTGATGCGCTCCTGAAGCTCGCCCATCTCCGTGCCCAGCGTCGGCTGGTATCCCACGGCGGACGGCATGCGGCCGAGCAGCGCGGACACCTCGGAGCCGGCCTGCGAGAACCGGAAGATGTTGTCGACGAACAGCAGCGTGTCGACGCCGGTCTGGTCGCGGAAGTACTCGGCCATGGTGAGCGCCGAGAGGGCCACGCGGAGGCGGGCTCCCGGCGGCTCGTTCATCTGGCCGAACACCATCACGGTCTGATCGATGACGCTCTTGCCGGTGTCGCCGATCTTGGCTTCCTGCATCTCCAGCCAGAGGTCGTTCCCCTCGCGGGTCCGCTCGCCCACGCCCGCGAAGCAGGAGTAGCCGCTGTGGAAGCGGGCGAGACGGGCGATCAGCTCCTGAATGATGACGGTCTTGCCGACGCCGGCGCCGCCGAACAGTCCGGCCTTGCCGCCTCGCACCAGGGGGCAGAGGAGGTCGATGACCTTGATGCCGGTCTCGAACAGCTCGGTCTTCGAGGACAGCTCGTCCAGCTCCGGCGGAGCGTGGTGGATCGGCCGGCGCTCCGTCGCATGGACCGGACCGAGGCCGTCGATCGGCTCGCCGACCATGTTGAACACGCGGCCGAGCGTCTCGATGCCCACCGGCACGCTCACCGGCGCGCCGGTGTCGAGGATCTGGGCGCCGCGCTGGAGACCGTCGGAGGAGCCCAGGGCAACGGCGCGCACGCGCCCGCCGCCGAGATGCTGGGCCACCTCGCACCAGAGCGTCTCCTGGATGGACTGCCCCAGCACCGTGCGGGTGACCTCGACGCGCAGGGCGTTGTAGATCCCCGGCAGCTGGTCCTCCGCGAACTGGGCGTCGAGGGTCGAGCCGATGACCTGGGTGATCTTGCCGATGTTGCCGGCAGTGCTGCCTGCGGCACGGCTTTCGGTTTGGGCGTTTTGCATCGTGGGTTCCAATTCTTGAAGGGCTCAGGACAGGGCGTTGGCGCCGCCCACGATGTCCAGGAGCTCCATGGTGATCTGCGTCTGCCGGGCGCGGTTGTACTCCCGCGTCAGCGCCTTGATCATGTCCCCCGCCGCGTCGGTGGCCGCCTTCATCGCGACCATGCGGGCGACCTGCTCGGAAACAATGGCGTCGTTGAACGCCTGGAACAGCCGGGCGCGCACCGTCGCCGGCAGCAGCTCGTCCAGCAGCTGCCGCGGGTCGGGCGAGAACTCGTACTCCACCCCGCGCGCCGCCGTCGTCTCCTCGCCCCCGGCCGGCTTCGACTCGGTCGAGAGCGGCAGGAGCTGCACCACGGCCGGCTTCTGCACGCCGGCCGAGTAGAAGCGCATGTAGACCACGTGGACCGAGGCGACCTCGCCGCGGATGAACTGGTCCATCAGCGAGTTGGCGATCGGCTCGATCTGCTCGAACCGCGGCTTGTCGCCGAGGCCGGTGGTCTGCTCCACGATGTCCCGCCGCAGGAACTTGAAGAAGTTGATGCCCTTGCGGCCGACCATGTGGACCTGCGGCTCGACGCCGCGGCTCCTCTGCTCGTCGATGTGCGCCACCGCGGAGCGGAGCACGTTCGAGTTGTAGCCGCCGGCGAGACCGCGGTCGCTGGAGATGACCACCAGCGCCGAGCGGCCCACGTCGTCGTGCGTCTTGAGGAGCGGATGCTCGACGCTGCCGGCCGCCCGCGAAAGGTCGGCGACCAGCTCGGCGAGCTTCTCCGTGTACGGCTTGGTCGCGACGGCGCGGTTGAACGCCGCCTGAAAACGCGCGGTCGCGATGAGCTGCATCGTGCGCGTGATCTTGCGGATGTTGCGCACCGACTTGCGCCGTTTGACCAGGACTCTTCGGTTTGCCATGGCTCGTTTCCGTCTTCGGGATCGTTCGTTCGGGCGCCGGCTCAGGCCGCGCTTGCGTGCGTCTTGAAGTCCCGGATCACCTGGCGGATGCGGTCCGCCAGATCGTTCGGCATCTCGCCGGTGCGGTCGAGCTGCTCCAGGATCTCCGGAAGCTCGTCGCGGAAGTGCTTCAGCATCGCCGCCTCGAACGGCCGCACCTGGGGAACCGGCAGGTCGTCGAGGAAGCCCTGGGCGGCGGCGAAGATCGAGATGATCTGCTCGCTGATCGGATAGGGCCGGTACTGCGGCTGCTTGAGCAGCTCGACCATGCGCTGGCCGCGGTCGAGCTGGCGCTGGGTGGTCGGATCGAGCTCGGTGCCGAGCTGCGCGAACGCTTCCAGCTCGCGGAAGGCCGCGAGGTCGAGACGCAGGGTGCCGGAGACCTTCTTCATCGCCTTGCGCTGGGCATTGCCGCCCACTCGCGAGACGCTGATGCCGACGTTGATCGCGGGCCGGACGCCGGCGAAGAACAGGTCGGGCTCCAGGTAGATCTGGCCGTCGGTGATCGAGATCACGTTGGTCGGGATGTAGGCCGAGACCTCGCCCTCCAGCGTCTCGATGATCGGCAGCGCGGTCATGGAGCCGCCGCTGTCCCGATACTTGTGGACGCGGTATTTGCCGGGGTAGTCCTTGTCCAGCGTGGCCAGGAACGCCTCGGCCTTGTGCCGGCCGTGCGGGCGATGGAAGAGACCGTGCTCGTCGTCCGGACGCTGATCGGCCACCGCCGCGAGACCCTGCGGATGGTGGACGGCCAGGGAGCGGTCGACGCTGTCGGCCGGCGTGTCCTTCGGCACCACCGCGAACTCCTCGCGCAGCTTCACGCTGCGCTCCAGAAGGCGGGAGTGGAGGTAGAACACGTCGCCGGGGTACGCCTCGCGGCCGGGCGGGCGGCGCAGCAGCAGCGAGAGCTGGCGGTAGGCCTGCGCCTGCTTCGACAGGTCGTCGTAGACGCAGAGGGTGGCCTTGCCCTCCTGGTACATGAAGTACTCGGCCATGGCCGCGCCCGCGTACGGAGCGATGTACTGCAACGGCGACGGATCAGCGGCGGACGCCGAGATCACGATCGTGTAGTCCATGGCGCCGTGCTCACGCAGCTTGTCGATCAGGCCGACGACCGTGGACTCCTTGAGACCGATGGCGACGTACACGCAGATGACGCCGCTGTCCTTCTGGTTGAGGATCGTGTCGAGCGCGACCGCGGTCTTGCCGGTCTTGCGGTCGCCGATGATCAGCTCGCGCTGGCCGCGGCCGAT
>JANMTS010000119.1:0-26407 GCA_031390755.1 Holophagales bacterium
GGCGGCTCGGCCAAGCAGGGGCGCGACCGGCGCTTCCAGGCCATCCTGCCGCTCAAGGGCAAGATCCTCAACGTCGAGAAGGCGCGCTTCGACAAGATGCTCTCCTCGGACGAGATCAAGACCATGATCACGGCCTTGGGCACGGGGATCGGCAAGGACGACTTCGACGCCTCGAAGGTCCGCTATCACAAGCTGATCATCATGTGCGACGCCGATGTCGACGGCAGCCACATCCGCACCCTGATCCTGACCTTCTTCTATCGCCAGATGAGGGAGATCATCGAGCGCGGCTACCTGTACATCGCGCAGCCGCCGCTCTACAAGGTCAGCTGGGGCCGGTCCGAGACCTATCTCAAGGACGACCGCGAGTACCAGGCCTTCCTGGTGGACCGGATCAAGGACCAGTGGGCGCTCTCCATGGGCAGGGGTATCGGCGGTGATGGGGGGAGCGACGGAAACGTCGAAGGCCGGTTGAGCGGCGCGCGGCTGGCTGCGTTCCTCGAAAAGGTGGATGCCTTCCGCCAGAACCTGGAGCGTCTGATGTCCCGCGGTCTCCCTGCCGAGGCGATCAAGATCGCATTGCGCAACGAGGTCCGCGACAAGAACTCGCTCGAAGAGGACCGCCTCGCGCGGGTCGCCGTCCAACTCGAAGAAAAGGGTTTCCGCGACGTCCTCCTCGACCGCGACGAAGAGCACGGCACCGCCCGCGTCCGCTTCTGGAGCCGGCGCGACGGGGTCGACCGCGAGTCGCGCATCGACTGGCATCTCGTGACGAGCGCCGAGTTCCGCGCCCTGGCGCTCAATCAGATCGGTTACGAGGCCTTCATCGCGGACGGCTTCACCCTGGTCAAGGGAGACGAGCTGTCGCTCCACGACACGCTCGACGAGGCGCTCGAACGGCTCTACGGCGGTGCCAAGAAGGGCCTTTCGATCCAGCGCTACAAGGGTCTCGGTGAAATGAATCCGACGCAGCTCTGGGAGACCACCATGGATCCCACGAAGCGGCGTCTCCTGCGCGTGCAGGTCGAGGACGACGTTGAAGCCGATCAGATCTTCACCATCCTCATGGGGGACGAGGTCGAGCCGCGCCGCGAGTTCATCCAGGACAACGCGCTCGAAGTGCGGAACCTGGACGTCTGATCCATCGACCCTCTGCAACCTTGACGAGAGACATTTGAATTCATGAGCGATAACGAACAGAAACTCACCTTCGAGCAGCCGATCCCGGTTGACATCGAAGACGAGATGAAGCGCAGTTATCTCGATTACGCGATGAGCGTGATCATCGGCCGCGCGCTGCCCGACGTGCGCGACGGGATGAAGCCCGTGCATCGGCGTGTGGTATATGGCATGTGGGACGCGGGCAACCGCTCCGACCGGCCCTACAAGAAGTCGGCGCGCATCGTCGGTGACGTCATGGGTAAATATCACCCTCATGGCGACAGCGCGATCTACGACACGGTGGTGCGCATGGCCCAGGATTTCGCCATGCGCTATCCCCTCGTGGACGGCCAGGGCAACTTCGGCTCGCTCGACGGCGACAACCCGGCGGCCATGCGGTATACCGAGGTGCGGCTCACCAAGCTCGCCGAGGAGATGCTGCGGGACGACATCGACAAGGAGACCGTGGAGTGGGGTCCGAACTACGACGGCTCGGAGACCGAGCCGCTGGTTCTGCCCGCGCGGGTTCCGAACCTGCTGGTCAACGGCGGCTCGGGCATCGCCGTCGGCATGGCGACGAACATCCCGCCGCACAACCTCTCCGAGGTCATCGACGCGCTGCTGCTGCTGATCGACAACCCCGAGATCACGATCGACGAGCTGATGACCGTCCTGCCGGGACCGGACTTCCCGACCGCGGGCTACATCCACGGTCTGGCCGGCATCCGCTCCGGCTACACCACCGGCCGCGGCATCATCCAGGTCCGCGCCCGCGCGGAGATCGAAAGCAATGCGAAGGGCGACCGCCAGGCGATCATCGTCACCGAGATCCCCTATCAGGTGAACAAGGCGCGGTTGATCGAGCGCATGGCCGAGCTGGTGCGCGAGAAGAAGATCGAAGGGATTTCCGACCTTCGCGACGAGTCCGACCGCGAGGGCATCCGCATCGTTCTCGAAGTGAAGCGCGGCGAGGTTCCCGAGGTCATTCTCAACTCGCTGTACAAGATGACCCAGATGCAGACCACCTTCGGCATCAACATGCTGGCCATCGTGGACAACCAGCCGAAGGTGATGACGCTCAAGGAGCTTCTGTACCACTTCCTGAATCATCGCAAGACGGTGATCATCCGGCGCACCCGCTTCGATCTGCGCAAGGCCGAGGAGCGCGCCCACATCCTGGAAGGCATTCTCAAGGCGCTCGATCATCTCGACGAGGTCATCGCCACGATCCGCGCCAGCCAGACGCCGTCCGAGGCGCGGGAAAACCTGATCAGCCGCTTCGAGCTCTCGGAGATCCAGGCGCAGGCGATCCTCGACATGCGGCTCCAGCGGCTCACCGGCCTGGAGCGCGAAAAGATTGTCGAAGAGTACCGGGAGCTGATGATCACCATCGAGCGTCTGCGGTCGATCCTCGGCTCGGATCAGCTCGTGCTGGAGGAGATCAAGCGCGAGCTCGGCGAGATCAAGGCCACCTACGGCGACCGCCGCCGCACCGAGATCGTCGCCGAGATGCTCGACATCTCGATCGAGGACATGATCGCGGATGAGCCCATGGTGATCACGGTCACCAAGGCCGGCTATGTGAAGCGTTCGCCGCTGACGCTCTATCGGGCGCAGAACCGCGGCGGACGCGGCCGGACCGGCATGACGACGCGCGAGGACGACTACGTCGAGCATCTGTACGTCGCCACGGCGCACAGCTACATTCTCGCGTTCACCGAGAGCGGCCGGGTTCACTGGCTCAAGGTTCACGAGATTCCCGAGGCAGGCCCGACGGCGCGCGGCAAGGCGATCGTGAACCTTCTCAACCTGGAAGCCAACGAGCGTGTTGCCACGACGGTGGCCGTGCGTACCTTCCCGAAGGAACGCTCGCTCATCTTCGCCACCGCCTTGGGAACGGTGAAGAAAACCGAGCTGTCGGCCTTCCGCAATCCCCGGGTCGGCGGCATCATCGGCATCAACGTCGACGAGGGCGACCGGCTGCTCGCGGTCCGCGAGACCGACGGAACGAAAGACATCATTCTCGCCACGTCGAAGGGTTTTGCGATCCGTTTCCCGGAGACCGACGTCCGGACGATGGGCCGCGCCACCTATGGCGTCCGGGGTCTCACGTTGCGTTCGGGCGACCGCGTCGTCAGCATGGAGGCGCTCGATCCGCACGGCGAGATCCTGACCGTCACCGCGAACGGCTACGGCAAGCGCACGCCGATCGAGGACTACCGCAGGCAGAGCCGCGGCGGCCTGGGCATCATCAATCTGAAGGTGACGCCGAAGACCGGCGAGGTGGTCGGTGCGCGGTTCGTGACCGGAAGCGACGGACTGATGCTCATCACGCAGGACGGCATGATCATTCGCCTCAACGTCTCCGGCGTCCGGCTGGTCGGCCGTTCGACGCAGGGCGTGCGCCTCATGAACCTCCACGGTGAAGACCGCCTGGTCGGAATCGCGAAGGTCGAGCGCGAGGAAGAAGTCCTGGTCGAGGGTGAGGGTCCGACCGACGAGATCGAGGGCGATCTCTCGACGGCGGTCTTCGAGCCCGAGCTTGAGCTCGAAGGCCTCGAGTCGGAGGGCGAAACCGCGGAGGATCTCGGCGACGAGCCTCTCGACGAGTCCGACGACGACCCCGAAACGATCAATTAGTTGAGACCGATGCGGTCGACGCGATAGACGAAGACACCCCCGCCGAGGTCGGCAACGCGGGGGTGTTGTTCTATCCAAGTGAAGGCGCCCGGCGGAATCGGAACCATCTGGCCGTTCGCATAGATCGCGTAAGGATAGCCGTGGACGAAGTTGGCGCTCACGGCCACGAGCCCCGGCCGATCGGGCCGCGGGAAGTCCCACGCAATCCCGTAGAGAGCAGGATCGACGTGCCCGAAGTAGGCGAGGTCGATCCTGTCGATTCCCTCCCGGTCCATGTAGGCCTTTACGCGCTTCAATCCCTGGCCCCAGTCGATGTTGGAATCGAGAAGGATGCGGTCCCCCTGCCCTCCAGCCAGGACGTTGAAGTACGAAAGGCTGTCCGGAGTCGAGAGGAGCGCTGAAAAAGGATAGATCAGGAGAAGCGCAACGCAGGACGTTCGAGCGATCCGCCCGCGTTCCTTCACCCAGGGAACGATCCGAGCCACGTAGATGAAAAGAAGTGGAAACAGCGGCAGGATGTAGCGGATGCCGTAGTGAACCTTCGAAGTCGTGAAGAACGCCAGCAGCACCAGAGCCGGAACCCAGAGAAATGTTTCGCGCCTTCGCGCAGAGCCCGTCGCAAAAGGTGCAAGAAGGAATCCGGCGAGCAGCGGCAGCGGCGTCTTGAAGAGAATCACGACCAGGTAGTAGAGAGGCGACCCTTCCCGCGACCAGCGGCCCATCAGATATTCCGGATACTCTCCAACGTCGTTGATCAACTGCAGCGAATCGAGTCCTTCCAGGTAGGAACCCGGCAGCGGCATCGGGAATCCGGAGGGCAGTACTGAAGTGACAGTATTGAGAAGATGGCTTTCGAAACGAAACGATCCCAACGGCCTACCGACGCCCTGAAACAGATATCCGGCGTTGAGAACGATCACGCTCAGCACAAGAATGACCAGTAGCGAGCCGATCCTCCTCTTGAGATTCTTCCGATCCTTCAGCATTTCGATTCCGAACAGCAACAAGAAGATCGGGTACAGGAGCAAGGCCGTGAACTTGGATAGCTGCGCAAGCCCAAGCACTGCGCCACAAGCCAGAATGCCCGCGCTGCTTGGCTTTTGGAGGACTCGTTGGAGCAGGAAGAGAGACAGGACCAGGAAGAACGCAAGGCCCACATCCACGGTCGCCAAGTGCGCATGAGCGATCAGCGACGGAAAGAACACGGCCAGCAGCAGCGCGACGAGCCCGGCTTCTTCACCATAGAGATTCTTCGCCCAGAGGAACACCAGCCAGGCCAGGAGGATCCCCAACACGATCACAGGTAGGCGGCCCAACAGAAAGATCTGATCGTACTGCGGCCGGTTCCTCTCCATGAACCCGGTTCCATAAACCCATGGATACCAACCGGTGTTCTCGATCGGTGCGTCGGATTCGAGCGACGGCCGGAGAGCGAGCAGTGGAAGTGCCGACAGAACTTTGATCAGAGGCGGGTTCAGAGGAAAGAGATCGAACCTGCCGGTGGTCAGCGTGTAGTAACCGGACGGAAGATGAGCGAACTCGTCGACCGTAGGGGTGTCCCAGGTCAGCCCATGGGCGCAAAGGATTGTGAAGACGACGAGAAGAAGAACGGCGGCGAGTCGGGTCCGGTTGGAACCGGAGTCGGGCGTCGCCGTCATGGTCAAAGCTCCTCGGAAACAAGCTTCGCGAACTGCTCCGTGAGATTCCTGCCCCTGTTGTAGCCGCGAGCTTGAATGAGCCCCAGCGCCTCCCTGGCTTGCTGGAGATCCGAGGGCCCAGCTTCTTGCCAGAGTGCGCGGATGTCGTCGAAATCCTGGGGGCGCTGCCGGTCATCTCGCGCCAGCAGCTTCAAGGCAATGAGATGTCCGATGCGCGCGACCGGCACCGAAAGGTCTGGAAGGATCTCGAGAGATTCTGCCGACTCCGCGATCTCCGATTCAATACCCGAGGATGAGAAGAGCAGGTCAACCAGGACGAGGCTGCCTTCAAGATCGGGGCGGAGCCGAACAGTTGCGAGGCGCCCTACCGCTTCCTGTTCGAGGACGGCGACCGTCGCATAACCCCTGGACTGAAGAAAGAAGATCAAAGACTCGGCCTGTCGATCGTCCTTGACGGCGACGGCGAGGTCCACGTCCCGGGTTGTCCGAGGCTCGGCTCGGGCGCTGACCGCGAGGCCGCCGATCAAAGCCCAGGGCCGGCCGCTGTCTCGCAGGTCTACCGATATGCGGCGGAGCGCGGCTTCGAGAGGGTTTACTGGGGTCTCGGCCATGGCACCAAACGCCCTTCGGCATCGCCATGCTCGGCACCGGGACGACGCTCAACCCACTCGCGCACGAGTTGATCGATCTCCGCTTCGCTTGCCCCTGGACGGGTTCGGATCAGCTTCTGCCGCAGCATCGACTCGCCCAGAGCGAACAAATCGAGGGCCATCTGGAAGCGTTTGGCAGCAGTTGAGGAATCTGATTCCATGTCTCAAGTCTAACCGAGACGCGATCAATCCATCTCGAAGAGTGGATCGCCCCCTTCGACGGCTTGCCCGGGCTGAACGTGCATGCGGGTGATGGTGCCGTCGTGCTCGGCTCGGATCTCGTTCTGCATCTTCATGGCTTCGAGAACGACGACTCCCTGACCGGTCGTGACGGCCTGCCCTTCTTCGGCCAGGATCTCGACGACCCGGCCGGGCATGTAGGCGGTGATCTTCTGGCGCCGCTTTCCGGCCTTGCCTCCCTGATTCTGGGAGGCGAGGTGGGTCAGGGGATCGGTGACCGAGACCTGGCCGGCACCGTCGTGGGTGCTGACCCAGTAGCCATCGGCGCACGGTGCGGCCGCGACCTCGTGCTGCGCGCCGTCGACGAGCAAGCTCCGGAGGCCCGGCCCGGCCTTGGCGGCGTCGACGTGCCAGGTGTGCTCATCGACGGTCACTTCATAGAGGTCGCCGTCGCGCCGGATGCCGACCTTCTCCTCGCGCTCGCCGTGCCGGACGATCAGGTTCACGAGCTCTTCCTCAGGGCTTCGCCGCGGGCTGTCGCACCCCACCGCGAGCGCAGGCTCGGTGCGTTCGGCGAGCCCGCCGCGGTGCGGTTCGCGCGCTCGTAGTGCTCGATGGCGGCGGCTATGAGCGGCAGATCCTCGGTCCCGTCCGCCGGCGCGGGCGGGTGGAGCTGGCCGTCCTCAAGCTTGCGGTCGAGCATGGCGATGTCCATGTTGCCGGACAGGAAGTCGGCGTCGGCGAGCAGGGCCTGGAAGAGCGGGATGGTGGTGCGAATGCCCTCGATCCGGATCTCCGCGAGCGCGCGGCGCAGGCGGTTGAGCGCGGTGGGCCGGTCCACGGCCCAGACGATGAGCTTGGCGAGCATCGGGTCGTAGTGGATGCTCACCTCGGAGCCCTCATAGACGCCGGCATCGTTGCGGATGCCCGGGCCTTCCGGCCAGCGCAGAAGGGTGATCCGGCCCGGCGAGGGCGCGAAGCGCTGGAAGGGGTCTTCGGCGTAGAGCCGGACCTCGACGGCGTGGCCGCGCGGCTGGATGCCTTCGAGCTCCGGCGCCAGCGGCTCGCCTTCGGCCACCTTGATCTGCCAGTGGACGAGGTCGAGGCCGGTCACCAGCTCGGTGACGGGGTGCTCGACCTGCAGCCGGGTGTTCATCTCGAGGAAGTAGAACTGGCCGTCCTTGGCGAGCAGAAACTCGCAGGTGCCGGCGTTCGAATAGCCGACCGCGGACGCCGCGCGGACCGCGGCTTCGCCCATGCGCCGGCGGAGATCCGCGTCTACCACGGGCGACGGCGCCTCCTCGACGACCTTCTGATGCCGGCGCTGGAGGGAGCACTCGCGCTCGCCCAGCGAGACCACGCGGCCGTGGAGGTCGCCCAGCACCTGGATCTCGACGTGCCGGGGCTCGACGATGTACTTCTCCAGGTAGACCGAATCGTCGCCGAAGCTCGCGCCTGCCTCGGAGCGGGCCGCGCGGTAGGCCGAGGCGAATTCTCCCGCCGAGTCGATCCGCCGCATGCCCTTGCCGCCGCCGCCGGCCGCGGCCTTGAGCATGACGGGATAACCAATCGAGGCTGCCGCAGCCTCGGCCGCCTCCAACTCGGGCAGCGGATCGCGCCCTCCGGGCACGACGGGGACGCCCGCGTCGATCATCAGCCGCCGGCTCTCGACCTTGGAGCCCATGGCGTCGATGGCCTCGGGCGACGGCCCGATGAAGGTGACGCCGGCGTCGCGGCAGAGCCGGGCGAAGCCGGCGCGCTCCGAGAGGAAGCCGTAGCCGGGATGGATGGCGTCGGCGCCGATCTCCACCGCGAGCTGGACGATGGTCTCGGCTCGCAGGTAGCTCTCGCGGGATGGCGCCGGCCCGATCGGATAGGCCTCATCGGCCAGGAGCACCGGCAAGCCCAGGCGGTCGGGCTCGGAGTAGATGACGGCGGACCGGATGCCCAGCTCGCGGCAGGCGCGGATCACCCGGACGGCGATCTCGCCGCGGTTCGCGATCAGGATCTTCCGGATCGGCTTCCGGTCCGGGAGGCTGCCCGGGTTTCGGTCCGGGGTCGGTGTGGGCTCGGTCATAGGGGCCGCTATCTTAGCTCACCGGCGGGCTTCCTCTGCCGCCCTCCCCACAGGGCGAGGGCCGGAAGGAGCGCGAGACCAAGGGCGACCCCCCAGAAGGAGAGAACCAGGGCGCTGCGGTCGACCCGGAAGCTCACCCGGTGCCGGCCTTCGGGGATCTCGACACCGATCCGGAAGAGGTTCGCGGGCACCACCTCGGCAGGCTCGCCGTCGATCTCCGCCTCCCAGAGGTGGAGGGAGCGCTGGACCACCAGGAGCCCGCCGCCGGGTCCGGCCGTCACCTCGAAGTCCATGGCCTCCGGTCCGTCCTTGAGCCGCGTCACGACTCCGCCGCGCCTCGTTTCGGGGGCGCCTTCGCCCGGCGCCACGGCGTCGAAGCGGGCGTCGAACGCCGGATCGCTCAGCGTCTGGTAGGCCGCGTTGAGGTGCGGCGCGCGCACGATCCGTCTGGGCAGGAAGGCGAGCGGCGCGGGATCGACGATCTCGTAGACATAGAGGATCTGCCCGAAGCTCGGGATCTCCGAGATGAGCTTTGCGCGCGGCTGCGGCGGATCGAGCGGGTGGTTCATCAGCAGGCGCCGGACGCCCCAGGCGGCGAGGAGGCGGAGCCGCTTGGCGTCGTCGTCCTTCGATCCCTTCACGGCGCCCTCGGCCATGCGGGAAAGGAAGGTGTCGAGCCCCTCCGCCGAGGAGTTCAGCTCGAAGCGGCGGTTCCACATCGGCCCGGTGAAGGGATAGAGCTCGAAGAAGGCCCGCCGCTCCATCCAGTGCGCTCCCGCCGGCTGCGGAAAGTCCCCCTGCTTGAGGGTCGAGGGGCCGAAGAGATAGTTGAAGTCGGCATGCACGACGGGCACGCCGGCCGGCACGTCCTTCAGAGCGGGCGGCGGCTGGAGATAGGGGACGACCGAATCGATCGGGTAGAGCGGGCGCAGCAGGAGGATCTGGACCAGGGCGTGGAAGGCGAGCAGCAGGCCGCCACCCAGCGCCGGCCGCTTCCGGCCGATCCAGCCGAACAGCGCAAGGCCGGCCAGAATCCCGAGCGAAATGAAGCCGAGCCCGGCCCATCGCAGCCGCTCGTTGACCACGAACGCCTCGCCGCGCACGCCCAGCCCGGCGATCCACGCCTCGGCCGGGCCGGGGTTGAACGAGAGGAAGGCCCAGAAGCCGCCCAGGCCGAGCGCGAGCACGAGCAGTGTGAGGCCGAACCGCCGTCTGGCGCGGTGGCGGGTGTCCTCGTCGCCGTAGAACAGCCGCTCGAAGCCGACTCCGCAGAGCAGCGCCGCGCCGATCGCGACCGGCAGCCAGAACTTTACCGGGTAGCGGAGCGAGCCCCGGCCCGGCAGGCTGAACAGCCAGTCAGCAATCGGGTTGAACCGGCCCATCGAGAGGAACAGCCCGGCGAGGATGGCGCCCCAGGCCCACTGGGCGGCACGCAGCCGAGGCCGCCACGAGACCACCGCGAGCGCCAAGGCGAGAAGCCCCGGATAGAGCGAGAGATAGTAGGGTGGCACGCCGGTGAAGAAGCGGCTCCCCCAGAAGCTGCCGCGTCCGATCACGTCCGGACGGCCGAAGAAGAACGGGACGAGCCACTCGATCGCCTGCCGGGGGTTCCAGCTCGCGACGGTGGCGGCTTCTCCCGAGTAGCCGCGGTGACCGCGGAAGGACATGGGGAGGATGCGCCGGAACTCTTCCAGTTGCGGCAGGGCCAGGAGCACTCCGGTCAGCACGCAGGCCACCAGCAGGACGAAGCTTCCCCACGGCTCGCACGGTTCGCGACGCCGGATTACATTCCTTAGATAGGGGAGCATCGCGGCGGCGGCGAGCAGACCGCCGAGCAGGGCCATCAGCGGATCGCCGCCGAGCAGCATCAGCCCCCAGAGCACGGCGATGACCGGCGCCATCCGCGCCCGTGCGCCCTGGCCGAACCGCAGGCACGCCGCGATCAGTGCCGGGGCGAGCGTGACGGCCGCGATCAGGTTGTAGAAAGACAGGTGCGAGAGGTAGAAGCCGCTCAGCGTCCAGCACGCGGCCGCGGCCCAGGCCGACTCCCGGCGCAGCCCCCAGGCCCGGGCCATCCAGGCGAACGCGAACGGCGCGAGCAGCAGGTGGATCCAGAAGTGGGCGTTGAGCGCCCAGAACGTCGAGCCGGCCAGGTAGAGGAGATTGTCCGGATAGAACGGGACGGCGTTCGGGTTGCCGGCGAGCGGCTGGCCGCCCGCGCGGTAGGGGTCGAGGACCGGGAAATAGCCGGCGCGCAGCCCCTCGGCCAGGGCCTGCTTCATGGGGAAGTGCGTGTTGAGCACGTCCCGCAGATAGAGCGTGCCGGTGCCGCGGATGAGCGGCGCGGCGAGCAGGAGAACGAGGAGGCCGACGAGCGGCGCGGCATATCGGGCGTGGACGAGCAGGGCCCGCCGCCGCGAAATGTCCGATGGGCGTTCCGGCTCGGGGTCCGGCGGCTGGACCGGGTTCTGCACGGATACGGGCGCGGGTTCCGGCGCCGTGGACTCCTCGAAGCTCTCCTCGTTCTCCATGCATCCCCTCTCGTCGTGGCCCTGGAACCGTCGAGGCCTTAGAATACCGCCTCGTGATCCTGCCGCTCATCAAATCGCTGCGGCCCTCGCAATGGGCCAAGAACCTGTTCGTCCTCGCTCCGGCGGTGTTCGGCAGCCTGTTGCTGAACCCGGAGAGCGCGGTCCGGGCCGCGCTGGCGTTCGCCGCCTTCTGCCTGGCCTCCAGCTCGGTCTACCTTGTGAACGACATCCGGGACAGGGAAGAGGACCGCCGGCATCCGCGGAAGCGGCACCGCCCGCTCGCGGCCGGAACGCTCTCGGTGACTGCGGCCGTGGCGGCCGTCTTGGTCCTGGCCGGCGCGGCGGCGGCGCTCGCGGTCTATCTGGGCGCCGGCTTCGCGGCGGTCCTCGGCGCCTACCTCGTGCTGAACGTGCTCTACACCTTCTGGCTCAAGCACATGGTGATCCTGGACGTGATGTCGATCAGCCTGGGCTTCGTGCTGAGGGTCGAGGCCGGCGCTCGCGCGTCCGGGGTCGAGGTGTCGCGCTGGCTGCTGCTCTGCACGATCTTCCTGGCGCTCTTCCTCGCCTTCTCGAAGCGCCGGCACGAGATCACGCTGCTGGCGGGCGCGGCGTCCGGCCAGCGCCGGGTGCTGGACCAGTACAGCCCCGCGTTCCTCGACCAGATGATCAACGTGGTGACGGCCTCGTCGGTCGTCTCCTACGCTCTGTACTCGGTCGCCCCGGAGACGGTCCAGAAGTACAAGACCGGCGACCTCGTCTACACCATCCCGATGGTGCTCTACGGCATCTTCCGCTATCTCTATCTGATGTACCAGCAGTCGGGCGACCGCAACCCGACCGAGGCGATTCTCCGGGATCCGCCCTTCCTCATCAACATGGCGCTCTGGGGAGCGGCCGTGGTCTGGATCGTCTACCTCCGCTAGCTGATGCGAATCCTGGAGGTCGTCGTCCGCTACCCGCCCTACGTGGGCGGGGTCGAGAACAGCGTGTACCACCTGGCCACCCGGCTGGTCCGGCGTGGCCACGAGGTCAAGGTGATCTGCGCGGACGAGCCGGCCGCCGGGCCACCCGAAGTCGACGGCGTCGAGGTCGTCCGCCTGCCCTGGCGGTTCAAGCTTGGCAACACGAACCTCGCCTTCGGCCTCTGGGAGACGCTGCGGGACGAGCGGCCGGACGTCATCCACACCCACATCCCGACCGCCTTCTTCGCCGACCTCGCGGCCTCGGCCGCCGAGGCGCTCGACGTACCGCTGGTCCTGACCTACCACAACGACCTGGTCGGAGAAGGGATGAAAGGGCTGCTCGCCGGCCTCTACAACCGTCACCGGTTGCCCCGCGTGCTGGAGCGCTGCGCCCGCGTCGTGGTGACGAACCCGCTCTATCCGGAGCAGTCACCGTGGCTCGACCCGGCCGATCCCAAACTCGTCTGCATCCCCTGGGGAGTCGAGGCCGAGCGCTTTCTGTCGCCTCCCGCCGAGCCCGCCCCGCCCCCGCCGTTGGTGATTGGATTCCTGAGCCTGCTGGACGTCCACCATCGCTACAAGGGACTGGAAGTGTTGCTCAAGGCGCTCCAGGGGGATCTGCCGGTGCGGCTCAAGGTCGGAGGCAAGGGCGAGGAGTTGGACTGGTATCGGCAGCGAGCGCGGGAGTTGGGAGTGGAGGACCGGGTCGACTTCCTGGGCTTCGTGCCGGACGCCGACCTCAACGACTTCTACGGCTCCTGCCACGTCTTCGCGCTCCCCTCGACCGACGGCCGCCGGGAAGGCTTCGGCCTGGTTCTCCTCGAAGCCATGGCCTGCGGCCGTCCGGTCGTGACCACCCCGATCGTGGGAATGGCCGGAGACGTGGAGCCGCGCGGCGTCGGGCTCCTCGTCCCCGCGGACGACCCCGCCGCCCTCGCCGCCGCGCTGCGAAGTCTCTTCGAGAGGCGGGAAGAGCTTCCCGCGATGGGCCGCCGCGCCCGGGCGCTCGTCGAGGAGCGCTACACCTGGGAGCGGGTGACGGACGACTACGAGCGACTTTTCGCCCTGCTCAGTGGCCGAGCTTCAGATTAGCGCGGGTTGCTTGCAAGCGAGCCCGAAGTCGGGAGAAGGCTTCCTCTCCTGAAACGGCTAGAATCCGGCCTGAATCCAACTCAGCCTCTCGTCGATCCGCCTCACGTTCCCAGGCCTCCTCGACATCAGAGGTTGAATCGAGCTTGGGCTCTGTGCTCATCATGGGCTCCTGTTCAGAGTTGGTGACTTGCAGACCGGTTTGCCGCTGCCGCCGTCGGGTTTGCCCGCGGCGCAATCCTGTTTTCCCGGGCCGCCGTCTTGTTTGCCGCTGCCGCAACTTCGTTTGCCGCCCGCGCCGCCGCGAATTCCTCGGCGAATTCTCGTGAGCGGCAGCGGCAAACGAGGTTGCGGCCCCCGCAAACGAGATCTCACCAGCGGCAAACGAGGCTGCCGCTGCGGCAAACGCGAATTCGCTGCCGCAAACGAGGCTGCGGCAGCGGCAAAGGAGGCTGCCGCTGAAGAAATCCCGCTGCCGTCAGTCCTTGACCGGCTCCAGCTCGAAGTACAGCTCGTTGGCCGGCAGCATCCAGCAGCAGAAGCGCTCGTAGAACAGCGGGAAGGCGTTGATGAGCGCGGTCAGGACGCGGCTCGGAACCTCCCGCTTGTCGTTCTTGATCCAGAAGAACCGGATCTGCCGCTTGCGGATGCGGAACCGCAGGTGGGAGTAGAAGTTGTAGACGCCGCCCTCGGTGAAGTAGTCGAAGCTGTGGTACCCGAAGAAGCGCTTGTGGGTCGGGTCGGTGTAGGCGCCGAAGAAGGAGAGGTGAGGGACGTAGATGCGGATGACCGCTCCGGGCTTGCAGATGCGCCTCAGCTCGGCGAGCAGGGGGAAGAGGTCGACGACGTGCTCCAGGACGTGCGAGGTGAAGACCTCGTCGAAGCTGTCGTCGGCGAACGGGAGGGGCTTCTCGAGGTCGGCGACCGCGTCGATGCCCGGGATCTTGACCAGGTCCAGGTTCACGTAGCCCGGCCGGATGTCCCGTCCGCAGCCCAGATTGAGTCGTCTCACGGCGGACAGGATAGCAAAGGCGGCTCGCTCGATCATGGTAAAGTACGCCCGGCTCAAGAAGAAACCATCCTGAGGATCTCCCTGTGTCCGAACCTGGGTCCGAAGAGACCGCATTGATCGAAGTCTCCGTCGTGATGCCCTGCCTGAATGAGGCCGGCTCGGTGGGGGTCTGCGTGGAGAAGGCGTGGCGCGCCCTGAAGGCCATGGGCGTGCCGGCCGAGGTGATCGTGGTGGACAACGGCTCCACCGACGGCTCGCCGGAGGTCGCCGAGAAGGCCGGGGCGCGCGTCGTCCGCGAGCCCCGGCGCGGCTACGGCTCGGCCTACCTGCGGGGCTTCGCCGAGGCGCGGGGGCGCTACCTCGTGATGGGCGACTCGGACGACAGCTACGACTTCCTGGCCATCGGCGAGATGGTCAAGCCGCTGCGCGAGCAGGGCTTCGACATGGTCATCGGCTCGCGGCTCAAGGGGAACATCCTGCCGGGCGCGATGCCCTGGTCGCACCGCTACATCGGCAACCCGATCCTCTCCGGCATGCTGCGGCTGCTGTTCCGGACGAGCGTCTCGGACTCCCACTGCGGCATGCGCGCCTTCACGCGCGACGCCTACGAACGGATGCGGCTGCAGACGACCGGCATGGAGTTCGCCTCCGAGATGGTGGTCAACTCGCTGCGCGCCGAGCTGAAGATCCACGAGATCCCGATCACCTACCACCCGCGGATCGGCGAGTCGAAGCTCTCCGGCCTGCGCGACGCTTGGCGGCACGTCCGCTTCATGCTGCTGTTCTCGCCGTCCTACCTCTTCCAGCTTCCCGGCCTGCTGCTGATGCTGCTCGGCGGGGTTCTGGTCCTGCTGCTGGCCGGCGGGCCGCGCGAGCTCCTGGGGCGGACGTGGGACTACCACGTGCTGCTGTTCGGCGCGCTCGCCCTGATCCTGGGGTACAACCTGGTCCTCTTCGACGTCTTCGCCAAGACTTTCTCCATGGGGGCGGGGTTCGCGAAGCCGCGGCAGTGGCTGCGCCGGCTGCACGGCGGGTTCTCGCTGGAGCGGGGACTGATCCTGGGGAGCCTGCTCTTCCTGGCGGGGCTGGGGCTCGAAGGCAAGATCGTCCTCGACTGGATGGAGACCGGCTCGGGGCCGCTCATGGCGGTCCGGGGCGTGGTGATCGGGATGACCGCGATGGTGATGGGCGCGCAGACCGTGTTCGCCTCCTTCCTGGTCAGCCTGATGCTGATCGAAAGGCGGTAGTCTCCGTTTCATGAGCCCCGCTCCATGAGCGACCGGCCGAGCCCCGCCGGCCCCGCCCGGCGTCGGCTGCCGTGGCTGCCCTGGCTCGTGGCCGCGGCGATCCTGGCCTTCATGGTCCGCGAGATCCGGCTGGAGCCGCTGCGGGACGCGTTCCGCCACGGCGCCTACGTCGCGCTCTCCCTGTTCATCGTCCTGGAGCTGGTCGTCACCCTGCCGGTCGACGCCTTCGCGACGCGCGAGGCGCTGGCCGCGGCGGGCATCCGGCGGCCGTGGAGCGAGGTTCTGTTCGCCCGCGGGACGAGCTATCTCCTGGGCCTTCTCTCCTATATTGCCGGCCAGGGCGGGATGGGCTACTACCTGGTCCGCACCGGCGTGCCGGTGGCCCGGTCGGCCGGCGCCGTTCTCTTGCTGATGATCGCCAACGGGATCGTGCTGGTGCTGCTCGGCGCCATCGGTCTCGCGGTTCAGATCGGGATGGGCGGCGTGCCCGGCGCGCCGACCGGCCTGCTGATGCTGACGATCGCGGCGGCGCTGGGGGGCACGGTCCTCTACGGGATCATGGTCGCGGTCCGGCCGCGGTGGCTCGCGCGCTTCCGCCTGCTCGCGCCGCTCCTCGACGCCGGGCTCGCCGGCAATGCCCGCGCCGTGGCCGCGCGGTTTCCCCACATGATGCTGCTGGCCGTTCTGCACTGGCTGGCCTTCCGGGTCTGGGGGATCGCGGTGCCGGCGTCGACGGGGCTGGCGCTCAACCCGATCGTGCTTCTGCTGTCGGCGCTGCCGATCACCCCGGGAGGCCTGGGGACGACCCAGGCGCTCCAGGTGCTGTTCTTCAGCCCGTGGAGCGCGGCGCCGACGGCCGATGGCCGGGCCGCCGCGGTGCTGGCGTTCAGCCTCGTGCACCACGTGGTCAGCCTGGTGGTGCAGGCGGCGATCGGCCTCGCGTGCCTCGCGCCGTTCCGGCGGAGTATCCCCTCTTGAGCCTGCGCATCCTGCTCCTCTACGACTGCCTCTATCCCGCGTCCGTGGGCGGCGTCGAGCACCGGAACCATGAGCTGGCCCGGGCGCTGGCCGAGCGCGGCCACCAGGTGACGCTGGCCGGGTTTGCCGACGAGCCGTCCGAGCCGTTCCCGGGCGTCAAGGTGCTGCCGCTCGCTCCGCGCGGCCGGCTGTATACCGAGGGCGGGAAGCGGCGCACGAGCGAGGCGGTGCGGCTCGCGTGGTCCGTCCTCCGGCTGGATCTCAAGAAGTTCGACGTGATCGAGACGGCCAACATTCCCTATGCCCACCTGCCGGGGCTCGCATTGCGCTGCCGGCGCGCCGGCAAGCCGCTGGTCGTCACGTGGCATGAGTACTGGGGGCGCTACTGGCGCCAGTATCTGGGCCCTGGCGCGAGCTGGCCGGTCTACGCCGCGATCGAGCGGATCACCGCTCACCTCGGGACCGCGGCCATGGCTCCGAGCCGCTTCACCGCGGAGCGCCTGGAGGCCGTGCGCGGCGAGGCGGTGGAGGTCGTCCCGAACGGCATTCCGCTCGCGGCGATCCGGCGGGCCGTGGCCGAGCGGGGCCGGCCGGGTCCGCCGCTCGCCTTCGCCGGGCGGCTGCTGCGCGAGAAGCGGGTCGATCTCCTGCTGGAGGCGGTCGCTCTTCTACCCAAGGACGGACCTCTGCTGGCCGTCTATGGCGACGGTCCCGACCGCAGCCGGCTGGAGGAGCTGGCCGGGCGTCTCGGCCTGGGCGACGCGGTGTCGTTCCGCGGCTACCTGCCCACGAACGTCGACGTCTGGCGCCGGCTCGGCGAGTCGAAGATCGCGGTCCAGCCGTCGTCGCGCGAGGGCTTCGGGCTCTTCCCGCTGGAGGCCATGGCCGCGGGTCTGCCAGTCGTCTACTGCGAGTCGTCCGAGAGCGCGCTGTCCGAGCTGGTCGGGGACGGCGCCCAGGGCGTGAGCACCGCTCCCGACGCCGAATCGCTGGCCGCGGCCCTGCGCCGGCTGCTCGAGGACGAACCCGAGCGCCGCCGCCTGGCTGAGAGTGCGAGGCTTCATGCCGAAGCCTACGACTGGACCGCCGTGGCGGGCCGCATGGAAGAGGCCTTCGCGCGGGCCGTTGCCCTGCTGCCCCGGCGGTGATAGAGAATCCAACGCTATGTTCATCACGGACCTCCTGGGCGCGGGCCTGACGCTCCTGACCCTCCTCTTCCTGGCGCTGAACGGCTATCTGCTCGCCCGCGTGCTTCTCGGCGTGAGCGATGGTTCGGGAGAAACGGGCGAGCGGCGGGCCGAGAGCGATCCGCTCGCGCTGGCAATCGCCGCGCTGCTGACCTCCACCGCCGTCGCCGTGCTGCTCGGTCTGATCCTCGGCGCGGTCGGCCTGCTGCGGGTGGACGTCGGCCTGGCCGTGCTGATCGTCATCGCGCTCGGGCCACTGCTCAAGGCGCGGCGGACCGGGGAGGATCTCTGGGCGCCGGCGCGCATCCTGGGCGTCCGGCTGTGGGCGCGGCTGCGCGAGCATCCGATCGTCTCGCTGATCGCCGCCCACGCGCTCTTCGCCGAGGGCCTGCGCGGGCTGGTCCGGCCGCCGCTCTCCTGGGACGCGGTCATGTACCACCTGCTGATCACCGCGACCTGGGTGCAGGAGCGGGCGATCACGCCGATCTTCGGCATGCATCCGACCTATTTCTATGGCTATCAGCCGTCGAACGGGTCGGTCTGGCTCTGGTGGTGGATGGCTCCGTCGAACAGCGAGCTGTACGCCAATCTGGCCTTCTTCCCGCAGACAGCGCTGCTCGCGCTCGCGGCGGGCGGCATCGCGCGGGAGCTGGGCGCGCGCCGGCACTGGCCGCTGGCGGCGCTGTTCACGCTGCTGATGCCGGTCATCCTGCGCTTCACCGCGACCCAGTACGTGGACGTGCTGGTCGGTGCCGTGTTCGCGTCCGCCACCTTCTTCGCGCTCCGCTGGATGCGCGAGCCGCGCTGGGGCGACGCCGTGCTCGCCGGCGCCGGCATGGGCCTGGCCGTCGGCACCAAGGTTCTGGGCATCGCCTACGGTCTGGCGCTCGGCATCTCGATCCTCTTCGGGCGCGGGAAGTGGGGCCGGCGGGTGCCGCAGATCGCCGCCTCGATGCTTGCCCTCGTGCTGCTCGGCGGCTTCTTCTACCTGCGCAACGAGGTCGTGGGCGCGGGGCCGCTCGCCGCCCGCTGCGAGGGGACGCCTGGCGCCGCGAGCGGACCGGCGATCCCGAAGATCCCGCGGATCAACACCGTGGCCTGGATGTTTGCCCACGACCAGATGGACGTGGGCACGCTCGCGGACGTCTTCCTCGGCATTCCGCGCCTGGGCTCGCAGGAGCTCGGCGTCGGACCCCAGATCCTGCTCCTGCTGCCGGCGCTGCTGCTGCCGTGGCTGCTGGCGAAGGACGTGCGGCGGTCGGCGCTGCTGGTCTGGAGCCAGATCGTCATCCAGCTCGCGGTCTGGGCCACGGTCCCCTACGGCAGCTCGGGCCACGTCTTCGCCAATGTGCGATACCTGGACGGCGCGCTGGCGCTGATGTTCGCCGGGGTGATCGCCATCGGCGAGCGCTTCGTGCCGGATCGGGCGATGCGGGCGGTGTCGATCCTGTTCGCCATCCAGAGCGTCCTCATGCTCCACACGGAGATGCCGCGCGCCGTCCGCCTGGCGCTGGCGCTGATCGACATCGGCCTGGTCGTCTGGATCGCCTCGCCGGGACTCCGAAGCCTGACGCGGCGGCGCTACCGGGAGCTGGCGGTCGTCGGCATCCTGGCGGTGCTGATCGCCGCGCCGTTCCTGGGCCGGTTCCGGGTGAAGGACCGCGAGCGGGCTTTCCGCACCGAGTACACGGCGCACAAGACCGCGGCCTTCCTGTTCGCGCCGGCCTGGGGCTGGCTCGACCGGAAGGGAGGGGACGGCACCGTGGCGGTGATCGGCGCGCCGAGCAACTTCTTCGTTTATCCGCTGATGGGGCCGCACCTGGAGCGGCGGGCGGTCTACGTGAACGTGAACCGGCGCGACTCCCGCAACGCGGCCGACTACCCGGGCTGCGACCCGCGCGTCGATCCGGAGCCGCAGGCCTGGCTCGAAAACCTGCTCAAGGGCGAGGTGCGCTGGGTCTACCTCCACCGCTTCCCGCAGCTGCAGTTCCCGATGGAGGCCGAGTGGATCATGCAGCGGCCGGACCTCTTCGCGCTGCGCTTTCAGGACAACGCGAACATCATCGTGGAGTTTCTGCCGGTGGCGCGGATGGAGGCGGAGAGAGCGGGGCGCTGAGACGGCGCATCAGAATCTCGTGGTTGTGGAGCGCTGCCGCGTTCTCCGGGTTGAGCGCCAGCGCGCGGTCGAAGCGCGCCCGGGCCTCGTCGAGCTGCCCGATCGCCAGATAGACGCCACCGAGATTCGCCTGCACGTCGTCCGACTTGGGCTCCAGCGCTTCGGCGCGCTGGAAGAACCGCAGCGCCGTCCCCCAGTCGCCGCGGCGCGCCGCGTGGTTCCCCAGGTTCAGGCAGGCCAGGAAATCCTGGGGATTCAGGATGAACGCGGCCTTGTAGTGCTCCTGCGCCACGTCGGGATCGCCCGCCGCGCCGCGCTCGTCCTCCAGCCGTCCGAGGTTGTAGTGGACGAGGTCCATCCGCGGCTCGAACCCGATCAGGTGGGGTAGCAGGAGGATCGCCGCGACGCCCAGGATCGCTCCCTTCCGAGGCCGCTCACGCCGCTCAACAAGCCGGGCCAGGGGGATCGCCGCGAGGATCATCAAGGCCGGCACGGCCGGCAGTCGATAGCGGGAGAACAGGAAGAAGGCCACGGTCGAGAGCATCCAGCCCAGGGTGAAGAGGAGAGCCGGGGCGAACGGGCCGGGCTCGCGCCGCACGATCCACAGGCCGGCCAGGGCGAGCAGCGTCAGGCTGCCGAATTCGACCGGCGCGAGCCAGCGGAGCGCAGGCGAGAGCTGGCGCACCCAGTAGTAGTCGATCGCGTCCGGCCACTCGTACCAGCTCCAGAACATCCGGAGCTTCCGGAACTGCAGCCGGAGGAAGTCGCCGGGGTTCCCGGCGGCCCACGACACGGCCTTCCCCATCCAGAACGAATTGACCTCGGACGCGGTGAGCGTGCGGCCCAGATCCCGCTCGGCGATCTGCACCGGTCCGCGGCGCTCCAGTGCGGGGATCTGCTTGCCCGGGACGATCGGCCGATAGGTGCCGTCCGCGTCCGGGTTGTTGCCGATGTAGGCGTTGACCCCGCCCTGGAACGTGGTCGGAAGATAGCTGCCGCCGACCACGCCGTTGCGGACTGCGACCGGCAGCAGGGCGAGGGCGACTCCGGCGATCAGGGCGGCGCCCCTCCGAAGGAGCCGCCGCTTCGGGCCCGCGAGCGGGAGCAGGAACGGCACCAGCAGCAGGGCGTTCTCCCGGAGCAGCACCAGGACTCCCAGCAGCAGGCCGGCTGTGAGCCAGAGCCGGAGATCCTTGGGGGCTTCTTCGGACCACGCTGCCGCGAGCGTCCAGAGAAGAAACGAGACCACGGCCACGGCGGCGGACTCCTTGAGGAGCTGCACGTCGTGAAAGAGAAACGGGCCGTAGAGCGCGGCGAGCGCAGCCGCGGCCAGCCCGATCCGCTCATCTCCCATCACGAGGCCGGCGCGGTAAAGCGCCCAGCAGCCGGCCACGGCGAGAGCGATCTGAATCAGGTAGACCGCGTCGAGACTGTGACCGAACACGGCGTAGATCACCGCGAGACCATAGGGGTAGAGCGGCGCCTGGAAGAACACCTGCGAGCCCGCCCAGTCGCCGGCCGCGATGCCCTGCGCCCAGCGGTCGTACTCCTGGCTGTCCATCGCGAGCGAGGCGAAGAACGGCTCGTCCCGCACGGCCCCCCAGTGGAGCAGGCGGACGAGCAGGGCGGCTCCGAGAATCAGGAGGAGAAGCCTTCGGGTCTTCCGCGGATCGAGAGGCGGAGCGGAGTCCATCGCAGGCTCAAGCGCGGAGAAGATCGAACGCCGTGGCGGCGAAGAGCCAGACCGAGAGAATCCCGTTGGCCGTGAAGAACGCGGCGTTGAGGCGCGACAGATCCCGCGGCCGGACCACCCAGTGCTGCCAGGCCAGGAGAAGAAGACAGCCCGTCCAGCCCGTCCAGAATCCGGCGCCGAGTCCCGGATAGAGGCTCGGCAGGAGGGCGAGCACGCCCAGCATGACCGCGTGGAAGGCTGCGGAGATCCCCAGCGATCCGACGACGCCGAAGCGGGCCGGGATGGAAAAGAGGCCGCGGCCGCGGTCGAAGTCGACATCCTGGAGAGCATAGAGAACGTCGAACCCCGCCACCCAGAGCAGGACGCAGACCGCCAGGAGCACGGGCGTCGCGGTGAGGTCTCCGCGCACGGCGATCCACGCGCCCAGCGGCGCCCCCGCCAGGGCGAGCCCCAGAAACAGGTGCGATCCCCAGGTGAACCGCTTCGTGTAGGAATAGAGGAAGAGGATGCCGAGGGCGACCGGCGACAGGTAAAGCGCGAGCGGGTTCAGCCGCCAGGCCGCGAGAATCAGAAGGCCCGAGCTCACGACGATGAAGAGAGTCACCCAGAGCGGGGAGACGAGGCCGGCCGGCAGCGCGCGCTACGACGTCCGCGGGTTGGCGGCGTCGATCTCCCGGTCCACGAGCCGGTTGAAGCCCATCGCGGCGCTCCGCGCTCCGACCATCGCGACCACGATCCAGAGCACGGTCCACCAGGACGGCCAGCCGCCCGCGGCCAGCATCATCCCCAGGAACGCGAAGGGCAGCGCGAACAGCGTGTGCTCGAACTTGATCATCTCGAGCACGGTCGAGAGGGAGCGCAGGAAGGAAGGCATGGCCGGGATTCTAGCTGGTCCTCAACGGCTGGTCCTCAACGATGGGCCTCACCCCAGCGCAGCCCGGGCTCGCCGGGCGTGGTGATGCCGAAGCGGTCGAGCACCCGCAGGGTGTAGTGGTCCAGGAACCGGCCGATGTCCTCGCCGCCGATATAGAAGGCCGGGACGGGCGGCAGGATCGTGGCGCCAGCGAGCAGCAGGCGGCGCATGTTCTCCACGTGGATCAGGCTGTACGGCGTCTCGCGGAAGCCGAGCACCAGCGGCCAGCCCTCCTTGAGAGCGACGGCGCCGGCGCGGTGGATGAGGGTCCGGGCCGTGCCCGTGGCGAGCGCGCCCAGGGTTCCGGAGCTGCACGGGAGGAGCGCCGTTCCCGTCAGGCGGTACGAGCCCGAGGCGATGGGCGCGTCCAGCTCGTGGTCCCGGTGGAGGACCACCCGCTCGCGCGCCTCGGGGGAGAGGCCCGCGGCGTCGACCAGGTCGGCGGCCCCGGTCCGCTCCGGTCCCAACTCGTGCCGCAGCACCTGACTCGCGCCCGCCGACACCGCCAGGTGTATCCGCTCGATTGCCGGGTGCTCCGCCAGCCGCCCGAGCACGTGCCGCGGCAGAAGCATCCCGGACGCGCCGGTGACGAGAACCGCGATCCGATGCCTGCGAAGCTCGGACGAGGCTGGCGAGGGTACCTGCATCCGGCCATCGTATGCGATTCCATCAAGGATGGTCCGCGCTCTCCTGCCTGCGTGGCAGCTCTCGCCGGTCCAGCTCCTCCCGCAACGCCTCGACGATCAGGTCGCGAAGCTCGTCCCGGGTCACGGGGAGGCCGGCGGGCGGCGGCTCCTGGGGGCGATAGGCCTGGTTCAGAAGCTCGGCGGGGTCGAAGTGCAGAACCCGGCCGAGCATGGACACGTGATGGAGCCGAAGCTCGGTCCGGCCGCGAAAGATGTTGCCCAGGGTGCCGTGGCCCAGGTCGAGCTCCCGTTCCAGGTCCCGGTGGGAACGACCGGACTGCTGGACCCTGTCCCGGATCAATTCGAGAAGACGTCGACTGCGAGGATCTTTCTTTTCCATGACGAAGGGATTGTATTCCCGAAATCAGCCGAGGTGAAGTTCCGGAGACATGGAAACGCGGGATCTTCAGCGGCCCTGGGCGGCGGCCGGGGAAACCCTGGGCCGAGGGGTGCGTACGGTAGTATGGGAATCCCGCCGGGGGAAATCAGCTTTTCTCCTTGGAGCGCCCGTCCGCAACGCGGGCGGGCCTGCCAGTGTTTCAAGATGAAGGAAATCGGACGAAAGGAGGCCATCCATCGTGTCTTTCCGCACTACCCTCGCCCTGGGGCTGCTTGCCCTCGCGGCCGTGAGCCCTCTCGCGGCTCAGCAGCAGGCGCCCGGGGACATCTTTCCGTTCAAGGTTCACGAGACCGTTCTCGACAACGGGATGCGGGTTCTCGTGATCCCCTATGAGAGCCCCGGCACGGTCGCGTACTACACCGTCGTCCGCACCGGCTCTCGCGACGAGGTCGAGGCCGGCCACAGCGGCTTCGCCCACTTCTTCGAGCACATGATGTTCCGCGGCACCGAGAAATACCCGGCCGACCGCTACAACGACCTCCTCAAGCGCATGGGCGCCGACTCGAACGCCTACACCTCCGACGACCAGACGGTCTACCACATCGTCGGACCCGCGAGCGAGCTGGGCACCATGATGGACATGGAGTCGGACCGCTTCAAGAACCTCAAGTACACGGAGGAGGGCTTCCGCACCGAGGCTCTCGCGGTGCTCGGCGAGTACAACAAGAGCGCCTCCAACCCGTTCCTGCCGATGTACGAGAAGATCCGCGACCTGGCCTTCACCAAGCACACCTACAAGCACACCACGATCGGCTTTCTGGCCGACATCAAGGCGATGCCGGGCTACTACGAGTACAGCCTCGGCTTCTTCAACCGCTTCTACCGGCCGGAGAACATCACGCTGGTCGTCCTGGGCGACGCCGATCCCGCGAAGACCGCCGAGATGGCGAAGCAGCACTACGCAGACTGGAAGAAGGGCTACGAGGCGCCGAAGGTGGAAGGGGAGCCCGAGCAGACCGCGGCCCGCACCGGCAGCCTGGACTGGCCGGGCGAGATCCGGCCTCACGTCATGGTCGGCTACCACATGCCCGCCTTCACCACCGACAACACCGACTCGGCGGCGCTGGACCTCATCGGCCAGCTGCTGTTCAGCGAGTCGTCGCCGCTCTACCAGGAGCTGGTGGTGGAGAAGCAGTGGGTGGATTTCGTCCAGGGCGGCGCGGACTTCCATCGCGACCCCTACCTCTTCACCCTCTTCGCCCGCGTCAAGTCCGACGAGCTGGTGCCGAAGGTGATGGAGACGATCGACCGCTATCTGGTCGAGCTGCAGACGAAGCCGGTCGATCCGAAGCGCCTGGAGCGCGTCAAGTCGCACCTGCGGTACGGCTTCGCCCTCGGCCTCGACACGCCGGGAGCGGCGGCGAATCAGGCCGCCACGGCGATCGCCGTCGCGGGCGACGTGGGAGCGATGAACCGGCTCTTCCGGCAGTACGACAAGGTCACGCCGGCCGACATCCAGAAGGTCGCGGGATCGGTTTTCCGCAAGCAGAACCAGACGACGGTCACCCTCTCGCACAAGGCCGGACAGGCCGCGCCGGCCGGGGACTCTCAGGGAGGTGCCAGCCATGACTGATCGCAAGCTCGCCGCCGTGGCGCTCGCTCTGGGTCTCGCCGCAGGGACTGCCGCGGCCCAGGCCGCTCCCCAGGTCGCCACCCAGACGACCGCGCCCGAGACCAAGGCCCTCGTCAAGGTGGTCGCCAGCCCCGGCACCTCGCCGCTGGTCGCCGTCCGCCTGATGTTCGCCGCGGGTTCCATCCACGACCCCAGGGGCAAGGAAGGCCTCGCCTCGCTGACCGCGTCGATGCTCGGCTCGGCCGCGACGCAGAAGCACGGCTACGCCGACCTGCTCGAGGCCCTCTACCCGATGGCCGCCACGATCGACGTGAACACGGACCGCGAGGTCACGGAGCTCTCCGGCCTGGTCCATCGCGACAAGCTGGCCGAGTACACCGAGCTGCTCAAGGAGGTCATTCTTCAGCCCGCGTTCAGCGAGCAGGACTTCCAGCGCAACAAGGACCAGCTCTCCTCGTACCTCGCCAACACGCTGCAGAACAACGACGAGATGCTCGGCCTGGAAGCGCTCCAGACCCAGCTCTTCAAGAACCACCCCTACGGCCACCCCACCGCGGGGACCGAAGCGGGCCTCAAGAGCATCACGCTCGACGACGTGAAGCGCTTCTACGGGGAGCACTACACCGCGTCCAACCTGATGCTGGGCGTGGCCGGCGGCTACCCCAAGGACTATCCCGAGACGTTGCAGCGGGATCTCGCGGCACTGCCGATGGGCACGGCGGCGAAGTCGGCGCTCCCGGCGCTGCCGAAGACCCAGGGACGCAACTTCGTCCTCCTGAACAAGTCGACGGCCTCGGTCGGAATCAACTTCGGCTACACGCTGCCGATCACCCGCGCCGACGCGGACTACTTTCCTCTGATGGTGGCCAACAGCTTCCTGGGTGAGCACCGCACGTTCCACGGGCGGCTCATGCAGCAACTGCGCGGCGCCCGCGGCCTGAACTACGGCGACTACTCCTACATCGAGTACTACCCGGCGCCGCCGTTCACCAACAGCCCGACTCCGGGATCGCCGCGCCATCAGCAGTACTTCTCGATCTGGATCCGCCCGGTGGTTCCGGCGGATGCCCACTTCGCCCTCCGCGCCGGCCTCTACGAGGTCCAGCGGCTGCGCGACAAGGGGATGACGCAGGAGGAATTCGATCTCACGCGCGCCTTCCTTCTCAACTACACCAAGCTGTGGGCGCAGAGCGTCGGAGACCGCCTCGGCTTCCAGATGGACAGCGCCTTCTACGGAACGCCGTACTTCATCGACGAGGTCGACAGCCGCCTCAAGTCGATGAAGCTCGCGGACGTGAACGCGGCGATCAGGAAGTACTTCACCACCGACAACTACACCGCGGTGATCGTCACGGACAACGCCGCGCAGCTCAAGGACGCCCTCCAGAAGGACGCTCCGAGCACGAAGACCTACGGCAGCCCGGTTCCCCCGGACACGGCCGAGGCCGACAAGATCGTCCTGCCGCTCGCGGTCAAGCCGACCTCCGTCGAGATCGTGCCCGCGGCCGACCTCTACAAGAAGTAAGCCCTTCAGTCCAAATGGAAGTAGCGGGGCGGGGGGGTGTATTACAACACCACGCCCCCCCCCGGGACGCGGGGGGGTGGGGCCGGGGGCCAGCCCCCCACCGGCTCCCCACCCGCGGGGGGGGGG
>JANMTS010000133.1:0-43569 GCA_031390755.1 Holophagales bacterium
CCCCCCCCCCACAACCCCCCCCTCACCGAGCTCATCGAGCCTCTCAGCGAGCACACCGTCCAGCTCAGAGTGCTTCTCGTGCCTCTCTTCGACCTCAACGAGCCTCTCATCGACCTCATCGAGCCTCTCATCGACCTCGTCGAGCCTCTCATCGACCTCGTCGAGCCTCTCATCGAGCTCATCGAGCCTCTCATCGAGCTCATCGAGCCTCTCGTCGAGCTCATCGAGCCTCTCGTCGACCTCATCGAGCCTCTCGTCGACCTCGTCGAGCCTCTCATCGAGCTCATCGAGCCTCTCATCGACCTCATCGAGCCGTCACCGCCAGGCAATGCCTATACAGCAGTCCAGAAGAAGCATTGACACTCGGCTAGCACAGGCCTAGGCTTGCTAAGTCCAAGGATTCAGTCAACTTGCGCCGCCTGGCGCGTTTGAGTTCAACGGCCGGAAGATGACACTCCACCGGCCTCACCCAGGCAAGGAAGCGCTGCGCTACCGTGTCTTGGCCGTTCGGGAGCTCGTCGAGCGAATGGGGATCAAACCATGATCAATTCCATGTCCTACAAGGGCTACACGTCAAGCATGGTCTTCGATGCAGAAGACAAGATCATCGTTGGGCGCGTCCTGGACGTTGACGACATCATCTCTTTCCACGGCGATTCGGTGGCAGAGTTTGAGTCCAACTTTCACGCCGCCATCGAAGACTATCTTGCCGCGTCCAAGGAACTGGGCTCGGCTCCGGAGAAACCTGCGAGCGGCAAACTCATGCTGCGCATCGCACCAGAGGTCCATGCTGCCGCACTGAAGGCTGCCGCGCGTAGTGGCACCAGCCTCAATAAGTGGGCAGAGGGAGCCCTTGGCAAAGCAGCCCGAAAACCATCCACCCGGGTTACCGCGCGCAGCGACGCCTAACGTTCAACCGGACGCAGCGCGCCGGTTATGATCTATACGCATGTGCTCAACCCTGGAGGCAAGGGAGTCCAGAGTCCGCTCGACCTCCTCTGATGGATAAGCGCGTCGGCGTTCCAGCAGAATGCCGGCCGCGAAGCAGTCCTGGTCCGAAGCATGAGCGTTGTTTATCCCGCCTGGATAAGCGCCTCAGCCCCCCTACCAGCGGAGCCATGTGGGCCGAGCTCGTCCCAGGCTGAGACCCTTGGGCAGTCTTAAATGTCTGTGGGAGAGAACCTTGCAGGCGTTGAGCCCTCGCGACGATCGCTCATAAGCAATCTTCGTCCAAGTCACCGCCAGGCAATGCCTATACAGCAGTCCAGAAGAAGCATTGACACTCGGCTCGTACAGGCCTAGGCTTGCTAAGTCCACAAGGATTCAGTCAACTTGCGCCGCCTGGCGGCGAAAGGGCAGAGTGCTTGGCCGCTGTTGGGTTGATGCGAAGGCGCCGCGAGCCGAGGGGATTAGCGGTAGCCACCAAGTTAGCCGTGGACACTGAGCTACACCCATTCAACGATCGAACTTACTCGAAAAGAAAAGAGATCTATGGCAATCTACTACGGCGTCGGTGGCGCAGTTGTTTCAGATGAGGAATATGTTGAAAAACTGCAGCTCGGTACATTCACTCGTATGACGGAAGCGCTCAGCAAGAGGAGCAGCGAGAGTTTCGATATTGGTGGTAGAATGATAAAGGCTGCGGACGCGTTCGCTGGGCCTGCTGGCAATCGTTTTACACCTATTGAGTACGGAAAGCCTCTAGCAGCGGAGATTAGGTGGGTGTTCACGGGCAACAAGCCGCGCAAGACTTTTGGTGACACCACCAAGGACATGCTAATTACATCGGCGTTTAAGTCGATTGCCACGTACAACGAGGCTCCTCGCGCGGTAAATCTTCTTCGGCAGCAAGTAAAGGCCTTCAGCCACATCCAGTGGAATGCGGGTGACAAGGGCACACCCTTGGCTTTCTATACGCCAGCTGTGGCAGAACCAGCCACGTTCGCCACGTTCGAGATCATCTTCGACAATTTTCCTGACGAGACGATCAAAAAGTTGGGAGAAGCCGTCGGTACGGCTGCAAGCATTCCTGTTTTTGCCGCTCAAAATGTTTACTTGCTCGCTGCTAGTTTCCTGCTGAAGCTTGTCGCTGCGGCGGGTCATTCGATTTTCGATGGTGACGTTGCGTTTAGTGCGACGGAGCAGATTGCATTCACTAGACCTGGAAGTGACCCGACGCCTGCCGGCTGGCGCATCTTGACTCAAGAGAAATTGGATGATGACTTCTTACAGAAGCTGACTGTTGGGAAAGAGGGGCAGCTTCTCGGTTCCGATGGCAAGCCTTACAATGGCGACCATCCCTATGTCGTGATTAGTCTCGACGGCCGCGGCGAAGACGCCTATAAAGATTTCACTCCCACTGCTGCGAGTGCCGCGTTGCTAGATAGGTTCTTTGCTATTCAAGACGGCCAGATGCAGCCGGTCGATGCAGTATTGGAAGGTCTCAAATTGTACAGTGATCTTAGGTTTAGGCTGCAAGCCGAGAAACTTCAGAAGGAACTCAGTAAACTCAAGCCAGATGATCCGAGGTACGCGAAGAAGAAGCAGGAGTTCGATGCCGTTAAGGAGAATATCTTGCGTGACGAACTTAAACTGCCTGAGGAGAGCTAGTTTCAGTTCTCCCGATCTGTCGTTAATGGAAGTTGCGGCTAACCCTGGCCTACAGCGGACACCTGGGCTCGCACCTAGGTGCGCGCTGAGGCCCAAGCGTTAGGCGTCACGATCAGCTTCGTCGTCCTCGCACACCAAGAATTGCTACGATTTTGCACTACGCACCCGAGCGTCCGTCAATACCGACGACGGCTCTCATTCGGAGGACGGTGAGATGAACAAGCGCCTCGCGATCTTCAGTGCAGCCTTCTTCGCAATAGCAACGGGACTACCGTTGATTGCGCAACCAACTGACCAGGAGATGGTCACGGCGATCAAAGTCTCACCGTTCCCCGTGGGCGTGGTCCTTCCCTTCGCAGGTGTAGACACACCGCTGGTCCGCCAAACGCTGTACGAGCAGGGATGGCTCCTCGCGGATGGTTGTCATCTGGACGAGAAGCAGTTCTTCTCCCTGTGGCTTCTCGTGCGTGACAAGTACGGGGCCGCTCCGGCCGGGAGATTTCGCATACCAGACCTACGAGGTCGCATTCCCCTGGGGGCTGGAACCGGGGGATCGCTGACCCAGCGCGACCTCGGGCAGCAGATTGGCGAGGAAAATCATGCGCTCTCTGGAAGCGAACTTCCGAGCCACACCCACAAGGTTACTGGCCCCACTTCCAACGTTAGAGAGACACACGCCTACTACCCGGGTCGCGCATTGCCCGCCACCGATGGCGATGATCACAGTCACAATGTGGACATCGCTTCTCAAGGCCCGCAAGACGTGAAGCCGGGGGCAGCTCACAATGTCATTCAACCGTCTCTGGTCGTCAACTACATCGTCTTCTTCGGCAAGCACACCAATAAGATGCCGAGCAAGGTGGCAGCCGCATGCACGCCATAGATCTTCCAGCGTTGGCGGCGTGACGCCTAACCCCTCGTTGCAGCGGGCAATACCCGGGCATTCGTCCAGGTATTGCCTGCTGAACTCATAAGCCGTTAGGCGCGGGCCCTTAGGCGTTGCTTTTTAGGGTTCGCTCATAAGGGAGGCCATTTTTGAAAGCAAGTATCGGTTGGTTGACGTTCCTTCTTTCCGTCGGCTTCGCTGGCGGCATGGTTAGTTCGCTGATCGGCAACGTGTGGTTCAAGGTCGCCGACGCTAACTCCGTGATTGGCTTCTTTGGCTTCGGTATCCCGATGATTGTTGCTGGGCTCGGAACCGCGGCGCTCTGGTCTGAAAAAAAACCGCTCCAGAAAACGCTCGCTGTGGTAAGTACATTCATTGGACTGACCTGCGGACTCTGTCTATTTATTCTTGTCGCGGGTTGGGTATTTGCCGACAATAGTGCGGAACAGCCCCAACCAAGTACATCGCGTGCCACTGTCCAGCAATCCCGGCCTAGCGCCGTTCACTTCTTTGGATTCGGGGTCCCGATGCTTGTTTGCGGTGGTTTCGGCATCGCGATGTTCTTCCAGTCGGAAAGCAAGGGAGAAACATCCTAGTGAGGACCAATGAGCCACCCAGGAGACGAGAAGGCCACCCGAGTCTTGAACTCAGGACAGTTCTGGATATGTAGACATTTGGCTCAGTTGCTTTAGGAGGTTCAAGTGCATGGGAGTAGATTTGTTTCCCTGCTGCTGATGTGGCTGGGTTACATAAAACCGGACATCTTCTCGAAAGAGCGCCTAACCCCGCGCCTCCAACGGACGGCTGACGCCGCACGCTGAGGCGCCACAGCGTTAGGCGTTGCGAGACGTAGACGAGACCAGCAAACGGACGCACCAAGGGACTAGTAGACAGTTTGCAGGTCCAACCAAAGTTGCCCGTGTAGGGTCACGCTAGTATCAATTCTGCGAGGTCAATATGGAGCTAACTCAAAAGGAACGCCTCTTGCTTTGGAACCAGTACTCTATTCTCGAAAGTCTCCGCCCTGAGGACGCACGCCACTACCAAGAGTTAAAAACTATCCTGGAGAGGGGCTACAGACTACACTACGCCGATCTTGTGCCCCACATTGATGAGGAAGAGTTGTATGAGGAGTTTTCGAAAGAAGTGATAGCCATACTAGGCATGTTTGAGGTGATACAGGATTCCCTTGCACGAGTGGGTGAGGTAGAGGGGGGAGAAGATTACCTGTTGCGGTTTTCTGGCTTTGACGGGAACAATGAGGTTGATCAACTTAGCTATCTTCGCTTTCTTGTTGAGAAACAGGAGAAATTCGGGCACGTGGTGGCAGATCTTAGTGACTATAATAGCCATGCTCCTCTATTGGGAGGGTATAGGAAAATGTTGGCTCGTTACGAGGAGTTTGGAAGTCCAAGGCTCCTGGCAGTCGAGCAGCTTAGGGGTTTAGCCTCTGTATAGCAGCGACGAGAATTGGAAGCGCATAACAAACACCTCCAGCGGACAGCCGGCTTCGCAGTCCACCGCTGAGGTGCCACAGCGTTAGCTGCACGTGCCGAGTGGTGACGAACGCATGGATACCAAACCGCAGACCGCGAATGGCCCGGCCTCGGGTGATTTGTTTTTCGTTCCTATTCCCTCATCGGTTATCAGCACTCCTATTGAGAAGGTTGCAGCCGATTACCCAGACCTTGCCAGTGTTGCGGCGAGCTTTAGCTCGAATGTTGTCGCGGTGTCGTCCATGTGCAGCGTTCCGTACTTCTTTGGGAATTGGATGCTCATCGATCGTCAGGTCCAGAGTCTGCAACTGGCGAACAGCATTAAGGCGGGTGCTCACCACGCTCACGGTGCTGAACGGGACGAGATCGACCGGCAGGCGTATCATCGTGCCTCGGAGGAGGTCATGAGCAAGGGCGCGATCAAATATCCGGTGGTCGTCGGAACCCTTCAACCGTTCGCTGACGTCGAAATGTTTCGCTCTGCCGCGGAGGAACTCTTGCGCGAAGGTTTGGTTCTCGCGTGGAGTGCTTTCGAGGTGCTTGCGTCCGACCTTTTCGCGCTTGTCTTGAACTCAAGACCTGGCCTTGTTCGCAACCTGAACAGCGATGAGAACGCAAAACGCCTATTTGGTATGAAGGCTCTCCCTCTAGAGCTACTCGAGGAGAAGGCTTTTGACGTCTCGCGAGCCATGGGTGACCTGGTCCTATCGCAGCACGCGGTCGACAATGTCCCGTCAATGAAGGCCGCGTACTTCGCCTTGTGTCCCGATGACCAGAGTCTTCGTGAAAAGCTGGGACAGAGGGAACTCTTTTTCTTGAACCAGAAGCGCAATCTTATCGTGCACAGGCGGGGTATCGTCGACGCCGAGTATAAGCGGCGCGTTCAAGACGAGACGCCTCTCGGGGATAAGCTCCGGGTAGCGGCCTCCGAAGTCGAAACGACTATTTCGTTGGTGCGAGATAGCGGGGTGGCGCTTTTGGAATCGAGCGCGCGCGTAATGGCAGCTAACCCAGCCCCTTCAGCGGACAGCTGGCGCCGCCGCTGAGGGGCCGCCCGTTCGAAGAGAGGACGCTCCGGTTTGTCTCCCGAACCTGCTGGAACGCGCGTTGGAGCGATCCAACATGTTTCGTGCGCTCCGGCGAGCTCGCCGTAACAAGGGTGCTCCGGGAGTCGATGGGATGACTGTCGAAGAACTCTCTGAGTACCTGAGGGCACACTGGCTCGAGGTCCGTAACCTTCTGACCGCCAAGCCTTTCGTCGCCCCGAAGAGCTTCTCATTGAGGGTGTCGAGAGCCTCGTCAGACTCGTCGAGCCTCCCGGGTGCCCCCCGTCGGGGCTTCTTGAGGCGACCGCAGCTCCGGCACCCTTCCCAGGCAGCGCCGGAGGCGCTCGGCCAGGGTGCGGATGTGCGGTAGCTCGTGCATGGTGTTGTGGTCTCCCGGCACCACGTGGACCTCGGTGCCGGCCTGCATCAGCTCGATCCAGGGCAGCTCCGGCCGCGGCGGGTCGCCCGGCCGGCGGCTTTGCGCCCGGAAGTAGACCATGGCTCCCGGGTGCGGACGCGGGTGATAGCCATAGAGCGCGTCCACGTTTGCGGCCAGCACCCGCACCCGCCGCTGAATCTCGGCCGCGTCGAGCCCCTCCCCGGTCCGCGCGACGGCCGTTTCCACCTCGGCGTGGCTCTCGCGCGCCGGCATCTGGTCCAGGCAGGGGGTGTCCATCAGGGCGAGCAGGCTCACCTCCTCTCCCATCGCCTGGAGCTGGTGGGCCATCTCGAAGGCCACCATGCCGCCCATCGAGGCGCCGCCCAGCAGGTACGGACCCCGCGGCCGGACCTCGCGGACCAGCCCGAGATAGTGCTTCGCCATCTCCTCGATCGTGCGGAGCGGCTCCTCTCCCTCTTCCAGTCCGAGCGAGCGCAGGCCGTAGACCGGCCGGTGTGAACCCAGCTCGCGGACCAGGGCGCGGAAGGTGAAGGCGTAGCCTCCCACCTGGTGGACCAGGAAGAGCGGCGGACGGTTGCCGTCGGGATCGCCGGCCTGCAGCCGGACGAGGCAGGTCGGCCGGACCGTCGTTGCATCCCCGTCGGCGACGGCCGCAGCCAGCCGCTTCGCCATCGCCGACACGGTCGGCGCCTCCAGCAGCACATCGGCCGGCAGCGACATGCCGAGCGCCCGGCGCAGTCGGGAGCTCATCTGAAGACCCATCAGCGAGCTGCCGCCGATCTCGAAGAAGTCGTCGTGCAGCCCGACCCCGTCGAGCCCGAGCAGCTCGCACCAGACGCGCGCAACGGTTGTCTCCATGGCCGTGCGCTCCGAGGCCGTGCGCGGGCCGGCCGGAACCGCGGGAGCCGGCTCCTCGGGCCGCGGCTCCACCAGCTCCACCTGCGCTTCGATCCGCGCTTCGATCCAATACCGGCGGCGCTCGAAGGGATAGGCCGGCAGCGGGACACGCCGCCGCCGCTCTCCGGCGTGGACCGCGGCCCAGTCGATCTCCGCGCCGGACAGCCAGAGCCGGCCGAGCGCGCCGAGCAGCACGTCCAGGTCCGGCCGCTCTTCCTTCGGACGGCGCAGGGAGCGCAGGACCAGATCGGCGGACTTGCGGTCCGGGTGCTGACCCGCAAGGGTGCCGAGCGTGCCGCCGGGGCCGACCTCCAGCAGGGCGGTCCGCCGGCCCTGCCCGAGGAGGGTCCCCAGCCCGTCGGCGAAGCGGACGGTGCCGCGCAGGTGGCCCGACCAGTAGCTCGGATCGGTGGCCTCGTCCGCGGTGATCCAGGCGCCGGTCCGGTTGGAGAGGAACGGGATGAGCGGCGGACGCATCTCGATCCCGAACAGCAGCTCGGCGAACGGCTCGACCACCGGGTCCATCAGGGCCGAGTGGAAGGCGTGCGAGGTGTGGAGGAGCCGGCAATCCACCTCCTCTCCCAGAGTCTCGCGGAAGGTGCGGATGTCCGCCGCCGCTCCGGCAACCACGCAGGCGGCCGGGCCGTTGACCGCGGCCAGGGACAGCGGACCATCCTCCAGGAGCCCGGCGACCTCCGCCTCGGACAGCGGGACCGCGAGCATGGCGCCGGGCGGCTGCGCCTGCATGAGCCGGCCGCGGGCGGCGACGAGGCGCAGGGCGTCCTCCAGAGAGAAGACCCCGGCCAGGCAGGCGGCCACGTACTCTCCCACCGAGTGGCCGAGCAGCGCCTCGGGCCGCACGCCCCAGGACATCCACAGCCGCGCCAGGGCGTGCTCGACCGCGAAGAGCGCCGGCTGCGCCAGGGCGGTGGCGTCGAGATCGTTGCTCCCGGCATACAACGCCTCCCGCAGGTCCAGGCCCAGCTCCGGCCGCAGGATCTCGCAGGCCTCGTCCAGCGCCTCGCGGAAGACCGGCTCCACGGCGTACAGCTCCTCGGCCATGCCGGCGTGCTGCGCGCCCTGGCCCGGAAAGAGGAAGGCGACCGAGACCGGGCCGGCGGAGACGGTCCGGCTCCATACCCGGGACGGGTCCGGCGAGCGCAGGAGGTCCGCGGCCTCCTCCCGGCTCCGGCAGACGACGGCGCGGCGGCAGCGCAGGGCTTTGCGGCCCACCTGAAGAGTCCATGAAGCGTCAGCGAGGTCCGAGTCCGCCGCCGACTCCAGATACCGGGCGAGGTTGGCGGCCGCGGCCTCCAGGGCGCCTGGCGTGGCGGCCGAGAGCACGAGGAGCTGCGCCGGACGGTCCACGGGCGCGGACGAGGAGCCGGCCGGCGCCTCCTCCAGCACGGCGTGGGCGTTGGTGCCGCCGATCCCGAAGGAGCTGACGCCGGCCCGGCGAGGGCCGTCCGTCTTCCAGCCGGTCAGGCCGGCGGCGACGTAGAAGGGGCTCCCCGCGAAGTCGATCGCCGGGTTGGGCGATTCGAAATGCAGGCTCGGCGGGATCTCTCCGTGCTTCAGGGCGAGCACCGTCTTGAGCAGGCCGGCGATGCCGGCCGCGGCGTCGGTGTGGCCGAGGTTCGACTTGACTGTGCCGAGCGCGCAGTAGCCGAGCTTGCGCGCACCCCCGGCGCGGAACGCCTCGGCCAGGCCGGCGACCTCGACCGGGTCGCCCAGAGCCGTGCCGGTGCCGTGCGCCTCGACGTAGCCGATCGTCTCCGGCTCGACCCCGGCGGCGAGGTGGGCCTTGCGGATGACCCGGGCCTGCCCGTCGACGGCCGGAGCCGTGAAGCCGACCTTGTGGGAGCCGTCGTTGTTGACGGCCGAGCCGAGGATCACCGCATGCACGGTGTCGCCGTCCGCCAGCGCGTCCTCCAGGCGCTTGAGGACCACCGCGCCGGCGCCGCTGCTGCGCACGGTGCCGGCGGCGCGCGCGTCGAAGGCGCGGGTGTGGCCGTCCGGCGAGGCGATGCCGCCTTCCTCATAGAGATAACCGGCCTGCTCGGGCACGCGCACCGAGGCGCCGCCGGCCAGGGCAAGGTCGCACTCGCAGTGGAGCAGGGCGCGGCAGGCCAGGTGGACGGCGACGAGCGAGGTCGAGCAGGCGGTCTGCACCGAGAGCGCCGGCCCCTGAAGCCCGAGCTTGTACGAGACCCGGGTCGCCAGATAGTCGGGGTTGTTCGCCAGCGAGACCGAGTACCGCCCTACGGCCGCGAGCAGGGCCGGGTGGCCGAGGATCTGGTGGACGTAGGTGTTCTCGCTCGCCCCGGCGAAGACGCCGACCTCGCCGCGCCAGCGTTCGGCGCCGTAGCCGGCATGCTCCAGCGCCTCCCAGGCGGTCTCCAGGAAGAGCCGCTGCTGCGGGTCGAGGATCTGGGCCTCGCGCGGCGGAACCTCGAAGAGGCCGGCGTCGAACAGGTCGGTCCCATCCAGCACGCCGCGCGCCTTGACGTAGGCCGGGTCGGCGAGCAGCGTGGGATGGACGCCCGCCGCGAACAGCTCCTCGTCGCTGAAGAAGCGGATCGACTCGACGCCGCCGCGCAGGTTGCGCCACAGCTCGCCGAGGTCGCGGGCGCCGGGGAAACGGCCGGCCATGCCGACGACGGCGATGCGGCCGCCGGCCTTCCGGAGAGGAGCCGCCGCCTCCTCCTGAACCGCCACGCCGGACAGCGCCTCGGCGAGGGAGCCCACGGTCGGATAGCGGAAGAGGTCGACCATGGGCAGCTCGCGGCCGAGGATCTCGGAGAGGCGCGCCTGGACCCGGGCGAGCAGCAGCGAGTGGCCGCCGAGGTCGAAGAAGTTGTCGTTCACGCCGACGGATTCCACGCCCGCTTTGAGGCCGATGATCTCGCGCCAGACCGCGGCGATGACGCGCTCCATTTCGGTCCGCGGTGTCCCGACGATGCCGGCGATGCCGGCAACGCCCGCGACGGTCCGGACCGCCTCCGGCCGCGTCATGAACGGAGCCGGCAGCGCCTTGCGGTCGAGCTTGCCGGTGGCCGAGAGCGGCCACTGCTCCAGGCTGACGAACGCGGCCGGCACCATGTAGTCCGGCAGGCGCTCCAGGCACCAGGCGCGCAGCTCGGTTGCCGTGGCAGGCACCTCGGTCCGCGCCGGAATGAACCAGGCGGCCAGCCGCTGATCGCCAGGCGTGTCCTGCCGGACCATGGCCACGGCCTCGCGCACGCCCGGGTGCGCCGCGAGCACGGCCTCGATCTCGCCCAGCTCGATGCGGTAGCCGCGCACCTTGACCTGGGAGTCGAGCCGGCCAAGGAACTCCAGCGTGCCATCCGCCCGGTAGCGCGCCCGGTCGCCCGTCCGGTAGAGGCGCGCGCCCGCATCCGGACCGACCGGATCGGGAATGAAGCGGTCGGCGGTCAGGTCCGGCGCCTGAGCGTAGCCCAGCGACAGGCAGCCACCGCCGATGTAGAGATCCCCCGGGATGCCGGCCGGGCACGGGCTCAGCCTCCCGTCGAGCACGTGGTAGCGGGCGTTCGCGATCGGCCGGCCGTAGGGGATGCTCGTCCAGGCCGGGTCCACCTCGCCGACCGGGTGGAAGTTCGACCAGACGGTGGCCTCGGTGGCGCCGCCCAGGCTGACCACCCGGGCGCCGGGGAAGGACGCGCGGACCCGGTCCGGAAGAGTCACGGGAATCCAGTCGCCGGAGAGGAAGACGAGGCGCAGCGCGGTTTCCTCCGACGGCTTCTTGCCGTCAGGGAAAAACGGCGCGAGCTGCTGGAGAGCCGCCGGGGCGGAGTCCCAGAAGGTGATCCCCTCCTCGGTCAGGATGCGCGCCAGGCGCTGCGGATCGCGCGACTCCGCCTGCGAGGCGATCCGCACCGTGCCGCCCGCGGCAAGGACGCCGAGCAGGTCGTAGACGGAGAGGTCGAACGACAGCGCCGTCACGAAGAGCAGCCGGTCGGACGGGCCGACGCCGAAGGTGCGGTTGACCCAGCGGATGAGGTTGACCGCCGGCCGGTGCCGGACCATGACCCCTTTGGGCGTCCCCGTCGAGCCGGAGGTGAAGATGACGTAGGCGAGGTCGTCCGGCCCGGCGCGGCGGGTGACCGGAGCCAGCGGCACCTCGTCTCCCGTCTCATCCAGGCAGACGGCGCCGGAGGCGGGCAGGCCGGCCTCCCCGAGCGCCTGCCGGCGCGAGGCGGTGGTGACGACCCGGCCGATGCCCTGGACCGACAAGATCCAGCGCAGCCGTTCCCTCGGCCAGGAGGTCTCCAGCGGCACGTAGGCGGCGCCCGACTTGAGCACGCCCAGCACCGCGACCGCCATCCCGGGCGAGCGGTCGAGATGGATGCCGACGAGGTCGCCGGAGCCCGCGTCGAGGGCGGCCAGGCGGCGGGCCAGGCGGTCGGCCCGGCGGTCGAGCTCGCCGTAGGTCATCAGCTCGCCGTCGAAGTCGAGCGCCGCGGCCGCGGGGTCGCGCCGCGCCTGCGCCTCGAAAAGCTCGTGCAGGGCGGCGTCGTCAAGACCGCCGGACTCCGTATCGTTCCACTCGGCCAGCATCTGCCAGCGCTCGCTCTCCTCCAGCATCGGCAGCCCGGAGATCCGGGCGTCCGGAAAGCTCGCCGCCGCTCGCAGCAGGTTGCGGAAGTGGCGCAGCAGGCGGTCCATCGTGGTCCCGTCGAACAGGTCGCGGTTGAACCGGGCCAGGCAGGAGAGGCTGCCGTCCCGCCGTGGCTGGACATGAAAGGCGAGGTCGAGCTTGGCGGTCTTGCCCTCCGGCTCCAGCCGCGAGAGCGTGAGCCCGGGCAGCTCCAGCTCCATGGGCAGGGCGTTGTGCAGCGCGAAGAGCACCTGGAACAGCGGCGTGTGCGAGAGGTCGCGCTCCGGCCGCAGCTCTTCGACCAGTTTCTCGAACGGGACGTCCTGGAACGCGTAGGCGTCGAGGCTGGCGTCGCGCACCCGGCGCAACAGGTCGGGCAGGTCCGGGTCGCCGGAGAGGTCGACCCGCAGGACCAGGGTGTTGACGAAGAAGCCGACGAGCCCTTCGGTCTCCAGGCGGTTGCGGTTCGCGATCGGCGTGCCGGCGACGATGTCCTCCCGGCCGGTGTAGCGCGAGAGGAGGATCTGGAACGCCGCGAGCAGGGTCATGAAGAGGCTGACGCCCTGCCGGCGGGAGAGATCCTCCAGCTCGCGGACCAGCGCGGCCGGGATCTCCAGCGTGCGGTCGGCGCCGCGGAAGGTCTGGACCGAAGGGCGCGGCCGGTCGGCGGGCAGCTCCAGCAGGGCCGGCGCGCCGGCCAGGCGCAGCCGCCAGTGAGCGAGCTGATGGGCGAGCACCTCGCCGCGCAGCCAGCCGCGTTGCCAGCGGGCGAAGTCGGCGTACTGGATGGCGAGCGGCGCGAGCGGCGAAGGCTCGCCTGTACAGAAGGCGCGATAGAGGGCGGCCAGCTCGCGCACGAACACTCCCATGGACCAGCCGTCGGAGACGATGTGGTGCTGGGTCAGCAGCAGGACGTGCTCGTCCGGGGCGAGCCGCAGCAGGGCGGTGCGGATCAGCGGTCCGCGGGCGAGGTCGAACGGCAGCGCCGCCTCCCCGAAGGTCAGACGCCGGGCCTCGGTCGCCTGCGTGTCCGGAGACAGCGCGCGCAGGTCGGCCATGGCGAGGTCCAGGTGGAGCGCCGGAGCGATCGCCTGGAGCACCCGCCCGCCTTCGATCGGATAGGTGGTGCGCAGCACCTCGTGCCGGCGGACCACCTCGTTGAAGCTCCGCTCCAGGGCCGGGACGTCGAGCCGGCCGAGGAGCCGCCAGGCCTCGGGGATGTTGTAGACGGAGCCGTCGCCTCCAAACTGATGCAGGAACCAGAGCCGCTCCTGGGCGAAGGAGAGCGGCGGCGCGTCTTCCCCCCCTTCAAGGCTGAGACCGCGGTCGGCCGCGACGAGCGGCGGCGCCTCGGGTCCGAAGCCGGCGCGCAGGGCGGCGTCGACGACGCGGCCCAGGTCGGCCAGCGTCGGGCTCTCGAAGACGGCGCGCAACGGCGGCTCCACCCGGAACGATTCGCGGATTCGCGACAGCACCTGCGTCGCGAGCAGCGAGTGGCCGCCGAGGGCGAAGAAATCGTCGTCCGGCCCGGGGTTCGCCGGCAGGCGCAGAACCTGCGCCCAGATCACGGCGAGCATCTCCTCGGTCGGAGTGCGCGGCGCGGTCTTTTCTGCAAGAGGGCTCTGCGCCTCCGGAGCCGGCAGGGCCGCGAGGTCGACCTTGCCGTTGGGCGAGAGCGGCAATTCCGACAAGCTGACGATCGCCGACGGCACCATGTAGCCCGGGAGGCGGTCGGCGAGGAACGCGCGGAGGCCGTCGGAGGCGGTCCGGCCGGAGGTGATGTACGCCACCAGCCGCCCGTCCCGCACCACGGCCGCCGCGTCGCGCACGTCCGGATGCTCGCGCAGCACGGCCTCGATCTCCCCCAGCTCCACGCGGAAGCCGCGGATCTTGACCTGGTGGTCGGTGCGCCCCACAAAGTCGAGCCGGCCGTCCATCCGCCAGCGCACCAGGTCGCCCGTGCGGTAGAGCCTCTCGCCGCCCTCCCGATACCCGAAGGGATCGGGGATGAACCGCTCGGCGGTCAGGTCCGGCCGGCCGAGGTAGCCGCGGGCCAGGCCGACTCCGCCGATCACCAGCTCTCCGGCGACGCCCGCCGGTACCCGTTGGAGATGACGGTCGAAGACGTGGACATGGAAGTTGTCGATCGGCCGGCCGATCGGCGGCGCGGCCTCGTCTCCATCCACCTCTCCGGCCGTGGTGACGACCGTGCCCTCGGTCGGCCCGTAGTGGTTGATCAGCCGGAACGGCAGACCGCGCCCGACGCGGTGCAGCCGGTCGCCGCCCACGAGGAGCGCGCGCAGGGCGAGGCCTTCCGGCATCTCCAGCGCGAGGCAGGCCTCGGCGAGCGGCGTCGGCAGGAAGGAGACCGTGATCCGCTCGGCCGCCAGCCAGGCCAGCAGGTCGGGCGGCGACGAGCGCGCGTCCTCCGGCGGGATGTGCAGGCTGGCGCCGCCGGCCAGGGCAGGCCAGATCTCCCAGACCGACGCGTCGAAGGCCGGGCTCGCCACCTGGGTGGCACGGTCTTCCGGAGCGATCCCGTAGGCCCGCTGATGCCAGTCGACCAGGTTCAGCAGGCCGGCATGGGACAGCTCGGTCCCCTTCGGCCGGCCGGTGGAGCCGGAGGTGTAGATGACGTACGCCAGGCTGGACGGCCCGCCCTGTGTCTGGAGCCGCTCCGCGCCCTCCGTCCAGGGCTCGGGGTCGTCCAGGAGCAAGACCTGCGCGCGCCCGGCGCCCCCTGAAAACAGCTTCGCGTCCAGGGCTCCGGTCGTGATCAGCACCGGCACCGCCGAGTCGTCCAGGATGTAGGCCAGGCGCTCCGCGGGATGGTCCGGGTCGAGCGGCAGGTAGGCGCCGCCGGCCTTGAGCACGGCCAGCAGCGCGAGCGGCAGCTCGGGCGAGCGCTCCAGGCAGACGCCGACCCGGGTTTCCGGACGGACGCCCAGGGCGATCAGCCGCCGGGCCAGGCGGTTGGCCCGGGCCTCCAGCTCGCGGTAGGTCAGGTCGGGGCCGACCGCGAGCGCTTCCGGGGTCCGGTCCGCCCACGCCTCCACCCGCTCATGGACGCGGCCATTTGGGACCGGCAACTCCGGACCGCGGCTCCAGGCGTCGAGCTGCCGCTCCTCCGCCTCCGTGAGCATGGGCAGCGCGGAGATCCGCCTTCCGGTATCTCGAGCCGCGAAGGCCTCCAGCAGGCGATAGAACCAGCCGATCATCTTCTGCATGGTGCCGCGGTCGAACAGCGCCGTGGCGTACTCCCAGAGCAGCGTGATCCCGCCGCCTCCGGTCCCGCGCCGCTGCTCGCTGCGCGGGATGCAGATGACGTTGAGGTCGAACTTGGCCGAGCCGTTGGAAAGCCCCTCGGCCAGCTCCACCTCCAGGCCCGTGAAGCTCAGCTCGTCCAGCGGCGAGTCGTGGAAGCTGAAGCTCGCCTGGAAGAGCGGGTTGTAGGCCAGATCGCGCTCCGGCTGCACGGCCTCGACCACGTGGTCGAAGGGGATGTCCTGGTGCGCGCCCGCCTCCAGGCAGACGCGCCGCACGCGCCGGAGCAGCTCGCCGACCTCCGGGTCGCCCGACAGGTCGCCGGCCAGGACGACGTTGTCGACGATCATGCCGATCATCGACTCGGTCTCCCGCCAGCGCCGGTTGGCGACGGCGGCGCCGACGTTGACCTGGTCCTGGCCCGAGACGCGGGAGAGCAGGGCCGCGAACGCGGCCTGCATCAGCATGTAGAGGCTGACCCCTTCGCGGCGGGCGGCGGCGCGCAGGGCCTCGCAGAGCGGCACGGGCATCTCCAGGCGCTCGACGGTGCCGCGGAAGCTCTGCCGCTTCGGCCGCGGCCGGTCCGCCGGCAGCTCCAGCACCGCCGGCCGGCCGGCGAGGTTCCTCTTCCACCACTCGACCTGGGCCGCGGCCTCCTCGCCCTTCATCCAGGCGCGCTGCCAGACCGCCCAGTCGGCGAACTGGAGCGGCAGGTCCGGCAGCGGCGAAGGCCGGCCTTCGAGGAACGCCGCGTAGAGCGTGGCCAGCTCCTCCATCAGCCGGTTGAACGACCAGCCGTCGTGGACCAGGTGGTGCTCGACGTGAAGCCAGGCGTGGTCGTCCGGGGCGAGCCGGACGAGGGTCCAGCGGACCAGGGGGAGGCGGGCGACATCGAACGGCCGGCGGCACTCCTGGGCCAGCACCCTCTCGGCCTCCGCCTCCCGGCAGGGCGCGGGCAGGCCGGAGAGGTCCGCCCGCGGCATCTCCAGCATCTCCACGTTCCAGTCGTCCTCGAAGCGTTGCACCGGCCCGCCGTCAACGGTCGGGAACGTGGTGCGGAAGATCTCGTGGCGGCGGACGATCTCCGCCAGGCTCCGCCGCAGCGCCTCGGGGTCGAGCCGGCCGCGCAGCCGCAGCCGGGCCTGGAACTGGTAGGACTGGATCGTCGGGTCGAGCTGCTGGAGGAACCAGACCCGCTCCTGCGCGAAGGAGAGCGGCAGGTCGCCCGTTCTGGGCACCGCGGTGATCGTCACGACGGGGCTCGGTGCCGATGCCTGCCCTCGCTCCTCGATCAAGGCCGCGAGCGCGCCGAGCACCGGGCGCTCGAAGACGTCGCGGAGCGAGAGCGCGACGCCCAGCCCGTCCCGAACCCGGGCCAGGATCTGCGTGGCGAGCAGCGAGTGTCCGCCGAGGTCGAGGAAGCTGTCGTCCGCACCGATGCGATCACCGCGCTCGATCCCCAGGATCTCGCTCCAGATCGCGGCGAGCGCCTCCTCGGTCGGCGTCGAAGGCGCGACGTGCTCGCGCTCCGCTCCGTGCCGCACCGACTCCGGCGCCGGCAGCGCCTTGCGGTCCACCTTGCCGTTCGGGCCGAGCGGAAGCTCCTCCAGGAGGACGAACGCCGCCGGGATCATGTGCTCGGGCAGACGCTCGCGGAGGCCGGCCTTGACGTCGCGGATGAGCTGCGACGGAGTGGTCCAGGCCGGAGCGGGTGCGGGGAGGCGCCCCTCTCCCGGCGAGGCGCCCGGTCGACGGGCATACAGGTTGTACAACCCGGTGCGGGTGAGCATCCGGTCCTGCTCGACGGCGACCTCGAAGCCGTGCCGCCGCAGCAGGTCGAGGGCGCGCTGCATCCGCCCGTCGAGGTCGTGGACCTCCACGACGACCTGCCGGACCTTCGGCCAATCCTCCTCGCGCAGGCCGGCGAGCACCTCCAGCTCGCTCTTCTCCACGTCGATCTTGAGGAGATCGACCCGCTCGATCCCCTCCCCGGCGAAGACATCGGACAGGGTCCGCAGCCGGCAGACGTGGCGCTCGGCCTGGAGCCGCTCGTCGAGCAGCTCCTCGATCTGGCCGTCCGAGAGTCCGGCTCTCTCCTGCTGGCCGGCGAGGAAGGAGCGCACCACCTCCCGCTCCTCCGAGGCGTCCGCGAACCGGCCGGAGATCAGAGTCGCGTGGGGGTAGTACGTGAATTCGGCACTTCCCGGCCGATCGGAAAGGCCGCAGTCGTGGAGCCGGACGTCGAGGCCGTGCAGATCGGCGTTGATCCTCAGGGTCTCGAACACGGGAGGGATGGGCTCGAAGGCATGGATCCGCACCGCGGCCTCACGGCCGGCGAACAGGCTGAAGAGGCCGATGTTGGCCCCTACGTCGAAGACGCAGTCGCCGCCCCGGAGCTCGATGCCGTGCCGCAGGTAGCTGCGGTCGGCGAAGATCTCCTCCCACAGGAACTCGGTCTCGCCATGACCGCGGTGGGCGACCACGGTGCCGTCCGGCAGCTCGTGGAACGCGCGGCCTTCGAGCCGCCCGTCGCGCTCCAGGCGCAGCCAGCGGCGGACCGCGGCGGCGCGAGCGCCCGGCCGCAGGTAGGCCACCAGCCGCAGGCCGCCGCCGGGACCCTCCGCCGCGGTGACCACCGACCCTTCGACGCCGGGTTGCTCGTCGAGGACCGCCTCGATCTCGCCCAGCTCGATCCGGAAGCCCCGGATCTTGACCTGGAAGTCGATCCGGCCGAGGTACTCGATCGCGCCGTCCGGCCCGCCATCCAGTCCGCTGTTTGGTCGATACCGAGCCAGGTCGCCGGTCCGGTAGAGGCGGGCGCCCGGCTCGCTCCACCACCTCTCCTCGTCCTGGCCGAACGGGTCCGGGACGAAGCGCTCGGCCGTCAGGTCCGGGCGGTTCAGATACCCGCGCCCGACCTGGACGCCGCCGATGTAGAGCTCCCCGGTCTCGCCCGCCGGCACCGGCCGCAGCTCCGCATCGAGCAGGTGGATGCGGGTGTTCGCCACCGGCCGGCCGATGGGCACCCCGGAGCCGGCCGACCCCGGATCGCACGGCCACCACGTGACGTCGACCGCCGCCTCCGTGGGGCCATAGAGGTTGTGCAGCTCGACGCCGGGCAGGCGCGCGAAGAAGCGGCGTTGCAGGTCCATCGGCAGCGCCTCGCCGCTGCAGATCACCCGGCGCAAAGAGGCCTGGCCCGGCTCCTGCTCCAGGAACGCCCGCAGCATCGGCGGGACGAAGTGCAGCGTCGTCACCCCCTCGCGGACGATCAGGCCGGCCAGGTACGCGGGATCCTGGTGCCCGCCCGGCCGCGCCAGAACCAGGCGGGCGCCGGTCATCAGCGGCCAGAAGAATTCCCAGACCGACACGTCGAAGCTGAACGGGGTTTTCTGCAGGACGCGGTCGCCGGGGCCGAGGCCGAAGGCCTCCTGCATCCAGAGGAGCCGGTTGCAGATGCCGCGATGCGCGTTCATCGCCCCCTTGGGCCTGCCGGTCGAGCCCGAGGTGTAGATCATGTAGGCCAGGTTGTCCGGGCCGGCGGCGGGAGCGGGCCGCAGGGGGCTCTCCGCCAGGTCGTTCGCCGGAGCGAGCGCCGCCTGGGTGAGGAGGACCGGCACGGCCGCGTCCTCCAGCATGAAGGCCAGGCGCTCGCGCGGGTAGTCCGGATCGAGCGGCACGTAGGCGCCGCCCGACTTCAGGATGCCGAGCAGGCCCACCACGAGGTCGAGCGAGCGCTCGGCGGAGATCCCGACCCGCGTCTCCGGCACCACGCCCATGCGGCGCAGGCGATGGGCGAGCCGGTTGGCCCGCGCCTCCAGCTCGGCGTAGGTCAGCCGCCCCTCTTCCGAGACCACGGCGACCGCCTCCGGCGTGCGGTCCACCTGGGCTTCGATCCACTGGTGGACGGTGCGGTCGAGCGGGTACTCGACTCGGGTTGCATTCCATTCGGGACTCGGACGCAGAGGCATGTCAGACCTCCCAGGGGCCGGTACGGCTCGCTAGTGCGCGGCCAGAAGCTTCTTGACCTGCTCGAGCAGCCTGTCGCCGTTGAGCCGCCGCTCGGGCGGCAGGCTCCGCTTGTTGACATGCATCACATAGGCGGACGGCGGAGGGAGATCCCCCCACCTCGCCCCCGGAGGAAAGAGCAGAAACGTGTCCCATGCCAGCTCCTCTTTGAGTCCGGCGGCGCCTCGCAGCAGCTCCGCCAGGGTGTGCGCTCCCGTCCAGTAATGGGTTGCGCGGGGATCGGGAATCAGGGCGGTCGCCTCGCGGGCGTCCTCCGCTTTCTCCCCGCCCAGCATCGGACCCCAGACCATATAGACACGCAGATTCGGGGCGTCGACCCGATCGAGCCGATCCAGAACATAGCGTTGCACCACACGGGCGCTTGCGAGGCAGACCCCTCACGTCGGCGAGAGCAGCAGGATGAGGCGGACCCCTCCGGCGTCGCGGTTGAACGCCTCGCGCAGCTCGTCGCCGGAGCCCGTGAGAGTGTGCAGCGGCGGCTTGACCGCCTCCGGCCGGTCGTCGCCCGCCTCGCCGATCCGCTCGAAGCGGAAGGGCGCCCGGTCGTCGCCTTTCTCCTCGTTGTAGAAGCCGGTGAAGATGCCTTCGAGCACGCGGCCGTCCTGCGAGATCGTGCCGTCGAAGACAAACGGCGAGTCCGGCCCGCGCTTCTCGGAGTCGCGGTAGAAGGTGAAGGAGATCCTGGAGCCGTCCTGGCGGACGTCCTTCAGCGGGTGGTACTGCATCCGCTGGCTGGGAAGGTCGATGCTGCCGACCAGCTTGCCCTGCGGGTCGGCGGCGATCTCGACCGTCGTCTCCAGCTCGACCTGGGCCGGATCGTAGAGGATGGTCCCCTGCCACAGGCCGTCGAGGCGGGGCGGCGCTGCCGCCTCCCGCGTCTTGGCGCCCTCCACCATTCGGCGCACGTCGGCCCGCAGTTGCCCGGCGTCGAAGACCACCCCGCCCTTGATGGTGTAGCGGACCCCTCCGGTGCGGACCGGCCGGTTGTCCATCCCCACCTTCAGAGCCCCGGTGCCGTACAGCACCTTCAGGTTCTCCAGCGGGTTCTCGCCGACCACGACGAGGTCGGCGAGCTTGCCGGGCTCGACGCTGCCGATCTCCCGGTCCCGTCCCAGCGCCTGGGCTCCGGCCAGGGTGGCGGCGCGCACCACCTCCAGCGGATGGAAGCCGGCCTCCTGCAGCAGCTCCATCTCGCGCACCAGGCTGAACCCGTGGAGGTTGTACATGTAGCCCGAGTCGGTCCCCACCGCCACCCGGCCGCCGCGGTTCTTGTAGTCGTTGAGGAACGCCATCCAAAGCCGGTAATTCTCGCGCCAGGCGACCTCGTCCGCGGTCGTCCAGTAGAACCAGTGCCTGGCATGGCCGGTGCGGTCCGGCTGGAAGCCGTCCCAGAGCGACGGCAGGGTGTAGCGCTCGTGCCACTCCGCCGCGACGGCGCGCATGAGATCCCGGTTGGCCTCGTAGAGGCTGAGCGTGGGCACCAGGATCGTGCCGCGGGCCGCCAGCCCGTCGAGCAGCCGGTTCCAGCGCTCGCTCCCGGGCGGCGCCGCCTGCCGCCAGAGCCGGCCGGACCGGGCGAATCGCTCTCCTTCGTCGCTGTCGTTGTAGTCCGGCGGGTAGTCGGGCACGGTGCCGTGCGCGAGCATCGCCTCCGGCAGGCCGTGCCAGTGCTCGAGCATCGTCATGCCCCAGGCCGAGGTGTCGAGCGCGTCGGCGCCCGGGTAGTGATGGACCGAGGTGGCGAGGCCCAGCTTCTTCGCCTCGCTCAAGGCGGCCTCCAGGATCTCCGGACGCTGGCCGCGGAAGCGCACCCCCGCGATGCCGCCCTTCTTCGCCTCGGCGATCCAGGCCCGGGCCGCCGCCGCGTCGCGGACCGGAGGCTTGCCGAATCCAAACGGGACGAACGGCTCGATGCGGGGAGCCGTGATTTCGTTCCGCTCGCTCCGGCGCCGCAGCTCCAGGCAGGCCGCGAAGCCGTCGCGGCAGCCCGGGTCGCGGATCGTGGTGATGCCGTGCCCGAGCCAGAGCTTCGACACGTACTCGGCCGGCGGGATCGGATGCGCGTAGAGGTCGACGAACCCGGGCAGCACCCACATGCCGGACAGATCCATCTCCCGGCCGCCCTCGGTCGTTCCGGTCGGCCCGGTCGGCGGGCGGCCCTCCGGATCGACCGGAAACCCGGGGCTGCCGACCGCGACCACCTCGGCGATGCGGTCGTTCTGGATGACGATGTCCACCGGGCCGGCCGGCGGCGCGCCGGTGCCGTCGACCAGGGTGACGCCGCGCAGGATGAGGCGAGGGAACGGCCCCTCGCCTTCGGCCCGCGGCGGCCAGGCTTCTCCCCCGGCTCCGTCCGTCCCGATCAGGGCGGCAGCGAGAGCCACGATCCACAGCGCAGACGTCCGACGCATGCTCAACTCCTTCCTAATCGCCGATCGCATCCGGCAGATCCTCCTCGACACGTCTCAGTTGCGGCTGGGCATACCCCCAGAGCGAGGCGAGCATCGGCAGGATCGCGAGACTGATGAAAAGCAGCGCGATGCCTCGCCCCTTGCCGACGCCGAGCACCAGACCCACGCTGCCGGCCAGGGCTCCGCCTGGCAGCATCAGCGGTCCGAACACCCGGTCCGCCAGCGGCCCCGCGGCCAGGTGACCCAGCGGCGCCGTGAACTGGGCGAGCATCCGCCGGACCGCGAAGACCCGCCCCTGCAATTCGGGCGGCACCTTGGTCTGCCAGATCGCCTGGCTGGCGCCGTTGATGACCGGAGCGCCGAACATGGTGACGAACAGACCTGCGGCGATCAGCCACGGGTTCGGGCGGAGCCCCGCGACCGCCAGGCCGATCCCCAGCAGCAGCCCGAAGCCCAGGACACCATGGATGCGTTTCTTCGGCCCGCCGGTGATGCTCATGAGGATGCTGCCGGCGAGCAGGCCGGCGCTGGAGATCATCAGCACCTGGCCGAGCACCTTGGCGTTGGTGCTCGAGAGCACCAGCGGGATTATCAGCACGCTCACCATGCTCAGGATCAGGTTGAGCATGGCGAAATAGCTCAACAGACCGCGCAGCCCCGAGCGGTCGCGGATGAAATGCCAGCCGTAGACCGCCTCCCTCCACATGGAGCGCCGGCCGCCGGCCGCTCTCGCCGCCGGCCGCGGGATCCGCACCAGCGCCAGGGTGATGATGGCGAAGAGGAACGTGGAGAAATCGATCAGGAGGACGCCCTCGATGCGGACGAGCGTCACCAGCAGGCCCGCGAGGAAAGGCGCCAGGGTGTCCGCCGCCGCCTGGCCGAACTGCGTCATGCCGCTCGCGCGGGCCAGGTGTTTCTTGGGCACGAGCAGCGTCGTGGCCGCGATGTAGGCAGGCAGATGAAAGGTCCGGACGACGGACGCCACCGCCACCGCCACATAGATGTGCCAGACCTGGAGATGGCCCGTCCAGACCAGCGCGGCGACCGCCAGGGTGCGCAGCCCCGAGATCAGGTTGGTCCACAGCATGACCGTGCGGCGGTCGAGGCGGTCCACGACCACGCCGGCCATCGGGGCCACGATCAGGCCCGGGAGCGCGCCGAAGAAGGCGATCCCCGCGAACTGGGTGACGGAGCCGGTCGTCTGGAAGACCCAGACGCCGAGCGCAAAGCTGGTCAGCCCGGAGCCGATGAGCGAGATGAGCTGCCCGAGCCAGACGAGGCCGAAGGCGCGGACACCGCTCGGCTTTCCTTCGCTCATCAGCCTCCTCGCCCTCGGGGGGAGAAAGCGGCGGAGTTGCCGCATCTTTGAACCGTCACCAAGTCAGCGAAGTCTAACCGAAGTCAAGGCCGGGGAGGCCTGATCGGCGACCGATCCAGGATTACGTGCCCGGCTTTCCCAGCAGAATGTACCCCTCCCGGAGATCGTCATCCTGCGCGACCGGGACGAGAGGAAGCGGCTGCGAGAGCTTCTTGAGATCGTCCCGCTGGGCGAGCACCCAGACGCGGCCGGGCCGGCCGGCGTACTCCCGGAGCTTCGCCTCTCCATCGAGCTCCACCGCAAAGCGGCGGGTGTAGAAGAGGAAGGTCGAGTCGAGCCGGGGATAGATGCCGTAGGTGTCGCCGGGTTGAAGGCGCGACACGACCTCCTTCGACATCCCGCGCGCCGACTTGACGACGTCGAACCTCGGGATCAGGAACAGCGCGGCCAGGAGCATGACCGAGGCCGTACCCGCCGCGAGCCCCGCGGCGGCGTGCGTCACGCGGCCGCTCCGAGACTGCCACCAGGCGTAGAGGGCTCCGGCGAGCAGCGGCAGAAGGCAGAGCGTCACCTGCCAGACGAACCGGTCGCCGCCCAGCACCGCGGCCTCCTCCCGGCCGAGACCGACAACCGGCAGGGCGGCCACGATCAGGGCGGCGAGAACGGACACCAGCCCGAACGGCCAGACCACCCACTTCCGGTTCGCGGGCCACTCGGTGGCGATCCGGTCCAGCCGGTCCAGGCTCGCGCCGACCAGCAGCGCCATGGCCGGATACATGGTCAGGATGTAGACCGACCGCTTCGCCGGGGAGATGCTGAAGAAGAGCACCGTCACCACCATCCAGGCCAGCGCGAACAGGAATCCCTTCCGGTCCTTTCCCTCCATCCGCTTCCAGCCGAGGACGACCGCGCCGGGCAGGAGGAAGGACCAGGGGAAGAACTCCGCCGGGATGATCGTCAGGTAGTAGTACCAGGGCTGGAAGTGATGCCAGGGATCGGCATAGCGGGTGACGTTCTGCTTGAAGACGATCTGGTCCAGGTACTCCCGGCCGCCGGAGAGCCCGGCCGGGATCAACCAGGCGAGCACCACCGCCGCCCAGATCAGGAACCCCCATCCGATCCGCAACCGCCGCAGCTCCTGCCAGTCCCGGGTCCAGGCTAGAAACGCCACGATGGCCAGGAGCGGGGGCAGGAATCCGGCCGGACCCTTGGCGAGCGTGGCGAGACCCGTGGCGACGAAGAAGAGCGGATAGAGCCCGGGCCGGCCTTCCGTGTAGCCGCGCACCCAGAACCAGACCCCCAGGGCGACCAGGAAGCCGAGCAGCATGTCGATCTGCCCGAAGCGTCCCTGCCAGAGGATCTTGAAGCAGGTGGCGAAGGCGCCGGCCGCGAGCCAGCCGGCGCGCCGGTTGAACAGCCGCTCGCCGATCCGGTAGACGAGCAGCAGGGCGCCGATCGCCGCCAGGGCCGACGGCAGCCGTGCGGAGACCTCGGTCACCTCCCCGCCGGTCAGCGTGGATGCAGCGAGGATCGACCAGAAGAGCAGCGGCGGCTTCTGGGTGTAGACCTCGCCGTTGAGACGAGGCACCGACCACTCGCCGAGCAGCCGCATCTCGCGGGCGACCTCGGCGTAGCGGGCCTCGTCCGGATTCCAGAGGTCGCGCCAGCCCAGGGCCGGGAGAAAGAGCAGGCCCCCCAGCACTGCAAGGAGCGCCAGGTCGCGGCGCCTCACGGGTTGTCGGTTTCCAGCGGCGGAGCGGCCGAGGCCGTCTTCGGCCGGTAGATGAACCACAGGTTCCGGACATAGATGAAGAGCCCGGTCGCCTGTCCGAGGATGAACACCGGGTCGTTGCGGTGGATCGCATAGGCGAGCAGCACGACGCCGCCGCCGAGGCTGAAGAACCAGAACGACCGGGGGATTACGCTTTCCTTGCGTCGCTCGGAGGCGAGCCACTGGAAGAAGAAACGCCCGAAGAAGAGGGCTTGTCCGAAGAACCCGATGGCGAGCCAGACGGGGTTGTGTTCCAAACGTCGACCTCCTCGGCAAGCCCGCGGTCGATCCAGCGCGACTGCATCCAGCGCACGCCGAACAGGTCCGCCAGGGCTCGGAAGATACGGTTGCGGATGTTGTACTTGGGTTGCCCGTGGAGCCTTGGCCGGTGGTTGACCGGCACCTCGGTCACGCGCGCCCCTTCCATCCGGAGAAGCGTGGGAAGGAAACGGTGCATCCCGTTGAAGACCGGGATCCGCCGCAGATATTCGATGCGCATGGCTCTCAGGGTGCAGCCGACGTCCGTCACCGACTCGTGGGTGACCCGGTTGCGGATGCGGTTGGCGATCTTCGACGAGACGCGGCGCACCCAGTTGTCCTGGCGCTTGGCGCGGACGCCGCTCACGACGTCGGCGCCGTCCATCCGCTCGAGCAGACGGGGAATGTCCGCGGGATCGTTCTGGAGGTCGGCGTCCAGGGTGACCACGATGGCGCCGCGGGCATGGCGGAAGCCGGCGTCGAAGGCCGCCGATTGTCCCTGGTTGCGGCGCTGGCGGACGATCCGGACGCGGCCGTCCTCGCGGGCGAGCCGGGCCATGACGGCCGGGCTCGTGTCGGTGCTGCCGTCGTCGACCAGCACGACCTCGTAAGGGCGGCCCACGGTCGCCATGGCGGCGCGGATCTCCTCCGCCAGGACCGGAAGGTTCTCTTCCTCGTTGTAGACCGGAATGACCACGGAGATCTCCGGCACGCTCGATGACTCCATGCGGGGTATCTTAATCGAGGCGCGGTCGACCGGAGGCAGCGGGACGCGAGGGAATCTCTCCTCCCTGACTCAGGGTTGATCTGGACTGGATTTCTTTGCGTACAAGGGAAAGGAGCGGCGGTCACCGTCGCCCCTGGGGGAGAGGTCTCCGATGACGAGTCGCATTCAGTGGGTGCTTCCGGGCGCCCTCCTGGTCCTTCTGATCCTGCTGGTCTCTCCTCGAATTTCAGCTCAAACCCTGCCCTGGAACCCCTGGAACACTGCGGAGAGGGTCACCGCGAACCTGGGGGGATTCGAAGTCCTGGACGATGTGAGCGCCTACGAGATGGGCTGGGAGCTTCGCTTCGCTGCCCGGCGTTACTCGATCCTCCCTTCCTGGCTTCCCGAATTGATCCCGGCCGTGGGAGCCATGGCGAGCTCCCGGGGCGCGCTCTACACCTACGCGGGCTTCCGCGCGGACATCGACATCGGGAAGCGCTGGATCTTCAGCCCCGGCGCGGCCACCGGCCTCTATTACCGGGAAGGCGGCAAGAACCTCGGCAGCCCGCTGGAGTTCCGGACCCATGCCGAGCTGTCGTACCGCCTGCCCGGCGACGGGCGGATCGGGCTCTGCTTCTACCACCTGTCGAACGGCGGGCTCTTCGATTTCAACCCGGGCACCGAGTCGCTGGTCCTCACGTACAGTGCGAGACTCCGCCGTTGACTTCGTCTGACGGGTGCGGTATGAATCTCTCACAAAATTCTGTCGAAAGTATTGATATTGAAAGACTTCTCGAAATACCGGGAGTTCTATTGGATCGCCCGACGGAGGGGACTCCTGACGGTGGTCCTGTTCCTGATCGCCCTCGCCGGGGCGGTCTGGGGGAGCACGCGCCCCGTTGACTTTCTGGGTTCCGGCCACGATCCGGCCCGCTGGCTTCCCTGGCTCCTGACCGTGGCCGGAGTGGCCGTCCGGATCTGGGGGGCCGGCAACCTCCGCAAGAACAAGGAAGTGACCCGGGGCGGGGCCTACTGTCTGGTGAAGCACCCTCTCTATCTCGGCAACTGTCTCATCTACCTGGGCTTCTTCCTCGCTCTCGGCAACCTCGCCGTGAACCTCTCCCTCTTCGTCGCCCTGCTCATTCCCCATTACTGTTGCATGGTTCTCGAAGAGCAGAGGCTGGAGCGGGAGTATCCAGGCCAGTTCGCCGCCTGGAGCTGTACCCCGCGGATCGTCCCTCGGCTTCAGGATCTTCCGAAGGCGCTGGCGACGGACTCGTTCTGCTGGCGCCAGGCCTACCGGAACAACGCCTACCGCACGCTCGCGGCCCCGATCCTCCTGCCGCTGATGAACGAGACGCTCCTGGCGCTCCGCGACCGGGTCTGACCCGGCGACCCCCTGTGCTATTCTCCGGGCATGGCCGTCGACCCGGAATTGCTCGAAATTCTCGTCTGTCCCAAGTCCAAAGGTGAGCTGGAGCTGATCGACCTGCCCCCGGAGGTCCGCCTGGCCTTGGTGGAGAAGTACCGGGAGCACTTCCGGGACGAAGAGCCGGTCGTCGAGCAGGGGCTGTACTGCGCCTCCTCCGCCCTGGTCTATCCGGTCGTGTCGGACATCCCCATCATGCTGATCGAGGAGGCCCTTCCCGCCTCCGCCGTGGGACGTCCGGGTGAGTCTTCCGTGACCGCCTGACGGCTTCCCGGTGTCCGTTTCCGAGCCGCACGCCTTGCCGTCCCGGCCCTCCCGGCCTTCCCGGATGGAAAGGGTCGGCTCGTGGCTGTTCTCCGGCCATCTCCTCGCCGTCTTCAGCATCGCGGCCTCCAACATCCTCCTGGGCCTGACGGTCCTCACCGCTCCGTGGAGCCTGCGCGGCCGGCGGGAGGACTGGGCGCGGATGGCCCCGGTGCTGGTGCCGCTCGGGCTCTATGCGCTGTGGCTGGTGGGAGCGGTCCTCGCGTCGTTCGATCCCCGGACCAGTATCGGCGGTCTGCGCGAGCTGTTCACGCTGTCGGCCTTCGTGCTCGCGCCGGGGCTGGTGCGCGGAGAGGCCCAGGTCCGCCGGCTGGTGGACGGCCTCGCCGCCGCCGCCGCCCTGCTCGCCTGCACCGGCCTCGCGCAGTACCTGGTGGGCTACGGCGACATCGACCGCCGCATCCGCGGACCGTTCTCCCACTACATGACGTTCTCGGGCTTCCTGTTGGTCTGCGACCTCCTGCTGATGACCCGGTTGGTGGTCGGCGGGCGGGAGGGGCGGAGGGGTCGGGACGGTGGCCGGTGGGGGTGGCGGTGGTTCGCGCTGGTGCCGATCAACGTGGCGCTGCTCGGCAGCTACACCCGCAGCGCCTGGGTGGCGCTGGTGGTGTCGGTGACGGTGCTGCTGCTCATCCGCGCGCCGAAGCTGCTCCTGGCCTATCTCCCCCTGGGCGCCCTCATCGTGATCCTGGCCCCGGTACCGCTGGTGCGGCGGATGATCTCGATCACGGACCTGCGCGACTCCTCGAACTACGACCGGCTCTGCATGCTGGAGGCGGGGCTCATGATGGTGAAGGAGCGCCCGCTCTTCGGCCTCGGCCCCGGGATGGTGGAGCGGCGGTATCCGATCTACCGCTCTCCGACCGCACCCCGATTCGAGGTTCCGCACCTCCACAACAGCTTCCTCCAACTCGCGGCCGAGCGCGGTCTTCCGGCGCTGCTGGCCTATCTCTGGATGAACGCCGCCTGCCTCTACGTCATGGTGCGGCGCTATCGCCGGGAGGGGGGACGCAACGGGCCGCGGGCCGACCTCTACCTGGGCGGTCTCCTCGCCCTCCTGGCCTTCAACGTCGCCGGCCTGTTCGAGAACAACTGGGGCGACACCGAGGTCCAGCGCCCGGCGCTGCTGCTGTTCGTGCTGCCGTTCTGCCTGGCGGCCGGCGAGCCCGGCAGGGCCGGAGAGGGATCGGAAGAGGCTGCCCAGGAGGTTGGAGACCACGATGATATGCTGCTCGCCCGGCCCTTCTCTCCCGTTGCCGAAACTCCGCGGGCCGCTTCGAGCTAGGACCAGGGACTCGCCGACGTGCGTCTCGATCACCTCTTGGTACAGCGCGGGCTCTTTCCCACCCGGGAACAGGCCCGGCGCGCCGTCATGGCCGGCATCGTCGAGCTGGAAGGCCACCGCGCCGACAAGGCGGGCACCCCCGTTGGCGAGGATGCCCGCGTCTCCGTGATCGGCCCCAAGGAGCCCTTCGTCTCCCGCGCCGGCCGCAAGCTGGCCGACGCCCTCGATCACTTCGCCGTGGATCCGGCCGGCCGCGTCTGCATGGACGTAGGGGCCTCGACCGGCGGCTTCACCGACTGCCTGCTGCAACGCGGCGCCGTCCGGATCTACGCGCTCGACGTCGGCTACGGCCAGCTCGATCACAAGCTGCGCTACGACGACCGCGTCGTGGTCATGGAGCGGCGCAACGCCCGCGAGCTCAAGCCCGACGACCTGCCGGAGCCGTGCGGCCTGATCACCATCGACGTCTCGTTCATCTCGCTCTCCAAGGTGACGCCCGCCCTGGTCGCCCACCTCCTGCCCGGCGGCCTGATGCTGCCGCTGATCAAACCGCAGTTCGAGGCGGGCCGCGGCGCGGTGGGGAAGGGCGGCATCCTGCGCGACGACGATCTGCGCCGCAAGGTCATCGACGAGTGCGCCGCCGCCATGGCCGGCCTCGGCCTGGAGCTGATCGGCGTCCACGACTCGGCCGTGCCGGGGATGGGAGGCAACCGCGAGGCCTTCGCCCTGCTCCGGAAGGGGCTCCGGAAGGGGGAGCCGTAGTGGGCCGCCGGAAGCTTCGTCGCATCGGGGTCGTGGCCAAGGCCGGGAGCCGGGACGCCGTCCACGCCGCTCACGAGCTGGCCGAGTGGCTGCGCCGCCGCGGCCTGGAAGTGGCGCTCGACGAGGCCCTCCTGCGGGCCGGCGGGAACGGCCGCGACGATCGAGACGACCGCGATAGCAGTAGCGAGAGAGCCGCGGCGTTCCAGCCGTCGGAGCCCTACGACCTCGCCGTGGTCCTGGGCGGCGACGGCACCCTTCTCTCGGTGGCCCGCACCCTGGCCGGCAAGGCGCCGATCCTGGGCGTCAACCTGGGCACGCTCGGCTTCCTCACGGAGATCAGCCGCGCCGAGCTCTACCCGGCCATGGTGCAGATCCTGAGCGGGCGATTCCGGACCGAGACGCGCTCGCTCTTCGACGTCGATCTGCGGCGGGCGGGCGGCGGCGGGCTCCAGTTCCGGGTTCTCAACGACGCCGTGATCACCAAGAGCGCCCTCGCCCGGATCATCGAGCTGACCCTGCGCGTGGACGGCCATCTCGTGGCCCGCTTCCGCGCCGACGGTCTCATCATCTCGACCCCCACCGGCTCGACCGCCTACAACCTGTCTGCCGGGGGGCCGATCCTCAGCCCGCTCCTGGGCGTCGCCGTCCTCACCCCGATCTGCCCCCACGCCCTGTCGCTGCGGCCGATCGTGGTTCCGGACTCCGGCCGCATCGAGGTGACCCTGGAGACCCCGAGCGAGGAGGTCTATCTGACGCTCGACGGCCAGGAGGGGACGTCCGTCGGGCGCGGCGACACCGTGTCGATCACGCGCAGCAACGTTCCGGCCAGGCTGATCCGGGTGTCGGATCGCACCTTCTACGACAGCCTGCGCGGCAAGCTGCGCTGGGGCGGGCTCCACAACGGGGGAGAGGAGCCGAAGTGAGCGCGCCGGATGAGTCCGGTTCCCCGCCTGCCGAACCCGCCGCGATCCAGCGCCGCCGGCACGGCCGGATGCGGCGCTGGGTGGTCCGCCCCGTGGTCTGGGGCTTCCTCTTCATCGTCCTGCTGCTCACCATCGCCTGGTTCTTCCTGGAGAGCTCCTACGCCCACCGGCGCGCCGCGAGCCTGGTGATCGCCCGCACCCAGGAGCTGCTCGGCCGCAAGGTGGAGGTCGGCTCGATCGACTACAACCTCGCCCTGCTCTCCTTCGAGCTGCACGACGTGGTCGTCCACGGCCCGAAGCCGTCCGATCCGGCGTTCGCCACGGTGCCGCTGGTGCGGGTGGATTTCTCCTGGCGCGATCTTCGTCAGAGCGTCCTGCGCCTGGAGCAGATCGAGGCCATCCGCCCGCGCGTCTACCTCCGCTTCGAGCCGGACGGCAGCTCCAACCTGCCCGAGCTGCGCACCCGCAAGGGGGCGAAGCGCCGTTTCGAGGTGCAGATCGGCCGCATCCTGGTGCAGGACGGCGTGCTGGACATGGACGAGCGCCGGCTGCCCCTGGACCTGGAGGCCCGCGCCATCTGGGGCCGCGCCATCGGTCCGGCCGAGCGCAACGGCGAAGGCGGCACCCGGCTCGACGGCCTGCTCACGGCGCAGGAGGTGGTGACCACCCTGCCGCACGCGAAGCCCTACCCCTTCTCGGCCTCGGTCAAGGGCAGCTTCATGCCCGGGGAGATCCGCTTCCACACCGTGCGCGTCTCCGGTCCGGATCTCCAGGCGCAGGCCGTGGGCGCGTACGAATGGAAGGGGGCGGACCGCCGCTTCACCCTGGACGTCACCGCCGACGCCTGGGCCCAGCTCATCAACCGGCTCGGCTATTCCAACGAGCCCCTGCAAGGGCCGGTCGACGTCCGCGCCCGCATCGAGCGCATCGGTCCGACGCTGCGCTACTTCGGGACTCTCCGCTCCCCTCGCCTCACCGCGCTGAACCGTCTTTTCGAGGACGTGGCCGCCGGGTTCACGGGCGGGCGCGACGGGCTGGAGGTCGACGTCGAGCGCGCCGCCTATGCCAAGGGCACGGTCCAGGGGATCATCTCGGTCGACTACAAGGGGGCCGATGGGCCGAACGGAAAGATTGGGAAGGAGATTCCCGTCAACCTCGATCTCACCCTGGCCCGGCTCGACCTGAACACCGTCGTCTTCGACCAGTTCGGCGCCGGCGTGCCGGTGGTGGAGGATCTCACCGGGTCGCTGAACGGCACCCTGCTCTACCGCTTCGAGGCCGGCAACCCGATCGCCGGCAGCGGCTCCTCCGACCTCCACCTGGAGGCGGTCCACCGGGAGAACCGCCTGGCGCTGAAGGGCGACGCCTCCGTGGCCATCGAGGCGGGGGTGCTGTCGAGCGACGACATCCATCTCACCGCTCCGGCCCAGGACGTGATCGGCACCGGTTTCCTGTTCGACATGGAGCGCGGCGCCGGCCATTTCGACTTCAAGCTGGCCTCCCGCGACGTGGGGCCGCTCGCCCCGCTGCTGCGCGGCAAGCTGGCGCCGGGCGAGGAGCCGCCGCTGTGGGTGCCGAGCCAGGGAACGGGCGACGCCGACGGGACGGTGAAGATCGACGGCCGCCTCTACGAAGCGTCGATCCGGCTCGATCTTCAGAACGTGGTGAGCCCCGCCGTGATCGCGGACGCGCTCCGCGGTTCCCTGCGCGTCTCGCCCAGGGCCGTGGACGACCTCCGCCTGGAGGCCACGGCAGGCGACGGCGCGCTGATGCTCACCGGCCGTGTTCCCATTGAAGAGGAAGGGGGCCGGAGCCGGCGGGCCCCCGAGCCGCTCGCCCTGGCCATCGACGCCCACCAGTGGCCCGCTCCCGGAATCGTCGAATTCCTGGCCCCGGACCTGAAGGACATTGGGATCGAGATCGACGGCCTCGTCTCCGGCCGGCTCGACCTCGGCGGCACGCCCGATGTCCTGGCCGGCCGCTCCGACATCAAGGTCGACGCTCTCCGGATCTCCGGAGCACCGGCGGGCACGCTGGACGCCGGCCTGTCGTTCGAAGGGAGCCGCGTCATCGTCGAGCGCGCCGTGACCGAGACGCCGTCCGGCACGGTGCTCGTGGCGGGCAGCTTCGACACCGAGACCTCGGCGCTGGACCTGACCGTGGACGCGCCGGAGCTTGCGCTTTCGGAAGAGCCCTTCAAGACGATGTTCGCCGGCCTGGAAGGCGGAGTCTCCGGCCGGGCGTCGCTGTCCGCGGCTCTCGGCGGCACTCTCGACCGGCCCACCGCGGAGGTCAGCCTGCGCGGTACCAACCTGGCCGTGGCCGGCCGGGTATTAAGTGGGGTGAACGGGGTAAGCGAAGGGGAGACGCAGGTCGTGGCCTCCTGGGATGGCGAATCACTCAAGGCCACCGGGATGCTGCCGGGTCTCGCCTCGTTCGAAGGCGGCGGCCGGCTCGATCTGAAGACGGCCGACCTCCGTTTCGACATCCGCAGCGACAACCTCCATGGGCTGGCGCAGATCGCTTCGCCGGAGCCGCTGCCCGCCTTCACCGGCTCGTTCGCCGGCTCGGTCGGGCTCGTTTCCAACTTCGACGCCGGCACCTGGACGGCCGAGGTCGCGCTCACCGACCTGCGGGCCGACTACGAAGGCCATTCCATCGCCAACAGCGAGCCCATCCTGCTGGAGCTGCGGCCGGACCGGCTCGACATCCGGACTCTCTACCTGAGCGAGCCCGGCAGCGCCAACGAGCTGTTCGCCTCCGGCACGGTGGGCTTCGAGGGCCACGATGGTGGCAAAATGCCGCTCGACCTGCGCGTCCAGAGCACGCTCTCCGCGCTCTGGGCCGAGCTGTTCCTGCCCGACGGCTTCGAGGTCGGCGGGCTCGTGGACGTCCTGGCCGTGGTGCGCGGCACCGCGAGCGATCCGAAGGTCGATGGCCAGGCCGTGATCAAGGACGGCAGCCTGGTCGTTCCCGAGCTGGCCAACGCCTTCAGGAACATCGAGGGAACGATCGTCTTCAACCGGGACGCCGTGGTGCTCGACAATCTGCGCGCGAACCTGGGGGAGGGCACCGTGTCCGCGGTCGGCGGCATCGAGCTTCCCGGGCCCGGCCGGCCGGATCCCACCTACCGTCTCCAGGTCGCGGCCCGCGGCGTGAGCCTGCGCTACCCCGAGCCGTTCCTGCTGCGCGGCGACGCCGATCTCTCCCTGGTGGCCAACCGGCAGTCCCGCCAGATCCGGGGCGAGGTGCGGCTCGACCGGGCCTTCTTCTTCCAGGAGATCCAGACCGGGGCGCTGGAGATCCTGCTGCAGGCCTTCCAGCGCGAGCGTTTGGAAGTTGCCGAGACCGACGAATTCCTCGCCGGCACCCAGCTCAACGTCCGCGTCACCGGCCCGGACGCCGTGCGGGTGCGCAACAATGTCGCCGACCTGCGCGGCGGCCTGGATCTGGATGTCCGCGGCACCCTGGCCTCGCCCGCGGTCTTCGGCCGCATCGAGATCGAGCCCGGCGGCACCCTGGTCTACTCGGACAACCGCTACGAGGTGGAGCGCTTCCTGATCACGTTCACCAATCCGAACCGGATCGACCCGGTGATCGACCTCGTGGCGCGGACCGAGGTGCGCAGCTACGACATCACCCTGAATCTCTCCGGCCCTCTCGACCGGCTCAACACCCAGTTCACCTCGGACGAGGGGCTGGCCGACCTGGAGGTGCTTGCGCTGCTGTTCGGCGGCGGCGAGCCGGACTACGGCCAGACGCTTCCCCGGGCGCCGGGCGAGCAGGGCACGGAGGAGGACTTCCGCGCCCAGAGCTTCCTGGCGGGGCAGGCGGCGTCGCTGGTCAGCCAGCGGGTCAACACGCTGTTCGGGTTCGACCGCTTCCGCATCGACCCCCAGGCCAACGAGACCGGCGGCTCGCTCGGCGGCGTCCGCCTGACGGTGGGCAAGCAGATCTCCCGCGATCTCTTCGTGACCTATTCGACGAACCCGGCGTCGTCGGAGGAGTACATTCTCCGGATCGACTGGCAGGTCGGCCGCAACGTCATGCTCGTGTTCACGCGCAACGGCCGGGATGACACCTACGCCGTGGATGCGGAGTGGGAGAAACGGTACTGATGGGACTGCGAAGGGGGATTCTCCTGGCCGGCGCCGCCTGGGCCGCGATCGCCGCCCTCGCGGGGGCGACACCCCTGCGGGCTCAAGAGGATCCGTCTCCTCCGGCCGTCCCCGCGGAGCTGCTGCCGCTCGGGCCGACCATCTCCGCGATCGAGATCCGCAGCGACATTGCGCCCGCCGATCCGGCCGAGCTGGAGCGCCTGCTCAGCTTCCAGCCCGGCGAGCCGCTCACCGACGAAGCCGTGCAGAGCACCCTGCGCAACCTCCAGGCGAGCGGCTACTCCTCCTCGGCCGAGATCTACACCCGGCCCGACGACCGGCCCGGCCAGATCGGCAGCGGCATCGTCGTGATCGTCGTCCTGAGGCCCGTGGTCCGGGTGCGCGACGTGAGGGTCGAGGGCGATCTCGGGCTCTCCGCGACGGAGCTGCGCCGCGTCCTCACCCAGAACGTCGCCGAGCCGCTCAGCGAGGAGCGGGTCGTGCAGGGCGTCTACAGCCTCCTCGACCTCTACTCCGACCGCGGCTACTTCGACGCCAGCGTCCACTCCCGGGTCGCCGTGGACCCGGTCACCAACCAGGCCGTGGTGGCCTATGAGATCAAGAGCGGCGTCCGCTCCAAAGTCGGCGAGATCCGCTTCGACGGCGACCTCGGGCCTTTCACGCCGGCCGAGCTGATCCCGCACCTCGACGGCGCGAAGCCCGGCTCCGGCTTCTCCCGCCCCGCCGTGCGCGGGAGCGCCGAGGATCTGGAAACCTGGCTCGTGCGGCAGGACTACCGGACCGCCCGCGTCGATCCGCCCGAAGAATCGATGGACGCCGAGTCGCACACCGTCGGCCTCAGCTACAAATTGACGGTAGGCCCCAAGGTGGCCGTCGAGGTGATCGGCGCCGACGCCGAACGGCTCCGCCGCCGCGACCTCCTCCCGTTCCTCGGGCGGCAAGGCTACGACGAGGCCCTCGTCATCCAGGCGGTGGAGAAGATCAAGCGCGCCTGGCAGGAGGACGGCTTCTACCGGGTTCAGGCCACCTACGAGGAGCAGCGCTCGGAGGATGCCCTCAAGGTCGTGCTGCGCATCGAGCCCGGATCGGAGCTGAAACTCCGTAGCGTCGCCTTCACCGGCAACGAAATTTTTTCGGGAGAGCGCCTGGCGGAGCTCGTCAAGACCGCGCCGCGGAGCCTGCTGGCCCTCGGCAGCGGCCGGCTCATCGACGAGGATCTCGACGAAGACCTCAAGAACCTCAGCCGCTTCTATCAGCTCGAAGGCTTTGGGAAGGTCGAAATCGGACCGCCGCAGATCCGCGAGCAGGCCGGCGACCTCGACCTCGTCATCCCGATCCGCGAGGGTCCGCGGATGCGCGTCGTCAACCTGGGTCTCGACGGCCTGGAGGAGCTGGACGGCGACACCGTCCGGGCCAGTCTCCGGCTCAAGGCCGGAGGCCCGTTCCATCCCTATCTCCTCGACCAGAGCCTGGAGAGCCTGCGCGCCGCCTACCGCGACCGCGGCTACTCCGCGGCCCAGGTCTCCGCCCGGCAGGACTGGAACCCGGACCACACCCTGGTCGACCTGACCCTCGAGTCGCTGCCCGGATCGCGGACCGTGCTCGACCGGGTGATCGTGCGCGGCAACCAGCGCACCCACAGCGACGTCATCCGCCGCACCCTCGACGCAAACCCCGGCGAGCCGGTCAGCGAGCGCCGGGCCCTGGAGATCGAGCGCGACCTCTATCGCCTGGGCGTCTTCTCCAGCGTGGACGTGGAGCTCACGCGCGCCGGCCTGGAAGAGACGACGCGCGATCTCATCGTGAGGGTCGAGGAGGGCCGCCCGCGGCGGCTGAGCTACGGTCTCGGCTTCGAGTACTCCTCCGACGAGGCCCAGCAGGAGAAGTGGGTGCCGCGCGGCAGCGTCAGCCTCAGCAACAACAACGTCGCGGGCCGCGCCTACAGCCTGCGCACCGATCTGCGCGTCAGCCCGCTCGACCAGATCTTCCGCGTGCGCTTCGACCAACCCTACACGCCGCTGTTGAAGCTGCCGGCGAGCTACTCCCTCTTCTACTTCCACGAGACCAAGGACGACTGGGACGTGGTCCGCTGGGGTGGGCGCTTCGAGACCGCGAAGGTCTATCCCGACCGCCGGGTGGGCCTCGCCCTCGACTACCGCATCGTGGACACGGAGCTCGATCCCGGCTTCCCGCTGCGCGGCGTCGACCGCGAGGACCGCCCCTACCGGCTCCTGGACATCATCCCCAGCTTCCTCTGGGACCGGCGCAACGATCCCGTCCTGGCGACGCGCGGCTGGTCGTCCCTCGCGCAGCTCCAGTACTCGGTCCCGGGCCTGGGGACGGACGGCGACTTTCTGAAGCTCTTCATCCAGCAGACCCAGTACCTCGACCTGCGCCGGTCCGGCACGATCGCGGTGAGCCTCCGGGCCGGCGGCGTCGAGCCGTTCCAGCACCTGGCTCCGGACGATCCGGAGCTGCCCGAGGATCTGCCGAACGCCGACGTCTTCATCGACGAGCGCTTCTTCGCGGGCGGCGCCACCACCCACCGCGCCTACGGCCGGGACGACCTCGGCATCCGCGGCCGGACCCTCATCCCGAACCTCAATGACCCGGACACCTTCGCCGCGGTCGGCGGCAACGGCCTCCTCCTCTTCAATCTGGAGTACCGCTTCCCCCTCTTCGGCTCCCTCGGCGGCACCGTCTTCTACGACGCCGGCAACGTCTGGGCCGACTGGCGCGATCTTGATCCGGCCAGCGTGAAGCAGGGAGCCGGGGTCGGCCTGCGCTACCTCTCGCCCATCGGTCCCCTGCGCGTCGACATCGGCTGGAAGCTCGACCGCGAGACCGGGGAGAGCCCCTACGCCGTGTCGGTGTCATTCGGAAACCCGTTCTAAGTTTCATGGTAAGATGTTTCCCGGGCGGGATGGCGTGCCCTGGGAGAACGCGAGTCCATGACCGATCAGGAGCTGAAGGATCTGGTGGCGTCGGTGGCCGTCCAGCAGAAGGAGACGAGCGCGCAGCAGAAGGAGACGAGTGCGCAGCAGAAGGAGACGAGTGCGCAGATGAAGGAGACGGACCGGAAGCTGAGGGAGCTGGGCCGGCAGCTCGGCGGCTTGGGAGACAAGTTCGGCTCCTTCACGGAAGGCCTGGCCCTGCCGTCCATGACCAGGATCCTGAGTCAGCGCTTCGGCATGGACTTCATCGCGCCCCGGGTGCGCAAGCAGCGCAACGGCCACTCCCTGGAGCTGGACGTGCTCGCCTCCTCCGACGCCCGCAAGGAGGTCTTCGTCGTCGAGGTCAAGAGCCACCTCCGCGAGGAGGCCCTCGAGCAGATGCGCAAGATCCTCCGTTCGTTCCGGGAGTTCTTTCCCGATCAGCAAGACAAGAAGGTCTTCGGCGTGATCGCAGCCGTGGACGCGCCGGAGAACGTGCGCAAGCGGGTGCTGGCCGAGGGTTTCTACCTGGCCAGCATCCACGACGGCCAGTTCGAGATCCAGGTGCCCGAAGGCTTTCAGCCCCGCGCGTACTGACGCGTACTGAAAGGCCCTCCGGAGTCTGGCGATACCCGGGCCAGCCGTGCCTTGGTCGGGGGCCAGTAGCTCAGGGGATTGCCCACGGGTTTGCCGTCCGCGTTGACCCCACCGGGGTCGAATGGCTACACTCCCCTCGGACCGCTGGGGTCCCCCCTTTCCAACTGTCCGCCCGGGCCTGACCGCGAAGGGCCCCGCGAGAAGGCCTCACTGCCATCATGAACAAGCAGACTGTCTTCGCCCCCATCGAGGAGGCGATCGAGCAATTTCGCCAGGGTCGGATGGTCATCATCGTCGACGATGAGGACCGCGAGAACGAGGGCGACCTCGCCATTGCCGCGGAGAAGGTCACGCCGGTCGCCATCAACTTCATGGCCAAGCACGGCCGGGGCCTCATCTGCCTCGCGATGACCGAGGAGCGCTGCCGGCAGCTCGAGCTGCCTCTCATGGTGGAGGACAACACCTCGCCCTTCGGCACCGCCTTCACCGTCTCGATCGAGGCCCGCGGCAAGATCACCACCGGCATCTCCGCCGCCGACCGCGCCGCCACCGTCCTCACCGCCATCGATCCGGCCACGAAGCCCGAGGATCTCCTGCGTCCCGGCCACGTGTTCCCGCTGCGGGCGCGCAAGGGCGGCGTCCTCAAGCGCGCCGGCCAGACCGAGGCCTCCGTCGACCTCGCCGCCCTCGCCGGCCTCCAGCCCGCGGGCGTCATCTGCGAGATCATGAACGACGACGGCACCATGGCCCGCGTCCCCGACCTGACCAAGGTGGCCAAGGAACACGGCCTGATCATGGTCACGGTGGCCGACCTCATCAGCTACCGGCTTCAGCACGAGAGTCTGGTCCGCCAGGTCGCGGCCCCCCGGCTGCCGACCCGCTTCGGCGACTTCCGGGTCCATGCCTACCTCTCCGACGTGACCGGGGACGAAAACGTCGCCCTGGTCATGGGCGACATCGACCCCGAGATCCCCACGCTCGTGCGGGTCCACAGCCAGTGCCTGACCGGCGACGTGTTCGGCTCGGCGCGCTGCGACTGCGGCGTCCAGCTCGAGCGCGCCCTGGAGAGGATCGCCGAGGAGGGCAAGGGCATCCTTCTCTATCTGCTCCAGGAGGGGAGGGGCATCGGCCTGTTGAACAAGCTCCGCGCCTACGAGCTTCAGGACCAGGGCCACGACACCGTCGAGGCCAACGAGCGGCTCGGCTTCCGGCCCGATCACCGGGAGTACGGCGTCGGCGCCCAGATCCTGCGCGGCCTCGGCGTGCGCAAGATGAAGCTGATGACCAACAACCCGCACAAGTACATCGCCCTGAACGGCTACGGGCTGGAGATCGTCGAGCGCGTCCCCCTGGAGATTCCGCCCACCGACGACAGCCGCGCCTACCTCCAGGCCAAGCGCGACAAGCTGGGTCATATCCTGAAGCTGGTGTGAGGCTCGCCCCGGGGCCGGCTTGAGGTGGGTCGAACCGTTTTGAGAATCCTGCTCGCCACCTCGCGCTATCCCTGGCCACCGCGCCGCGGCGACCAGATGCGCGCGGTGCAGTTTCTGGACCTGTTGGCCGGGACCGAGCACGAGGTCACCCTCCTCACGCCGGCCCCCGGCCCGGGCCAGCCGCCGCCCCCCGAGGGCCGCTGGCGCGTCGAGCTCTACCGGCCCCGCCGGGGCCTCGCCGCGGTCGCGGGCATGGGCCGGGCGCTGCTCAAGAACCTGCCTCTCCAGAGCGGTCTCTTCCATCAGCCGGATCTCGGCCGCAAGCTGCGCGAGCTGGCGCCGCGTCACGACCTCGGCATCCTTCAGCTCGTCCGCCTCGCCGTCCATCTGGACGACTTCGGCCAGACCCCGCTGCTCGTCGATCTCGTCGACAGCCTGTCGCTCAACTTCGCCCTCCGCGCCGAGGTCGACCGCCCCTGGCTGCGTCCGCTCCTGCGCCTGGAGGCGCGGCTCCTGGCCCGGGGAGAGCGCAAGCTCGCCGAGCGCGCCGCCGGAGTCGCCGTGGTCTGCGAGCGCGACCGCCTGGCCCTGGTCGACCGTCTGCCGAGAGAGCTTGCCGACCGGGTTTCTGTGGTGCGCCTCGCCGTGCAGGAGAGCGAGCCCGGGCCGCCCGGAGAGCGCGATCACCTGGGCTCAGGCGACTCGTCGCCGGTCCTGGTCCTGACGGGAAACCTCGGCTACTTCGTGAATGTCGATGCCGTGACCTGGTGGCTGCGCGAGATCTGGCCCGCCGTCCGCCGCGCCCGTCCGGACGTCCGCCTCGTCGTGGCGGGGGAGAGGCCCACCGGAGCCGTCCGCCGCGAGATCGCGAAAGCCGGAGCCACCCTCCTCGAATCCCCCAAGGACATGCGCTCCGTCATCGCCCAGGCCACCCTCTCCCTGGCCCCGATGCGTTGCGGCTCGGGAGTCCCGGTCAAGGTTCTGGAAGCCTGGGCCGTGGGAGTCCCCGTCGTCGCCACCCCCTGGGCCGTCGCCGGAACCTCCGGCCGCCAGGGAGAGGACTTCCGCCTCGCCGGCACCCATCCCGTGGAGTGGGTCCACGCCATCAATGAGCTGCTGAACGACCCCGAAGCCCGCCAACGGATGGCCGAAAGCGGGCGCCGCCGGCTGCTGGCCGACTATTCAAGGGAGGCGGTGCGGGAGCAGTTGCTGGGGCTGGTGAGGAGTCTGTCGACGCTTTAGACCGTCCGCCACCCCGCCAACCCCGCCATCGCCTCGCTGGTTCTCTCGCCCCGAAGGGCGTCCCCCGCCTTCGATTGCCGGTCTTTTCGCCCCGAAGGGGCACCGGAATAGAGCCCGGCAATTCATTGCCGGGACAGGGTCGTCCACCCTCCTCCAAGTCCCGAAGGGACGCAGGGATCGCCTGCCCCCTCCCTTCGTCCCTTCGGGACTTGGAGAATTTCTGGAATCCCCTTCCTGGGGTTGAAACCCCAGTCTTTAGCCCGGCGCCCTTTCAGGGCTCAACGCGTGAGACCTGGGCAACACGGTGCTGATCAAAGACCGAGCTTCTGTCGGGCTTCCTCGAACGGAAAACCCTCCGGGCGTTGGCGCGCTTCGAGCAGTCGCCGCCTCATCGCTTCGCTCTCAAGCAAGTAGGCAGTATCTGTCTCCGAAGTGATTTCCCGCCACAGCTCGATAGGCACAATGACTCCGGTCAGCGTCCCGGTCTCGTCGGAAACGTACTGGATTCCCGTCAAGGTTGGCGGCATGGGGGGTATCTCCACTGGTATCGATGAAGCTCCGAGGAGCAAATCTCTCCGAATTTACTCCTATACTACCGAAGACGTTCGAGTTTCAACAGATTGGTTTGTTCACTAAGCGTATTCGGAGGGAACACTCTTGGCTATTCCCGACTATGAGAGTCTCATGCTCCCTCTTCTGCAATTCGCGGCTGAGAAGCCAAAGAGGGAGGTTTCAACACGAGCAGCAGCGAGCGCCTTGGCAGATCAATATCGGCTCACGGAAGAAGAGCGAGTAGCCCTCCTTCCAAGTGGAGCGAGCCTTATCTTCGCAAGCCGCGTCAGCTGGGCATGTACGTACCTGAAGAAGGCTGCTCTTCTGGCCGCGACACGGCGGGGCTTCTTTCAGATCACGGAGCGTGGAGCAGCCGTGCTGAAATCGAAGCCAAAGCAACTCGATAATGAGTTCCTCGATCAGTTCCCCGAGTTCAGAGAGTTCCGATCGAGAGGAAAGAAAGAAAACCGCAAACTTGACGAGCCGGTGGTGGCAGTGGCTGGCGTGCCTGAAGAGGTCATCTCGGCGCAGTATGACCTCCAGCGGAAGGCACTCGCCGCTCAGCTGTTGGAGTCAGTCAAGGGCGCATCGCCGCAATTCTTCGAACGACTCGTCGTAACGCTGCTGGTGAAGATGGGGTACGGGGGCACCCTGCAGGACGCTGGCGCTGCCGTTGGTCGTAGCGGTGATGGCGGCGTCGACGGAGTGATCAAGGAAGACAAACTCGGTCTGGATGCCATCTACGTTCAGGCCAAACGATGGGACGACAAGTCAGTCGGCGCCCCGCAGATTGACCAGTTCGCAGGAGCGCTGCAGAAGAAGAAGGCCCGCAAGGGCGTCTTCTTGACAACGTCGACGTTTACCGCGGAGGCGCTACGGTCCATCTCCGACTATGCGGTACGGATCGTTCTGATTGACGGACCTGCTCTTGCCGAGCTGATGATCGATCACGATGTAGGCGTTTCCGTGACGACGACGTATCAGCTCAAACGGCTTGACACCGATTTCTTTGATGAGGGCTACGACAACGCCTGACCCCTGGCCCCAGCCGCGCCCGCGGGGGGCCTTGTCGACGCTGGAGAACGTCCGCCCCCGCCGTCGCTGCCGGTTCTCTCGCCCCGGAGGGGCACCGGAATAAAGCCCGGCAATTCATTGCCGGGACAGGGGATCGTCCCACCCTCCTCCCAGTCCCGAAGGGACGCAGGGATCGCGCCGGTCCATTCCTGCGTCCCTTCGGGACTGGGTGAATTTTCTGGAATCCCTTCCTGGGGTTGAAACCCCAGGCTCCATCCCGACGCCCTTTCAGGGCTCAATATCAGGTAAAGCTCAGCACGATCTCGAACACGATCAACGCCACGATCGCCACCTCCAGGAGCACGAGGCGGCGGTCGCGTGCGACGTCGAGCACGAGCTCGAGGCCTTCCTGGACCGCTCTCAGCTTGGACTCCAGGGCCTCGTAGCGGTCGAGAAGATCGAATTCCGCCCTCAGGTCGGCGTAGATCCGGTCCATGCCCGAGTCGTCCCAGACCGCGTCCGGCTTGTCCAGGAGGTGGAGGATCGACAGGACCTCGCTGCGGGTCTCGATTGCCTCCGCGATGAAGCGGTGAAGGGGGCGGACGCGGAGGGGAACCGTCCCCCGCCGGCCGAGCTCGGCCACCAGGCCGCGCAGGCGGGCGAAGAGCGCTTCCACGATTCTCTCGTAGTACTCCATCGCCGCGCTCTGGGCCACGGTCAGCGCCACGATTCCGGCGCGGTCCGGGGAGAGCTGGTTCAATCGGAGGACGCCGGCATCGACGCTGATCGGCGAGCCGGGAGCTTCTTCCACGGTGAAGTCCTCGCGGACGACCTCGGGAGTCAGGGTCGGGACCGCGCGGCGAAGGCGAACCAGCTCCCGGTCGCGGCGCTCCGGAGGGGTGTCCCGGAAGACCACCACACCGAACGGATAGAGAAAGGCCTCGCCATCCTCGCCGAGGTCGCTCCGCAGCTCGTGAATGCCGGCGCGCACGGTGGAGACGTAGGCCGCCATCTCCTTCTTCGAAAAGTTCTCCGCGAAGGCGATGGCGTGGAAGGTGTGGAGCTGTGTGCTCATGGACGTTGCAGACCGTCCATTCATTCTAGCCCTGGCCGGTGAGAAAAAGCCGGGGAGGTCAGACGTTCACGGAGGCACCCCCGGTCGTCGGAGCCGTGCGCGCCGTCCTCACTTCACCTCATCCGCGCACACCTCCGGCCTTTTCCGCTCCCTCCCCGGCAAGCGGACCCCC
>JANMTS010000149.1:0-6348 GCA_031390755.1 Holophagales bacterium
GCGGGATCCTATCGCACTCCGACGACCCCGTTGCAGGGAAGGGCTCCACCTCCCTGTCCGGCCGCAACCGGTTCCCTCCCTGGGACCGCCGGCGTCCTCGCCGGCAGCTTCTTTGGACCAACCGCCGGCGAGGCGCCGGCGGTCCCAGGGAGGGAACCGGTTGCGGCCGGACAGGGAGGTGGAGCCCTTCCCTGCAACGGGGTCGTCGGAGTGCGATAGGATCCCGCTCCGAGGATCCCTGCTTGAGACGATATAGGCTCTACATCGACGAGTCCGGCGACCATACCTTCAAGCTAGTCGACAATGACAATCACCGGTATCTCGGTCTTCTGGGGATCTGGTTCGATGTCGATGAACCCTACCTGGCATTCGTGGAATCCCTGCGGGCTCTGAAGGCGGAGATCTTTGGGTCTCATCCGGACGATCCGCCTCTCTGCCTCCATCGGAAGGACATCGTCGAACGGCGCGGGTCCTTTGGCCGTCTGAGGAATCCGGAGCTGAATTCACGGTTTGAAGAAGGTCTGGATGGGGTGATCCAGGCCGGCCGGTTCCAGATGGCCTGTGTCGTGATCGACAAGGCGACCCACAGGATGAGGGAGGACAGAGAGTTTTCCCATCCCTATCATTCCTGCATCGCCACCCTGCTGGAATGCTATGCCGGATGGCTCAAGCTCGTGGGCGCGCAAGGCGATGTCATGGCCGAGTCGAGAGGGAAGGTCGAGGATCAGGAGCTGGTCGAGGTCTTCGAGCGCTCACTCCGGGATGGCACGCGGTCCTTCCCGGCGGCCGAGCTCCAGGAGACCTTGACGAGCAGGAAGATCAAGCTCAAGAAGAAGGAGCACGCAATCCCGGGGCTCGAGCTTGCCGATCTCCTCGCCTATCCATTCAAGCGTGAGATGGTTGCGGAGCGGCGAGGTCACGCCGCACCCAGCGACTTCAGCTCGCGTCTCCTCAATGCAGCCCGCCCCAAGATCCATTGCCAGGATCAAGCCCGGCTTGTCGCGGGACGGGGGAAGATCTGGCTGGATTGACCGCAGTCAGAGTCCCCAAATGAAAAGGCTCCTCAAAAGAGGAGCCCAGTCACGCTAGCCCTTACGAGCTATCCACCTGTGGCGAGTCGCCACATTAGGAAAAGGATATACGCGCTGGGCACGACAGTCAAGCTCCTCGCTCCCTGTCTCCGCCGGTCCCTCCGGCCAACGGTTACAATCCTCCCCTGATGCTCCGCCGTCTTCTCGCCTGGGCGGTTCTCGTGGCGCTCGCCCTGCCTGCCGTTCCCCAGCCTCCCATGACTCGGGAGCAGGAGCTCGACGCCCTGCGCGGTGAGATCTCGCGGCTGGAGTCGCGGCTGGGCGAGGCGAAGAGGCTGCAGAGCGGGCTGCGCGGGGAGGTCGAGGCGGCGGACCTGGAGTTGCGGCTTCAGGAGGCCCGGCTGGCCGAGGCGGTGGCGGCCCGCGACGTGGCGGCCCGGAGGGCGGAGGAGGGGGAGCTCGAGGTGAAGCGGCTCGAGACCTCGCTGGAGCAGGCGCGGCTCGGGTTGCGCCGCCGGCTCAGCGGGCTCTACCGGCTCGGACGCCAGGGGTATCTGCGGCTGATCCTGGCGCTCCGGCCCGACGAGCGGCTGCTGCCGTCGCTGCGCATGGCCCACTACCTGGCCCGCCGCGACCGGGTGGCGATCGATCAATACGAGTCGGCCCGGCGGGGACTGGAGCGGGAGCGGGACAAGCTCGCCGCCCAGCGCAAGGATCTCGAACGGTGGCTCGCCCACGAGCAGTCCCGGCGCGGCCAGCTGGCCGAGGTCCGGCGGCGCAAGGCGGTCCTCCTCGCCCGCGCGGAGCAGGAAGGGAAGGATCTCTCCCGGAAGGCCTCCGTGCTGGCCGACCGCGAGCGCAAGCTGTCGACGCTGGTGGACTTCCTCTACGGCCGCTCGACCGCCAACCCAGCGGGCACGCCGATCCAGCAGTTCCGCGGGGTGCTCGACTGGCCGGTGCCGGGCAAGGTGACCGAGGGCTTCGGCTTCATCCTCGACCCGCGCTACCGCACCCGCGTGCCTCACAACGGCATCGACCTCGCCACCGAGCCCTCCGCCGAGGTGCGCTCCGTCTTCCCCGGCAAGGTGCTCTACGCCGCGCCGTTCCAGGGCTACGGTCCGACCGTGATCGTGCATCACCCGGGACGCGTGTTCACCCTCTACGCCGGGCTCTCCGAGCTGAAGGTGGGTCCGGGAGGTATGGTATCTTTGGGGGACGTGGTGGGGCTGGCTTCGGACAAGCTGTACTTTGAGATTCGCATCGAGAACCGTCCGGACGACCCGCTGCGCTGGTTGAGGTAGTCGCTGTCAGGAATGCGCCGGGTGTGAGGGATCGTGAGGTAGTTGCGGCGGAAGCCGCGAGGTGAGCCGACCATGAGCCGTAGCCGTATCGTCTTCTTCCTGGTTTCCTCCCTTCTCGTGCTGCCCATGCTCGCCGACACGATCCTTCGTGCGGCCGACGGCTCCGGCAAGACGGGCGAGGATTCGTTCTACAAGTACCTCTCCGTGTTCACGGAGGTTCTGGGGCTGGTCCGCCAGTCCTACGTCGATCAGCCGGACATGAACGTCCTGATGTCCGGCGCGCTCGACGGCACCACCGACGCCCTCGATCCCTTCTCCCTGTACGTGCCGCCGGATCAGGTGGCGAGCTACCTGGGCGCGCGCGCCGTGAGCCGCCGCCAGAGCGGTCTCGTGCTGCTCAAGGAGCACGGCATCGTCTACATCGTGGCGACCGAGAAGGGGAGCCCGGCGGAGACGGCCGGCGTGAAGGCCGGAGACATCGTGGCCAAGGTCGGCGAGCGCACCACGCGCACCATGCCGCTCTGGGAGATCCAGGAGACGCTGGCCGGGAAGCCCGGGACCAAGATCACCATGGAGATGATCCGGCTGGGCGCGCCGGTGCCGGCCACGTTCGAGCTGAAGCCGTTCGATCCGCCGCCGGTCAGCGTCACCGAGACCGAGGGCGTGCCGGTGCTGCGCATCCCGTCGTTCGAGACGGAGACCGCGGCCCAGGTGAGAGCGGCTCTCGAAGGGCTCGGCGCCCGGGCGGTGGCTGCGAAGGGCCTTCTCGTCGACCTGCGCGGCGCGTCCGCGGGCGAGCCCGAGGAGGCCTACAAGACGGCCGAGCTGTTCGCCGACGGCGACCTGGGCGCCCTGATGCGCCGCGACAGCGAGCTGGAGACCTACAAGGGCACCGCGAAGCCGGTCTGGCAGGGCAAGCTGGTGGTGCTCGTCGACCGCAGCACGCTCGGCGCCGGCGAGGTGCTCGCCTCGATCCTGCGCCAGAAGCTCAAGGCGGAGCTGGTGGGCGAGCGCACCTTCGGCCACGCCGGGCGCCTCGGCACCGCCGACCTGTCCAACGGCGGCAAGCTGCTGTTCACCGAAGCCTTCTTCACCGGCCCCGACAAGGCGCCGCTCAAGGATTCCCTGAAGCCGGACCTCCTCGTGGACGAGCGCTCCCGGACCTACCTGGAGAAGGACGTTCCGATGACCGAGCTGATCCTCCGCCGGGGTGTCCACCGGCTCCTCGGCGACGAGGCTGAAACGGCACAGAAGGCCGCCTGACCCGAGTGCCTCCGCGCCAGAACCCAGCTCCCCGCCAGCGCACCGTACGCGCTGCGGGGGGGCGCTCCCGTGGCGGATCCGGCCGGGCCGGCCGATCGGGCCGAGGATGCTCGGTGGTGCCGGGCCTGTTCCTCTTCCTCCTGGGCGTCCTGGTCGGAGCCGCCGTGCTGTACTACGGCTGCCGCGACCAGGACGCGGCGGGCGGAGGCGAGACGCCGGCTGCGAGCGCTCCGTCTCAAGACCAGGACAGCAAAGACGGGAAAGACAAAAAAGCCAAGGACGAGTCTCCCGAGGCGGCGCGCAAGGCCGTCCCCGCCGCGCCCGACCACGTCGAGCCCGGGGGGGAGACTCAGCCGGAGGTCTCGGTCATCGAATCCCCGGCTCCTGCCGAGGGCGGACGCATCGCCCTGGTGATCGACGATCTCGGCCGGAGCGTCGCCGATCTCGAGACGATCGGGAAGCTCGGCATCCCGATCACGTATGCCGTCCTTCCGTTCGAGGAGGAGACGCCCCAGGTGGTCGCGGCGCTGCGCCGCCGGGGCTCGGAGATCCTCGTCCACCTGCCCATGGAGCCGTCCAACGGTTCGGACCCCGGCCCCGGCGCGCTGCGCCTGGGGATGACCCCGGAGCAGCTGCGGCAGAACACGCTCGCCGCGCTCAAGGCGGTGCCCGGGGCGGCGGGCGTCAACAACCACATGGGCTCCGGGCTGTCCGCGGACGAGGGCTCCATGAAGACGATCCTGGGGCTGCTCTCCGGCCGCGGCCTGTTCTTCCTGGACTCCCGCACGAGCGCCCAGAGTGTGGCCTACAAGACGGCGATCCGGCTGGGAGTTCCGTCGGCGGAGCGCCAGGTCTTCCTCGATTCGGACGTGACGCAGCAGGCGATCCGCGAGCAGTTCCACCGCCTGCTCGGCCTGGCCCGTACCAAGGGCGCGGCCGTGGCCATCGGCCATCCGCACCCGGAGACGCTCTCCGTCCTGGAGGAAGAGGTGCCGAAGGCGCGGGCGCTCGGCTACGAGTTCGTCCCGGTCAGCTATCTCCTCGACCGGCCCAACTCTCCGGACTCGGCGGACGAGCCCGACGAGTAGGCCGCCCAGGCAAGCTCCGTCCTCCCTCCCTCGGCCCCGTCGCCATGGACCTTCTCTATTACCTGGCGGGCGGCGTCCTGATCGCCCTGCTGGTCCGGTGGTGGCGGCCCGACCTGTCCCGGAGGGCCGCGGAGGGCTACATTCTCGCGGCCGGGCTGTTCTTCGTGGTGCCGCTCGCCACGCCCTGGCTCCAGGTGGACACGGACATCGCCTACGCCTGGGCGCCCTGGCGCGAGACGCTGCCGCAGCCGGAGACGCTCCGGCCCGGCAACCCGGTGCTCGCCGACCTGCCGACCCTGATCATCCCGTTCCGGGAGCTGGCCCGGCGCCGGCTGTTGAGCCTGGAGGCTCCGCTCTGGGCGCACGAGCTGGGCACCGGCCAGCCGCTCCTCGGCAATGCGCAGTCCGCGCCGTTCGCACCGCTGCATCTGCTGGCGCTGCCGCTGCCGACTCTGCGGGGGCTGACCGTCACGGCCGCCTGGCAGGTTCTGCTCTCCCTGCTGCTGACCCACGCGCTGGCCCGCGCTCTGGGAGCGGGGGAGGCGGGATCGTCGCTCGCGGCCTTGGCCTTCTCCTTCTCGACGTTCGCGACCCCCTGGGCCTACCACCCGATCGGCATGGCGGCGGCCTGGATGCCGGGCGTGCTGCTCGGCCTGGTTCTGCTCCGCCGCGGCGGCCGGGGGGCCGTTCCCGGCCTGGCCGTCTGCGCGGTGGGCCTCGCCACGAGCGGGCATCCCGAGTCCGTGGCCCACATGGCGCTGGTCGGCGGAGTCGTCGCCGCGGTGCTTCTGATCCAGAAGGGCGAGCCCGGATGGCCGTCGAGGTCGGCGTTCGCGGGACGCCTGGGAGTCGCCGCGGCGCTCACTTTCTGCCTGACCGCGCCGGTGCTGCTGCCGATCCTGGAGGCGGTGACGGAGAGCGAGCGCTGGCTCATGGTCCACCAGGTGCCGCCGCCGGTGCAGACGGCGCCGTTCCAGGCCGGCTTCGCGGCGGCGCTCGTCAACCCGCTCGCCTTCGGCAGCCCGCGGGATGGCAACTGGGTCGGAAGCTTCAACTTCAACGAGACGTGCAGCGGCTACGCGGGGGCGGTCACGCTGGCGCTCGCGCTCGCCGGGGCCTGGGTGATGCGCGGCCGGGCGGCGTGGATTCTGGTGGGAGGGTTCGCGGCCCTGGCGACGGCATTCCGCCTGCCGCCGCTCTACGAGATGGTCTCGGCGCTGCCGGCCATGGAAGGGGCGATGCAGGGCCGTCTCCGGCTGTACTGGATCCTGGCCGTGGCGCTCGCCGCGGGGTTGAGCCTGGAGGAGCTGGGACGACAAAGGAGGCGGGCCGCAGCGGTGGCGCTGCTGGCAGTCGGCGTGGCGCTGCTCGTGATCGTGCCGCAGCTGCAGCCCTGGCAGTGGGCCTGGTGGATCGTCACGCTGCTGGGGATCGTGGCGGCGGCGGTATCGCTTCGAGTCCTCACCCCCCGACCCCCTCTCCCATCTCCCAGCCCCCCACCCCCCGGGAGAGGGGGCGCCACCCCCCAAAACCCCGGAACTGAAACGGGCGGGGGTTCCCCCTCTCCCCCCGGGAGAGGGGGCCAGGGGGTGAGGACTCGAAGCGTCGAAAGCGCCCTCTTCTCCAGAACCGTCCTCCTCGCCCTGGCCCTCGACCTGGCCCTCC
>JANMTS010000184.1:0-90369 GCA_031390755.1 Holophagales bacterium
TCGGCGCTCTCGGGGTGGCTGCGCTCCAGCCGCCGGATCTGCCGCTCCAGCTCCTCGCGCGCCTCCTCGGGGACCTTCTTCTCGTCCGCCAGGCGCCGGTAGTTGGCGATCTCCTCGGTCAGCTCCTCGCCCTCGCCCAACTCCTGCTGGATGGCCTTGAGCTGCTGGCGCAGGAAGTACTCGCGCTGGCTGCGGTCGATCTCTCCCCGGGCCTGGGAGGAGATCTCCTGCTGCATGGTGAGCACCTGGATCTCGCGGGCGATGAGATCGCACACCTTGCGCAGGCGCTCCAGGGGATCGATGGTCTCCAGGATGCCCTGGGCCTCGCCGATCTTCTGGTCCAGGTTGCTGGCCGCGAGGTCGGCCAGGCGGCCCGGGTCTTCGAGGTTGGCGGTGATGACCATCACCTCGGGGGAGATGCCCTTGCCGAGGGTGACGGCACGGTCGAGGCTCTCCTTGACGCTGCGGACGAGCGCTTCGGTCTCCAGACCGGCGGGCGGCCGGGGCTCCTCGATGCGCTCTATCTTCGCTTGCAGGTACGGGTCCGCCTGGCTGATGTGATGGATGCGGGCGCGCGAGAGCCCCTGGACCAGGATGCGGATGCGGCCGTCGGGCAGCTTCAACATCCGCATGATGACCGCGGCCGTGCCCATGTCGTACAGGTCCCCTTCGCCGGGGTTGTCGACGGCGGCGTCGCGCTGGGCCACGAGCATGATGACCCGGCTCTCGGCCAGGGCGCGGTCCACGGCCAGGACGCTCTTGTCCCGCCCCACGGACAGGGGAAGGATGATATAGGGGAAGACCACCGTGTCCTTGAGCGGCAGAACCGGCAGTACGTCGGGGATCTTGATCGCCTCTTCCGGCGGATCGGTCGGCGGTTTGTTCATTCCACGGATCCCTCGTTGGGTCCCTCGACCTCCTGGATATGCAATACGCGAGCCTCTTGGCGCTTGTCCTGGATCTTCGGAAATTCGATCGTCAGTAGGCCGTCTGCGAGGTGAGCGCTCCCCTGATGTGTATTGACCGGAGAGAACAGATGGATTTCACGGAAGAAGCGGCCGTGACCCCGTTCCATGCAATGGAACTTGATCCGCTGGGCTCCCGGGCGCGGCGTCGACTTGGTGCCGGAGAGGGTCACCAGCGTCCCGCGCACCGTCACCTGGAGGTCGGACGCGGAGAGGCCGGGCAGCTCGGCGAGAATCACCACCGAAGTCGGATCTTCGACCACGTCGATGGATGGTTGCCATTCGCCGCCGGCCGGGAGGCTGCCTTCGCTGAGCTTGACGGCCTCCTGGAAGAGGCGGTCGACCTCGGCCTGGAAGCGGGAGAGAAAGAACAGCGAGGCGTAACGTCCGCCCATGGATCAGGCCTCCGGTTTTTTCGGGTTCGGCGGATGGGTGGGCTGAATCAGGGTCGTGAGCACGTCCATGAACGCGTCGATGTCCTCGAAGCGGCGGTAGACGGAGGCGAAGCGTACGTAGGCGACCTGGTCGAGCTCGCGCAGCTTTTCCATGATGAACGCGCCGATCACCTGCGTGGAGATCTCGCGGTCCTCGCGGTCGTGGAGCATGCTCTCGGCCTCGTCCACGATGCCTTCCAGCTTGCGCATGGGGATCGCCCGCTTCTCGCACGCTTTGAGCAATCCGCCGAGGAGCTTCTTGCGGCTGAACTCCTCGCGGGTGCCGTCGTGCTTGATGACCATGTAGGGGATGTCCTCGATCTGCTCGTAGGAGGTGAAGCGCCGGCCGCAGCTCAGGCACTCGCGCCGGCGGCGGATGGTCACGCCGTCACGGCTCTCCCGGGAGTCGACGACCCGGTCGCGGTTCTCGGAGCAGAAGGGGCATCTCATGTCAAAGCGTCATATCAAAAGCGTCATGGCAGGAGCATCATTTCAGAAACGCCGGCGAAAGAGAGGAATCGCGTCTCGGTCGCGGGGCGGCCGGTCGCGGCTACTCCTTGGTGTTCAAGGCGACGTTGAGGCGGAGGAGGAGCTTTTCCAGGCTGGAGGCGTCCTGGATGTCGACGGTCTCGCGGACGGTGTCCATGACCCGCTGCTGGTCGTCCTCCACCTGGAAGCTGATCAGGACCCGGCGCGCCCGCTGAAGGTCGGACCGCCGCAGGTTCATCTCGACGTTGCGCGACATCTCGTGCCGGCCGTTCGTGCCCGCGGGCCGGGCCTGGGGCGGAATCGGGACGGGGCCGGTCTGATGCTGAGCCGGCCGGGTCTGCTGCCGCAGCTTCTCGAGCTCGCCGAGCACGTCCAGGGAGCCCTTGCGGGCCGCCGGCCGAGGCGGCGGGGGAGGGGCTGCCGGCGTCGTGAGCCGGGGCGGCGGAGTCGGCGCCTCCTGGAGCTGGAAGATCCCCGTCGACATCGCCGGGCCTGAGGGACCTGCCGGAGCGGCCGGAATGTCCGGGAAGACCGGGAAAGCCCCTGACTGGCCAGTCGTCGGATAAGCCCCTGACTGCGGGCGCGGTGTCTGCGGAACGGGCTGAACCGGCGGCGCGGATGGCGGTATCGGCGGCATTGGCGGCATCGGCGGCATTGGAGCCATGGGCGCCGGCTGAACCGGGTGCGCGGCCGACACCGGCCTGGGAGCCTGTCCCGGAAGGGTGGGCGGCGTCGGCGGGGTTGTCGGAATTCCCGGGGGAAGCGGGTGCGCTCCCGTGGGCTGCGGCGGCGGGCCTGGCAGTCCCGCCGAGCCCGCCGGGACTGTCGGATAGGCCCCGGAAAGCGGCCGCGAGGGGAGGATCGGTATGGGCGGCGGCGTTGACAGCGTGGGCAGCGGAGTCACCCCCGAAATCGTTCCGGGCGCCGGCTGGCCCGGAGGCCGCGGCGGCGGACCGGGAGGCCGCGGCGGCTGCGCCGGGGCGTCGGGCCGGGCCAGCCGCTTCTTCAGGGAGAGCAGGGTGACTCGGGAGATCTCCTTGAGCGTCTCGAAGACGCCCGGGCCGCTGACCGCGCAGGCCTCGACGTGAGGCCATTGCGCGCGGTTGAGCGCCGCGTTCATCTCGTCGATCGACAGGATGTCCGGCAGGTCGCGCTTGTTGAACTGGAGGACGATGGGGAGCGTGTCCACGGAGAGCCCCATCTCGGCGAGGTTCTCCTCCAGGTTGCGGAACGAATCGATGTTCGCCTGGAGCATCGGCCGCTGGGAGTCGGCGACGAACACGACGCCGTCGACGCCCTTGAGCACCAGCTTGCGGGTGGTGTTATAGAACACCTGGCCGGGCACGGTGTAGAGCTGAATGCGGGTGTTGAAGCCGGCGATCGACCCGACGTCGATGGGCAGCAGGTCGAAGAACAGCGTGCGGTCGGTCTCCGTTTCCAGCGACACCATCTCGCCCCGGGAGTCCGAGGTGGTATGGCCGTAGATGAAATGGAGGTTCGTGGTCTTGCCGCACAGACCAGGGCCGTAGTACACGACCTTGGCCGCCATCTGCATCGTGCTGTAGTTAAAGAAGACCATGGCTCAACCGGCTTCAAACGGGGTCAAAAGCATAGCACGGGATTATTTGGGCGCTTATTTCGTTGAGCGACTATTTGGGGACCCTCCCGAACGCGGCGTCTGCCTCGGCGGCGGCCTGCTGGAGGATCTTGGCCCGCTCCGGCGAGATGCTGATCGAGCCCCCCGTGCGGAGCTTCAGCTGATGAGGCAGGCCGATGGGGGACCGCCCGTAGATCATCTGCACCATGGTCAGCGCGTTCAGGTAGGAGGCCTCCGGCGTGGGGTGGAAGCCGTCGCCTCCATAGAGCGGCATGTCCGGATCGAGCCGCCAGGCCGCGCGCCAGGCCTCGCCCGCCGGGAAGCAGTAGCCGTTGGCCTCGTCGGCCGCCATGCGGTAGGACTCGCTGACGCGGTCGAAATCCTGGAAGCGCTCGATGGTGGGCCAGACCATGTAGTAACCGGCCGCGCTCCTGGCCCTGTGGATCTCCTTGACGAAGAGCCCGCCGTATTCGAGCAGGATCCGGCGGCCATCCTCCGAGGCCGACGGCCCCTGCTGCATGATGACCACGTCCCAGCCGGTCCGGGCCACGGCCTTGCGGGCCTTGCCGTGGTTCCAGTGGTCCTCGAGGCTGGCGCCGCCCAGCGTCACGGCGTCATAGTGCAGGTTCTTGCCGAAGGACTTGGCAAGAGCCTGGACGATGGCCGGCATGTCGTTGCCGTAGGTCAAGCTGTTGCCGACGAAGAGAACCCGCTTCGTGCCCGGCGGGTTCGGAGTCGGTCTCGGGGGGCGGCTGGCGCGTGCGTAAAGGCTCGTCATGAGGAGGATCACCGCGCACGCGCCCAGGAGAACCCAGGGGGAACGCGCAACTCGCTGGATGGATCGTTGCTTGGTCATGGCTTCGGAGCTCCAAAATAGGGGTGCTCGCGCTGAACTGTATCAGAGGATGGGCGGCGAATCCGCCAGCCGCGCCGCCAGATCCGCGGCGAGCTCCTCCTGCTCCGGGCTCAGCGCTCCGGCCCGCTCCCGCTGCCGCAGCGTCTCCCGGGCCAGGAGGACGGCCAGCGGAAGCTTGTCGGGCGCCAGTCCGGCCAGGGCCTGGAGATGGCCGGCCACGGTGGCGCGGTCGCCGCGCGCGGCCGGACCGGTCAGCGCGGCGACCGGGTCGCCGGTCTCGACCGCCCGCGCCACGGCGCCGCGGCAGAGCTCGATGTAGCCCCGGACCGCGGCCTCCGGCAGGGCCAGCCGCCGGGCCAGATCCTCCGCCAGCGCCAGGATCGTCACCGCACCGCCGGCCGCGAGGGTGGCGGCGAAGTGATAGAGCGGCCGCACCTCGGGCGAGACCTCCGCCGACGTCCCGCCCCACGCCGCCGCGATCCGGTGGGCGAGCGCCCGCGCCTCCGGGTCTCCGTCCACGGCGAAGAACACGCCCCGCGCCTCGGCCGGGTCCGGCAGCGGCCGGGGAAAGGCCTTCAGGGGGTGCAGGGAGCCGACCTCCGATCCCGGTCCTGATCCCGATCCGGCCGTTTTCACGGGCGGGCAGGAGCTTCTAAAGGGATCAACTGCGCTCCTAAGGGGATCAACTGCCGAGGCGTCGAGGCTGCCCGAGGTGTGGAGGACGACCGCGGCCTGCGGCCGGCGGGCCAGCTCCGCGGCGACATCTCTAAGGACCGGGTCCGGCACCGCGATCAGCAGGAGATCCTGGCCGCCCGTGGTCAGCCGGGCCAGATCCCGGCGCCCGGCAACGGCGACCCGCTCCGCCCCCGCCGCCTCCAGCCAGGCGGCCAGACTGGTCCCGACCCGGCCCGGTCCGGCCAGGGAGAAGGTCAGGCCCGCCAGGGGGTTCCGATCCGCCTCGCTCACAGCCTTCTTTATACACGTTTTATCCACGTTTCCTTGACAGGGAGCCCCCCTCCGGCTACGATTCCTTAGCACTCTCGACCTGAGAGTGCTAATCGATCCTGAAGCCGAGCGCGAGGCCCATGCGATGCAGCCGACGAACCTGAACGGTGGCGCGCTGACGCCGCGGGACAGGGACATCCTCAAGGACGTCATCCTGACCTTCATCCTGACCGCCGAGCCGGTGAGCTCGCGGTCGGTGGCGAAGCATGGCCAGCTCGGCCTGTCCGCGGCGACCATCCGCAACGTCATGGCGGACCTGGAGGACTGGGGCTTTCTGGCCCAGCCCCACACCTCGGCCGGCCGGGTGCCGACCCGCGCCGCCTACCATCTCTTCATCCGCACCATGATGGAGGCCCGGGCGATCCCGGCGCGGGAGCGGCGCTACATCGAGGAGAACCTGACGGGGGCGGCGCCAGCCGATGCCGACCAGCTCATGGAGGTCACCTCTCACCTGCTGTCGGAGCTGACCAACCAGGTGGGCATCGTGCTCACTCCGACCTGGGGCGACACCGTCATCAAGGCCGTGGACTTCGTGCCGCTGTCCGGCAGGAAGGTTCTCTGCGTGGTGATCTCGAACACCGGCTTCGTCGAGAACAAGGTGATCGAGACCGACGAGGTCACGCCGCGCGAGGAGCTGGTGCGGGCGGCGAACTACCTGACGGAGAGCTTCGGCGGCCAGACCCTGCGCGAGATCCGCGACCGGCTGCTCCGGCGCATGGACGAGGAGCGCGCCCAGATGGACCGCTGGCTCTCCCGGACGTTCGAGCTGGCGCGCCGCGGTCTGGACCTGGACCAGGGGCCGGACGTCGTGATGGACGGCACCTCGGCGCTCCTCAACCAGCCCGAGCTGGCGGACCTGCAGCGCGTGCGCCGGATGTTCGAGACCTTCGCGGACAAGGCGCGCATGGTGAGCCTGTTGAACCAATGCGTGCGCGGCGGCGGCGTCCGGGTTCTCATCGGCGACGACAGCGACCTGACGTCCGAGCTCGATTTCAGTCTGGTCGCGGCCCCCTACGGCGTCGGCGACCGCACCCTGGGGACGCTCGGAATCTTCGGGCCGTCCCGAATGGAATACCAGAAGATCATCCCGCTGGTCGATTTCCTCGGAGAGACCCTGAGCCGGGCGCTGTCCGACAGCTTCTCCGGCCCCGAGGCGAAATGACCGACGAAATAACCGGCTTAACGATTGGCAGGAGACGGTGATGGCAGACGACATGAGAGATCAGGGCGACGACGCCGAGGCGGTCGCCCTCGACCTGGACGGGCAGACCGAAGACCTCGACGCCGCGATGCGCGAGGCCGTGGCCGCCGTGGACGCGGTCGAGGGCGGTAAGGAGAAGGGTGAGAAGGCTGAGAAGGGGATCGCCCCCGCGGGCTCCGGCTCCGACGAAGGAGACGAGGGCGAGACCGGCAAGCTCCGCCGCGAGATCGCCGACCTGCGCGACCGTTCCATGCGGACGCTCGCCGACTTCGACAACTTCCGCAAGCGCTCCGAGCGCGAGCGCCAGGAGCAGCGGCGCTATGCCCTTCTCGAGCCGCTGCGCGACTTCCTGGAGGTCATCGACAACCTGGGCCTGGCCCTGTCGGCCGGGGGCTCCGCGGAGGATCTCAAGCGCGGCGTGGAGATGATCCATCGCCAGATGCAGGATCTCCTCCGTCGTCACGGCGTGAAGGACGTCGAGGCCCTCGGCCAGCCCTTCGACCCGGCGCTGCACGAGGCCGTGGCGCGCGAGGAAGACCCCACGGTCAAGAAGACGACGGTGGTCGAGGAGCTGCGGCGCGGCTACTTCCTCCACGACCGCCTGCTCCGGCCGGCGATGGTCAAGGTGGCCGTGCCGTCGGAGTCGAAGCCGGCGGTCGAGGGGGTTTGACCCCTCAACCCCCTCAACCCGCTTAACCCGCTCAACACCAAGCTACAATAGCCCCCAGTGCTGTTCCACGGGTCCCGGACCGCCTTCCAGGCGGTCCATTGCGTCTTGAAGGAAGGATGGGGCTTTCCTCGTGAGCAAGATTCTCGGCATCGATCTCGGCACCACGAACTCCTGTGCGGCCATCGTCGAGGCGACGGCTCCCCGGGTTCTGTCGAACCGCGAGGGCAGCCGGACCACTCCGTCCATCGTCGCCTTCGCCGAGGAGGGAGACCGCCTGGTCGGCCAGATCGCCAAGCGCCAGGCGATCACGAACCCTGAGAACACGGTCTACGCCGTGAAGCGCCTCATCGGCCGCAAGTTCTCGGACCCGCAGGTGACGCGCGCGCGGCAAGTCCTTCCCTACACCCTGATCGAGGCCGCGAACGGCGACATCAAGCTGGAGATCCGCGACCGCCACTACAGTCCGGAGGAGATCGCCGCCCAGGTGCTGCGCGAGATCAAGGAGTTCGTGGAAGAGATCCTGGGCGAGCCGGTCACCGAGGCGGTGATCACGGTGCCGGCCTACTTCAACGACTCCCAGCGCCAGGCCACCAAGGACGCCGGCAAGATCGCCGGCCTGGACGTGCTGCGGATCATCAACGAGCCCACCGCGGCGGCGCTCGCCTACGGCCTCGACCACGTGGAGCAGGGGGCCAACATCGCCGTCTACGACCTGGGCGGCGGCACGTTCGACGTCTCGGTCCTCCAACTCTCCCAGGGGATCTTCGAGGTGCGCTCCACCGCGGGCGACACCTTCCTGGGCGGCGAGGACTTCGACCAGCGGGTGATGGACTGGCTGATCGAGGACTTCCAGGGCGAGACGGGGATCGATCTCCGGACCGACCGCATGGCCCTCCAGCGCCTGAAGGAAGCCGCCGAGCGCGCCAAGTGCGAGCTGTCCACCGCGGATACGTCGCAGATCAACCTGCCGTTCATCTCCGCCGACCGCAGCGGTCCGCGCCACCTCGCGCGCACCCTCACCCGCGAGCACTTCGAGAACCTGGTGAGCGAGCTGGTCGCGCGCACCGAGGGCCCGTGCCTCGACGCGATGAAGCAGGCCGGCCTGCGCGCCGACCAGATCCACGAGGTCATGCTGGTGGGCGGGCAGACGCGCACGCCGCTGGTCGCCTCGACCGTCGAGCGCATCTTCGGCCGCCGGCCGAACCGGGAGATCAACCCCGACGAGGTCGTGGCCATGGGCGCCGCGGTCCAGGGCGGCATCCTGCGCGGCGACATCAAGGATCTCGTGCTGCTCGACGTGACGCCGCTGTCGCTCGGCGTCGAGACCCAGGGCGGCCTGTTTACCCGGCTGATCGAGCGCAACTCGACCATCCCCACCAAGAGCACCCAGATCTTCACCACGGTGGTGGACAACCAGGACAAGGTCGAGATCCACGCCCTCCAGGGCGAGCGCCAGATCGCGGTGGAGAACAAGTCGCTCGGCCGCTTCGAGCTGGTCGGCATCCCGCCCGCTCCCCGCGGCGTGCCGCAGATCGAGGTGACCTTCGCCATCGACTCGAACGGCATCGTCAACGCCTCCGCCCGCGACATGGCCACGAACCAGACCCAGAGCATCCAGATCTCTCCGTCCGGCGGCCTGTCCGAGGACGAGGTCAAGCAGCTCGTCGACGAGGCCTCGGCCCAGTCGAAGTCGGATCTCCAGAAGCGCGAGACGCTGACCCTCAAGAACCGGCTCGAAGGGCTGATCTACAGCAACGAGCGGGTCTTCGAGCAGTTCCGGGACATGATCAACGAGACGGAATCGAAGAAGGTCCATGAAACGTTGCTCAAGGCCCGGGTGGCGCTCAACGAGGAGAAGCGCGCCGACCTGGAGGCCTCGATCTTCGATCTGAATGGAATCTCCCGCACGCTCTCGGACGTGATGCTCTCCAAAGCCGGCGGCAGCGACAAGAAGGGTTAGGAATGTCGAAACAGGACTATTACGAGGTGCTGGGCGTGGAGCGGAACGCCGGGCAGCAGGACGTCAAATCGGCCTACCGCAAGCTGGCGCAGAAGTACCACCCGGACAAGAACCCCGGGGACAAGGAGGCCGAGGAGAAGTTCAAGGAGGCGGCCGAGGCCTACTCCGTGCTGTCGGACCAGGACAAGCGCGCGCGCTACGACCGGTTCGGGCATCAGGGCGTGGCCGGCGCGGGCGGTTTCAGCGGCGGTATCGATCCCTCGATCTTCGCGGACTTCTCGGACATCCTGGGCGACTTCTTCGGCATGGGAGGAGGCCGGGGGCGGGGCGGCGCCGCGGGTGCGATGCGGGGCTCCGACCTGCGCTACGACCTGACGCTCACCTTCGAGGAGGCCGCCTTCGGCGTCGAGCAGACGCTGCGCGTTCCGCGCCTCGAAGGCTGCACCGACTGCAAGGGGACGGGCAGCCGCGACGGCGCGGCGCCCAAGGCCTGCTCCGCCTGCGGCGGCCACGGCCAGGTGCGCTTCACCCAGGGCTTCTTCACGGTTGCCCGCACCTGCCCGACCTGCCGCGGCGAAGGCCGCGTGATCTCGGACCCCTGCAAGGAGTGCGGCGGCGAGGGACGGGTGGAGAAGGAGCGCTCGCTGTCCGTGAAGATCCCGGCCGGCGTGGACACCGGCGCCCGCCTGCGCCTGGTCGGCGAGGGCGAGCACGGCCGTCGCGGCGGCCCTCAGGGCGACCTCTACGTGGTCGTGCAGGTCCGGCCGCACGCGAAGTTCCGCCGCGACGGCGCGACGGTCTTCTCCAAGCTCTCCCTCAGCTATCCGCAGATGGTGCTGGGCACGAACGTGGAGGTCGACACGATCCACGGCAAGACCAGCCTGGACGTCCCCGTGGGCACCGCGCACGGCAAGGACTTCCGCCTCCGCGCCCAGGGCATCGAGCGCCTGGACGGCAGCGGCAAGGGAGACCACGTGGTGACCGTCGAGGTGGCCGTTCCCAACCCCCGCAATCTCTCCGAGGAGGAGCAGCAGCTCCTGCGCCGCCTGGCCGAGCTCGGCGGCCACACCGTCAAAGAGGAACGCGGAGTGCTCGACCGGGTCAAGAACCTGTTCGCCTGAGCCTCCGCTTCATTTTTCTTCCGGCTTCGAAAGGCATTACCACATGGTTCCGCGTCGCGCCCTGGTCCTCCTCGCCTTCGCCTGCGCCCTGTGGGTTCCGCCTGCGTTCGCCGCCGATCCCGGCGGTCCCGCCGATACTGGCGACGCGGCCCGCGGCGAGGTCTTCTTCCGCGATCTGGCGCCCGACGCGTTCCCGGAGCGCGGCGGCTCCTGGGAGATTCCGCTCCCGCGGCGCTTCCGCGTGCTGGAGGTCGACGTCAGCGCGCTCGAAGGCCTGTTGAGCCGCGCTCCCCTCGAGCGTTCGACGGCGGCCGAGGTGGCTCCGCTGGTTTTCGCGATCCCCTATCCGGACGGCACGAGCCGGCTGTTCCGCGTCGAGGAGGCGCCGATCCTGGAGCCGGAGCTGGCCGCGAAGTTCCCCGAGATCCGCACCTTCACGGGCAAGGGGATCGACGACCCCACGGCCATCGCGCGCCTGAGCCTGACCTCGCTGGGCTTCCACGCCATGGTGCTGTCGGCGTCGGGGACGGTGTTCGTCGGCCCCTGGCGCCGCTGGGACTCGCGCTATGTCCTGTCGTACTACAAGAAGGATGCGATCCGGGCCGAGACCGCGGAGCCGTTCCGCTGCGAGGCCGGGGGAGAGAGCCCCGAGGAGGCCGTCGAGGCTGCGGCGTGGGAAGCGTCGTCGGCTGCTTCGCCGGTATCTCCGGTCACCGCGGCCGCGGGCACCCAGCTGCGCACCTACCGCCTGGCGCTGGCCGCGACCGGCGAGTACTCGACCGCGGTCTGCGCGCCGAACCCGGTGGGCGTCGCCTGCGCCATGAACGCCATCGTCGTGTCGGTCAACCGGGTGGTCGGCGTCTACGAGCGCGAGGTCGCGATCCGGATGGTCCTGATCGCCAACAACAACCTGATCGTCTATACCAACGGCGCCACCGACCCCTACACGAACAGCAACGGCTCGACGATGCTCGGTCAGAACCAGACCAACATCAACAGCGTCATCGGCTCCGCGAGCTACGACATCGGCCACGTGTTCTCGACCGGCGGCGGCGGCGTGGCCAATCTCAACGTCCCCTGCACCACCAGCAAGGCGCGGGGCGTGACCGGCAGCTCCAATCCGGTCGGCGACGGCTTCGACATCGACTACGTCGCCCACGAGATGGGCCACCAGTTCGGCGGCGCCCACACGTTCAACGGGTCCACCGGCAACTGCGGCGGCGGCAACCGCAGCGCGTCGTCGGCCTACGAGCCGGGCAGCGGCACGACCATCATGGCCTACGCCGGCATCTGCGGCGCCGAGGATCTCCAGCCGCACAGCGACGACACGTTCCATACCCGCAGCTTCGACCAGATCGTGACATTCTCGACCGGGACCACCGGAAGCTCCTGCGCGGTCACGACCGCCACCGGCAACACGCCGCCCACGGTCAACGCCGGCGCGGCCTACACGATCCCGAAGCAGACGCCGTTCACCCTCACGGGCTCGGCCACGGATCCGGACTCGGACGCGCTGACCTACATGTGGGAGGAGCTCGACCTGGGCACCGCGTCGCCGCCGAACGACGACGTGGCCGCGGCGCGCCCGATCTTCCGCTCGTTCGTGCCGCTGACCGTGCCGAGCCGCACGTTCCCGCGCCTGTCGGACATCCTCAACAACGTCACGACGCTCGGCGAGTCCATGTCGACCCGGAACCGCACGATGACCTTCCGCCTGACCGTCCGCGACAACCGCACCGGCGGCGGCGGCGTCAACTACGGGTCGACGACGGTGACGGTGAACGCGGCCGCGGGTCCATTCCTCGTCACCCAGCCGAACACCGCGGTGAGCTGGGCCGGCAACAGCGCGCAGAACGTCACCTGGGATGTGGCCGGCACGACCGCCGCGCCGGTGAGCTGTTCCGACGTGGCCATCAGCCTGTCGACCGACGGCGGCAACACCTTCCCGACGACGCTCGCGGCGTCGACCGCCAACGACGGCTCCGCGCCGGTCACCCTGCCGAACACGCCGACGGCCACGGCGCGCGTGCGGGTCTCCTGCGTGGGCAACGTCTTCTTCGACATCTCGAACGCCAACTTCACCATCACCGAGGGCGGCCCCGCGCCGACTCCGGTCGAGACCGACTTCTACACGGTGACGCCGTGCCGCATCGTCGACACCCGCAACGCCATCGGCACCACGGGCGGTCCGGCCCTGATCGACGGCACGATCCGCACGTTCCCGATCGCCGGCAACTGCGGCGTGCCGCCGGATGCTGCGGCGGTCGCGATCAACGTCACGGCCATCCAGCCGACGGCGGGTGGAAACCTGAACCTCTTCCCCAGCGGGATCACGCCGCCCCTGGTGTCGACGATCAGCTTCTCCGCCGGGCAGATCCTCGCCAACAACGCGATCCTCGGGCTCGACGGCTCGACCCCCGGCAGCCTGGACGTTCAGACCGGCCTCGCGGCCGGGACGGTCCACTTCGCGCTCGACGTGACGGGGTACTTCCTGGGGACGGCGGGCCGGAACTGACCCGATGCCCTACCTGCGCCGCTACTACCACCTTCCTCCCGAGCTGGAGGAGGACGTGCTCGTCGACCTCTGGTCGGCGGGCACGCTCGGCGTTCAGACGACGACCGGCCCGGACGGCGAGGTGGTGCTGGAGGCCTGGTTCCCCGAGGGTGACGAGCCGGCGGTGCCGGAGCGTGACGGCGTCCGGGTCGGCATCCGCGACGCCGTGCCCGACCTCGACTGGCTGGCCGGCTACCGGGAGCTGGCCCAGCCGTTCCCCGTGGGACGCGGCCTGTTCGTCGACCCCCGCGAGCCGGAGGAGCCCGCGCAGCCGGTCCCCGAAGGGCGCCGGCTCCTGCGGCTTCCGGCGCGCACTGCCTTCGGCATCGGCAGCCACGAGTCCACGAGCCTGGCGGTCGACCTCCTGGAGACGCTGGATCTCCAGGGCAAGAGAGTGCTCGACGTGGGCACCGGCACCGGTATCCTGGCCTTCACCGCGTTGATCCTGGGGGCGGCCGAGGTGGTGGCCTTCGACATCGATCCGGACTCGCCGTTCCACGCCCTGGTCAACCGCCGCCTCAACGACCTCCATCCCCGGCTGTTCGTCGGCACCTCCGCCGCGATCCGGCCGGATGCGCCGTTCGACCTCGAGCTGATCAACATCATCCCCGAGGAGATCGGCCCCGAGATGGCCGGTCTGGCCGCACGGTTGACCCCGAGAGGACTGGTCCCGGGTGGAGAAGCGATCCTCTCGGGCATCCTGGCGGAGAAGGGCGACGAGGTGCTGGCGAGCGTCCGCTCCCTCGGGCTCGTCGAGCGCGACCGCCGCGTGGCGGGAGAGTGGGTCGCCTTCCGGGTAGGGATGGAGTAGACCGCGCCATGGAGAGGATCACCCTGCTGGCCTCGCCGGAGGAGTTTGACAACGGCGAGGCCGTGGTCGAGGAGGACGCCTACCGCCATCTCTTCCGCGCGAGGCGGGTGCCGGTCGGAGCCACCTTCCGGGTGGTCGACGGCCGAGGCCGTGCCCGTTGGGGCACAGTCGCGCGGGTCGACCGCAGCACCGCCCGGGTCGCCCTCGGCGACGAAGCCCCGACCTATGAACCCTCCTTCCGCCTCGACCTGCTGGTCCCCACCTTCCGGCCCGAGCGCGCCTCCTGGCTCGTCGAAAAAGCCACCGAGCTGGGCGCCGCGGCCATCCACTTCCTCAACAGCACCAGGGCGCCGCGGCACTTCGGCGAGGGCAGCATCGAGCGCCTGCGCCGGGTGGCAGTGGCCGCGGTGGAGCAGTGCCACCGGTCGCTCCTCCCCGAGATCACCGGGCCGCACTCCTGGGACCAGATCGGCCCGCTGTCCCAGGCCCTGGAAAACCGCTGGGTTCTGGACACCCGCGCCACCCCTGGCGACTGGGGACCGCTCGGAGCGAGCGGCGCGCTGCTGGTCGGCCCCGAGGGAGGATGGACGCCCGAGGAGCGCCAGGAGGTGCTCGCCGCCGGCTGGCACCCGGTCGGCCTCGGCCCCCGCGTGCTGCGCATCGAGTCGGCCGCGCTGGTGGGCGCGACGATGCTGTTGCTCGGGCGGTAGCCTCCTGGGCCGTCCTCCAGGCTCGAAGGCCCAATTCCCCTTGAGCTAGGAGCCTGCGCGGCAGTAGCACATGACTCCGAACGTGCCACATTGATGACTGTAGGGGCAACCCTTGTGGTTGCCCTCTTCGTGGTTGCGCCGCCGGAGAGGAGAGGGGAGAGGCTATGGCGCGCATCGAGCAGGTGAAGGAGTGGCTTCTCGGCAGACGGCCTGAGGTCCAGGAGATCGATCTCGACACGGACCTGATCGAGACCCGGGTTCTCAGCTCGCTCGATTTCCTGGAGTTTGTCTACTTTCTGGAAGAGCTGACCGGGAAAGAGCTGGGGGCCGCCTTGCAGGACGTGAGCTCGTTTCGGACGCTGCGCGCGATTTCCGGCAGGATTCTCGATCCGGGCGGTGGGCAGGCCGGCGGCTGATGTCGGCCGACGCGAACCAGGCAAGCTCCCGCGCCTCTCGGTCCCTCTGTCATGCGACCTCGACAAGGACGATTCTGCGCTTCCTGGGGTGATGCTCGAAGGACACCAACTCGCGAAGGTCGCTCCCCTTGGCCCTGCGATCCGCTTTCTCCAACTTCATCCAGGTCGCAAACCAGCGGCCATGCTGATAGGTAATCTCCAACTGGCACTCTTCAGCCGTCTGCTCCGGAACGTGGACGGTGCCCGGGCACCGCGGCCAGACTTTCGGGGCTCAACTCGACGTTCGCGGTCATCACTCCTCCACCTGGATTTGAAGAAATCGTTGCGTGAGCGACTCTGGTGCGGAGAGGCTCCCGTTCGGACGCAACAGGCACTCGATCTCGGGCCGCAGAAGTCGGATGAACAGATCGGCCAGACGGGTTTCGCCGTCCTCTCTGCCGTAGGCCTCCCAGAAGAGGTCCAGGACGGAGATGCCCAGCGCCTTCCTGAGACCCTCGACGTGGTGCAGCCTCAGCTTTGTCGTCCCTCTCAGGAGCTTTGTGTAGGTGCCCCTCGCAAATCCCGCGGAGCGTTCGATATCCAGATCCATGGGGCTGCGTTCGACACGCCGCGCGATGGTTTCGAGGAGCTTTACCGGTTTCGCCAAGGCTTTCCTTTCCCGTCTGCTCATTTGCCGGACGCAACGATGGCAGAGAGCCGGAACGGGGCGGCGGGAGAACCAAGGGGTAGGGACAAAAGTCGTGCAAGTACGCGCGGCGGCCATCAGATCCGGGAACCAGGGCGTTGCCCGATCCGGGAGCCAGGGGGCACACTGAGGGGTAGGGGACAAATTTCTGACCCTGGGTCAAATGGTTGCACCCAGAGGCCGCGAGTCCCCGAAAGGATGGCTCCATGACCCAACTCAGGTGGTGTCTTAATGGAATGTAGGCGCTACAGGGGCGTAAGTCAGGGGGGGCGAGGGTGGTGAACAGCCCCCTGTCTACGGCCCAATTGTACGCGGGGATTTCCGGGAACTTTCGCCGTCTGTCCTTGCGGCCCACCTGGGCAGTGGATGGATGGGCGGGCTGTCTTCGATGGACATCCCCCGGAACCAGACTGGTGATTTGAACCTCGCTTTGTGCCGCGTCAAGCCAAGGGTCAAAAAGTACAGATTCTGGACGAATGCCTTGCTGGGCTCGCGAAAGGCGTAGGAACCAGTCAACGATTACGAAGTGGGCTCAAGAAATCGGCCAGGCTTGGCCAGGTCCCTACCCTCCCCGGGTCGGTTAAGCTGTACCCATGGCATTCGAGATGTCGGTGGTGATTCCCACCCACAACCGGCTGGAGGTGCTGGCCGAGGTGATCCAGGCGCTGGAGCTTCAGGACCGGCCGCCGGCGTTCGAGGTCGTGGTGGTGGACGACGGATCGACCGACGGCACGTCCGATTGGCTCCGGAGCCGCAGCTTCAACGTGCCGCTCCGGGTGCTCACCCAGGAGAACCGCGGACCGGCCGCCGCGCGCAACACCGGAGTGGCCGTGGCGTCCGGAAAATGGGTGGCCTTTCTTGGGGACGACACCGTCCCCTCTCCCGGATGGTTGAGGCTCCATCGCGAGGCCCATCGCAGCCGCGGCGACGACCCCCGGCAGGCCGTCATCGGGTACACGGGATGGCATCGGCGCATGCGGCTCACCCCCTTCCTGAGGTACATCAACGAGTACGGGCTGCAGTTCGGATATGCCCTGATCCAGGACCGGGAAGAGGTGCCGTTCAACTTCCTCTACACGTCGAATCTTTCGCTCCCCCGCGACCTGCTGCTGGCCGAGCCGTTCGATCTGCGCTTCCCGTATGCGGCGTGGGAGGACATCGAGCTCGCTTACCGCTTGAAAAAGCGAGGGTTACGGCTCGTCTACGAGCCGGCGGCCACGGTCGCCCACGATCACCCCACGGATATCGCCCGTTTCACCACGAGACAGGAGAAAGCCGGGTACTGCGCGGTGGTTTTCCACAGGCTGCATCCCGAGCTGGGATCGTTCCTGGGAGTGGGGCCGGCCGGCCCGCCGCCGGTGCCTCCGGCCGGCCGCCAGAGGTGGCTGGAACGGTTGGTGTATGCATTGCAAATGGGACCGGTAAAACTCCCCAGGATCTGGGAGGAGGTACTCCGGTACCACTACATTCGGGGCTTGAACCGTGCCTGGGCCGAGCTCGGGACGGAGAAGGAAGAAAAGGAGATATGCCATGAAACCGCTTCGACGAGCAGCCGCACGGCTCCGTGACGCTGGCTCGATTCCGGTGCTCGCCGCCCTGCTGACTCTTGTGGTGAGCGCTCCCCTGTTCGCCGGCGGCAGCCGGCCGAACGACTCGTCCGACGCCGGACGTTCCGCGCAGCCACGGTCGGAGGGCGGATCGCCGCCGTCCTCACCCCCGTCCACTTCACCGCCGCCCTCCAGCGGCTCCTCCGGGTCCGGCAGCGGCGGCTCGTCCGGATGGGGCGCGGTCGGCTCCACGGAGCCCCGCACCGCGCAGCCGCGGACGGACTCCAATTCGGGGTATCAGCAGCGGCCGCGCACCGGGTCGCGCAATGATGGCGGCTACAACGGCCATAACGGGGGATACCACGGCGGCTATTACGGCGGGTATTACGGAGGCTACCCTTACGGCCGCTACTCCTACTGGGGTCCCTACTGGGGCTGGGGTTGGTGGGGCTGGTGGGGCGGCTACGACTACTACGGCTACGGCTACCACCAGCCGCGCTACTACGGCGACCGCGATCGGGACCGCTCCACCGGCGCGCTCGACATCGACGTGAGCCCCGGCAAGACCGAGGTCTGGATCGACGGCCGCTATCTCGGCACGGCGGACGACTTCGACGGCTTCCCCCAGTACCTGTGGCTGGACAAGGGAGTCTACGACCTTGCGCTTTATCGCGATGGCTACAAGACCATCGCCCGCCAGATCACGATCTACGGCGGCACGGTGATCAGTATCGACGACAACATGCAGCGCGGCGACGCGGTGCGTCCCGAGGATCTGGTCACCAAGACGCACGAGCGGCGCGACGACCGCGTCCGCACCGACGAGGAGCGGCGCGAGGAGCTGGCCCGCCGCGATCGCGACAACATGGAAGACTGGCGTGAGCGCGCCCGCCGCCGGCTGGACACCAGCGACCGGTACGACAACAAGGATGGAGAAGCCGGGGACGCCGACAGGTCGTCTGACGGCAGCGGCCGTCTTCACCTGGACATCGTTCCGTCGGACGCCTCGGTCTACCTCGACGGCAAGTTCATCGGCACCGGTGTCGACCTCCAGCGCGTCCGTCAGGGCGTGCGGATCGAGCCCGGCGAGCACAAGATCGCGGTGGTCCGTCCCGGTCACAAGCCCGAGGAGCAGGCGCTGACCGTCGCGGCCGGCGAAGACGTGGAGCTTGAGATCGAGCTGGAATCGATGGAGTAGGCAGGAACAGCAGGAAACCCGTGAGAGGCCGGCAGGGTTTTATCCCTCCGGCCTCTCTTTTTGCTGGCAAGCACTTCCAGGTAAGTTGACGGGAAAAGGAACTGGGTCGACGGCATCTGAAGAACCCCTGGGTGTGTGAACCGCGCCGCCGTCCCGTCCCGGCTATCCCATACAGCAAGGGGCGTGCCACCTTCCTCTCCGAGGGGAAGCGGAGGCCGAAGGCGTCGCTCCCTCGGGGAAGCGGTTCCTTTTTGCAAATGCGGGCTGGGCCCCCTCGCCCGGTGTACCTGCTGAAATGTTTTCCGCCGTGGCTTCACTTGTGGGCGGAGGTCATCCTTGCCCATGAAGAGCTTTCGAGCCCAGACCGTTCTCCTTGCCGCTGTCGCCTTCCTGCCGGGATTCCTCGGCCGTCCCGCTCTCGCGGAAGGCTTTCCGCCGATCTCGGACGCGGACCGCGCGCTCACGTCCGTGCCCAACGAGCCCAACGCCGCCGCGGTGGTGCTGTTCAAGAAGTCCGAGTTCGAGCTCATGGGCTATGGCACCCACAACCGGGTGTCGTCGCGCCTGCTCGTCCAGGAGCGCCGGAAGATCCTGACGGAGAAGGGGAAGGAGCTGGCGGAGGTCGGCATCGTCCACAGCGACTACGTCCGACTGAGCGGCTTCAAGGGCCGCACCGTCCTGCCGGACGGCCGCGTGCTGCCGATCGGCGACGAGACCCGGTTCGAGCGCAAGGTGTCCCGCCGCCAGAAGCGATCCGTCACCTCGGTGGCGTTCCCGGGCGTCGAGGTCGGCGCGATCCTCGACTACCAGTACGAGCTGCGCTTCGACTCCTTCTTCTACCTGGAGCCGTGGTATCTCTCCGACGAGCTGCCGGTCCTCCACTCCGAGATCGTGTTCAAGATCCCGCCCGAGATCCGCGTCCAGGCCTGGACCCGCGATCCGCTCAAGGTGGGCGTCCACACCGAGAACAAGCGCACGCGTACGGGAACCGAGGCCCGGGTCTGGGCGGACAACGTGCCCGCGGTCCCCGACGAGCCGTTCGGGCCGCCGTACGGCGACCTGGCCACGACCATGATGATGCTGCCCACGGCCTACGACGACGGCGTGGCCGAGACGAAGCTGCTGGAGAGCTGGGCGTCTGTCTGCAAGCTGCTCGGCGACGACTACGAGAAGGCCTTGAAGAAGGACGGCGACGCCGCCAGGACGATTCGGGAGGTAGCGGGGTCCACCCCGGGGGGAACCCCCAGGGAGAAGGCCGAGGCGGTCTACCGGTTCGTCCGGGACCGGATCGAGACCGTCCACGAAGAGGGCGTGTTCCCGCTCGAAAACTCGACCGTCGGCAAGACCTTCGCCGGAGCCCAGGGCAATTACCTGGAGAAGGCGCTTCTTCTCAAGTCCCTGCTCGACCGGCTCAAGCTGCAGACCCGCCTGGTCTGGGCGGCGAACCGCTGGTACGGGCCCGTCGATCCGCAGGTCGTGAACCCCGGGGTCTTCGACCGGGCGCTCGTCGCCGTGACGCTCGACGGCCAGCGCGTGTTTCTCGACCCGTCGGACCGCGCGCTCGCCTTCGGCCAACTCCGCGCCGCCTACGAGGCGACACCGGCGCTGCTGTTCGACGACAAGAAGCCCGAGATGATCGTCCTGCCCGATCCGCCGTTCGACCAGAACCGGCGGCAGGCCGTGGTCGACCTCGACCTCGACGCCGAGGGGCGGCTCACGGGCAAGGGCGAGGTGGTCTTCACCGGCCAGCACTCCTGGAGCTGGATCCACTGGAAGGAGGACGACGCCGCCACGCTCGAAGGCTGGAAGACCTGGCTCGAAGGGGAGTACGAGGGCTTCGCGGTGGAGGGGATCCAGTTCCAGGAGCTGCCGGACGAGCAGACCGCGAAGGTCTCCTGGACGATGAAGCAGCGCGAGGAGGAGGTGCTCGGCGACGAGGCCTCGGTGCCCGCGACCGCTCCGCTGGGACCGTCGACGCAGCCGTTCGTGCAGCAGGCCGAGAAGCGCCGCACGCCGGTGATGTTCGGCTTCGCCGACCGCGACGAGACCGAGCTGCGGCTGCGCTGGCCCGAAGGCTGGAAGGTCGACACGAAGCCCGCCGCCGTCAATCTCCAGAACAAGGCCGGAGCGCTGGCCGTGAGCGTCGAGGTCGACGAGGCCGGCCGCTCGCTGGTCTATCGCCGCAAGATGGACATCGTCAAGCGTGAGCTCACCACGACCTTGCAGTACCATGATGTCCGAACCCTGTACGGAAAGGCGGAGAAGAGCGATGCGGAACCCCTGGCGCTGGTGCGCCGCTGACGTGGACGCCGTTGGCCTGAAGAGACTTCGTCCGATGAAAACGTCGCTCGTTGCGCTCCTGATCCTGGGCGGACTCGCGCTGCCCGCCGCCCCGGTATTCGCCGGCGTCTTTCCGCCCATCACCGAGGCGGAGAAGGCGCTCAAGTCCGTCCCGGGCGAGCCGAACGCTCCGGCGGTCATCCTGTTCCGGAAGGCCGAGTTTCTCATGTGGGGCTACGACAGCCGGGGCGCGATCGACTCGCGCATGCTCGTCCAGGTGCGCAAGAAGATCCTCACCGAGGAGGGCAAGAACGAGGCCGAGCTCACCGTGTCGCACTCCGCCGACTACCGGCTGAGCGAGGCCTCCTTCCGCGGCCGGACGGTGCTGCCCGACGGGCGGGAGGTGCCGGTCGGCAGCGACACCCGCTTCGAGCGCAAGCTGTCCAAGCGGTTCAAGGCCTCGGTCACCACCGTGGCCTTCCCGGCCGTCGAGGTCGGAGCCATCCTCGACTGCCAGTACGAGATCCGCTTCGAATCGATCTTCTTCCTGGAGCCCTGGTACTTCGCGGACGACCTGCCCGTCCTCCACTCCGAGATCGTCTTCAAGATCCCGCGCGAGGTCCAGGCCGTGGCCTGGAACCGCGACCCGGTCCGGGTGGGCATCCACCGCGAGTCCACCACCAGCTCGCGCGGCTCCGAGGTCCGGGTCTGGGCGGACAACCTGCCGTCGGTCCCCAACGATCCGTTCAGCCCGCCCTTCGCCGACATGGCGGCCCAGATGATGATGGTGCCCACCGTCATCGACGACGGCACCTCGCACACCCGGCTGATGGAGAGCTGGGCGAGCATCGGCGCGATTCTCGACGAGGGCTACGGAAAGGCCCGGCGCAAGGACGGCGGCGTCGACAAGAAGGCCCGGGAGATCGCTGTGTCTACAGGGGTCGGCTCCAACGAGGAGAAGGCCCGCGCCCTCTACCGCTTCGTCCGCGACGAGATCGAGACCGATCCGAGCGGCTGGATCGGAGCCTCGGCGGACTCGTCCGTGGCGGCGGTGCTCTCCGGGCATCACGGCACGCCCGTCGAGAAGGCCCTGCTTCTCCAGTCGCTGCTCCGCGCCGTGAAGCTCGACGGCCGGATCGTCTGGGCCGCAGACCGCTGGGACGGCCAGATCGATCCCCAGGTCGCCAATCCCCTCTGGTTCGACCGCGTCCTGGTTGCGGTGGACCTCGACGGCAAGCGCACGTTCCTCGACCCTTCGGACCGCGCGCTCGCCTTCGGCTGGCTGCGCTCCGGCTACGAGGGGATGCCCGCGCTGATCCACGACGCCAAGAAGCCCGAGGGCGTGGTGCTGCCGCAGTCGCCGTTCGACCGGAGCGGCCGGCGCGCCACGGTCGAGCTGGCGCTGGACGCCGAAGGGCGCCTCTCCGGCAAGGGCGAGGTGGTCTACGCCGGCCACAGCGCCTGGGAGAAGATCGACTGGAAGGACGACGACGCGGCCACCCTGGAGGCCTGGAAGGAGTGGCTCGGCGAGGAGTACAAGGGCTTCCAGCTCGACAACGTCCAGTTCCAGGAGCTGCCGGACGAGCAGAAGGCCCGCATCACCTGGACCATGAAGCAGCGGGACGAGGAGGTGCTCGGCGACGAGGTCTCCTTCGCCCCGAGCCGGCCGATCGGTCCGGCGCGCCAGCTCTTCCCCCAGGAAGCGGCGAAGCGGCGCTCGACCGTCCTTCTCGACTCCCTCGGCCGCGACGAGGTCGAGCTGAAGCTCTCCTGGCCCGAGGGCTGGAAGGTCGACGCGAAGCCAGCCGCCGCGAGCCTGAAGAACCGCGTCGGCGAGCTGGCCGTGAGCGTCGACGTGAACGAAGCCGCGCGCTCGCTGGTCTACCGCCGCCGCCTCGACGTGACCCAGCGCGAGCTGGCCACCCTGCAGCTCTATGAAGAGATCCGGAGCCTCTACGGCGAGGCGGAGAAGAACGATGCCCAGGCGCTCGTGCTGGTTCACCGCTAGGAGCCTGGGTGCCGGAGCCTCGCACCCGGAGCCCGGGGCGTTGCCCCGGGCTGAGCTATGGCGCGCCCTTGGCGCTCAAACGGACCAGATTGAAGGCCCAACGGGCCGAAATATCCTGAGCCCGGGGCAACGCCCCGGGCGGATTCCTGGCGCCTCCATTCTCATTCTGGCGGCAGCCCTCCTGGCAACCCTGGCTGCGCCGCCGCCGGCCCGAGCCGCCACCGTCCTGGAGCGGACGGTCTCGGTCGACATCCGGCCGGACGGCTCCGTGCTGGAGCGCGAGCGCCTGCGGGTACGGCTCGACGCGGACCGCGACTTCGAGTCCTGGTCGCCCTATGTGATCTATCTGGATGAGAACCGCGACCTGGAGTCCGTCAGCGCCTCGGTCACGCGGCCGGACGGGAAGGTCGAGACCGTGTCGCGCCGCGACCTCGACACCCACGAGGTGGTCGGCTCGGGCGAGGTCCACAGCTCGCGCAAGCTGCGCTCGATCACCTTTCCGGTGGCTCCCGTGGGCTCCGTGCTCGCCGTGGAATTCGCCGTGAAGGAGCGGCCCTGGTTTCCCGCGGGAGAGGTCCATCTCGGCTCGTCCAGCCCGACCGAGTCGCTGCGGGTCGAGGTCACGGCCGCGGGCGCCGCCGGCGCGGGCTGGCGCTGGCGGATGGACGGCGCGCTTCCGGGTCTGACCGTGAGCGAGAGCCCCGGAGGCGTCGTGGTCACCGGCAAATCCCTGGCCCGCGTGTCGCCGCCGGAGCTGGCGCCGGGCGAGGCCTGGTCCGGGGCGGTCCTGCGCTACGGCTGGGGCGCGGCGGCGGAAACCTCTTCGGAGGGCTGGAACGGCGTCGGAGTCTGGTACGACCGGCTCGTCGCGGGCGTCCCGCGCAACGCGGCGCCGGTACGCGACAAGGCGCGCGAGCTGACCGCGGGCCTCCAGACCCGGCGCGAAAAGCTCGAAGCCCTCCTCGCCTTCGCGCGGCGGCAGGTGCGCTACGTGGCCGTGGAGGTCGGCATCGGCGGCTATCGGCCGCACTCGCCGCAGGAGGTGCTGGATCGCCGCTGGGGGGACTGCAAGGACAAGGCGTTCCTGCTCATCGACCTGCTGCGCGAGGCGGGCATCGAGGCCTGGCCCGTGCTCATCCGTTCCGATCCGGACGGCCGGGTGGACCGGGAGTTCCCGAGCCCGCAGTTCAACCACGCCATCGCCGCGGTCCGCGCCGAAGGGCTCGGCCTGACCGATCTCGACCCGGTCTCCGGCGGCTACCTCTTCATCGATCCCACCCAGGAGGTGGGGGACCTGGCCTGGCTCTCACCCGGCACCCAGGACCAGGAGGCGCTGATCGTGCGGGACGGCAAGGGCGAGCTGGTGAGGACGCCGACCCTCCCCGGGGCCGAGACGCGGAAGGTCTCCGTGCACGTCGCCCTCACCGCCGGAGGAGAGATGACCGGCGAGGCGCGGCTGGAAGTCACCGGCTCGGTGGGGGAGGCCTACCTGAACCTCCATCGGACCGGCCGGCCGGAGGAGATCGAGCGGGCGGTCCTGGCCACCTTCGGCTCGCTCCTGCCCGGGGTCAAGCTGGATCATCCGGTCCTGGCCGTGAACGGCTCGAACGTGCCGTCGGCCGTCCTGACCGCCCGGGTGTCGCAGGTCGCGCCGGAGCCCTGGCAGCAGGGCCAGCTCCCGAGCTTCCCGGTCCCCAGCCTGAGCGGCCTGCCGGCGCCGGGCCTGCTCGACGGCCGCGAGCTGCCGCTCGTGACCCCGGCCTTCAGCAGCCGCGTCGCCTGGACCGTCGACCTCCCCGCCGACGGCTGTCCGCCGGCCGCGGGCCAGGACATCGCCGTGGAGAACGACCTCGGAAGCTTCCGTCAGTCCTTCAAGCTCGAAGGCCGCAAGCTCACCCTGGAGCGTCGCACCGAGCTGCGCCACCGCTGGATCGAGCCCGCGGCCTTCCCCGCCCTGAAGGAACTGGCCCTCGCCGAGCTGCGCACCGGCAAGCGCCGGCTGCGGGTGGAATGCCCCGCGCAATAACCTTCCCGCGTCGCCACGAACCTTTCCCGCCTTCAAACAAGCTTTCCCGTCGCCCAGGTAAGCTTTCCCGGCTCCAAATAAGTCTGCCCGGCTCCAAAGAAGCTTTCCCGGTCATCGGGAAAGCTTCGTGGCCGCCCTGGAACCTTTCCCGAAGCCCCAATAAGGTTCTCTGGAGCCAGAGAACCTTTCCTCGTCCCAAAGAACCCTTCCCGGTCACGAAATAAGCTTCGTGGCCGGCCGGGAACTTTTCCCGACGACCGGGAAAGCTTCTTTGGAGCCGGGAAAGCTTCCGGACGGCCGGTCATCGTCCAGAATCTGGACTTTTTGGTTCTTGCCCTCAACCGCGAGAGGCGCTAAGGTGGCCGCTGTACAGTTTATTTACATTTTGGTCGGAAGGAATGGCCAAAACAGTCTTGACAGCGCGTCCGGTTTCACCAAGGATACGCATCCCGGTTCGGAGGAGGCCCTGGCCGGCCGGGCGGTTCATTGACAACTTGCAGGAACAGCGGCCGCCGTGTCCAAGGCCTCCGCCGTTCCGAATTCGATGAGAGGTCCACCTTTCGGGGAGGGGGTGTGCCTCGGTGACTGTTGATACCTCCCCGACTTTTTTGGCTCCCGTTCAGGGCTCCTCGATCGGAAGCCGGGAAAACCGCTTCTGGAGCACGTCGGGTGAAGCGATGGGCGTGCCGCGGATCAACATCCGTTCGATCTCCGGTACCAGGAGTCGGGTGAACAGCCCGGTCAGCCGTTCGCTCCCTTCCACGCGGCCATAGGCTTCCCAGAAGGCGTCGACGATCGTGAAGCCGAAGGCCGTTCCCAGGCTCTGGACGTGGTGGACCCGCAGCTTGAGCCGTCCGCGCATCAGCTTTGCGATGGTGCCCCTGATGAAGCCGGCGGCCAGATCCGGGTTGTCCTTCGCGACCGACGGCTGAGCTGTCTCGAGGTACCGCGAGAGCGCTTCCAGGAGCTTCACCGGTTTCGAATCCAAAACTCTCTCCTTTCCGGTGAGGAGAGAAATCCCTCCGCCTCACCGAGGCGAGACTTTGACGAAACGGCCTGGTTGCGGGCAGCTACTTCTGGAGACTGTGATCGTGAGGTGATCGGAATCCGGAGCTAAACACAAGGAGTCGCAGTATTTACGGGGGGCGGTGCGCTAACGCCGCCCGTACGTCGACCGGCGCCGTGGTCCGGAGGCTTTGGGCTTGGGACGGCGGGCCGCGCTCGCTACGAGGGAGGTGAGCCCGAGCTTCCTGATCTTCGTCTTGAGCCCGTTGCGGGACATCTTGATCAGCTTGGCGGTCTCCGTGAGGTTGCCCGCGGTCTGGGCGAGCGCCGCCGAAATGAGCTTGCGGTCGTGATCGTCCAGCGAATGCCAGTAGCCTCCGTTGGCAAGCTCGGGAGTCTTGACAGGTGCCGGTAAGGGCTTCTTGTCGTCGGTCGTGGACACCGAGGGTGCCGAGGTCGGCTTCATCGAGCCCCAGTCAGCACCCGTCTCGACGAACAAGGGAGGGCCGCTCGCCGCCGCGACCGCAGCGCTGACTGATTGGCCAACCGGGAGACTGGCCGCAGGAATGCTCCAATGCCGAAGAATGTAGAGTCGAACCTCCAGAACCCGGCTCACCGTCACGGCCCGGGATCGCACCTCGGTGAGCAGCTCTTCCCAGACCTGTTGCATCTGAGGATGGCAGAAGGGCGTGTCGAGCAGGGTAGTTGCTTCCTCACATAGCCGGGCGGCCTTATCCAGGGCACCCTTTTCCAGCAGGGCTTCGAAAAAAGTTAGCGTGTAAATGAACGCGGACTTGTACAACCCCTCCTCGATTGCGCCATCGATGACCACGCGGAACGCTTTCTCGGATTCGCGGGCATAGCCGAAAGCATCCAACAGGCGAGCTTTCTTATAATCAAATCTGAGTTGGTTCCTGGGACCCCAAAGCTGCTCATAGTGTGGCTGATTCGCCAGGAAGCTGCGAAGTGCCTGAGCTGGCCGTTTTAGCTCAATCAGGCAGTCAGTGATGGTATCCCCCGCCAGCATTTTGAGCCGCACGTCCTGAGGGGAGAGATCTTTTAGCGCTTCTTTCGCGCGAGCCATAGCCTCTTCGAACCGTCCTCCGGAGAACAGAATGCTGGCCTCTTGGACCGCAACAAAGGCAAGGCCAGCGGCGTCGTCGCTCGTGCGGTATCTATCGGCTGCTTGGGCTAATAGACGGTGAGCGGCCTCGAAGTTTCCGGTGTCGCTCGCCAAAGAAGCGGAGATGGAGAAGAGGCGAGCCATCAGCTTCGGGTCGCCGTTTCCATGCTCGAGATGGCGCCTCGCCTCTTGCAGGGCTAAATGGGATCCAGACCAGTCTGCAGCGAGCCGGCGGCAGTTTGCCGCCACGGTCTTCGCCTCGCCTAGAAGATCATTCTTCCGGCTCTGGGAGTGGGGGGGGCAGGAGAGCGCTTCCGCTACAGTGCAAGCGGTGAGCGCCGTCTCCTCCCCGAGATGCGGGTCGCTGAACGCCAATCGGGAGGCATCTGAAATCGCTGCCCGGAACAGTTCTTGTGTCTGAAGGGCCAGCACGGAGTTGATCCGTTCCCGTTGCCGCGCCGGCGCGAGGTCTCTCAACTCAGCCCACCAGCCCCCCGCAAGAAGCTCATCGTGGCTTTGCCTCTCCTCTTGTTCCAAGAGGGTCAGAAGCGCAGCCCATGACTGGGATACCGGTACAAGAGCGGAATCCGCGCGCAGTTGGTCTACCACGTCAGCAACACGCTCCAAGCATGGCCGGCATGTGAGAAGGTGCGGTATAGCTGCATCGACTTCGGCCTCTGCGCCTCCGGATAGGGCGCGGACCATGTCGCTACGAGAGATATGAAGGTCCATCGGGGCTCTCCTTGAGGGAGGTTCTTTTCCCGACCTTCAACCTGAATAAGAGAAAAAGCAAGGAGGACCGAACGGCGTCCTCCTTAAAGGATATGTCAGGGCTTGGCTGCTGGCTAGCCGTTGGGGTCGTTGTCGCTGCCGGCATCCGTCTGAGGCGCACCATCGGGGTCGCTGGTGCTGCGGGCATCCGCTTGAGGCGCCCCGTTCGGGTCGCTGTCGCTGCCAGCATCGGCCTTAGATGTCGCCACGCCAAGCAGCGCCTCCGTCGCCGAAGGTGAAGACAAGAACCACCCACCGAGCACCAGCAACAAAGCCAGGAGCTGAGGCATAACACTCTTCCTTTCAGGGAGATCGGTTGACTGCAGGTCGTCTTATGACGCTGGTCATGAAAAGTCTCCCGGGAGGAGTGTCTCGCTTTGCCGGAACCGGCACAAGAACGGACCGGCGGGACGGGAGGCGGTATGATCAGCTCCATGAGCGGTTCCGAAAACAAAGAGAGTGACCCGACCGATGTGCTCGGCTTCGAGGAGGTCTTCGCCGAGCTTCCCCTCCTTCATCAGACGCCCCGCTCCTGGGCGGAGCTGGCCGCCTCGCGCCTGCCCGAGTTCCTGGCCGATCACGCGGTCTGCGAGCAGCAGGTCGCCATGTACGCCCTCTCCCTAGCCGGCTACTACCCTGACGACGCCGAGCTCGTGGAGCGCAGCGCGGCGCTGGCCGCCGAGGAGGTGCAGCACTTCCGGAGGGTGGTGGCGATCCTGAGAAAGCGGGGCTGGCCGCTGGGAGGGCGAAGGAAGAACCCCTGGGCTCAAAGCCTGAGGGCGCGAATCGTTCCCGGCCGCGAGCCCTGGACGAAGGTCGACCGGCTGCTCTTCGGAGCCATGATCGAGGCGAGGAGCTGCGAGCGCTTCACCCGTCTCCTGGAAGTCATCGACGACCAGGAGTTCGCCAGCCTCCTCGCCGATCTAGGCCCCGCGGAGCGCCGCCACTGGGAGCTCTTCTACCATCTCGCCGGCCGCGAGACCGACGAGAAGACGCTCGCGGAGCGCTTTCAGGGTTGGCGGGAGTTCGAGGCCGAGCTGGCGCGGGGGCTGGGGGTGTCTCCGGCGGTTCATGGGTGACGACGGTACTGCCTTTGGCGCGCGAGCATTGTTGTAAGCGGCCTGGATTTCTCCTTCCAGGACGGAGAACTTTGTCTTCCTGTTGACCCCGGCGAGGAAAAAATGATGAGAGCGACTTGGAAAAAGTTCGAGAGCTGGCTGAAGGAAAACTGGAACGAGGGCTTCGAAGACCTGAACCCGCCTGCCACGGACCAGGAGATCTCCGAGTTGGAGGAGGCGCTCGGCGTCCAGCTTCCTGCCGACTTTGCCGCTTGCCTCCGGGTGCATAACGGGCAGGGGGCCATGGCGGGCGGCCTGCTTGATAACTCGGAGTTCCTGTCGACCGCCGCGATCCTCGATCAATGGAAGGTCTGGAAGGATCTTCTCGACGGGGGTGATTTCGAGGACGCTTCATCCGAGCCAGACCCTGGTGTAAAAAACGATTGGTGGAATCCGAAGTGGATCCCGTTCTCCCACAACGGAGGCGGCGATCATGACTGCCTTGATCTCGATCCCGCCGTCGGCGGCAAGGTCGGTCAGGTCATCAGCATGTGGCACGACGCGAGCAATCGCGATGTCCAGGCGGAGAGCTTCGGTGCCTGGTTTGAAGAGTACGTCGACGCCGTGTTGGACGGTCAGTACAAGTACTCGGAAGACTTTGGTGGTCTGATGCACATCGACTACGCCTGACTCGCCGCTCAACCTGCCTACGCATGGTTCTTGACGGCTCTCGCCTGAGCGGCCAGGATTTCTCCTTCCAGGAAGGAGAAATCTGGGCTGGAAGCCCCGGGGGCGCTTCGGCATGTTGATCCGCCCAGCACGCCAGGGAGACGAGCAGGCCCTCACCGAGTTGCTGCTGCGGTCGAAAGCCCATTGGCAATACACGCCCGAGCAGATGGAGGCTTGGCGACCGGAGCTGACGATCACTTCGGAGACGATCGCCAGGGAGATCGTCTTCGTGGGAGAGACGGAGGAGGGGATTGCCGGCTTCGGCTCCTTGACTCCGGGGCCGACCCGTTGGGTGCTGGAGCACCTCTGGGTCGAGCCCCGGTGGATCGGACGAGGCATCGGGAAGGGGCTGCTCACCTTTGCCTGCCAGCTTGCCGCGGACCAGGGGGCCATCGAGATCAGCATCGACGCGGAACCCAACGCGGAAGCCTTCTATCAGGCGTTCGGCGCCACGCGAGTGGGCTTCATCGCCGCGCCGATCGATCAGGATCTCTTTCGTCAGCGGCCCCAACTGGTCCTGCGACTACCCAAGCCAACCTCTCTCGAAACCTAGCTTGTCCCCTTCAGCAGCGAAATGGCCATCACCAGGACCGCCAGCTCGTTGAAGGCCGCGAACAGGGAGTTTCCCCAATCCGGCAGATTGCCGTCGCACACGGTCTGGGCCGAGCTGAGCACGAGCTGCCGCATCGGGTTCTTCGCCGTATCCAGGCTCTTCCTCACCGTCGAGTCGAAGCCGTAGGCGCTGTTCAGGTAGCGCATGAAGACGCCCACGCCGCTGCTGTAGTCCCCGGGGTCGAGAGAAGCGAGTCGATTGTTGTCTTTGACCGGATACCAGGGCATCAGGTAGGAACCCGTCGTGCTCTTCATCGACGTGGCCATGCCGCCGAGGATGGCGGTGAGCATGTCGTCGATCCAGGCCGGTCCCCCGTTCTCCCGCTTGTACTCGGCCAGGGCTCCGAACACGAGCCCTTGATCGCCGCCCCAGGCGGTCTTGCCGTCCGCCCAATGGACCTTGTTCGCCGGGTTCTTGTAGGTGCCGACCCGCTCGAGGATCAACTGGCCACCCTTGACGGAAAGGTTCAGGTGGGACTTGGCGTCGAGCGAGCTGTCGTGAAACCAGCTGTCGAGGAAGCCGAGGATCGCATCGACCGTCGCCGGGCTTTCGAACCCCGCGGCACGCATGCGATTGGCGAGCACGAAATACAGTCCGTTGACGACGGTCTGCTGGTAGGGGCCGAGATTCGAAGCCGGAACGGCGGGGCCGCCGTTCGGGTCGATCAGATCGATCGGAGTGCAGGGATTGAACGGCGAGACCTCCTGCGCCCGCTTGTCCGCAAAGATGTCGTATTGCCAGACACCGCCGGGGAAGCGCGGCTCGCACGCCGCGAATGTCGTCTGATCACAGCGATCCCAGACGTTGGGCGCACCGAAGTGGTAGCCGTCGAGCTTGCCGTTCTTCATGAGCTCCCAGGTCGAGATCGCCACCTTCTGATAGCCGCTCGCGAAGCCGCGAAAAACGTTGGCATAGCTCGGCCAGAAGGCCTTGGAGCAGGCGATTCCCCACCAGCCGAAATCGTCATACCAGGCGTAGGCGCCGTTCTGCGTCAACGTCTGGTAGTGGCCAAAGGTCGCCTTGATGAAATCCTCGGCCTCGGCGACCGGCACGCTCGGCTGCGGCAGGCTCGCATCCTGCTGCAGATAGTCGGTCAGGGTGTCGAAGACACAACCGATCTGCCAGTAGTTAGTGCCTTTTTTGAAATCCGTGTCCTTCGCGATGCTTTGAAACAGCGTGTAGGCCTTCGTGCGGCATTCGGCAAGGGTCGACATCGGGCTCTCCCTCTCTGGCCGCCCGGAGCGGCCGGCAAGTGGAAGCGGGAGATCAGGGAGGCGACCCCGATTCCCGATTCCACCGCCGTACTGCCGTGAGAGAGGGAGCTATCTCACCTACGACGAGCGCGCGAACCTCCTCCGAGGCCTAATCAGCCGGGTGACCGAGGATGCCGAACAACTCCTGCTGCTTCTGCTCCAGCTCCTCGGGAGAGGAGGCTTCGAGGACCAGTCGCAGGTACGGTTCGGTGTTGGAGGGGCGGACGTTCGCCCACCAGGTGGGATAGCTGATCGTGATGCCGTCGAGATAGTCGATCTCGGCGTCGGAGTACCGCTTGGCCAGCTCGTCGATCTTGCCCTGCTTGTCCTCGACCTCGAAGTTGATCTCCGGGCTCTTGGAATAGCGCTTGAGCGGCTGCACCAGCTCGGAGAGCGTCTTGCCGCTGGAGCGCAGCAGATTCAGGATCTCGATCACGGCGAGAACCGCGCAGTCGGCGTTGAAATGGTCGCGGAAGTAGTAGTGGCCCGCCAGCTCGCCGCCGAAGATCCCTTCCCGCTTGCGCAGGGTGGCCTTCATGAACGAGTGGCCGACCCTTTCGCGCACGGGCACGCCGCCCTTCTCCGTGATGTATTCGGAGACCGCCCGGGACGAGCGCAGATCGAAGAGCACCGCCTTGCCGGGCTCGCGCTCCAGCAGCTCGCCGCCGATGAGGGCGGTGATCAGGTCGCTGCCGATGGCCTGCCCGTGCTCGTCCACGAACGCGGCGCGGTCGGCGTCGCCGTCGAAGGAGACGCCCAGATCGGCGCCGTGCTGCTTGACCGCCCGCATCAGGTCGTGGAGGTTCTCCTCCTTGAGCGGGTTGGCCTCGTGGTTCGGGAAGGTGCCGTCGAGCTCGAAGTAGAGCGGGATCAGCTCGATGTTCGTCGCCTCCAGGATCGGCCGGTAGAGCGTGCCCATGCCGTTGGCGGCGTCCACCACCACGCGCAGCCGCTTGCCCTTGCTGTTGCGGAGGAAGGACAGCACGTGGGTCTGGTAGTCGTAGAACACGTGGCCGGTGCGCACGGTGCCGGGGCGGTCCGCAATCGGCAGATCGCCGGACGCGACCTTGGCCTCCATGAGCGGGATGCCGTGATCGCCGGAGACCGGCCGCGCGCCGTGGAGGCTGAACTTGAGGCCGTTGTACTGCGCGGGGTTGTGGCTCGCCGTGACCTGGATGCCGCCGGCCGTCTTGAGGTGGCCGACCGCGAAGTAGTTCATGGGCGTGGTGGCGAGGCCGATGTCCAGCACGTCCAGGCCGGACTCGGTGAGCCCCTGGATCAGCGCCTGGGCGAGGCCCTCGCTGTGGGAGCGCATGTCGCGGCTCACCACGATGGTGTTGCCGCAGGCGCGGTCCTCGTCGTCCAGCACCCACTGGAAAGACCGGCCGATGCGGCGGGCGATGTCCTCGTCGAGCTGGGTGGGGTAGATCCCACGCACGTCGTAAGCTTTGAAGATTCCGGCCATAAGATCCTCTATTGGGTCCTTTCGATGCGGTATCCGAAGCTGCGGCCGTCAACCGGGGCCGCCTTCAGCTCGACGGCGCCGTCGGCTTTCGCCATCTCCAGCGCCAGGGTTTCGCTCATGATCCAGTCGCGGTGCGCTTCCACGGCCGCCTCGATCTCCGGGTCGCCCTGATACTGGACCCGGATGCGGTCGGCGTAGTCGAGATTCGCGTCCTTCCTTGCCGTCTGGAGACTGCGCGCCACTTCCCGCGCCCAGCCTTCGGCGATCAGCTCGGGGGTTAGGCGGGTGTCCAGGGCCACGAGCAGCTCGCGGTCTCCCTGGGTGGCCATCCCCTCGCGCTCGACCAGCCGGACCTCCAGCTCCTCAGGAACCAGGTCGTGGGGACCGTCCGAGATCTCGATCCGGATCTTGCCGGTCGTCTCGAGCTCGGAGGCGAGGGCGTCGCCGTCCGCGCCTTCCAGGGCCTTCTTCACCTCAGGCATGCGCTTGCCGAACCGCGGCCCGGTCTTCGGGAAGATCGGCCGCACGTCGTGATGGACGTACTCGGTGCGGTCCGCGGCCCAGTGGATCGCGCGCACGTTCAGCTCGTCCTCCAGCAGACCGGTATAGGGCTCGACGGCGGCGGGCAGGCCGGGGTCGGCCGTCACCAGGGTCACCGAGCCGAGCGGCTGCCGGGTCTTGAGGCTGTGCGTGTTGCGCGCCGCGTGTCCGAGCTTGACGATCCGCTGGACGGCCGCCATGCCCGTCTCCAGGGCGTCGTCGGTCCGCTCTCCCGAAACTTCGGGCCAGCTCTCCAGGTGGATGCTCTCCGCGGCGTTCCCGTTCTGTCCGCGGATGAGATGACCGTGCAGGATCTCGGCCACGAACGGCGTGAACGGCGCCACGAGCCTCGCCACGGTGGTCAGCACCTCGTAGAGGGCCTGGTAGGCGCTCTCCTTTTTGGCTTCCTCGCCGGCTCCGGCCCAGAACCGGTCGCGGCTGCGGCGGATGTACCAGTTGGTCAGGTCGTCGAGGAGCTCCTCGATCAGGCGGGCGCCCGGCGTGACCTCGTAGCGCTCCAGGCTGGCGGTGACGCCGGCCGTCAGGCGGTCGAGGCGGAGCAGGATCCAGCGGTCGAGCGGCGGCCGCTCGGCGAACGGCACGGGTGCCGCTCCAGGATGCCAGCCGTCCAGATTCGCATAGATCGTGAAGAACGACAGCGCGTTCCAGAGCGGCAGCAGGAACCCCTGCGCGGCCTCGCGCACCAGCCGGGCCGAGAAGCGCGACGGGACCTCCGGGTTGTTGACGCAGAAGTACCAGCGCAGGGCGTCGGCGCCGGTCTCCTCGATCACGCCCATGGGCTCGACCACGTTGCCGAGGCGCTTGGACATCTTCCGGTTCTGCTCGTCGTTGACGTGGCCGAGCACGATGCAGTTGCGGTAGGCCACCGAGTCGAACAGCAGGACGCCCAGCGCATGCAGCGTGTAGAACCACCCGCGGGTCTGATCGACCGCCTCGGAGATGAAGTCCGCCGGGAAGCCGATGCCCTTCTCCGGATCGAAATTCGGCAGCGGCTTGCCCATGTAGTGATGCTGGGCGAACGGCATGGAGCCCGAGTCGAACCAGGCGTCGATCACGTCCTCGACCCGGCGCATCGTGCCGCCGTCGCACTCGCCGCAGGGCCAGACGACGTCGTCGATGTACGGCCGGTGCGGATTGAACTGCTCCGGGTCGTAGAGGTCGGCCGGCGGCGTCTGTCCGGACTTCTCGAACAGCTCCGCGAACGAGCCGACGACGTGGACGTGGCTGCAGTCGGTGCACTTCCAGGCCGGCAGGGGCGTGCCCCAGTAGCGGCGCCGGGAGAGCGCCCAGTCGACCACGTTCTCCAGCCAGTTGCCGAAGCGGCCCTCGCCTACGTGCTCGGGGTGCCAGGCGATCGTCCGGTTGTGGTCGATCAGCCCCTGCTTGTGGACGGTCGTCTTCACGAACCAGCTCGTCGTCGCGTAGTACAGCAGCGGCCGGTCGCAGCGCCAGCAGAAGGGATAGCTGTGGCGGTAGCGCTCGGTGTGGAGGAGCAGGCCGCGGCTACGGAGATCGTGGAGGATCTTCGGATCGGCGTCCTTGAACCACAGGCCGGCGAACGCCTCGATGCCGGGCTTGTCGCGGACCTTGCCGTCGCCGTCGATCGCCAGGATGAGCGGCAGGCTGTAGGTCTGGCCGGTGCGGTAGTCGTCCTCGCCGAACGGCGGCGCGGTGTGGACGAGGCCGGTGCCGTCCGAGGCGGTGACGTAGTCTCCGAGCACCACGCGCCAGCCCGTTTCATCGGAAGGACCGCTATCTTTTCCGCCTCCGTCCCAGGCCTCGCGCGGCACCCGGTAGGGCCGGTCGTAGAGGAGTCCCTCGAGATCCTTGCCGCGGAAGCGGGCCAGGGCCGGGAGGGCTCCCAGGTCGACGAGCCGCTTCTCGCTGTCGATCTCGGCCATCAGCGGCACGGGCTTGGCGAGCTCGTCGCCGATCAGGAACTGCTCGTCCGCATGGTTGGGATCGGGATGCTGGACGAGCTTGTAGACCATGTCGGCGTTGGCGGCGAGGCCGACGTGGGCGAGGAGCGTCCAGGGGGTGGTGGTCCAGGCGACCAGCTTCGTGCCTTCCGTGGTCGTCCAGGTGCCGCCGTCGACCGGTTTGATCTCCTCGCCGTCGAGCGGCTTGATCTCCTCGCCGTCTAGCGGCTTGATCTCCTGGCCGGGGCGCACGGGGAAGAGCGCCCAGACGGACGGATCGTCCACGTCCTTGTAGTTCTGGGCCAGCTCGTGGCTGGAGAGCGTGGTGCCGCAGCGCGCGCAGTAGGGCTGGATCTTGTAGCCCTCGCCCAGGAGGCCGCGCTTCCAGAGGTCGCCGAGCGCCCACCACACCGACTCGATGTAGTCGTTGGTGTAGGTGAAGTAGGCGTGGTCGAGGTCGAGCCAGTAGCCGACCCGCTCGCTCATGGCGCGCCACTGGCGCTCGTAGGTGCGGACGCTCTCCAGGCAGGCCTTGTTGAACTCGGCGATGCCGTAGGCCTCGATCTGCTGCTTGCCGGTGAAGCCGAGCCGCTTCTCGACCTCGATCTCCACGGGCAGGCCGTGGGTGTCCCAACCGGCCTTGCGGGCGACGCGGTGGCCCTGCATGGTGCGGAACCGCGGGAAGAGATCCTTGATCACCCGCGTGACGACGTGACCGACGTGGGGCACGTTGTTCGCGGTCGGCGGACCCTCGTAGAAGACGAATTCGCCCCGCGGAGCCGGCTTGCTCAGGCTCTTCTCGAAGATGCCATGCTCCCGCCAGTGGTCGAGCACCGTCTGCTCGAGCCTGGGGAAGGGATAGCCGCCGGGGACGTCTGGAAATCGCTTGTCGCTCATGCTGGAAAGAAGGCCCTCGCGCACAGCGCCCGTCAGGGGGCGCGGCAAAGAAGCGGCTATTGTACTCCGTGAGTCAAGAGGGGGGCGTCCGAAGGCTTGGAAGAGGGGAATCCGGCGCCGCCGCAGCGGCGCCGGATGGACTGGCTTCTCCGGGTTCCCTACATGGAATGGCCGCTGGCCAGCTTCGTCAGCTCGATGAACTCCGGGTCCTGGTGCAGGCTGACGAACATGTAGTCGTCCCGCGCCTCCTTCATCTCCATGGCCCGCACGGAGTCGAAGCGCTCGTACTCGTAGAAGTGGCGGCGGAGCAGCTCCATCGCCTTCTTGCGGTCGCCCACCTGCGCCCAGATCGCGGCGAGGTTGTAGCTCGCCTCCAGCACCTCGTGGTTGGCGTTGGCGATGCGCGTCGCTTCCTCTTTCTGGCCGGCGGCGGCCAGGTAGACCGCGGCGAAGATCTGGTTGTAGCGGTCGTCCGGGTTGAGCGCGATGGCCTGGCGCATGAAGCCGGCGGCTTTCTCGGCCTGGCGCTCCGAGAACCAGTAGACGGCCAGGTTGCGGTAGGTGATCGCCAGTGGGTAGACGGCGATCGAGCGCTCGAACATCGCCAGGCCGTCGGCGAAGCGGCCGGAGTGGATCGTCATCTTGCCGAGGCCGTGCAGGGCGACGGCGCGGGCGATCGGATCGGCAGGCATGGCCAGGACGCGCTCGAAGACCATCCGCGACTTGTCCCAGTCGCCGGTCTGGTGGCGGTAGACCTCGCCCAGGAAACGCTGCGCCGTGGCGTCCGAGGGATCGAGCTCGGTTGCCTTGGCGTAGAAACGCTCGGCCTCGGGGTAGCGGGCGGCGATCTCGGCGTCGAGCCCCTGGCGCAGGAGAGCGGCGGCCTGCGCGCCGTCCGGGTTGCGCCCGGCCACGTCCGGATCGAGGAGGCTATCCGGGCCGAGGAGCCGGAGAGCGGCCTCGTCCACCTTCTCGCCCAGCTTGCCCAGCGCCTTGGCGGCCTTGCGGCCGAGGCTGGGGAAGAGGCAGCGCTGCTCCCAGACCTGCTTGTAGTCGGCGATGGCGGCGGCCTTGTCGGCGGCAGTCTTGTCCTCGGCCTTCTTCTCGGCGCCCTGCAGGAGGGCTTTCGCGGCGTCCTCGCGCTCGTCGAGCGCCTTCGAGAGAAGCTTCTCCACCGAGGCCGTGTCCAGCTTGCCGTTCTTTGCGGCCACGCGGCCGATCTCGGCGCCGTCGGCCCCGGCGAGCACGGCGAGCGGCTCGCCGGCCGGTGCCTTGAACGCGTCGCGGATCGCCTGGTTGTCCGGCGTCACGATCCCCATGGCCACGCAGCGCGCTCCGGCGAGAGACAGGGAGCGGGATGTCTGGAGCGTGGAGGAGCGCACCTCGTCCGGAGTGACGGGGAGCCAGTAGACCGCGAGCGGCTCCTTCGGCCGCTCGGCGCCCGGGCCCAGAACCTTCCAGGAGACGCGGTAGACCTCGGGCTGGGAGCCTTCGTTCCCCACCACGCCGCCGGTTCCGCCGCCTCCGCCGCCGCCGCAGGTGGCGGACGCGGGGAGCGCCGGCAGGGAAAGAGCGGCCAGAGCGGCAAAGGCAAGGGCGGAACGGCGCAGGTGGATCATCAGTCTCTCTCTTTCTTCTCAGTCCGGATACTCGAACACCACCTCGCGCTCGATGTCGGGGTGGAGGCTCATATGAACGGGGCAGGTCAGGGCGGCGTTCTCCAGCTTCTTGCGCTGCGGCGGAGTGAGGCCGGCGGGCATGTTGATGCGCGTGGGGAGGTTGCCGATCCGCCGGGGGCTGCCCGACATGTGCTTCTCGACGTGGACGGACAGGCCCGACAGATCGACCCCGTCCCGCTCGCCGACGATCGAGATCAGGGTCATCATGCAGGCGGCCAGCGCCGTGGCCACCAGATCCGTGGGGGAGAACGAGCTGCCGTCCCCCTGGTTGTCCACCGGCGGCACCGTCCTGAGCACCGCTCCCGACGGGCCGTGCGTCATCTCGCAGGTCAGCTTCCCGACATACTTGCCCGTGATCTCGACAGCCATCGTTTCGTCCTCCTAAGGGTCGGGAAGCATATCAGGACGCTCGCTCATCCCAGATCGGCGAAGAACTTCAGGTAATCGTCCGCGATCCGCGGCATGGACGTCCGCTCCCGGACCTCCTTCATCCGGTCCAGCCCCCGGTTCCACTCCGGGCCGCCCAGGGTGGTCCGGGCCTTGTCGATGGCCGCGATCAGGCTGGCCGTCTCGGGCTCGGCGTAGTAGGGATAGTCCGGCCCGAGCAGCTCCAGCGTGCTCTCGTCGCGCGTGGTGACGAGGTTGGCCAGGCAGGCCGCCGCCGTGGAGACCTTGCAGTTCGGCTTGTAGAGGAGCTCCTTGCCAGGCTCCCGCACGGACAGATGGCAGTTGTAGTCCAGGGCGCGGCGGAAGTAGTCGCCGTCGAAGTAGTCCACGCCCGGAAGCTGGCCCCAGAGCGAGAGGGAGCGCGACAGCCCGAGGTAGGCCATCCTGAAGTCGGAGGCCTCCACCGTGTTCGGCACGTAGCGCGGATCCCACTGATGGTAGATCACCCGGTTGAGCGCCCCGCTGACCGAGAAGTCGTCGAGCTGGCGCCGGTTCTTGAAGATGACGCCGTGGTAGAGCCAGCGGTTCTTGATCCAGCGCTTGAAGACGGCGGTGTCCTGGACGTCCAGCACCAGCTTGTTGCCGCGCATCCGGGCGCCGAGCAGGTCGGGAAGCTTCGAGGTCTTGATGAAGACCAGGATCGAATCGCGGACAGCTTTTAGATCTTGCGGGTAGACGGAACGGGCGTCGACGCCCTTCTCGCGCAGGGCCTCGCTGACCTGGTCCGCGCCCATGACCGTGGACCCTTTGTCGTAGTACTTGACGAAGTAAATTTTCCGCATGGGAGTCCGCCGTTCAGCGGGCGTTAGGATATCGTGCCTGACATGGAAACGACCTCTTCGAATCCCTTCGACCTGTCCGGGCAGGTCGCGGTGGTGACCGGCGCATCCCGGGGCATCGGCGAGGCCGTCGCGCTCGCCCTGGCGGCGGCCGGCGCCAGGGTCGCGGTGGCGAGCCGCAAGATCGAGGGCGTCCAGCCCACGGCCGACGCGATCGTCGCCGCGGGCGGGGAGGCCTTCGCCATGGCCTGCCACACCGGCCGCAAGGAGGACGTGGAGGCGCTCGCCGCGCGCGTCCGCGAAACCTGGGGCGGCACGGACATCCTGGTCAACAACGCCGCGACCAGCCCTCATTTCGGTCCTCTCCTGGAAGCCGGCGAGGCGCACTGGGACAAGACCTTCGAGGTCAACGTCAAGGGCTACGTGAGCCTGATCCAGGCCTGCGTCCCGCAGATGCGCGAGCGGGGCGGCGGCCGGATCGTGAACGTGGCCTCGGTCGCGGGCGTCTACCCGCACTCCGGGCTCGGAGTCTACGGTGTGACCAAGGCCGCGGTCATCATGCTGACGAAGACGCTCGCCGTGGAGCTGGCCGGAGACAACATCCGGGTCAACGCCATCGCGCCCGGGCTGATCCGCACGAAGTTCAGCGAGGTGCTCTGGTCGTCGCCCGAGGCGAGCCGCCGCGCCCTGGCTTCGATCCCCCAGGGGAGGATCGGCGAGGTCGGCGACCTGACCGGCGCCGTCCTCTATCTGGCGAGCAAGGCGTCGGCCTTCACGACCGGCTCGGTGCTGGTGGTGGACGGCGGGCAGACGGTCAATCTGGCACCGTAGCCGGGGCATCCCCTGTCAGGTCGATCCGGTCCGCCAGCGCCGCCACCTCTTGAAAGAACCCTTTCGACCGGCTGTTCAGCCAGTCGGATTCAAGATCGTCGAACAGGCGGTCGCGGCGGGTCCGGTTGACCTTCGCGACGGCGAGGATTCCGGGCTCCGGGGTCCGGCGGCGCGCGATCAGGGTGCTGGAAAGCGTAGCGTCCATCAGGTGACGGGCGCGCTCGGCGGCGGCCGCCTCCACGGAAGCGGCAAGCCCCAGCTCCAGGACGTGGGCGTCGTGAAGCTCGCCCAGGATCTCCTGAAGACCTTTCATGTGCTTTGCGACCGAAGCCGCCTCCGGCAGCTCCCCGGTGAACGGCTCCAACAGGTAGCGCAGCCGCTTGGCGCAGATCCGCGCCTCGTGGCACTCCTCCTCGTCACCGGGACCATCGACGCCGGAGAGGTGCCTGGCGAGCTCCGCGGCCAGGTCGCGCAGGATTCCCGCCGTAGCCTTCCCAAGGGTGGCCGGGGGCTCCGTGGAGTCCAGCCGCACCTCCGTCTGATAGCTGGAGAGGCGTTTCCGCAGTGCCGCCTCCAGGCGGGGGAATTCATCAGGGATGTGCCCGGCCATCTCCTCGTTGGCCTTCCGCATCCGCTCTTCCAGGTAAGACAGGAGCCAGGCGAGACCGGGCCGCTGATGGGAGCCCAGCTGGGGAGACCGTCCGCGCAGCCACTCGATCTGGACCTCGGTGTCCCGGCCCGGCCCGGTGGCGGCGGCAAGCTCCTTGAGCCGCCGCCGGAGCTTCTTCGGCAGGCTCTCCTCCAGCCAGGAGCCGTAGGACCGCAGGCAGCTCCGCAGACGCCGGAGGGCGACCCGGAAGTCGTGCAGGGCCTCGGAGTCCGCGGGGTCGGCGAGCCGGGGGAACGCGGCGGCGGCCTGATCCAGATGGCCGAGGGCGATCCGGCGGACGCCTTCCTCCGGCGAACGGTCGAGCAGCGGGGGAGAGGAGTCCATCATTCCGCCAACCCCCGGAGCTGGCTCGGGGTGAGAGCCCAGAGCAGCGTGCCCGTTCCGGCCATTCCGGCCGTTCCGCCGGTGCCAGAGGGGGTGCGCCGGCCGCCGGGAAGCTCCAGCAGGCAGGCGCCTCCCTTGCGGAAGGCGAAGAGCTTGCGATCGGCCCCCGTCAGAAGCCGGGCGAGAAGGAGGCTCATGCCGGGCTCGTGGCCGACGGCGGCCACCGTGCCCGCCTTCTGGCGGCGCAGCCAGCGCAGGAAGGCGTCCGGCTCGGCATCGGGCTCGAGCTCGGCGATTTCGACCTCGCGCAGGCCGCCGTAGACCGAGTCGAGGATCGCCGCGGTCTGGGCGGCCCGGGTCAGGGGGCTGGTGGCGAGCAGGTCGATGTCCGGCACCAGCTCACGAAGGCCGCGGGCGTTCTGCTTCATCTTCTTGCGGCCCTCGGCGGTCAGCGGACGCAGGCGGTCGTCCTTGCCGGTGAGGGCAAAGTCCTCTTTCTCTTCGGCGATGGCGTGACGGACGAGCAGCAGCTTGAGCGTCGGCATGTCTCCCCTCCCTCCGATAGACATACCGCATCGAGGGGCCCCTTGGCAAAACCCCTGATATCCTCCCCGTGTGCTGAAGCGCCTCGCCTACCTCTGGCCCTATCTCCGCAATCACCGCCGCAGGCTCGTTCTCGGCCTGCTCGCGATTCTGGCCTCCGTGGCCGTGGGCATGATCAATCCGCTCCTGGTCGGCCGCGCGATCGACTCGCTGCGCGAGTCCGTCACCTCGCGGACGCTGCTCGAATATGGTGCCCTCATCGTGGGCGTCGCGATCGTCCAGGGCTACTTCCTCTACCTGCAGCGGATGATCCTGGTGGGGCTGAGCCGGGACATCGAGCTCGAGATCCGCAACCGGTACTTCGAGCATTTGGAGAGTCAGCCGCCCGGCTTCTTCCACGACCATCCCACGGGCGACCTGATGGCCCGGGCCACGAACGACCTCCAGGCCGTCCGCATGCTCTGCGGGCCGGCGATCATGTACGGCAGCAACACGATCTTCGCCGGGGCCGGCGCTCTGTTCTTCATGTCGCGCATCCACGGCGGTCTGACCCTGCTCGCTCTCTGCACCATGCCGCTGGTGGCCGGGGCGACCCAGATCTTCGGCTCGCGCATCCACCACCTGTTCACCGGGGTGCAGGAGAAGTTCTCCGACATCTCGGCCCGGGTCCAGGAGAGCCTGGCCGGCGTGCGGGTCGTGCGCGCCTACGCCCAGGAAGAGCGGGAGATGGCCGAGTTCGAGCGCATCAATCGGGCGTACCTCGAAGGCAACCGCCGCCTGATCGGCTGGACCGTGGCCTTCCATCCGATCCTCCAGGGGCTGATCGGCCTGGGTTTCGTGGCTGTGCTCTGGTACGGCGGCAATCTCGTCCTCCGCCGGACCATCACGGTGGGCGAGTTCGTGACGTTCAACTTCTTCCTGTCCAAGCTGGTCTGGCCGATGATCGCCATCGGCTGGGTGATCAACCTGGCCCAGCGCGGCACGGCGTCGCTCGCGCGCATCCAGGCCATCCTGGACCAGCCCGCCGCGATCCGCGACGAAGCGCCGCTGGCGGATTCCGGTCGCGTCCCTGGTGAAATTCGGGGGGCCGTACGCTTCGACCACCTGACCTTCTCCTATGGCACCGACGGTACCGGCGGCAAGCCGCTTCCAGCCGTCCTGCGGGACATCGACGTCCAGGCGCCGGCCGGGCAGACCGTGGCCCTCGTGGGGCGGACCGGCTCGGGGAAGAGCACCTTCCTCTCGCTGATCCCGCGGCTGTTCGATCCGCCGCCGGGAAGCCTCTTCGTGGACGGCGGCGACGTCCGGCACGTCCCGCTGGCGCGCCTGCGCTCGGCCATCGGCATGGTGCCGCAGGAGACGTTCCTGTTCTCCTCCACGATCCGCGAGAACATCGCGCTCGGCCGGCCGGACGCGTCTCTGGAAGACGTTCAGGAAGCCGCCCGCGTCGCCGGGCTGGAATCGGACCTCGGGATGTTCCCCCAGGGCCTCGACACCGTGGTGGGCGAGCGGGGCATCACGCTCTCCGGCGGCCAGAAGCAGCGCGTGGCGCTGGCCCGGGCCGTGCTCCGCAATCCCCGCATCCTGCTCCTGGACGACTGCCTCTCCGCGGTCGACACCCAGACCGAGGAGAAGATCCTGCGCAACCTGCGCAAGGTCTTCCAGGGCCGCACGGTCTTCCTCGTCTCCCACCGGGTCTCGACCGTCAAGGACGCCGACGTCATCCTCGTCCTGGACGACGGGCGGATCGTCGAGCGCGGAACCCACGACCAGCTCACCGGGGCCGGCGGCCTGTACGCGGACCTTCACCAGCGCCAGCTGCTTGAAGAGGAGCTGGCAAGCGTCTAGGAGAACCGAAATGCGAGTCGTGATCACCGGCGGTACGGGGCTCATTGGAAGCGCCCTCGCCAGGCAGCTGGGAGCGGCGGGTGTCGACACGGTCGTGCTGACGCGGAGCCCCGGGAAGGTGGGACCGCTTCCTCCCGGCGTGCGTGCCGAGGGCTGGGACGGCGTGAGCGGGAAGGGCTGGGACCGGCTGCTCGACGGCGGTGCTGGCGATACGGCCGATACTGCCATCGTCCACCTGGCCGGCGAGAGCATCGCCGCCGGCCGGTGGACGGACGACCGCAAGCGCCGCATCCGGGACAGCCGGCTGCAATCCGGCAAGGCGGTCGTGGAGGCCATCCGCAACGCTGCGGTCAAGCCGAAGGTTCTGCTCCAGTCCTCGGCGGTGGGCTACTACGGCTCGCAGGGCGACCAGGAGATCCTCGAAGGACATGCACCCGGACAGGGGTTCCTCGCCGACCTGACGGCCGCCTGGGAGGCCTCGACCGCGGACGTGGAAACGATGGGCGTGCGCCGGGCTCTCCTGCGCACCGGGGTCGTCCTCGCGCGGGACGGAGGAGCGTTGCCGCGCATGGCCCTGCCGTTCAAGCTGATGAGCGGCGCCCCGCTCGGCAACGGACGGCAGTGGATGCCCTGGATTCATCTCGACGACGAGGTCGGGGCCATCCGCTTCCTGCTCGACCGCGAGGAGGCCCGCGGCCCGTTCAACCTCACCGCTCCGAAGCCCGTGACCAACCGCGAGCTCGGCGACGTGCTCTCCAAGGTGCTGCGCCGGCTGAATCCGCTGCAGGCGCTGGGGCTCGGCGTGCCCGCGCCGTTCTTCAAGATCCTGCTCGGAGAGATGGCCGAGGTCGTGCTCGACAGCCAGCGCGTCCTGCCGTCCCGGCTGCTCGAGCTGGGCTACACGTTCCGCTACCCGGACCTGGAGTCGGCGTTGCGCCATCTTTTCAAGGACTGATCCGATGACGGAAGCGATTCGCCAGGGGGACATTCCGGGGGTCCAGCTCCGGCGCCGGCAAGCTCTGCCGGTTTCGCCCGGCGAGGCGTGGCTCTGGCTCACCGAGCCGGAACGGCTGTCGAGCTGGCTCGCCGATCGGGTCGAGGTGGAGGGAGAGGAGATCCGGCTGATCGGCCCCGAGGGAAGGGAACGGATCCGGGTTCTGGAGTCCGGCCCGCCTTCGCACCGCATTCTTTCCTTGGAGAAGCTGGACTCCGGCTGGTCGGCGGCGACGCGGGTGACCCTGCGGATTCACGCTATGCCTTCAGGAGGGAGCGAGGTCGACGTGATGCAGGACGGATTCCAGCGGCTGCCTCTCTCGCGAGGCCTCACCATCTGGGAAGACTACCGCCGCCGCTGGCGGGATGCGCTCGCCCGCCTCGCCGAAGTCGCCCAGGGTTGATCCCATCCCCCCTCTCCCCGGCCCTCTCCCCCGTGCCGGGGGAGAGGGAGAAAGAAGGATCGCTCCGTCCTGGGAGAAGGGCGACATCGACCGGCAGGGTGGTGGCGCCCTCCCCTCGCCGCGCGAGGGGAGGGTCGGGGAGGGGAGAATGGGATCAAACAAAAAGGGCCCCGGAAAACCGGGGCCCTTCCTGCTTTTTCAGCTGAGAACCGACTAGAACCGGAAGCCGACCGAGAACCGGAAGGTCCGCGGGGCCTGGTAGTCGTCCTTCGTCTGGGGCTTGCCGAAGGTCGCGCTCTTCGTCCAGTGGACACCCTCGACCGGCTGGCCGGTGAAGGGGTTGAACCGCTGGAGCGTGGTGGTGCGGGTGGCGTCGAGCACCGCGACGTTGACGTTGGTCACGCCGTGCTCGTCGAAGAGGTTCAGCACTTCCGGCTGAAGGAAGATCTCGACGTCCTTGCCCAGGGTCTGCCAGGTGAAGGAATAGTTCAGGGTCAGGTCGGTCGAGGTCAGGTCGTCCGTGCGGTACGCGTCACGGGCGGTGTAGTAGTAGGTGACCGTGGACGGCGGCAGCGCGTAGCCCGGGTTCGTGACATAGGGCCGGGAGTCGACGCGGCCGGCGGCGCCGTAGGGCAGGCCGGAAGCGTAGTTCTGGAGGATGCCGACGTTCAGGCTGTTGCGGCCGGAGTCGAAGATATCGAAGACCGCCCAAGCCCGGATGCGGTGCGGCTGGTCGTTCGCCAGGGCGCCGCGCGGGTTGTTCCACTGGGCCTGCTTGTACTCGGGGTACTGGGCGTCGGCGGAGGCGACCGGGCCGTTGGCCGTGGTCTCACCGTCGTAGTTGCCGCGGATGCTGGACCAGGTCCAGTTGCCGCCGAGGCTCAGGTTGTCGGTCGGCCGGAACTGGAACTGGGTGTGGAGGCCGTCATAGACGCGCTCGAGGATCGACTCGTCGTTCTGGATGAGGGTCAGGTCGGCCAGGCCGCCGGTCCCCGTCCTCACGGTGCCGGTGCCCCGGTCGGTGCGGTTGATGTAGTAGTCGTGACCCTCGCGGTGCACGAGGTCGGCGCGGAACAGGCCGCGGCTGCCGACCCGCTTGCTGGTGCCGATCGCGATCTCGTCGGAGTACGGCGAGTTCAGCGAGCCGCGGATCAGCGTGGTGCCACCCGGGATGTCGATCCCGCGGATGTTGCTGGTGTTGTTCACGCCGCCCTGCGAGTCGAACCAGGCGAAGATGGTCTGCAGAGCCGCTTCGGCGCCAATCAGGTTGGCCGCGTTGGGGTCGGCGTTGATGGACGGACCGCGGTAGAAGTACTGGATCGTGGCGGGGTTGCCGCCCGCCGCCTGACCGTTGGCCTGCGTGCTGGCGACGGCCGAGACGTACTGGCCGTAGCTGGCATTGAACACCCAGTCCCCGTCGCCCTTCGGATCCCAGGCGGCGCCGAGGCGGGGGCTGATGCGGCTGTCCTTGGCCACCTTGTTGCCCGAAGCGTCAGCGCCGTCGTTCTTGTCGTAGCGGACGCCGAGGTTGAAGCTCAGGTTGTCGTTGAGCCGCCAACGGTCGTTCAGGAACAGCGATTCCGTCTTGAAGCTCGTGCCCAGGCTGGACTGGAGGATCGGGTTGTACTGGATGTACGTGCCCGTGTTGCCGCTGATGAGCTGCGGAAACAGGTTGCCGTTGCGGATGATCGTGTTGGTGATGAGGATGCGGAAGTCGCTGCCCGACTGGTGGTTGTCGGAGATGCGGATGTCGTCGAACGTGTCATAGCCGAACGACAGGTCGTGCGAGCCGAGGCCCTCGGAGGAGTAGAACCAGGAGCCCTTGGCCAGGATGTTCTCGTTGTCGCGCTTCTCGGGACGGCAGACGCCGCAGAAGGTCGGGCTCCACCAGCGCTCGCCGGTGAGGGCGTCGACCAGCAGCGTTCCGTTGATCCGGTCGGTGAACTTGGAGCCCGAGTTCTCGAAGGTGAACTTGCGCTCGGAGTACTGCGCCTCGACGAAGAAGTTCTCCGTCAGCACGCCGGTGTAGTTGAAGGCGGTCAGCTCCTGCGGCAGCGAACGGTCGTTCAGGCTGCGCAGGTCGAGGATGTTGCCGAAGCTGTTGCCCAGATCCTCCTCGTCGAGCTTGATGTAGGAGCCGACGAGCCGGTGGCCCTGGAACGGCGACAGGGTCAGCTTGCCCTCGAAGCGCTGCTGCTCCGTGCCCTTCGGGTAGGAGACGGCGGTCTTGACCGTCTGGTTGGTGAGCACGGATTCGAAGTCGCGGGCCGCGGCGAAGTACCAGATGCGGTCCTTCATGAGCCAGCCGCCCAGGGTGGCCTCGTACCGGTTGTTGATCTTGTCGATGACGTTGGTCCGCTTGAACAGCGGGGTCTCGGAGATCCAGTCGTCGTTGGTCAAGCTGTCGCGGAAGGAGCCGTGCAGCTCGTTGCCGCCCGACTTCGTGATCGTGTTGACGACGCCGCCCGAGAACCGGCCGTACTCGGCCGAGATGCCGGACACCGAGGTCGTGGTCTCCTCGATGGCGTCCTCGATGAACAGCGCCAGCGGCTGGCCGCGCAGGTTCTCGTTGACGACCACGCCGTTGACCAGGAACAGGCTCTCGTACGACTGCGCGCCGGCGATGCTGATGCCGCGGGCCTGGGGGGCGCCCGCGCCGCTCGCCGCCACGCCGGGCGACAGGAGCACGGTGTCGCGCAGGTTGCGCTCGACCGGCAGCGACTCGACGAACTGCTTCTCGTAGGTCGTCGCCGCCTGCGGCGTGGTGGAGATGGTCTCGTAGGTGCCGGTGACCACGATCTCCTCGCTGACCGACGCCTGCGCCATCTCGGCGTCGAGACGGAGGGTCTGGGCGGCGGACACCTTGAGCGTCCGCTCAGGCGCCAGGAATCCTTCGATCTCGAAGGTCACGTTGTACTCGCCCGGCGGCAGCAGCGGAATGTTGTAGTCGCCGTTCTCGCTGGACGTAGCGGTACGGGCACCCTGCAGGCTCGGCGACGACACCGTCACCAGGACGCCCGGCAGCGCCGATCCGTCCGCGGCCGTCACCCGGCCGGACAGCACGCCGGTGGGGAGGCCCTGGGAGAGCACCGGAAGCGCCAGGAGCAAGGCACATCCGAGGCTCAGAAGGAAGGTCCTGACTCTCATTCAAAGACTCCTTTCGTCCATGCCCCTTGGACAAGGGGCTGTTCTGGACATGATCCAAATCGATGAGGCCGGAGGCTCCGGTCCACACCCATCCAGGCGCTCTTCTGGGAGCGCCCCCTCAACATAGTTACGAACGGCAGGAAGGCAATTGTCATGCCGTTGTCGTACCGCTGTCAACTCCGGAGGGAGTCGTTTGTTTTCAGTGGATTGGAAAACAGGGTAGGGCGGGGCCTGGAGCTGAGGATCCATAAATCCGGTTTTCGTTCGATTTTTTGGATTCAGTTTCCAGGAGAACCCCACAGCTCGTGCAGGGCGCCGGCCACGGCGTCGCGCAATGGAGGGGGGGTGTAGACCCGGTAGCGGTCGATCCGCGACAGATGGCGGATGAACTGGCTGGTCCTTTCCATGGTCTCCAGGCTGCCGTCCCAGAGGCGGACGAGCACGCGGCTGCGGCCCATGCGGTGAGGGTCCTTGGCCGAGTTGGAGAGCAGGATGCTGCCGGCGCCGAAGCGCTCGGCGAGGCCGGGGAGGAGGGTCTCGAACCGGATCTTCTCCTCGCGGGTGAGGTGCTCCCGGGTCTCGAAGGCGACGGGGAAGTGCACGCGCTCCACGACGGCGCGGGCGTGCCGGCTGTCCGAGCCGCGCATCGCGGTCCACACGGAGACGTCGTCCTGGGCGAGGAACGCCTCCGGCTCCGCGGCCCATTGGGTTCCGGTCTCCTTCATCCACTCGTTCAGGTGGAGCTCCAGGGCCTTGCCGGTGACGTTGAAATAGACCTGGGTGAACATGTAGTAGCGGGCCATGACCAGGGCCTCGAGGGCATGGACGCCGCCCTCCTCGACGCCGATCCCCCACTCGCCGGTCACCGGATCGGCCAGCGGCATCACGGTGTCGAGCAGCCGCTCCAGGTCGTAGGTGCCGTAGCGCACGCCGCAGTAGAGGCTGTCGCGCAGCAGGTAGTCCATCTTGTCGACGTCGAGCTCGCCGGAGATGACCTGCGCGAGCAGCCGCTCGGTCGGGCCGCCCTCCCGGCGCAGTAGCCGCGTCACGTCCTCCGGGGTGAGGCCGTCGCCGTGCTGCGCGAAGATGGCCTCGATCTCCGGCGTCGCGAGGAGCCGGCGGGTCATCTCCTCGTGGTCGATCCCGCCCTCGAACAGCTCCTCGGCCGAGTGGCTGAACGGCGCGTGGCCGATGTCGTGGAGCACGGCGGCCGCGCGCACCAGCCGCCGCTCGCGGCTGCGGGGGCTCGACGGCAGCAGCCCGTCGGCCTTCGAGCACAGCGCGTCGTAGAGGCGGCCGGCCAGGTGCATGGCTCCCACCACGTGGCTGAAGCGGCTGTGCTCGGCCCCCGGGAAGACCAGGAAGGTGAAGCCGAGCTGGTGGACGAAGCGCAGCCGCTGCACGGGCCGGCTGTTGATCAGCGCGGCCTCCAGCGCGTCGGCGCGGATGAAGCCGTGGACGGGGTCGCGGATCGACAGCACGCGGTTTTCAGGGGACCAGGGGATCAATTACTCTCGTGGCCGCCGGCGAGGTGCCGCCAGGGCTGGAGCATCTCGAAGACCTGCTGCCGGTGGCGCAGGATCGAAAGGAGCGACAGTCCCCGCTCCGGCAGGGCCTGCTGCAGCAGCTTCAGCTTGCGCAGGGGAGGCAGATCGAGACCTGCCGAGACGCGGTTGACCATCTCCTCGAAGTCGCAGTGGCCGGTGAGCTCGTCGATTTCCTCGGCGCTCAGCGGGAAGCGCTCGCCGGTCGCGTCCGCGATGCTGCGCAGCAGCTCGGAGACGCCGCGGCGCAGCGCCTGGATGCCGGCGTCCCGCTCGTTCAGCCAGGGCTCCTCGACCGGCCGGACCACGGCCTGGCGGTAGGGGGCGTCGCCCGCGACCTCGCGCTCCAGCTCGAAGCGGAAATCGCCGCGCAGCAGGATGTTGGCCCGCCCGTCCGGAAGCGGCTCCACCTCCAGGAGGCGGCCGGCGGTCCCCTCGGGGAAGACGGCGGGCCGGCCTTCGTACTCCTGGGCCCAGCCGGGCTTGAGCAGCACGACGCCGATCCAGCGGGTCTCGTCCTCGTCCCCCTCCATCAGATCCTTGATCATGCGCAGGTAGCGGCGCTCCTCGATGAGGAGCTTGAGCTCGGTGCGCGGGAAATGCACCACGTCCGCGAGGGGGAAGAGCGGCAGACGGGTGACCGGATCGCGTTCGTCGGCCATGGGGGAGATGATACATGGCAGAATGCCGAACATGCGCTTCTCCCGCGTCCTTCTGCCGTTCGTCCTGCTGCTTGCCGGCGTGCCGCTCCGGGCGCAGACCGGTGCGGCCGGTGCGGCCGATGCGGCCGATGCGATCACCGCTGGTGATACTGCCTGGGCCCGCCGCGCCGACGGCCACCAGGGCGACCGCGCCCAGGCCGGCCCCACCGCCCCGATCGCCCAGGCCATCGCCGCCTACGAGCGCGCCATCAAGGACCAGCCCGACCGCCTCGAGGCCTACTGGAAGCTCCTGCGCGCCCTGCACTACAAGGGCGACTACGCGGTTCCCGTCCAGGACCGCGAGCAGCGGCAGCGGGTCTTCGCCCGCGGTCAGGCGGTGCTCTCGGCGGCTCTCGATCAGCTCGGCCGGCGGGTGGGCGGGCGGAAGAAGCTGGACGAGCTGCCGCCGGCCCAGGCGGCCAGGCTCGTGGCGGGCATTCCCGAGGCGGAGCCGATCTTCCTCTGGGGCGCGATCCACTGGGGCCTCTGGGGCGATGCCTACGGCCGTCTCGCCGCCGCCCGCGAAGGGGTCGGCGACAAGGTCCGCCGTTACGGCGAGATCGCCCTGGCTCTGGACGAGCGCTACGACCGCGCCGCCGCCCGCCGCCTCCTCGGCCGGCTGCACACGCTGGCCCCCAAGGTCCCCTTCATCACCGGCTGGGTGGACCGCGACGCCGCGGTCTCCCATCTGCGCCGCGCCGTAGCGCTGGCTCCCGAGGATCTGTTCAACCAGGTCTATCTGGCGGACGCCCTCCTCCAGCACTTCCCTGAAAAGAAGGCCGAGGGGAGGGAGATCCTCCGCAAGGTTCTGCAGAAGAAGCCGGACCCCGCGCGGGTGGTGGAGGACGAGCGGGCGCTCGCCGAGGCCCGCCGCCTGCTGGGCTCCGGCGGGAAATGATCCGGCCCGAGGGCTCCCCCAGGGATCAGGACGCCCGCAGGGCCGCCGACGCTCCGAAGCTCGCCATCGCCGCCGCGGCGTTCCTGGTCGCTCTCAAGGGAGCCGGGGCCTGGATGACCGGCTCTCTCTCTCTGGGCTCGGCCGCGCTCGATTCGCTCATCGACGTCTTCGTCTCCGCCGCCAACTGGGTGGTGCTGCGCCGCGCCGCCGCGCCGCCCGACGACGACCACGCCTACGGCCACGGCAAGTTCGAGAACCTCGCGGCCCTGGGGCAGGGACTCGTCCTCGCCCTGGGCTCGGCCGCTCTCATGGTCTCGGCCGTGGGCCGGCTGCGCTCGGGCGAGGCGCCGCGCGAGAGCTGGGTCGGCGTCGCCGTTCTGGCGGTCTCGCTCGCGGTGAGCTGGCTCGTGGCCCGGCATTTGAAGAATGCGGCGAAGGCCGCGAACAGCCCCGCTCTGGAGGCCGACAGCCTCCACTACGCCTCCGACCTCTGGGTCAACGGCGCCGCCGCGCTCGCCCTGATCGTGATCGCCGTCACCGGCTGGGCGCCTGCCGACCCGCTGGTGGCCCTGGGCGTCGCGTTCTACGTCCTGCGCACGGCGGGCACGCTGGTCCTGGAATCGCTCGGCGTGCTCTCCGACCGTGGGCTTCCGGAGGACGAGCTAGAGAGCATCCGCGCGGTCGTGGGCTCCTTCCGAGACCGCGGGGTGGTCGGCATGCACGACCTGAAGACCCGCCGCGGCGGCGGCCAGCGCTTCATCGAGCTTCACCTGGAGATCCCGCGCGCCACGTCCTTTCCCGAGGCCCACGACCTCATGGTCGAGGTGTTGCGGGCCATTGAGCGCGAGCTGCCGCGTTCGAAGGTCTTCGTGCACGGTGACCCGGTCTAGAGGGTCGTCACAAAGACGGATATGTCGTCACAGATAAGGTTATCCCGGCGAGGATAAGCTTATTTCGTCACAAACAAGTCTGTCTCGTCACGGATAAGCTTATGTCGTCACGGAATAAGCTTATTTGAAGCAAGAGAACGTTGTCTCGCCTCAGGCAAGCTTAGGTTGTAACGAAATAACCTTGTTTGTGTCGAAATAAGCTTATCTGTTACAATCTAGTCTTATTTGTGACGAAATAGTCTTATCTGTGGCGACATAAGCTTGTCCAAAACCAAAGTAATTTTATTTGTGACGACGTGGGCTTCTTTGTGACGAGATCGCGTCTGGTCCCAGGGGCGTTACGCGGACGACATCCTGTCCCGAAGGCAGGGCCGCCAGCAGATCCGCGACCCGGGCGCCGTCCGGAGGGATTCTCAGGTCCGGAGCGATCTCGGCGAGCGGCTCCAGCACGAAGCGGCGCTCGCGCAGGCGGGGATGGGGGAGGATCAACTCGGGCCGGTCCAGGACCAGGTCGTCCCAGAGGAGAAGGTCCACGTCCAGGGGCCGCGGGCCAAAGCGAACGGTGCGGCGGCGGCCCGCCTCCAGCTCCAGCGCCTTGGCGAGCGCCATCACCGCCTCGGGATCGAGGTCGGTCCTAGCCAGCGCGACCGTATTGAGATAGTCGGGTTGGGAAGAGAGGCCGACGGCGGCGGTGCGGTAGAGGGACGCGGCCCGCAGGCCTCGGAAGAGGAGGCCGAGACGGCGCAGCGCCTCGGCCAGGGTGCGCTCGACGGGCCCCCAGGGTCCGGGGACGTTCCCGCCGAGCGCCAGGGCGATCGGCCTTTCCCGGGAGAGCCGGGGATCAGGCCTCGTCGAAGTCCTCTTCCTCTTCCTCTTCCTCGTCGTCGAGATCCGCCTCCTCGAGGCCGACGGGACCGACCATCTCCTCGTCGCCGATATCCATCGGCGCCTCCTCGTCGTCCAGGTCCACGGCCTTGGGTACGTCCACCTTGCGCTTGCGGCGTGAGGCCTGGCTCGCCTGGGCGTTGTCGCCCTGGTTCGCGTCCTTCTGGTTCGCGCTGCACTTGGGGCAGACCGGATCGGATTTCCCAAGGTCGTAGAACTTGGTTCCGCAGCTATAGCAGTCGAATTTATTTCCCAGCTTGATTTCAGGCATGACGAAGACTCCACCCAGTCATTTAGAGGGCGGTGAACGTAACACCCGGGGCCGGGGCTGTCAACGTCGGCCGCCCCGAGTCGACCTTGACAGTCTCGTTGGGACGCCCAACAATGGAACCATGACGCACTACCCGCTGCTCTACGGGCTCAGCCACCTCCTCGCGGGCAATGGGTTCTTCGCTCGCGTATCTCTGAGTGGCCGGGCTCTTCTAGTGGACGAAGGAGACGGCTTCTGGATGTACGGGGTGAAACCGGGGGCCATCGCCGCCGGCGGTGCCACTCCGGGAGAGGCGCAGGCCGAGTTCCGCCAGATCTATACCTCCGTCCTGTTCGACATCGCAGCCGAAGCTGAACGCTTCGAAGACTTCAAAGCGCAAGTCGAGCAGTTCTTCTCCCTCGAAGATGAAGCTACCGCCGCAGAGTGGGAAGCGGCGGTGGCCGAGGTGAGGCAGGGGCGCGTGGACGCAGACTGGTTGTCCAAGCGGAAGGCGGAGTCGAGAATCGAGTTGAAGGTGGAGTTGCTGGAGCGCGCCGTGCCCGCGTTCAACGCGCTGGACGAAGCTGAGCTCGCCGCTTGACCTCCTTCGGTCTGATCCCGCTCAAAGAGATCTGGGCGATGCTCGATCGTTGTGCTCCGGGGCATACCCGCAAGGCCCGGGAGCACAACCACCTCGTCACCTACAACGGAGTGCCCTACCCCTCGCTGCCACTCGGGAAACACGGTAGACGGGAGAATCCCGACATTGAGGCCGGCCACGTCAAGAAGATGGCTCGCCTCCTCAAGCTCGACGCAGACTGCGTCAACAGGATGTTGCCCCAGCTTCGCTTCAAGTAGTCCCGAAGGGGGCGGCTTGTCTGGGCGCTTGTACGGGAACATCGCTGACGGTAGGATGGTTGTTTCCCGTGTGCGGGGCCGTGCCCCCTCGCCTCCGACGACCACCGGCCCTGCATGGGCCCCGACCTGAGAAGCGATTTTCCCCTATGAAGCATCTCGCCAGCGTCCTGCTTGCTCTCGTCCTGCTCGCTTCGGCGGTGCCGGCCTCCGCGGCCGAAAAGATCCCCGATCCGGCCGCCCCCGGCCTGAGCGGCACCCAGCGCCTTCAGGCCCTCCTCGACCGCGTCCGCATCGAGCAGGCCAAGATCAAGACCCTGGAAGCCCGTTTCGTCCAGCACCAGGAGAGCTCCATGCTCGCCGCGCCCGAGGACTCCAAGGGCGTGTTCTCCTACGCCGCGCCCGACAAGGTGCGCTGGGAGTACCAGGCGCCGAGCCCCATCACCGTCGTCATCCAGGGCGAGCAGATGACCACCTGGTACCACGACCTGCGCCGGGCCGACCTCGTCAAGGTGGGGCGCTACTCCAACCAGGTGCTCAAGTACATGGGCGCCAGCGGCAACCTCCAGACCCTCCTCGACTACTTCAGCGTCAAGCTCTCCATGCCCGAGAAGAAGGGCGACCCCTACCGCATGGAGCTGCTGCCGCGGTACGCCCGGATCGCCAAGCGGCTCAAGTCCATGACCCTGTGGATCGACGCCTCGACCTTCTTCCCCACGCGCATGGAGTACGTGGAGGCCGGCGGCGACTCCACCCGGTACGAGCTGACCAACCTCAAGCGCAACACGCCCATCCCGGCGGACCGCTTCAGCCTGAAGATCCCCAAGGAAGTCCAGACCCGGGTCATCGACCTCGGCGAGGGCGGCGGGAAGGGCGCGAAGGAACCCAAGGGCCGGCCCTGAGGCCGTCCCTCCGTCCTTCTTGATCCAAGGCTCGATGTCCCTCTCCTTCCAGCTCCTGCCCGGCTCCGCCCCGGGGAGCCGCGCGCGCCGCGGCCGGCTGACCACCCCTCACGGGGTCGTGGAGACGCCGGCGTTCATGCCGGTCGGCACCCTGGGCGCGGTCAAGGGCGTCACGCCGCAGGAGCTGGAGGCGGCCGGCGCCTCCGTGATGCTCTCCAACCTCTACCACCTGGCCCTGCGGCCGGGCGTCGACATCGTCGAGCGCCTCGGCGGCCTGCACGCCTTCACCGGCTGGAACGGCCCGATCCTCACCGACAGCGGCGGCTTCCAGGTGTTCAGCCTGGAGGGGCTGCGCAAGGTCGACGACGACGGCGTCAGCTTCCGCAGTCATCTGGACGGATCGCCGCTCCGGTTCACCCCCGAGGGCGTGGTCGACCTCCAGGCGCGGATGGGCGTCGACATCGCCATGGTGCTGGACGAGTGCCCGCCCTGGCCGGTGGAGCGGGACGTCGCGGAGGCGTCCTGGAAGCGGACGCTCGCCTGGGCGCGGCGCGCCCGGCAGGCCTGGGCCGGCAAGGATCGGCGGGGTGGCGGCGGAGTTTTCGGGATCGTCCAGGGGAGCGTCTTCCCGGACCTGCGCCAGAAGGCGGCCCGGGAGCTCGCCGAGCTCGACTTCGACGGCTACGCCATCGGCGGCGTCAGCGTCGGCGAGCCGGATCATCACCGGCGGGCCGTGGTCGAGGAGACCGCTCCGGCGCTCCCCGGGGACCGGCCGCGCTATCTGATGGGCGTCGGCTACCCGAAGGACATCCTGCACGCCGTCTCCCAGGGCGTCGACCTCTTCGACTGCGTGCTGCCGGCCCGCAACGCCCGCCACGGCGTTCTCTTCACCCGCTCGGGCGTCGTCAAGATCAAGAACGCGCGCTACCGCGACGATCCGCGGCCGGTCGATCCGGCGTGCGGATGCCCGGCCTGCGCGCGGGTCTCGCGAGCCTTTCTGCATCATCTGTTCCGGGCCGGAGAGCTGACGGCGGCGGTGCTGGCGACCCTGCACAACCTGCGGTATTACCTTGACTTCCTGGAGGACATCCGGCAATCTATCACGCTCGGTACGTACGAGGATCTGGCGGCGACGCTCGCCACCCGTTCGGCGGGCGAGACGGGTGAGAGACTGCCGGAAGAGCCCGTTTCCGGGCTCGTCCCGCCCCCGCCGGCCACCTCCGATCCCCAAGAGCAAGCAAGCTCCTGATCGCGGGTCCGCCTGTGGATCGCGGACGGCGCGGACGGGAGAACCGAACCCGGAAGAACCCGGAGAGAGCCGGAGAGCCCTGATATGTTGAGCCTGATCTCGATCCCTCCCGTCTGGAGCACTCTGGCCTTCCAGGCCGGCGAACAACCTTCCCCTTGGCTGAGCGCTTTGCCCATGCTCGCCGTCATGGTCATCTTCTACTTCCTGCTGATCGGCCCGATGCGCAAGCGTCAGAAGGCCCTGCAGCAGCTCGTGGGAGCCTTGAAGAAAGGGGACCGAGTCATCACCAATGGCGGAATCTATGGCGAAATCCAGGGGGTTGATGCCGAGACCATCATCCTCAAGATCGCCGACAATGTCAGGATCAAGATCGCCAAGTCGGCGATCGCCGGCCTCGAAGCAAAAGAAGGGGACAATTCATGAAAGGCACGTTGCTCTGGCGCGGGATTTTCATCCTCGCGGCCGTCGTCACGGCGGTGGTGCTCGCCTTACCGCTGGACAAGAAGATCAACCTGGGCCTCGACCTCCAGGGCGGCATGCACCTGGTTCTCCAGGTCCAGACGGAGGACGCCCTGCGGGCCGAGACCGACGGCGACATGGACCGTCTGGTCCAGCTCGCCAAGGACGACGGCGTCACCGGCCAGCCGCGCCGCGTCGCCGACGACCGGTTCGAGGTCACGGGCCTGACGCCCGACGGCGCGGACAAGCTGGCGGCGGCGGCGGAGAAGGGCAACTACACCGGCCGCGACGGCCGCTGGGAGATCGTCGACCGGGGTGACGGCCGGCTGGTCTTCGCGATGAATTCGGCGGAGACCAACCTGGTGCGGCGCGGCGCGGTGAGCCAGGCGCTCCAGACCATCCGCAACCGCATCGACGAGTTCGGCGTCGCCGAGCCCATCATCCAGGAGACGGACGGCTACCGCATCGTCGTGCAGCTCCCGGGCGTCGACGATCCGGACCGCGTGCGCCGGCTGATCAAGAGCACCGCGTTCCTGGAGTTCCGGATCGTCGAGGGCAGTGCCTCCGAAAGCCGGGAGGCCCTCCTCGCGGGCCTCGGCGGACGCGTGCCGGACAACCTGGAGATCCTCGACGGCGATGTCCGCGACAAGACGGGCGGCCTGGTCGGCAAGCAGTACTACACCGTGCAGAAGCGCCGCACGGTCACCGGCCGTGACCTCAAGAACGCCCGTGCGAGCGTCGGCGAGTTCAACCGTCCGATCGTCCACTTCAGCCTCAGCCCGCAGGGCTCCAAGGCCTTCTCCGAGCTGACCGGCAGCAACATCGGCCGCGGCCTCGCCATCGTCCTCGACGGCCGGGTGGTGTCGGCGCCGGTGATCAACGCCCGCATCTCCGACGAGGGGATCATCGAGGGCGACTTCACCCAGCAGGAGGTGCAGGATCTCTCCACGGTCCTCAAGTCCGGCGCGCTGCCGGCTGGCCTCACCACCCTGGAGGAGCGCACCGTCGGTCCGTCGCTCGGCCGCGATTCGATCCAGAAGATGCTGTTCGCGAGCCTCGTGGGCACGGCCCTCGTGGTGCTCTACATGCTCATCATCTACAACCTGAGCGGCTTGAACGCCGCGCTGGCGCTGGCCCTCAACATCGTCCTGCTGTTCGGCGGTCTCGGGGCCTTCGGCGCGACGCTCACCCTGCCCGGCATCGCCGGCATCATCCTCACCATCGGCATGGCCGTGGACGCCAACGTGCTGATCTTCGAGCGCATCCGGGAAGAGCTTCGAGCCGGCCGGACCGTCCGCTCGGCGATCGACCTCGGTTACCAGAAGGCCCTGTCCTCGATCATCGACGGCAACGTGACGACCCTGATCGCGGCCGCCTTCCTGTTCCAGTTCGGCACCGGGCCGATCCGCGGCTTCGCCGTCACCCTGACGATCGGTCTGCTGGCCTCCATGTTCACCGCGGTGTTCGTGAGCCGGTGGGTTTTCGACTTCGTCCTGTCCCGCCGCCGGGTCCAGCGGCTGTCGATCTGAGGCAAGGAGCAAGCGATGGAGTTTCTCACCAACACCAACATCGATTTCATGAAGTACCGGAAGTTCTGGGTCGTCGTGTCGCTGCTCCTGGTCGGCGTCGGCATCTTCTCCGTGTTCGTCCATGGGAACCTCAACATCGGCATCGACTTCGCGGGCGGTACCCAGATCAATCTGCAGTTCAAGGACAAGCCGAATCTCGACCAGCTGCGCTCCACCCTGAACGGGGCGGGCCTCGAGGAGATCTCGATCCAGCGCGTCGGCAAGGAGGAGGAGAACGAGGTTCTCGTCCGCACCCGGCTGATCGAGGGCGAGGTGGAAGGCAGCCTCGACAGGTCCGTCGCCGCGCTCGACAAGAGCCTGAACGGCGGCGTTGCGGCCAAGCCCGACATCAACCGTGTGGGCAGCGACGCGCTCACGGGGCTGCTGTCGCAGGGCAATCCGGACGGCCTGGCGCCCGAGGCCGCTCCGGCCGCCTACGCCAGGATCGCCGAGGGCATCCTGGAAAAGCGGAAGGAAGCGGGTCTCTTCTCCTCCTGGGATGAGGTCTCGGGGGTCGGCGGTCTGAGCCCGGCGGGCCTGTCCGCCCTGCGCGAGCAGGCGGCGATGGGCAACTTCACCGTGCTCGGCGTCGAGAACGTGGGGCCGCAGATCGGCGAAGAGCTGCGCAAGCAGGGCTTCTACGCGGTGGCGCTCTCGCTGCTGGGTATGCTGATCTACATCTGGTTCCGGTTCGAGCTGCGCTTCGGAGTGGGGGCCATCATGGCCTGCATTCACGACGTGCTGGTGACGCTCGGCCTGTTCGCGCTGTTCGGTTACGAGTTCAACCTCACGACCATCGCCGCGTTCCTGACGCTGATCGGCTACTCGGTGAACGACACCGTGGTCATCTTCGACCGCATCCGCGAGAACATGCGGAAGACCCGCCGCAAGCCGCTGATCGAGATCATGAACGAGAGCATCAACCAGACGCTCTCGCGCACCCTCCTCACCGGAGGCTCCACGCTGCTGGCCCTGGCCGCGCTCCTCTGGCTGGGCGGCGACGTGATCAAGGGCTTCGCCTTCGTGATGCTGGTCGGCATCCTGGTCGGAACCTACTCGTCCATCTACGTGGCGAGCCCCTTCGCGCTGCTCTGGGAGAGGTACTTCGGGGCCGAGGCCCGCACCCAGCACACCGGCCAGCCCGCGGAAGCGGGCGCCCGCACCAAGAGCTGAGCTTCGGACCAACGAGTATGAAACGGCCCGTCTCCTCACGGAGGCGGGCCGTTTTCGTTCTGGAGCTTTGCGCGACGGGATCACCCTGATCTGGAGGAGGATCTGGCCGATCTCCTCCGGCCGCCCCGGGGCGGCCGCAATAGCCGGCCGGCGTTTTGCGTTAGAATTAAGGAACCGGAGCTGTTCCCTCTCCGCCGCATCATGACGCCCATGGCTCGTACGCTTGCCCCGCCCGTTCCCGCGTCGCGGATCGTGCGCCTGGAGGACATTTTCTCCACGCTCACCGCGCATGGGCGGAGCTACGACCCGGCGTTCCTGCGCGAGGTCTACGAGTTCTCCGAGCTGATGCACCAGAATCAGACCCGCCGGTCCGGCGAGCCCTATCTCATGCATCCCCTCAACGTCGCCTGGCTGCTCGCCGACCTCAAGTTCGACCAGACCTGCGTGGCGGTCGGTCTCCTCCACGACGTGCTGGAGGACACTCTCACCACCCGCGAGGTGCTTGAAACGCGGTTCGGCGCCGAGATCGCGGAGCTCGTCGACGGCGTCACCAAGATCGGCCGCCACGAGTACGTCCGCCGCGACGACGCCCAGGCCGAGACCTTCCGCAAAATGATCCTGGCCTCGGCCAAGGACATCCGCGTGATCCTGGTCAAGATCGCCGACCGCCTGCACAACATGCAGACGCTGGAGCCGCTCTCGCCCGAGGCGCGGCGCCGCATCTCCCGCGAGACGCTGGAGATCTACGCGCCCATCGCGCACCGCCTCGGCATGGCCAAGGTCAAGGGCGATCTCGAGGATCTGGCGTTCTTCTACCTCTGGCCGCATCAGTTCGGCGAGATCAACTCGAAGATCTCCGAGCAGATGAAGACCATGGAGAAGGGCACCCAGCGCATCCGCGAGCGCCTCTCCGCCACGCTCGAAGAGGCCGGCCTCGACGCCGAGATCAGCTTCCGGGTCAAGCGCTACTACTCGATCTTCCAGAAGCTCCAGCGCCAGGGCGTCGACATCGACCAGCTCTACGACTACCTCGCGTTCCGGGTGGTCACGGTCAACCTGCGCGACACCTATGCCGCGCTCGGCGTGGTCCATCAGAACTGGCGGCCCATCCCCGGCCGGTTCAAGGACTACATCGCGATGCCCAAGCCGAACCTCTACCAGTCGCTGCACACGACGGTGGTGGGGGAGCGCGGCCAGCCCTTCGAGGTCCAGATCCGCACCCGCGAGATGGACCTGATCGCGGAAGAGGGCATCGCGGCCCACTGGCGCTACAAGGAAGGCAAGGCCGAGTCGCCCGAGGATCCGAACATCCTCTGGCTGCGGCAGCTCCTGGAGTGGCAGAAGGAGGTGCAGGACGCCCGCACCTTCCTGACGACGCTCAAGGTGGATCTCTACCCGGACGAGGTCTACGTGTTCACGCCCAAGGGCGACGTGCTGGCGTTCCCGCGGGACGCCACGCCGCTCGATTTCGCCTACCGGGTCCACACCGATCTCGGGCATCGCTGCTCCGGGGCGCGGGTCAACGGCCGGCTCGTGCCGCTGCGGACCGGGCTCCAGAACGGCGACATGGTGGAGATCATCACCAACCCGAACCGGAATCCGAGCCGCGACTGGCTGGCGTTCGTCACCACCTCGCGCGCCAAGAGCAAGATCCGGCAGTGGCTGAGCACGCAGCAGAAGCAGCACGCCATGGAGATCGGCCGCCGGCTGCTCGAAAAAGAGCTGCGCAAGTATGGCGTGTCGATCCGCCGGTTCCTGGACGATCCGGCCCTGGGGGTCTACCTCCAGGAAGAGGGGCTGTCCAAGGCCGAGGATCTCTACAGCCGGCTGGGCTTCGGCAAGGCGGAGACGCGCAACGTCCTGGCCCGGGTGCTCGGCGAGGCCAGGCTGGCCGAGCCGGTCGAGAAGCCGGGCAAGATCCGGCAGGTCGTGAACAAGATCCTGCCGTTCGGCACGTCCGGACCGATCACCGTCCGCGGCCACGGCGACATGCTGGCCTTCCTGGCGAAGTGCTGCAATCCGCTGCCCGGCGAGGATATCGTCGGCTACGTGACGCGCGGCCGCGGCGTGTCGGTCCATTCGGTGGACTGTCCGAACGTCCACAACCTGCTCTACAACCCGGACCGGGAGATCGAGGTCCAGTGGGACCAGCGGCGGGACGAGGTCTACCAGGTGTCGCTGATGCTGGAGACCGCCGACCAGCCGGGCATGCTGGCGCGCCTGACCGAGGTCATCACGAAGGTGGGCAGCAACATCACGCAGATCGAGGCGGAGGCCCACGAGACCGGCCGGGCGTCGATCGGCGTGGTCTGCCAGCTCAAGGACCGCAAGCACCTCGACAAGCTGATCCGCGAGGTGAAATCGATCTCAGGGGTACTGAGGGTGGACCGGCGAATGACCGGCGGCGGCCGGATGGCGGAGGGGCGGACGTAGGGGCAACCCTTGTGGTTGCCCTCTTGCGGGATTGGGATGCAGACGGAGGGCAACCACAAGGGTTGCCCCTACAGGCGGCGGAAATGCAAAAAGGCAGGCCGAAGCCTGCCTTAGATGCCCTCGTGGGGAGGCCGTGAGGCCGCCCCTACTTGGTCTTTGCGTTCTCGCCGGCTGCCTCGGGCGCGAACTTCCGTGCGGGGGCTTTCACGATCTTGCCGCTGCGCAGGCAACGGGTGCAAACGCGGATCCGGCGAACGCCGCCTTCGATCAAAGCCCGGACGCGCTGGAGGTTCGGCTCCCAGGTGCGCGAGGTCACGTTGTGCGCGTGGCTGACATTGCGGCCGAAAACCGTACCCTTGCCGCAGATCTCGCATTGCTTCGCCATGGTCGTCTCCTGAGTCTCTAACTTGGGGATCTTCGGGATGCTCATCCGAAGGGCAGGGAAAGATACCAGAGTCCGGTGGCCTGTGCAATCCCCGGGACTTTCCGGGAAAGATTCCTCGAAATGCTCCCGCGACGCGAAGCCGAGCAATCCCTGGTACTTGGCGGCACTTGCGTTCTTTCGAGCAGCGGTGTAAAGTTTCTGCACTGGTTGATATAGCCATAGATGCATTCTGGGTGCTTGACAGGCGTGTCTATTGCTGCTAGCTTGCAGCGAAGCTTTAAGTATCCGTCGCTAAGTACGCTTGAAAGCTGGACTTTTAAGGGAGCTTGAAACGCCGTGCTCTTCTCACGCTCCAAGAAGGGTGTCGTAGGTCTGGACATTGGTAGCTCCGGGGTGAAACTCGTCGAGCTCAAGGAGCGGAAAGCAGGTGAGTACACCCTGCAGCGCCTTGGGATCGAGCCGCTCTCCCCGGAAGCCATCGTGGATGGCTCGATCATGGACTCGTCGCTGGTGGTGGATGCGATCCACCGCCTGAACGACCAGACCAAGGTCAAAAGCACGAGCTATGCCACGTCTCTGTCCGGTCATTCGGTCATCATCAAGAGAATCCAGATCCCCGCGATGCCGCAGGAGGAGCTGGCCGAGTCGATCCAGTGGGAGGCGGAGCAGTACATCCCCTTCGACATCAACGACGTGCGCCTGGACTACGTGGTCCTGGCCGAAGGCGAGCCCGGCCGGGACAACATGGACATCCTGCTCGTGGCGGTCAAGCGCGACAAGGTGAACGACTACGTCTCGGTGATCAGCCAGACCGGCAAGACGCCGACGATCGTGGACGTGGACGCTTTTGCCGTCCAGAACGCCTACGAGGTCAACTACGACCTCGACCCGCGCAAGGTCGTGGCCCTCATCAACATGGGGGCGAGCGTCACCAACATCAATATTCTGGCGCGCGGGCAGCACGTGTTCTGGCGCGACATCACGATGGGCGGCAACTACTTCACGGAGTCGTTGCAGCGCGAGTTCAACCTCTCGTTCCAGCAGGCGGAGACGCTCAAGCGGGGCGAGCCGGTCGACCGGTACTCGCCGGCCGACGCCCGCGCGGTGCTGGACACGGTGTCGGGCGAGATGGCGTCGGAGATCAAGAAGACGTTCGACTTCTTCTCCGCGACCTCGTCCGAGGGACCGGTCGACGAGCTGGTGCTGTCGGGCGGCTGCGCCCTGACCCCGAACCTGCTCCAGGTGCTCCGGGAGCGCTTCGAGGTTCCCACCGAGCTGATGAACCCGCTCAAGAAGATCCACTTCAAGGAAAGCGACTTCGACTCCACCTGGCTGCAGTCCATCGCGCCGATGATGGCGGTCGCTGTCGGGCTCGGCATCCGGAAGGTGGGGGACTAGCCGATGATCAAGATCAACCTGCTCAGTGAAGGCAAGCGCACCGCCGTCCGCAAGGCGAAGGCCGCTCCGCTGGAAGGCAAGGACATCGGCCAGTACCTGATCATCGTCGGCCTGCTCCTCGGCCTGATCGCCTCCGGCATGTACTGGTGGCAGCTCAAGGGCCAGGTGGCGGACCAGCAGGAGGAGATCGCCGCGGCGCAGTCCGAGGTCGACGCGCTGGGTGCGGTGATCCGCGAGGTCGAGGACTACAAGACCAAGAAGGCGGAGCTCGAACGCAAGATCGGGCTCATCAACGACCTCAAGGCCAACCAGCGCGGCCCGGTGCGGATGATGGACTACGTGTCCAAGGCCCTGCCCGAGCTGCTGTGGCTGGACCGCACGACGATGAACGCGACCACGATCGTGATCGAAGGCCGGGCGTTCAACACCAACGCCGTCGCCACGTTCATCGAGAATCTCGACAAGGTCCCGGAGTTCGAGGAGCCCACCCTGAAGGACGCCTCGGAGCAGTCGGGAAACATCTATAAATTTGTCATTGAGTTCAACTACTCGTTTGCTCAGCCCAAGCCGGAGCAGGCGGAGACCGGAGCGACCCCAGCGCCTGGGTCGCCGGCTGCCGCAGCGACTTCCGGGTAGGAGGGAATCCCGGTGGCGGTGAAGACCGGACTCGAAGGCAAACCCTGGTATATCGGCCTCGCGGTCGGACTGGGGATCGGCGCGCTCATTTTCGGCGCGGTGAGCTGGCGCGTGCTGCAGCCGATGCGGGATGAGCTCGCGGCCGGCCAGACGACGCTCGCGGACCTGCAGAACAAGATCCAGGAAGGGCGGGCCGCCAAGCAGGAGCTGCCGAAGTTCCGCGAGGAGGTTCGGCAGCTCGAGATGGAGCTCGACAAGCTCCTGCGGATCCTGCCGGCGCGGCGCAACACGCCCGATCTCCTGCGCCGCATCCGTTCGCTGGCCGAGCAGGGGGATTTCGCCCTGCGCCGCTTCACGCCGGGCCAGCTCTCGGACAAGGAGTTCTTCAGCGAGTGGCCGATCGCGGTCAGCGTCGAGGGCGGGTATCACAACCTGGCGCTCTTCTTCGACCGGATCAGCCGGTTCTCGCGGATCATCAACATCGAGGACTTGAACATCACGGCGCTGCCGGCCACCAACGGCACGCACACCTTGGCGGCGAGCTTCAGCGCCAAGACGTTCGTCTACAAGGAGCCCGAGCCCACTCCGCCGGCGGCGGCAGGCCCCGCGGGTGGCCCTGCCGGTCCCGGACCGGCGGCCCTGCAGGCCGCAGCCGCGGGCGAGCGCTCCGGGGGAGGCATGGAGTGATGAGGACCCGGAAGCTTTCCCGATTCGTCGTCGCCATGCTGGTCGCCATGCTGACGATCTCCGGCCTGTCCGCGCTGGCCCAGGCGCCGCCGCCGGCTTCGCCGCCTCCGCCCGCATCGCCGCAGGACGGGCTGTTGCAGCCGGGGCCCGACACCGGCGGCATCGACGAGATCCTCGAAGGGGAGGAGGAAGTCCTCTCCGGCGGCGGCGGCTTCAGCTACGACCCCGGCAACCGCCGGGATCCGTTCAAGTCCCTGCTGGTCGGCACCGAGAACGTCACGTTCCGCGGTCCGCGTCCGGAAGGCATCCCGGGCCTGCTGATCGACGAGATCGATCTGCTCGGCATCTGGCGGACGCCGCGCGGTTACGTGGCCCAGGTGAAGGCCTCGAACAAGAGTTATCTCCTGCGTGAAGGGGACCAGCTCTTCGACGGCGACGTCGTGGGCATCCAGAAGGATGAGGTCATCTTCAAACAACAGGTTCAGGATCCGACCGCCTTGAAGCCGTTCCGCGAGGTGGTCAAGAGTCTTAACCCTCCCCAGTCGTGAGGGTGGTCCGATGCTTTCAGCCCCGGAGGCGAGTGCCATGGGAGATGTAGTCACGAGAAGACAGAGCGACCGGTGGCGGCGTCTGTTTGCGTCAGCGACGGCGATCGCGCTGGCTGTGGGGGCCTGCACGTCCTCCAAGCCGGCGAGGGTCGTCGAGGCTGCGCCTGCCGCCGAGGAGTCCTCGGCCACGGCTCAGGCGGCTTCGGTCGCCGAGATCCGAACCCTCGACCTGCGCGAAGGTGCGCCCGAGGTGTTCGTCGACCTGGAGTCGAGCGCTCCGCTCGTCTGGACGAGCTTTCGCAACGCCGAGGGGAGGGTCATCGTCGAGCTTCCCAACTCTGCGCCGCGCGAGGGTCTCGCCGACCTGTCGCCGGAGGACGGGCTGGTCTCGTCCCTCCAGGTCCAGCGCAACGACGAGGGAACCCGTCCGTTGACCCGGCTGGTGATCGCCACCCGGCAGGAGGTGGAGCATTCCATCTCGGCCGACGGCAACCGCCTCCAGATCCGCCTGCTTCCGGTCGAGGAGCAGCGGGCCGAGGCGGGCCGCCTGGCGTTCGAGCCGCTCGGGCCCGACAGCCCGAGGAGCGACGACGAGCGGGCCACGACCGGGATGGGCGGCAGCGCGCCGGAGAGCGTGTCCGCCGCCTCCGACACGGCCAGTCCGGAGTCGACCGCTCCGGCCTCGCCAACCCCGCCGATAGCCACGGCCGCCGCGGCCCCGTCCGCGCCCTCGCGCCTCGGCACCCCGGATCAGCCCGCGGTCGCCTCGGCTCCGACCGGCGTCGCGGCTACGCGCATCGACGCCATCGAGATCCTGGCCTCCGGGGCCGACTCGGTGGTCCGGATCGCCGGCGACGGCGAGTTCCCATACTCCACCTTCGCCCTCAGCCAGCCGGACCGCTTCGTCATCGACCTCGACGGCGTCATCAACCGCAGCTCGCGGTCGAACGTGCCGGTCGAGGGCGGGATCGTCGAGCGCGTCCGCGTGGCGCAGTTCAAGCCGGCGCCGAAGCCGGTGTCGCGCATCGTGTTCGACCTGCGCAAGGGCGCGGTGCCGGTGATCGAGCGCACGTCCAACGGCCTGGTGGTGAGCTTCGGCTCCTCGTCCTCGTCGTTGGCCGCGCGCGGAGTCATGGTGTCGCCGGGGGCCAGCCCGGCCCGTCCGGCCTCCATCGCGCAGGAGCCGGCCTCGTCAGGCGCGGCCAACTACCAGCAGCCGTCCGACCTCAACCTGGCCCAGGCCGCGCCGGCCACGCAGCGGACCACGACGGCCCGCCGCGACGCCGACCTCGAGGTCGAGGACGCGTCTCCGATGCCGGCGGCTCCGCGCAAACCGGCCGTCGTCCAGGTGAAGCCTTCGGCGGCGGTTCCGATCGCGCCCACCGAGGTGCCCGCCACGGGCGGCAACCTCGGCGCGGCGATCCAGAGCTTCCAGTCCCAGAGCCTGGGCGATTCCCAACGCACCTACGTCGGCGAGCCGATCGACCTCAAGGTCACCAATGCCGACGTGACCGACGTGCTGCGGACCTTCGCCCAGATCAGCGGCCTCAACATCGTCGTCCAGCCGGGCGTCGCCGGCACCGTCACCGCGGAGCTGGAGAACGTGCCGTGGGACCAGGCGCTGGAGCAGATCCTGAAGATCAACGGCCTCGGCTATGAGGTCGAGGGCAACGTGATGCGCATCGCGCCGAACGCGATCCTGCGCCAGGAGGCCCAGGAAAAGCAGCAGCTCATCGCGGCGAAGGCGCTGTCGATCCCCCTGCAGACCATCTACCGCCGCCTGAGCTACGCCAGCGCGGACCAGATCGCCGGCCTGTTGCGCAGCGGTCAGGCCGGCCTGCTGTCGCAGCGCGGCAGCGTGATCGTCGATGCGCGCACGAACAGCCTCATCATCAAGGAGCTGCCGGCCTACATGGACACGGTCGTGTCGGTCATCGACCGGCTCGACACGCCCGAGCCGCAGGTCATGATCGAGGCCCGGATCATCGAAACGACCAAGCGGTTCACCCGCGAGTTTGGCATCGACTGGGGCTTCGACGGCATCGCGAGCCCGGCCACCGGCAACACGACGGGCCTCGTCTTCCCCAACCAGGGAAGGGTCAGCGGCGACGTCAACGTGCCCGGCGGCGGCGACGCGGGCGTCCTGGCCTTCCGGCTGGGCAACGTCCTCAACACCTTCACCCTCGACGTGGCCCTCCAGGCCGCGGAGAGCGAGGGCCTGATCAACATCCTGTCCGCGCCGAAGGTGGCGACCCTGAACAACCAGCAGGCGTCGATCGAGAGCGGCCTGCAGATCCCCGTGCAGACGATCGCGAACAACACCGTGACCGTGCAGTACGTGTCCGCCACCCTGTCGCTCCAGGTGACGCCGCAGGTGACGGCCGAGGGCACGGTCATGATGAACGTCAACATCGCGAAGCGCGAGCCCCAGCTCGCCTTCCTCATCCCGGGCGCCACCAACGCCCCGATCGCCACCAAGCAGGCCACCACCCGGCTGCTCGTGCGCGACGGCGGCACGGCGGTCATCGGCGGCATCTACAAGGTGTCGGCCGATCAGGGCGAGGACCGGGTTCCGGGCCTGGCGAACATCCCGATCATCGGCAATCTGTTCAAAAACAAGTCGAGGCGTGAAGAGAACGAGGAGCTCCTCATCTTCATCACGCCCCGGGTGATCAAGCTGTGACCTCCGGCGGGAGCATGAACATGAAACGTAGCGTCTATCTTTTCCTTCTGATCGCGTTGATGGTGTCTCTCGCCGCCTGCAACGACAGGACCGATCTGTCGGAGGGCTCGGTCCTCCTGTCGGTCAGCGACTTCGACCTGCTGCCGACGCGCGTCTCGGTGGCGGGCGGTCCGTACGACATCGGCGAGATCGTCATCCGCAACATCGCCAAGGATCCCACGGGGACCACGAGCGACCTCCAGAACGTGGAGCTGCGGGCCTACGAGGTGCGTTACACTCGAAGAGACACCGGACGTATCTTGCCGCCGCCCATGGTGCAGTCGATCTTCGGCCTCATCGACGTGGGAGGATCCACCACTCTCTCCAACCTGCCGTTCCTCACCCAGAACCAGCTCCGCAACAGCCCGTTGCTGGAGCTGGGCGAAGAGGGCGAGGACGCAGAGACGGGGAGCGAGGTGATCGTTCTCAATGTCACCCTGAGGTTCTTCGGTCGCACCCTGTCCGGGGACGACGTCTCCACCGATCCGACCTCGTTCACGGTCGAAGTGGTTCCGTAAGCAATTTCAGGAGCATGGTATGAAACCGCTGAAGAACGCCCTCCATCTGCTCTGTGTGCTGGGACTGGTCGCCTCGATGGGCTGCCAGTCCGATTCCCCCACGGAGCCCTCGGGCAACTCGCCGGCCACTCCGAAGCCGCCGACGCCGACGACGACGTACACGATCACGGTGACGTCGAACCCGACCCAGATCCTCGCGGGCTCGCAAACCCCGACCACGGTCACCGTCAACGTGCGCCGCTCGGACACCGGCGAGGTTCCGGCGGACCTCACGACGGTGAATCTGAGCACGAGCCTCGGTAACTTCGGCAGCCTGGGCAGCGGTCTCACCACGACGACCGTCCAGCTCGTGAACGGCCGAGCCCAGATCGCGCTCTATCCGACCGACGCCGTCGGCACTGCGACGATCCAGGCGACGCTGGGCGCCAGCGCCGGAGCGGGGACGGTGCAGATCACGCAGCCGGGGACGTTCTTCATTTCGTCGGTCAGCCCGGCGGTGGGCAGCGTCCAGGGAGGCCAGGAGGTCTCTATCCTCGGCGGCGGCTTCGACAACCCCGTGCGGGTGCTCTTCGGCGCGGCGGCGGCCCAGGTCATCTCCGTCACGCCGACCCGGATCCGGGTTCTCGTGCCGTCGGCGGCCGCCTCCGGCAACGTACCCGACCCCGGGTCCACCGCCTCGGTTTCCGTGTCCGTGACGATCAACTTCAACGAGACCAACACGGATACGGACACCCTCGCCAACGGCTTCACCTACTCCGACGGCAACACGACCACCACGCCTCGAGTCTTCTCCGTGTCGCCGACCAGCGGCACGAACGACGGCGGCACGCGGGTGACGATCGTCGGCGAGGGCTTCCAGTCGCCGGTGCAGGTGCTGTTCGGCCAGGGTGGACAGCCGGCCAGCTTCAACGGCGTCGAGGCCTCGGTGGTGGAGGTGACCTCCAACCGCATCGTGGTCATCGCGCCGCCGGCCCGCGGCTTCGGCCAGAACAACGTCAACCAGATCGTGAGCATCCTGATCCGCAACCTGAACACCGGCTTCTCCACGGTTGCGGGCGGCTCCTTCAAGTACGGCAACCAGGTCATCGTGACCGCGGCGGGGCCGGGCTCCGGTCCGTATACCGGCGGAACCCGCGTGACCGTCTTCGGTCAGGGCTTTGACGAGCCGGTCGCCCTCACGCTGGGAGGTATCGGTCAGACGGTGCTGTCCGTCACCGGCACCGAGATCGTCTTCCTGACCTCGGGCACTCCGGTCACGGCCTGCCCGACCACGGGCCTCATCCCGGCGACGGGAATCAACGTCACGAACATCGACACGGGTGACAGCGGCTTCGGAGCCTTCACCTTCAACTACGTCGTGCCGCTGCCGATCATCACGGGCATCAACCCGACCAGCGGCTCGGTCGGCGCCCAGGCCACCATCTCGGGTCAGAACTTCGGCTCGAGCGTCCAGGTCATCTTCGGCGACCCGATCAACGGCAGCTCCGCCTCGATCGTCAGCCGGACCTCCACCTCGATCGTGGTGCGCGTGCCCACGGCGCCGCCGAGCTTCGTCTTCACGAGCCAGAGCTGCGACGACAACGGCGACGGCACGGTCGGCACGAGATCGCTTCCGACCCCGATCTCGGTGACGGTGCGCAACCTGGACGGCACGGGCTGCACGGTGACCCTGACCAACGCCTTCACCCTGAACCCGCCGAGCAACTCCTGCGTCGGTGACATCGGCCCTGTGGTGACCACGCAGTGCAGCGACGGGATCGACAACGACGGCGACCTCCTGATCGACCTGCTCGATCCGGGTTGCACCGGGCCCACGGACAACAGCGAAAGCTAGACTCCGCGGCTCGACTCTGAGGTTTTCTTGGGCGGCTGCCTGGACGGGCAGCCGCCCTCGTTCGTATACTCCACACCATGAAACGCGTTGCTCTCCTCCTCGCCGTCTGTTCGTTGCTGATTCCGTCCCTGGGCTGCGACAAGGCCACGCCGCTGGCGCCCACGGGCACCAGGCTGACCGTCAGCGCCAACCCCACGAAGATCGGCCTGACCGGCTCTTCGACCATCACCGTGATCGGCCGCAAGCCGGACGGAAATCCCCTGAACCCCGGTACCGAGGTTCGCCTCAGCGTCGACCGCGGCATCATTACGCCTGCCGTGCTGCAGGTGGACCGCGATGGCAAGGCGACGGCCACCTTCCGCGGTGACGGGCGTTCCGGCCCTGCGAAGATCACGGCCGCCTCGGCCGACGCCATGGTGGATACGTTGATCCAGATCGGGGAGACGGATGAGAGCAAGCCGAAGGTGCTGGTCAGCGTAACGCCCAGCACGATTGCTCTCAATGGTACGGCGACGGTCACGGTCATCGCGCGCAATCCTGATGGCTCACCGGTTGCCGCAGGGCAGCGGGTGCTCCTGACCACCACCCTCGGCAGCCTGAAGAACAGCCAGCCGACGATCCAGGCGAACGGCACGACCACCACGACGCTGAATGCGGGCGATCGTGAGGGAACGGCGACGATTACGGCGATCGTCGGCTCCAGCGAGGCGGTAACGACTTCCGCCACGATCGTCGTGGACCTCGCCACCGCGATCAGCGTAACGGCCAATCCGTCTTCGGTCCGTGCCGCCGAGGCGACAACAGACATCACCATCACGGCCATTGTGACGAACTCCCGCGCGCAGGCGGTCGCTGGTGCCCTGGTCACGTTTGAGACCGAGCTGGGCAGGTTTGCCGACAACACGGCGGTGACCACGAACAGCCAGGGCCAGGCGAGCAAGATCCTCACGGTCGTGAAGTCGGACATCCCGGCGCTCACCGAGAGCTTCAAGGTCAAGGCGAAAACGCCTGTGGGCAGTGGCAATCTCGAAGGCACAACCACGATCACGATCAACCGTTAGCGGCCGCTGGCTCCTCGCGCCTGAAGCCTCCCGCGGCCCAAAGTTTGGCCGCGGGAGGCTCGCTGCTATAAAATGCGGCCACTTTGGCTAACCTCCTGAATCCCTACCACTTCGCCCGAGGGGCAACCGCATGAGCGACGGGTCGTTTCCCGACCGGCTCTCCCAGCTCAAGACCCGCTGGGAGTCGGATCCCTCCTCCCGCATCTTCCTGCAGCTCGCGGAGGAGTACCGCCACCAGGGCCGGGTCAAGGAGGCGCTGGCGGTCCTCGACAAGGGCTTGCAGGAGCACCCCGGCTACCTCTCCGCCCTCGTGGCCAAGGGGCGCTGCCACTTGGAGCTCAGCGAAGGCGAGGCCGCGCGCGCGGTTCTGGAGAGGGTGGTGAAGCAGGACGCCACCCAGATGGTGGCCAACAAGCTTCTGGTGCGCGCCTACCTGGAGACCGGCGAGCCGGCCCGGGCCCGCGAGCGCCTCGATCTCTACAGCCTGCTCAACGACAGCGACCCGGAGATCGCGGAGCTCCGCCGGCAGATCAAGGCGATGGATCGCCCCAAGGAGCCGTCGCCCCTGGAAAGCCCGTTCGATCTCGGACCCGCTCCGGCTCCTTCGAGCGCTCCGGCCGCATCGGCTGCAAATCCGACGCTGGACGACGACATCTTCGGCCTCGGCCCCGCGCCCGCTCCGAAGCCGGCGGCAGCGTCCGCGGCCGACGAGCCGTTCGGCGATCTTCTGTTTCCCCAGCTGGCGAAGCCCGCCAGCCGCGAGGGCTACCTGGAGAGCCTGAGCGCCGAAGGGATCTTCGACCTCGGACCGGCCGCGCCGGCACCAACGCCGCCGACATCGCCGATCATCGAGCCGTCTCCCTTCGCCGAGGAGCCGCCTCCGGTCTTTGCGGCTGATCCGGGGGCACCGGACACATCCTGGATCGAAGAGGCTCCATCGCCCTCGTTGTCGTCGCCGGCGGCCACCGTCACCCTGGGCGAGCTCTACCTCCGCCAGGGCCACCTCGACGAGGCCGACCGCATCTTCCGCGAGATCCTGGAGCGCGAGCCGGACAACGCCGCCGCGCGGGCCGGGCTCGGCGTGGTGGGCGACTCCCGATGCACGATCGCGCCGCCCACCGTGCCGGAGCCGATGCCCGAGTCGGTGCAGGAGGTCTCCGCACCCGAACCTGAGCCGGCAGCTGCGCCGCTGGCACGGCTGGACGCCCGCGATCTCCTGGCCGGATTCAATCCGGCCGCGAAGGGCGGCGGAACCACGGCCCGGAAGATCCATCTGCTGACCCATTACCTTGACCGGATCCGCGGCGGGAGCCAGCCCGATGTTTCGTGATCGTCTGAACCGGATCAGCGAGCGGATCGAAGGCGTCCTGGCCTTGTCGCTGGTGGCCAAGGACGGCATGGCGGTCGACTCGGTGTCGTCCGACTCCGCGCTCGATCTGGAGGCGCTGGCCGCCGAGATGGTGAGCCAGGCCCGATCCATCTCCGACAACCATCGCGAGCTGGAGGTCGGCGATGTCCAGCAGCTTTCCGTAACCACCGACAGGGTGACCTTGATGGTAAGCTCCGTCACCCCGGACTATTACCTTCTCCTCGTGCTGGGCCCCGAAGGCAACTACGGGCGGGCCCGGTTCGAGCTCCGGCGGGCGCGTCTGCTCCTGGAGAAGGATCTATCCTGAACTGAGGGGGGCTGGGTTTGTTGACTTTCGAACAGATCAAAGAGCTCGTCGAGCTGGTCGCACAGCGCCAGCTTCAAGGACTGGAGATCGAACGCTCCGGATTCCGCATCAAGATTGACGGTCAGCAGCGGCAGACCGTTTTCGCCGCGCCGGCCGCCCCGATGCAGGGGGGGCAGGGAATGGCTCCGGCCCAGCCCATGGCGCAGCAGGCCTATCAGCAGGCTCCGCAGCCCATGCAGGCTCCCGCGGCCGAGGCGCCCGCCGCCCCGGTGGCTCCGGCCGCTCCCGCCGGCCACATCCTCAACTCGCCGATCGTCGGCACCTTCTACCGCTCGCCCTCGCCGGACAACCCGCCGTTCGCCGACGTCGGAGCGCGGGTCAAGAAGGGCCAGGTGCTCTGCATCATCGAGGCGATGAAGCTGATGAACGAGATCGAGTCGGACGTCGACGGGGTCGTCCTCAAGGTCATCCCCCAGGACGCTCAGGCCGTCGAGTACGGCGAGCCCCTGTTCTCGATTCAGGTCGACTAGGGGCGGGCTTCGATGTTCAAGAAGATCCTGATCGCCAACCGGGGCGAGATCGCTCTCCGCATCATCCAGGCATGCCGCGAGCTGGGCATCCGGACGGTGGCCGTGCACAGCACCGCCGACCGCGACAGCCTTCACGTCACCTACGCCGACGAGGACATCTGCATCGGTCCGCCGCCGTCGAAGGGGAGCTACCTGAATATCTCGGCCATCGTCTCGGCGGCCGAGATCACCGGGGCGGACGCCATCCATCCGGGCTACGGATTCCTCGCCGAGAACGCGCACTTCGCCGAGGTGCTCCAGGAGTGCAAGATCGGCTGGATCGGGCCGCGCCCCGAGGTCATCCGCATGATGGGTGACAAGGCGAAGGCGCGCCAGACCGCCGCCGCCGCCGGAGTGCCGGTCCTCCCGGGCAGCGAGGAGCCGCTCAAGGACGCCGAGGAAGCCGCCCGCTTCGCCGCCGAGGTGGGATATCCGGTCATCCTCAAGGCCTCGGCCGGAGGCGGCGGGCGTGGCATGCGCATCGTCTACTCCGAGGCCGAGATTGCCAACCAGTTCTCCACCGCCAGCGACGAGGCGGAGAAGGCGTTCGGCAATGGCGCCATCTACCTGGAGAAGTACCTGGTCGAGCCGCGGCACATCGAGTTCCAGGTCTTTGGCGATCACCACGGCAAGGTCATCCATCTCGGAGAGCGCGAGTGCTCCATCCAGCGCCGCCACCAGAAGCTGATCGAGGAGTCGCCGTCGCCGGCCTTGACCCAGGAGATGCGGGAGCGCATGGGCGCGGCGGCCGTGTCCCTCTGCGAGGCCGTGCGGTACGAGAACGCGGGCACCATCGAGTTCCTGCTCGACAGCGACAACCGCTTCTACTTCATGGAGATGAACACCCGGATCCAGGTCGAGCACCCGGTGACCGAGATGGTCACGGGCATCGACCTCGTGAAGCTCCAGATCCAGGTGGCGGCGGGCGAACGGCTGACGATCGGCAGCGGGCTCAAGCCGCGCGGCCACGCCATCGAGTGCCGGGTCAACGCCGAGCATCCCGAGACCTTCGCGCCCAGTCCCGGCAAGCTCAAGACGTTCCACCCTCCGGGCGGCCCCGGCACCCGCGTGGACACGCACGGCTACGAGGACTACGTCATCCCGCCGTACTACGACTCCCTGGTCGCCAAGCTGATCGTCCACGACCGCACGCGCGAGGAAGCCATCGCCCGCATGTCGCGCGCGCTCGACTTCTTCGTGGTGGAGGGGATCCACACCACGATCCCCCTCCACCAGCGCATCCTCCGCGACCCGGAGTTCATCGCCGGCCGTTTCTCGACCCGCTTCATGGAGCGCTTCCTGCAGAGGAATCCACGCGGGTCGGGCGGATGACCGCCGAGGCGGAGCGTTCGGGTAGAATCTACGCCATCGCCGACGTCGAGGCTCTTCACCCGCTGTCCCTGTCCGGAGCTGTCCGCGACATGGCCGACGCGGGCATCCGCTGGATTCAGGTGCGGGCCAAGCGGCTCTCCGGAGCCGAGCTCTTCCGGGAGCTCGACGCCTGCCGAAACCTTCTGGAAGGGTCCGGCACGGCGCTGTGGGTGGATGACCGGGCGGATCTCGCCGCGCTCCTGCCGGTCGCCGGGGTCGCCGGGATCGCCGGGATCGCCGGAATTCACGTCGGCCAGGAGGATCTTCCTCCCTCGGCCGTAAGGCGGGTGGCCGGTTCCGGAGTGCGGATCGGTCTCTCGACGCATGGCGAGCAGCAGATCCTGGACGCGGACGCCGATCCCGACGTCGACGTGATCGCGGTCGGGCCGATCTTTCCGACCACCGGCAAGGAACGTCCAGATCCGGTGGTAGGGTTGGATCTGGTGCGGTGGGCCCGCGAGCGCACGTCGAAGACCCTGGTCGCGATCGGCGGCATCGACGCCGGCAATGTCGGACAGGTTCTGGCGGCGGGAGCCGACGCGGCGGCCGTCCTCGGCGCGGTCTGTCGGGGAGACGTGAAGGCGAACGCCCTGCGGCTCCTGGCCGCCGCGGAGCGTGCGGATTGCGGATCTATCTGACAGGTTTCATGGGAGCTGGGAAGAGCGCGGTCGGCCGAAGATTGGCTGAGCGCCTCGGAATTCCCCTCGTGGACCTGGACGAGGAGATTGAAGCCCGCGCCGGCCTGAGGGTCCGCGAGATCTTCGAGCGGCACGGGGAGTCGGAGTTCCGGCGCCTGGAGCAGGAGACGCTGATGGCCACCGGCGAGCACCCGCCGGAGCCTGGGGTGGTGGTGGCGACCGGCGGCGGCACGGTGGCATTCGAGGCCAATGCGCGGTGGATTCGGGCGAACGGACTTTCGGTCTGGCTGAACCCCGCGTTCGCCACGATCGTCCGCCGGATCGGCGGGTTGGGGAAGAAAGACCGTCCGCTCTTCCGGGACGAAGCCCAGGCTCTGGCGCTCTACCGGGAACGGCTGCCGGCCTATCGTCAAGCGGACCTGACCGTCGACGTCAGGCCTGAAGAGCATCCGCAGGAGGTGGCGGCCCGGATCGTCCTCCTGCTCGGCAAAGGCTGATCGGGCCTGGACTGGAGACTAGGGCGGTGCGCTACCTGATCCTGTCGGACATGCATGCCAACTGGGACGCCTTCGAGGCGGTCCTGAGGCGTGCCCGTCGCAAGTACTTCGACGCCGTGCTCGTCCTCGGCGACCTTGTCGGCTATGGAGCCGCCCCCAACCAGGTGGTGGAGGCCGTGCGCAATCTCGGCCCCAAGCTCTACACGGTGCGGGGCAATCACGACAAGGTCGTGGCCCGGATCGATTCCGGCTCGAACTTCAACCAGACGGCGCTCACCGCCGCCCAGTGGACGACGACCCGCCTTACCCCCGGCAATCTGCGCTACGTCCGGGAGCTTCCCAGGGGACCGATGCAGATCGAGCCCGGCATGGCGATCTGTCACGGCTCGCCGCTCGACGAGGACACCTACGTCTTCTCGGACGTGGACGCCTGGGAGATCTTCTCGAACTTCACCGCGCCGCTGACCTTCTTCGGCCACACCCACATCCCGTCGGTGTTTTCGCTGGAAGGAAGGTTGCTCGGGGTTCGGGCCCTGCGGGGGAGGACCGGCACGCTCCACCTGCAACCCGGCGGGCGCTACCTGATCAATCCGGGCTCGATCGGCCAGCCCCGGGACCGCGACCCGCGCGCTTCCTACATGACCTACGACAGCGAGCGCCGGATCGTCCGCTGGCACCGGATCGAGTATCCGATCGCCGAGGCCCAGAGCCGGATCCGCAAGGCCGGCCTGCCGAGCTCGCTGGCAGACCGGCTGGCTCTCGGCGCTTAAAGAACTCGGTGCCTTTAGGGCTGGCTGGCGGTCGGCGACGGTATCGCCTCTTTCAGCGAGTCCCGCTGCATCGACTGCCGAAGGCGCTGGACCGTGGCGATCCCGCCGCCGAGCAGGATGATGTAGAGGCCGTACCACACCAGGTTGATCAGCGGCTTGCGGGTCACGTCGATCGACAGCCGCGCCGGGCTCGCCACGCCGGTGACCTCGAACTGCACCGCCCCCTCCGAAGCGTTGATGCCCGAGACCAGGATCGCGCCGCCGCCAGGCAGCGGCAGGGAGGGCGTGTCCACCTGGCCGCTCGCCGGGTTGAGCCGATAGATCGGCTTCACCGTGGTGGTCGTGCCGTCCGGCTGCGTCAGCTCGACGACGGTGCCGATGGTCACCATGCCGTCCGAGACCACCTGCGCCATCGCATTGCCCTCGGCCTGAAGATCGAAGCCGACAAACTTGACGCCCATCTTCCCGACCTTGCCACTCTCCCCCTTGGCGAGCTGCAACCGCGGCTGGCCCGGGTCGAACTCGATGGGGGAGACGTACAGATCCTGGAGCGCGGAGGAGCGGATGTCCGGGTTGACCATGACCTGCCGGGTACGCTCGTTCAGGAACAGCTTGGGATAGACGAAAAAGCGGTCGCCGTTCGCCTTCGCGACCTCGATCTCCATGCGGTCCTTCTCCCGCCCCTGCTGCGGGATGTACCGGTTGAAGGTCAGGGTCATGCTTCCGACCTTCTTCGAGACGCCCTGCTCCAGCGTCACCTTGGTGCTCTCGTCGTAGGCCGACGAGGCGAGGAAGCCTAGCAGGATGACGCCGACGCCCACGTGGGCCAGATAGCCGCCCGCCGCGCGGAGCCCGCCCGCCCGCATCTTGGAGATCGTCTTGTACAGGTTCGTGCTGAGCGCCAGGGAGGCCAGGAACACGAACAGCAGGTAGAGCGGCTCGCGTACCTCCCAGGCGAAGGCGCCGATCGAGATTCCGAGGGCGGCGACGCCGGGCCAGAGCATCTTCGACAGCACGGCCTTCGGCTCGTCGCCGCGCCAGCTCAGGTACGGCACGAGCGACAGCAGCAGCGCCACCAGCAGCGCGATCGGCATGTTCACCTTGTTGTAGAACGACGGGCCGACCTGGCCGGGGTTCTCCATGAACTTGGTCAGGAGCGGCGCCGAGGTTCCGAACGCGATGACCACGCCCGAGACCAGAAGGGTGATCGTGGCGAGCACCATGAAGGTGCCGCGGGAGAAGAACGGATCCTCGTTCGGAACCGTGGGCACCTTCGGCAGCCGGGTGGCGAGCAGCCAGACGGACATCAGGAAGAAAAAGCCCATGAGGCCGATCAGCCAGCCCGAGATCCCCAGGTCCACGAAGCTGTGGACCGAAAAGTCGGCGAGCACGCCGGAGCGGGTGAGGAAGGTGCCGTAGAGGACCGACAGGTAGACCAGCGCTGCCAGCACGTAGTTGGCGCGCCGGTAGTGCCCGCGGGTCCGCTCCATGTGGAGGCCGTGGATGAGCACCGTGCCGAGGATCCAGGGGATCAGCGAGGCGTTCTCCACCGGGTCCCAGCCCCAGTAACCGCCCCAGCCCAGCGTCTTGTAAGCCCAGTAGCCGCCCATCAGGATGGCGCAGCCCAGCACCAGGAAGCCGCCCAGCGCCCAGGGGAACGCCCGCGCCGCCCAGTTGTCGTAGTCCCGGCGCCAGAGGGAGGCCATGGCGAAGGCGAACGGAATCGCGCCGGCCGCGTAGCCGATGAACATGATCGGCGGATGGATGACCATCCAGTCGTCCTGAAGCAGCGGGTTGAGCCCCGCCCCGTCGAGCGGGGTCTCCTTGAGCATCACGAACGGGTTTTCCCGCACCAGGATGAACAGGAGGCCGATCAGAGTCAGGGTGTAGATGCCCATGACCGCGGGCTCGTCCTTGCCGGCGGTCAGCTTGACCAGCAGGCCGAGCATCGTGCCCCAGAAGAGCCAGATCAGGAAGCTCCCCTTCTGGCCGGCCCAGAACGCCGCGAACTGGTAGTGGCTCGGCAGGTCCAGCCCGGAGTACTGCTGGACGTACTCGACGCGGAAGTCCCGCATCATCAGGAGCAGGCCCAGGATGAGCGCGGTCAGCCCGATCGCGACGGCGAAGAAGTTGTAGGACAGCCGGGCGAAGCGGAGCGATCCCGCATCGCCGCGCAGGACCAGGGAGTACCCCCAGACCGAGGCGACGGCGAAGAGCACGGCGCTCCAGAGGGCGACCGCCCCGGGAAGATAGAGCTGCGACAGATAACTCAACATGGAAGCCCCCTGACGGTGACTAGCTGTACTCCTTGACCTCGGCGCCCTGGTACTTGCTGGGGCACTTGACCAGCAGCTTGTTCGCCTCGAACTCCTTGGTGCCCTCGTCGTACTGGCCGATGGCCACGATGCTGATGGCGTCCTCGAAGTTCGCCGGCTTGAGCCCCTTGTAGCGGACCCGCAGGTTCTCGTGGGTCTTGGGATCCTTGAGCGTGAAATAGAGGAAGTCCTCGACGTCCTCGTAGGACGAGCTGCCCTTCTCGAGCGCGCCGGCCACCTGCACGACCCGGCTCGCCTCGCGGGCCTGGGAGTACGAAACGTACGGCGTCAGCGTCTCCGTGAACGAGGAGAGCGAGAACCCGGCGAAGGCGAGCAGCAGCACGCCGCCGATCAGGTAGTACCTGTGATTCTTTTTCATGGTTCCTTCTCCGTCTTTTCCAGCGACCGCAGCCGCGCGCTGAGGCGGAGCAGCCAGAGGAAGATCCCGGTCCAGATGATCAGATTGACGACGACGATGCCCGTGTTGGCTCCGCTGAGATCCATAATCTCTACTCCCATCGGGCGGATTTCCGTTCCGCCAACGCCAGAACCCTCATCTGGAGATTGTGCAGCCAGAAGAACAGGCAGGTGAACCCGGCACCGCTCGCCATCAGCACGTTGAGGATGTCGGAGGCCATCTGTGACTTGCCTTCCGCGTTGACCACCGGCTCCGGATGCAGGGAGAAGGTGATCCGGGGCACGATCCAGTAGAGGAAGGGGGTGACCACGAGACCGAGGATGGCGTAGGCCGCCGACAGGCGCGCGCGCTTCTCGGGATCGTCGACTGCGCCGCGCAGCGCCAGATAGGCGCCGTAGAAGAGCAGCGAGATCAGGAGCGAGGTCTGCCGCGGATCCCAGTTCCAGTAGGCGCCCCACTCGATGCGCGCCCAGACGGCGCCGGTCACCGTGGCGAGCACGCCGAACAGAATGCCGAGCTGGATCGCCGCCTGCGCGGCCAGGTCGTGCTTCAGGTCGCGCTTGACGACGTAGAGGATGCTCCACACCGCGGCGGCGATGAATCCCGCGAACGAGGCCCAGGCCATGGGCACGTGGAAGAAGAGGATGCGGTACGACTCGGGCGCCTGGAAACCCTTCGCCGCGCCGGGGGCATAGAAGAACGCCGCCCAGATCACGAGCGAGATCCAGAGCCACAGCAGCCAGGCAAGCAGGTTTTTCATGGATTCCACACAACCGGGAAGAGCATCATTCCAGCTACGGATACGGATGCATCATACAGAATCAGCTGGGAGAGGGCCACTCCGGCGGTCCCGCCGGGATCTCCCGCCACCGCGGTCCGGGTCAGCTCGACCGCCAGCAGGAGGAGCGGCAGCAGGACCGGGAACGACAGCACCGAAAACAGGGTCCCCTTGGTGCGGGCCTGCGCGATGATCGCCGCCACCAGCGTGCTGCCCACCGCGAGGCCGTAGCCGCCCGCGGCCAGCACCGCCACCAGCAGGCCCGGCTCCGCCACCTTGAGGCTCATCAGGGTGAGGAACAGCGGCGTGACCAGCAGCTCCAGGGCCGCGACCAGGGTGAGGCAGTAGAGCAGCTTGCCGCAGAACAGCGCCGACGGCGTCGCCGCGAGCCGCAGGGCCGTGGCGGTCTGGCTCTCCTCCTCCTGGATGAAGGCGCGCGGCAACCCCGCGGCCACGGAGAAGAGGATGATCAGCCAGAGGAGCACCGGCAGCACGGCCGAGCCCTGGGCGCGGGAGATTCCCATGGGCCCCAGGCTGACGCTCACCACCACCAGGGTCGTGAACGCGAACAGGGCCAGGGTGTTCAGGGCGTAGCGCGTGCGGAACTCGCACCGCCACTCCTTCACGAACACCGCGGCGGTCTCAGCGACCCAGCTCGAGGCGGTGCGTGACACGTTCGATCTCCAGGTTGGACGGGTTGGCCACCACGGCCAGGCCGTTCTGGTCGAGGTGCTCATAGAGCAGCTCGCGGGTGACCGTCTCACCCGGTGCGTCGAGGTTCTGGAACGGCTCGTCGAGCAGCAGCAGGCGCGGCCGGTGGAGAAGGGCCCAGCCCCAGCGCAGCCGCTGGCGCATGCCGGACGACAGCGTTCCGGCCATCCGGTCGGTGGGGAGGCCGAGCCGGGCGAGCACTTCGAGCCCCCGCTCCGGACCGGTGCGGTGCAGCTTGGCGAAGAACTCCAGGTTCTCCGCCACGGTCAGCTCCGAGTAGAGCGCGAGGTCCGGGGAGACGTAGCCGATCCGGCGGCGGCGTTCGCTCACGTCGAGCGTGCCATCGTCCTCTCTGTACTCGATGGTTCCGGACTCTGGAGCGAGAAGCCCGGCGAGGCAGCGCAGCAGGGTGCTCTTGCCCGAGCCGTTCGCTCCGGTGACCAGGAGCAGCTCGCCGGACGCGACCTCTCCCGACACGTCCTTCAGGACGGACAGGCGGCCGAACCGCCGACGGATGTTCGCGAACTGGAGCTGAGCCTCGGCCACGCCCGGGACTATATCCGCACCGGACGGCACAGTCCCCCTCTCTTGGGGTGGTTTTACCTCCGCGGCGGATCGCGGAAGGAGGGGGCTGGCAGGTGCTACCATCCTCGGCCATGCGCCGCCTCGCCGCCGTCCTTCTTCTCGCCTCGCTGGCGGTCTCCCTGGCCTGCGCCGGGTCCGGAGCCCGGCTCTCCTCCTCGCCCGCCCCGGTCTCCGACGTCCCGAGGATCTCCGGCGTCTCGGCCTCCGACCTCCAGGTCCGCGCGCTCCTGCTCTACCTGGTGGACCGCCAGGATTACGAGCCGGTGGTCGTCCAGCAGGCTCTCTCCGGAGGGCCGGCGCTGCGCGAGGCCCTGGCGGAAGCGCTCGGCCGCATCCCGGATCGCCAGGGGCGCTCGCCGCTGATCGGCCTGCTGCTGGACGAGGAGCCGGCCGTGCGCCGGGCCGCGGCTTTCGCTCTCGGCGAGCTCGACGACTCCGAGGCCGTTCCGGCGCTCCTGCAGGCGGTGACCGACGAGGACCGGGAGACCGGCACGCTCGCCGTCGAGGCCCTGGGCAAGCTCAAGGCGCCCGTGCTCGACGTCGCCCAGGCGCTGCTGCCGCTGCCGGAGCAGGAGCGCTGGGTCCGGCTCTTTCCCCATCTCTTCCTCTTCAAGGAGGCGGCGTCCGTGCTGCTGGCCGAGCGCGGCCTCAAGCTGCCGGACCCCGAGATCCGCGCCCGGGCCGCCTACGCCCTGGCGCGCGATCCGCTCCCCGAGGGGCTGCCGCTGCTGCGCAGCCTGCTTTCCGATCCGGACCCCCGGGTGCGTGCCTGGGCCGCCCGCGGTATTGGGATCGTGGGGACCGTGGGGATCGTGGGGATCGCGGGGATCGTGGGGGAGCCGAGCGACGTCGCCGGGCTCCGCCCCCTTCTTGACGACGCCGCGCCCGGCCCCCTCATCCACGCCCTCCGCTCGTCGGCACGGCTGATCGGCGGCGGCAACCCTCCGACGCCTCCGGCGCCGGCCGACTGGCGTCCCCGCCTGGCGGCGCTGATCGCCGATCCGCGTCCCGGCGTCCGCCTGGTCGCCCTGGAATCGGCCGCGTCCTGGCCCATGACCGCGACGGATGATTCCCTGACCCGCGCGGTCGTCCAGCTGGCCGCCCAGGGGACCGGCCGGGAACGGGGGCTCGCGCTGATCGCCCTGGCCGCCGGAAGGCATCCCCAGGCCCTCGACCTTGCCACCGTGGCGGCGGGGGCCACGGAGGAGGACGTGAGGATGCGCGCCGCCGAAGCCGCGGCGCGCATCGGCTTCCCCGCGGCTGCGGACCTGGTGGCCCGGCTGATGGGCGATCCGTCGCCGGCCGTCCGGTCCGCGGCGGCCGGTGCCGCTCTGGCCGGAGACGAGACTGCGGCGGACAAGGGCGCGGGCATGGCCGGCGACCTGCTCGCGAACCCGGACGCGGGCGTCCGGGCCACGGCCTTCGGCTGGCTGGAGGAGCACCCGGTGGTCGCGCTCGACCGGCTCCAGGCCGGCTTCGGCGCCTCGGTCCGCGGCGGTGTCACCGAGGAGACCCTGGCCGCGCTCCAGGCCATCGCCGCGAGGGCCAAGGCCGAGCCGCTGGAGCGCGGCGCGGCGGTGCTTCTCCTGGAGGCCGCGGCGGCCGGCAAGGCGGGCGGCGATTGGGTGCTGCGCCGCGCGGCCGGCACCGCGCTGGGCGGGCTCGACCGTCCGATTCCGATCCTGGGGGCGGTGGAAACCGGACGGTCTCCTGAGGTCTACCGCGAGATCATCGAGCGCACCTGGGAGCCGAAGACCTTCGAGCTGATCACCTCCAAGGGGCCGGTCCATCTCCGCCTGGACTGCCGCGACGCTCCGCTCACCTGCCTGAACTTCCTCCAGCTCGCGGACCAGGGCTTCTACAACGGCCTCACCTTCCACCGCGTCGTGCCCGACTTCGTGGTCCAGGGCGGAGACCCCCGCGGCGACGGCTTCGGCGGGCCGGGGTACGACATCCGGGACGAGATCAACCGCCTCCGATACCGCCGCGGCACCGTCGGAATGGCCCTGGCGGGTCCGGACACGGGCGGCAGCCAGTTCTTCATCGCTCTCTCGGAGCAGCCCCATCTCGACGGCGGCTACACGGTGTTCGGCCAGGTCATATCCGGGGACGACGTCCTCGATCGCCTCGTTCCGGGCGATCGGATCGAAGCCGTGCGCGAGGTGCGGTAGACTTTCACGATGAAACATCCGGCCCTGCTGCCCCTGGCCCTTGCCGCCACCTGCTTCGCGATGTCCGGTCTCTCGGCCGGAGTTCTGGCGGAGCCGCCGATGGAGCCTGAGGAGAAGGAGATTGCCGTGCTCATCGGAGACCTCACTCGCGACCAGATCGAGGAGGCCCTGCCCGACTGGGTCATGGCCGAGTCCGACTCGACTCCGGACCCCGACTCCTCGCGCTCGCTCGCCCAGGTGGAGCGCGGCGCCGAGGTCACCGTCTTCCTCGGCACCTGGTGCGGCGACAGCCGGCGGGAGGTGCCCAGGCTCTGGCGGGCGCTCGACCTCGCGGGACCGGTCGCCCCCTTCGAGCTGCACTACATCGGCGTCGACGAGGCCAAGCAGGAGCCGGGAGGCCGGGTGAAGACCAGCGACGTGCTCTTCGTCCCCACCTTCATCGTCCATCGCGGCGGCCGGGAAGTCGGCCGCATCGTCGAGCACGCGCCGGGCGGAGTGGAGAAGGATCTCCTGGCGCTGCTCACCGGCCAGGCCCACGGCCTGATCACCTCCCGCACCGACCTGAAGCCGCCGGGCTCCTCCCGCTGACATGACCTCCAGTCTCGCCTGGACGCTCCAGCTCCTCGCCCTGGCCCTGGTGGGCGGCGGCCTGCTCGTCGGTCTCTTCTACGACGAGATCCGCGCCGAGCTGGCCATCTGCGCCGTCGGCGCCGCCCTGTTTCTCCTGGGCCGCTGGCTCCAGGGCCGGGCCGAGCCCTGACTCCCCGGCCCGCCCCTCCTGAAACCTTGGCTGGATGGTTGCGTATCCACCGATGACGCGGATGACTCGGGAAGTGGAACCGACGACCGACGAGGATCTGGTTGCCGCGGTTCTCGAAGGCGACCGGGAGCGCTTCGGCGAGCTGGTCGAGCGGTACCAGGGCCGTCTCGTCAACTACCTGTTCCGGCTGCTGCGCAACGTGGACGACGCGCACGACCTGGCCCAGGAAGTGCTTGTGAAGGTCTACCAGGTGCTGGACCGCTACGATCCCCAGTACCGGTTCTCGACCTGGCTCTTCCGGGTCGCGCAGAACGCGGCGATCGACCAGATCCGCCGCCGCCGCCTCAAGGTGGTGTCTCTGCGGCAGGAAGGCGAAGAGGGCGAAGGCCGGGATTGGGATGTGCCGGCCCCGGAGCGCGGGCCGTACGGCGACCTGCGCAACCGGGAGAGAGGGGACGCGATTCAGGAAGCCATCGACGCGTTGCCCTGGGAGTACCGGGAGCTCATCCTCCTGAGGCACTTCGGCGAGCTGCCGTACGAAGAGATCGCGCAGATCAAAAGCATGCCCCTGGGGACGGTCAAGAACAAGCTCTTCCGCGGGCGTCAGATGTTGAAGGAAAAGTTGCAGGACTTTTTGATCGATTGAAGCAGCCCGGGGGGCGTCATGAGCAGACCGGACCACAGCATCTACAGAGAATGGCTCAATCTGGAAGCCGACGGCCGGCTCCCGCGCGATGAACGGGTCCGCCTCCAGGAGCACCTGACCTCCTGTACCTCCTGCCGTACCGAGCTCGACGGCATGCGCTCCCTCGAATCGCTCCTCGTCCGGAATCGGGTGCCGGTGCGGGACGGGTTCCGCGCCGACACCCTGGCCGCCCTCCCCACGACGGGCTGGGAAGCCCGCGCGCCGCGCACCTGGGGCTTCCCGGTCGCGATGTTCGTCCTGCTCGCCGTGGTCTCCGCGACCGTGGTGGGCACGACGCCGGGCGAGTCCTCGGGCCTGGGCGCCCTCTCCGCCGTCTTCGGCATGTTCCGGGCCGCGGCGCTCGCCGGCTCCGGCCTGCTCGCCGCCTCGTGGAAGGGCTTCGGCCTGGTCTTCGAGGAGATGCTCGCCTCGCCGATGAGCCTCGGCATGTTCGGCGTCTTCGTGCTCTGCCTGAACATCCTGCTGGTCATGATGATCCGGCGCAAGCGTACTGAAGCCCCGACCGCGGCAGTATCGGCGGGCGTGGCGGGCGTGGCGAGAAGCGACCGCCGCAGATAGAACCCGGACCAGGGAATCCCCCTGGTTCCCAACACTGCCTCTCCTGACGTAGAGTTCCGCAGCCGTGAAAAATCTCCTGGTGGGCCTCTTTCTGCTCGCCTTCTCCTCCCTGGCTGCCGCCGCGCAGCCGCAGGGCTCGGGGCCGCAGGGCTCGGGAGAAGTCGCGCTGCGTCTCGACAAGGGCAGCATCGCCCGCAACCAGATGGTCGCGCTCGGCAAGGACGTGATCATCGCCGGCGACGCCCTGGGCGACGTGGCCGCCCTCGAAGGCTCGGTCGAGGTGACCGGCCGCGTCGAGGGCGACGTGGTCGTACTGGGCGGCGACGCGCGGCTCGGCCCCGAGGCGCAGGTGGGCGGCGACATCTTCGTGGTGGGCGGCACGGTCCGCGCCGAGCCCGGCGCCCGCGTCGCGGGGCGGATGGTCTCCTACCCCACAGCCTCGTCCGCCATGATCACCCTCATGGAAGGCCCGAGCCTCAACCTCGGCTTCAGCTCGCCGCTCGTGCTGGGAGCGAAGCTGGCGCTGCTGGCCTCCTGGGCGGCGCTTCTCGTGGTGCTGTTCGCGGCCAGCGGCCGGCAGATCCTGGAGACCGCGGACGGCATCCGCCGCGAGCCCTTCCGCAGCTTCGCCACGGGCCTGACCGGCGTGCTCGCCCTGATCCTGACGGCTCTCTTCTTCAGCGCCTTCACCGGCGGCCTGGTCGGCGTGCCGCTGCTGGTGCTGATCGTCCTGCTCGGCATGATCCTCAAGCTCTGGGGGATGGTGGCGGTCTTCTACGCGCTCGGCGACTGGCTGTCGCGCCGCGTCCTGCGCCGGCACCGCGTGCGGCCTCTCAACGCGGCGACCCTCGGCCTCGTCGTCCTGGGGATCGCGAAGTTCATCCCCTGGATCGGCGTCTGGGCCTGGACTGCCGCGACCCTGATCGGCATCGGAGCCGCCCTGTCGACCAAGTTCGGCCGGCAGGAGCCCTGGTTCGAGCTGGCCTGATTGTTCCCATGAAATGAGTTACGGCGCGCAAGGCATGGCCGGGAAGCTGCGGCGGGTCCTGGTGAAGCGTCCCGACGAAGCGTTCGGAAACGCCGACCCGGAGCGCTGGCACTACGTCTCGCAGCCTGACCTGGACGAGGCGCGGCGCGAGCACGACGCGCTGGTGGAGATCCTGGTCGGCGCCGGAGCCGAGGTGATCGATCACCCCGAGCCGCAGCCGGACCGCGCCGACGCCATCTTCGTCTTCGATCCCGCGATCGTCACCGACCGCGGCGCCGTGATGCTCCGCATGGGCAAGGAGCTGCGCCGCGGCGAGGAGGCGGCCATGGCGCGCCGTTTCCGGGAGATCGGCGTGCCCGTCCTCGCAGAGATCCAGGCGCCGGCGACCGTCGAGGGAGGAGACCTGCTCTGGATCGACTCCCGCACGCTCGCGGTGGGGCAGGGGTTCCGCACCAATCCCGAGGGTCTCCGCCAACTCCGGGAGATCCTGACGCCCGGTGGTGTTGGCGGCATCGATGTCCTCTCGGTCGAGCTGCCGTACTTCACCGGTCCGGAGGCCTGCCTGCATCTGCTCTCGCTGATCAGCCTCGTCGACCGCGACCTCGCCGTGGTCTATCCCTCCCTGATGCCCGTGTCATTCTGGACCCTGCTGCAGGACCGTGGAATCCGGCTTGTCGAGGTTCCCGATGAGGAATTCCCCACCATGGGCCCGAACGTGCTGACCCTCGCCCCCCGCCGCTGCCTGATGCTGGAAGGCAACCCGGTGACCCGGCGCCGCCTCGAAGCCGCGGGCTGCGACGTGCAGACCTACCGCGGCCGGGAGATCTCCCTCAAGGCCGAGGGGGGTCCCACCTGTTTGACGCGGCCGGTTTGGCGCAGCGAAGACTGAATCGATTGGCGGACTTCACCGCGCGGAGTCCTCACCCCCCGACCCCCTCTCCCATCTCCCGCCCAGCCCCCGCCGGGAGAGGGGGCGCCACCACCCAAAGCCTTGAAAACAAAACGGGCGGGGGTTCCCCCTCTCCCCCCGGGAGAGGGGGCCAGGGGGTGAGGACTCGAAGCGTCGAGCCTTCCTAATCCTCAACCGGCGGTAACCGCGCCGTCTCCTCGGCCTTCTCGTGCCAGGCCTCGGCGGCCTGGGGGTCGCCTCTCTGGTGGGCGAGGATCGAGAGCTGGTGAAAGGTGGCCGCGAGGCGGCTGCGGGCCCAGCCGCTGGGGGAGCGCTCCAGCATCTCGCGGAGGCGGTGGTAGCGCTCCTCGGCGGCGTCGAGATCCCCGGCGCGGTGCAGGCGGCCGGCCTCGGCTCCGGTCAGGAAGAACCAGAGGGCTCCGGCGTCGGTGTCGGGTGGGGGAGGCTCCGGTGCGGTGCCCGCCTCGTTGGCTTCCACGATCTGCCGCGCTCGCGCCGTCCTCTCTTCGTCGAGCCGGCCCGTGGCCTGGAGCGGCTCCAGGATCGACAGGGCCTCGGCGAACATCCGCCGTTCCAGGGCGTCGGACGCCGCCGCGGTCAAGGACCGGGCTTCGAGATCCAGAACCTCCCGGGCCACCTCGAGATCGTTCGCCTCGTCCGGCTGGCTGAACTGGTCGCCGAGCCACTCGCCGACCACGGCCCAGCCGCGCAGCAGCGCCACGAGCGCGGTCTCCCTCTCGGCCTCGAAGTCCGCCCCCGCGCGCTCGCGCCAGTCCGCTTCGAGACTCTCGGCCAGGCCGGGCGACATCCTGTAGACGGACTCCATGACCCGCGTCAGCAGGCCCTCGTCAGCCGCGGCCTCCAGGATCTCCTCCCAGGCTTCGGCTGCGCCTTCGATCTCCGTGGCGATTCCAAGGACGTTCAGGTCGACGATCCCGTCGGGGAAGAGGCTGAGAGGCGCGAGGCGCGCGCTGCGGCGGGGAGGGGTGAAGCTCATGGCCGGAATTGTAAGGCGGGCCGCTCTCTTCGGGCCCGCCTTACAATCCCTCAACTCGTTCTACTGGTAATAGACCTCGATCCGCGCGTCGCTCCAGGTCCAGCCGTAGCCGGGGACCTCGTCGGGGACCGCGCCTTCGGGGAAGCCCATGTCGATCAGGAAGTTGTCTCCCGCCTTCAGGGTGTACTTCGTGACGTTCGGGACGCCGTTCAGCACGGCCTTCACCTCGCCGGTGGCAACGTCCGAGATGGTCACGATGTAGGTTCCCGCGGCCATGTTGTAGTCGTTCTCCACCCGGTAGGTGCGGCCGGGAGTCGCCTGGAAGGGCGTCACGATCTTGATCTTCTGCGGGTGCTTCAGCGCGATGCCGTGCCGCGCCATGGCCGTGTACTGGTCCGGGCCGCGGAAGTAGAGCATGCCCGGCATGTCCAGGTTCTTGTTCACCACGAACCAGTAGATCAGGTGCTTGCCGTCCGGGTCTCCGGGGTACCAGGAGCCCACGGTCACGTCGAGCGTCAGCTTCAGGCGCTTCGCGGTGCCGGCGGCGGCGACGAAGGCCAGGCGGCCGACCGGCTTGTCCGTGGTCGCGCGGTGGACGACGCCCTTCGCGCTCAGGCAGGTCGCCCCGGTCGGGCACTCCGGCTCGGCGCCCGGCACGGACAGCGTCGACTCGCCGCTGCCCGACGGCTCGACCACCGCCACCTCGCCGCTGTCGCCGTCCGACAGCACGGCGTAGGTGTAGAACGCCCGCGTGCAGCTGACCGCCGCCCGCAAGTCCGACTGGTTCGAGGCGCCCGGGACCACCGCGAAGACATCCACGAAGGCGCGCTGCGAAAGCGGCTTGAGCGTCACGGTCGACGCCGCACCAAGCGAGGCGCCGTCCGCCCGCAGGAAGCCGACGGTGCAGGTGGTGGAGTACTTCTCCAGGTTCACCACGATGAGCGAGGTCGAGCGGGCGGGGGTGTCGGTCAGGCCCTGGAGGACCAGGCTGCCGTTCGCGGCCTTCAGGTTGTCGGAGGTGATCACCGGCAGCGCCACGCCCATGGCTCCGGCCGCGCCCTTGCCGGCCAGGCGGGCGGCATAGCGCAGATTCGGCGAGCCCGAGATCTCCAGCAGGCCGCGGAAGCCGGCGCCCGGCTTCACGATCGCCGTGCGGTTGCCCTGCACCTGGAGCGCGGTGGGTGTAATGCCCGTACGCACGGTGCCGTCCGTGTCATTGGCGAGCAGCGTCTGATTCGCCGACGCCGGCTGGGCCGTCATGTTGGTCACGGCGATCTCCGCCTCGTAGGCGGCGGTTCCGGACTGGGTGAGGCCGGGCAGCGGGATGTACACGGTTCCCGCCTGGATGGCCGGCGCCAGCAAAGCGGAGGCGAAGACGCCGGCTGCGATCGTTCTGGTGATGTGGGACATGCGTATGCCTTCTGGAAGAGGACGCGTTTCGGGTTCTGCAGACAACGCCGGGATTATAGCCGACCCCCAGCCCTGGGAGCCGGCCGCACCCTGCATTGGCGGCATCGCACCCGCGGGTGCGGCGACCTCCCAGCTCTGGGAGGTCGTCTCCCAACCGGGTGCAGCGACCTCCCAGCTCTGGGAAGTCACCTCCCAGCCGGGTGCGGCGGCCTCCCAGCTCTGGGAGGTCACCTCCCAGCCGGGTGCGGCGACCTCGCAGCTCTGGGAAGTCGTCTCCCAGCCGGGTGCGGCGGCCTCCCAGCTGTGGGAGGTCGTCTCCCAGCCGGGTGCGGCGGCCGCCCAGCTCGGGGAGG
>JANMTS010000017.1:0-27411 GCA_031390755.1 Holophagales bacterium
CACGTTGGCCGGCGCGGCCGGCGGCTCCGGGTCTTGCAGGCGCCGACCGAGCAGGGTTTCGCAGAGCTGTTGGTCGGGATTTCGCAGGCCGAACGCCGCGATCTCCTTTTCCGTCAGCCGGGCCAGGGCCTCCACCGACTCGATGCCGGCCTCGGCCAGGGCGGCGGCGGCTGTGCCTGAGAACCCCTGGGCCTGCCAGTCGCCGATGACGGAAGGCAGCCGGCGGCCGAGCAGCCGCTCACAAAGCTCCACCGTCATGATTCCGACGCCTGGGATGGCCAGGAGATCGTCCCGGCTGGCCTCGGCCAGCGATGCGAGGCTCGGGAAGCCGGCACGGACCAGCTTCCCGGCCGGTCCCAGCCCGACGCCGGCTTCGACCCAGAACCGCGCCTCCGGAAGAGCCTCCAGCAGCCTGGGCAGGGTCAAGGCTGCTCCCCTTTCCGCCCCGGGTAGGCCAGCCCCGCCGCGGCCGAGCAGCTCCCGCACCGGCGCAGCAGATGCCTGACGATCTCTTTCGCCTCCGTCGGCGTCATTTCGCCCCGGGCGAATCGCCGCAACGCGATGGGCGGCGGGTGGTGCTCCGCGCAGGCGCCGGACCCGCTTCCTCGGGGCTCGGCGGGGATCTCTTGAGCTTTCGTCAGCATCTCTCACCTCCAGGCCCACCGGCGTGGGCGGCCCGATGCGCCTCACCCATCCGGCTGCCTCGGCGCGAAACGCCTTGAGCACGTCGGCCTGATCCGGACGTGCGTCGGGTAGCAGTCTCGCGGCGGCTTTGAGATCCCGCAGCAGCAAGCCGAGCATCACCTTCTGGTCCTGCCGCGAGGTGGTCTTCTCGATCAGGTCCAAGCCTCGGCTGCAGAACGCGAGCAGGTCGCTCAGGGATGTATTCACTCGGCCCGGTTCCAAGGTTGTCACTGCTCATGGCGCAAGGATGCCCGCACGTCGGCGAGCCGCAAAGCGAGGGTAGGCACGGGCTTTTGCCCGGTCTTCTGAAGGTCCGGCTTCAGAGGGGGGCCGGGCACCTTTGGGGGATGGGTGCTTGAATGGCGCGCCGCCAGGCGCCGGTAGGGTGAAGGGGCGATCCCGGCTCCTGGCAACCCGGCTTCCGTAGGGCGCCGGAGCCCTTGACGTGTCTGCCGAAGTTTTTTACGGCGCCTTGTCACTTTTCAGGGCTCAGCGGCAACCTTATTAGTGAAGCCAATGTCCCAGACTGCGCGAGGAGAGGAATCATGGCCGGAGAGAAATTGACCGACTTCGGTATCATCCTGCGTTATGTGCGGGAAACCCTGAATTGGAGCCAGGGGCACCTCAGCGATACCTCAGGAATTCCAGTAAGTCTGATCGCAGACTACGAGCAGGGGCGGAAACCGCTTCACCGCGAGCGGGGCGAGCTGTTGATCTCCTACATGGGACCGGGTCCGGAGCGCATCGACGAGCTTCTGGGCGTGATGGAGTCGCTCCGGGAGGGCTCGCGGCTGAGCGTGGACGACCCGTTCCACTCCAGGCGCCGGCGGATCGAGGCCATCGCCTCCCAGGCGGGCCGGCTGGCGGCCGGCTTCGCGCGCTCGGTGCTGAACCTTCTCACGGTCGGAAGCGAATCCGTCCACTCGCACGACAAGGCGGATTTCCTCTGGCGCAAGCTGAAGCGCGAGAAGGCCGAGGACCGCAGGCTGCTGATCGCGGAGCAGAAGCGCTACCGGCATTGGGGGCTGGCCGAGCGGATGACCCGGGAGAGCCTCGACGCGGCGCCGAACCAGCCGAAGGAAGCGCTGGAGCTGGCCCGGGATGCCGTGCGCCTCGCCGAGCTGGTGCCCGGCACCCAGGCCTGGTGCTGGCGGCTTCAAGGCTACGCCGGGGCCGCCCTGATCAATGCGTACCGCGCCTGCAACGATCTGCCCGAGGCCCGCAAGGCCCGCTCCCGCGCCCGGAAGCTCTGGGACGACGGCGAGGCCGGCGATCCGGGGCTTCTCGACGAGGCTCTCCTGCCCTGCATCGAAGCCGCTCTTTTTCGCGATGAGCGCGAGCTCCCAGCGGCACTCAGGAAGATCGACGAAGCGCTGGCTCTCGACAACGGGGAGTTGAGAGGGAAGATCTTGTTGACGAAGGCCAGCGTTCATCATGCCCTGGACGAACCGGAGGCCGCGACCGCCGCCAACCTGGAGGTCGCGGGATTGATCGATGCGGCACGGGAGCCTCGGTTGCTGTGGGGAGTTCTCTACAACCTCTGTACTGATCTCCTCGACCTCGGTCGAGCGGAAGAAGCAAAAGAGAAGCTGCCAGAGGTGCGGCGATTGGCGGAGAGGCTTGGGGGCGACTTGGATCTGACGCGGCTGACCTGGTTGGAATCCAAGGTTGCCGCCGGGCTTGGGGAACTCGCCGCCGCGCGAGATGGGTTCGTACAGGTACGGCGCGCCTTTCATCCTACAGCGTGCTACGACGCCGCCCTGGTAGGCCTGGACCTGTCGAATGTGCTCCTTCAACAGGGCGAAACGACCCAGGTGAAGGCGATCGCCACAGAGATGATTCTCATTTTCAGAAGTCAGCAGGTCCACCAGGAAGCCCTGAAGGCGATCCGGCTTTTCTGCGAGGCCGCGCAGAGGGAGACTGCAACTGCCGAGCTGGCGCGGAGGGTGGCCCGCTTCCTGTATCGCGCCCAGAGCGATCTTGAGCTGAAGTTCGACGCCGGAACCGTATGACGGCTCCGGCCCCGAAGCCCTGTGTTCAGCCCAGCGGGTCGATGTACGCACCTTCGTCGATTGTGGCGCCCAGAGGGTCAATGTACGCGCCCGCATCTGGCGTTTGCGACTGCAAGCCCCACGGGTCGATGTATGCACCGGCGGCCGGAGTTTGGGACTGTGAGCCCCAGGGGTCGATGAACACTCCCTCGGCGGCCCACAGGCTCGTCAAATATCCCCAGAGGTGGCTCACGAATGCAGGGGCGCTCAGCGGGAGCTGTGTTCCCTTCACAGCCGGGCAGGGCTCGGCAGCGGTGACCGTTGGCACGGCAATGGTGAGCACCAGGACGAGCAAGGCAGCTTGACGGCGAAGACGCATGAAAGGGCTCCTGTCCGGAGCACCTCAGCCAGCCGCCATTGGCGGCTGAAGTGCCCCCAGGAGGATAGTGCCAGCATCCAGGAGGGGAAGGACGCATCTTTTGTACCCCACGGGTACGGTTCAGGAGGGGCGCCGATGAAGAGGAAAGCGAAGAAGGGGAAGACAGCGGCCGAGATCGCAGCCTGGCTGGCTCTGGTGCTGTTGCGCTACGCCCGGGGCTGGTGGGAGCAGGGGATGCTTGCCGAGGAGGCCGGCTTCCTGAGGTCGCAGCTGTCGAAATGGGACCGGGGCGAACGGCTGGTGCCGGACCATGCCCTGGAGCGGACCGCCGACGTGACGGAGTTTCCCCGGGCGCTGCTGCCCGTCCTGCTTCGCGCCCTGCGCTCCTTCCTGGTCATGCGGAAAGCCAGATCCCGCCTGGGCCAGGGTCTCGCGGAAGTCTCGGTCCTCGAGGTGCTCCCCCTGGCTGTGGCGGCCGTGGACCTGATCCTCGATCCCATGGCCGTTGCCCCTTCTGTAGAGCGTGCTGAGCCCCTGCCGAGTGACCGTGATGCCGCCGAGCTTCTCTGGGAACGGCTGAGGCGGTGGCCCGAGCGGCAGCGTAGCGTCCTCATCGAGCAGGTCGAGGAGTTCCGGCATTGGGGCGTGGTCGAGCACCTTGTCGCCGCGAGCCTCCACCTGGCGCCGAACCACCCGCAGGAGGCCCTGGGCTGGGCAAAGCAGGCCGCGCGCCTCGCCGACCTTGTCCCCGGCTCCGAAGCCTGGCGCCAACGGCTCCAGGGCTACGCCGGAATCGCCCTGATCAACGCCTGCCGAGTCTGCAGTGACCTCCCGGCCAGCCGTGCCGCGCAGGCGCGCGCCGTCCCTCTCTGGGCAGCCGGCGAGCCCGGCGATCCAGGGCTCCTCCTCAATCCGGCGCTGCTGCCTTGCATCGAGGCAGCCCTTCACCGCGACGACCGCGAATGGCCGCAGGCTCTGGGAAAAGTTGCCGCAGCCCTTGCCCTGGCCAACGGCGAGATGCGAGGCAAGATCCTCTTGACCAAGGCCAGCATTCATAACGCCCTCGACGAGCCCGAGGCCGCCACGGCCGCGAACCTGGAGGCTGCCGCGCTCATTGATGCCGAGAGCGAGCCTCGGCTGCTCTGGGGAGCCTCCTACAACCTCGTCACGGACCTGCTACACCTCGGCCGTGTCGAGGAGGCGAGCCGCAGGCTGCCCGAGGTGCAGGCACTGGCCGAACGTCTTGGCGGCGAGCTCGACGCCGTTCGCGTCACGTGGATGACGGCCAAGATCGACGACGGGCTCGGAAACCTGGAGGCCGCCCGCGCCGGCTTCGAGCGGGCGCGGAGCGCGTTCCTGGAAACCTCCCTCAGCTACGACTGCGCCCTGGTGAGCCTGGACCTGTGCCTCGTGCTGCTCAAGCAGGGGGATACGAAAACGGTGCGGACCATCGCGGTGGAAATGGGCTCCATCTTCCAGAGCCAGCAGGTCCACCCCGCGGCCCTGGCCGCCCTGCGGATCTTCTGCGAAGCCGCCAGGCGCGAGGCCGCCACGGTGGAGCTGACCCGGCAGGTGGCGCGGTTCCTCCACCGGGCGCAGGGGGATCCGGAGCTGAAGTTCGAGGGGTGAGGGGCCGGGGCGCTGCCGTTTGTTCGATGCCCTCTCAATCGACAGCGTCAACCTCGACCACGCGCGTCACCGTGGAGATGGTCCGGAAGCTCCAGGACTTCCTGGCCAAGGCGAAAGGCGATCTGCGGCTCAAGAGCGGCGGGTGAGTGGCGAGGAATGACGGCCGGAGCCCCTGGAAGGCTCCGGCCGGAGTGGACTACAGGTTGATCTTCGCGCTGTGCTCGCTGAGAAGCACGTCGCCACGCTTGACGGTGAGGGTGTAGTTGGCCGACCGGCTGGCGCCGCCGAGGGTTGCGGTCAGCAGCACCGTCTCCCCGGTGGCCAGCGTCGTCTCCGTATCTCCGGCTTCGCCAGCGGGAAGCTTGAGGGCGGGGCCGGCGACAACCTGGCCCGTCGCACTGTTCTTGACCTCCGCCTTGAGCACGAAGCCGGTGGTGCCGAGAGGCTCAACCGAAACCTGCGTCGAGTAGCTCGTCGGAACGGAGTCACCAGCTTCCGCACCAAGGAGCATGAAGGGAAGGACCAGCAAGGCGGCGGCAACGAGCATCTTGGAGAAAAGTTTCATAGGGGTGGTACCTCCGTTTAGAGCCAGCCACACTCAATTGTGCAGTTGATCCGGTCACACGTAAAATAAGCGCCATCGCAGGTGATGCACATCCGGCCGCACCTCCCACCACCCCCGCAACAGTGCTGCAGTCCCGTCACGGCCTCGATAGACCCGTCCGGGCCGTAGGCGACATCGAACGAGGTCGTCACATTGAAGTGCGTACTGTTGATTCTTCCTGCCGCTACGAGATATTCCTTGCCCTTGGACACCAGGACAACCCGGATCGCATTGTCGCCCAGAAACTCAGGGTTGTACGGCAGCCGCAGGTTGTAACCAAAGTTACTGCTGTCGCCCATACCACTACCGAGCGCATCCGCGAAAAATCCATTCTCACGGCTGGCTCCCTGGATCTGATGGGCCAATAGAAGCACCCTGGAGGGCTCAGCATAGACAAGAAGCGCCTCAGCTACCGGCGTTTCAGCCTGCGCCGTGAATCGAACGCGCAAGTCATAGCCATCCTGGCCTGCCGCTCGTGCCAAGGCTCCCCCAACCTCCACAGTTCCCGATCCATACTGCTGACCATCCACTCTTGTTCCGAAAAGCATGACGCACAACAGCACACATGCCGCACAGAGCCATCCTCTCATACCGCTCCTTTCCTGAGTAAGCTCCTCGCCTAGAGGTGCGTGTTACTGAACATCGCAATACTGCAACTACAGCACACTTTGGGCTGGCCGTATTCCCGCTCTCCGCGACTTTTCGCGGCTCAAAAAGCCTCGCCAAGAGTTACAGCCGCAGGGAGCCTTACTAAAAGCAGGTGCGCGATTCGCCGAAAGCGGGACAAAGGCACTATTGACGCCCAAACGTGGCGCCGTCCGAAAACATCGGTCGAGTTGGTTAGAGTGCTGACCCGGTCCGGTTCGAACCACGGGATAGCCGGCATCCAAATGGACCGGAGGGGAGGCGAGGAAGGAACCTTGGCGAGACGCTTCGCCGTCTCCCGAGGCGCTTCGCCGCCGCAACGAAGCGCTTCCGGCGCCGGCTCAGGCCTTCGGCAATGCGCCGAAGCGTTGAGCCGTTCCGCCGAAGCCCTTCGGAAGCCGACGAAGCGCTTCGGCGAGAAATTCAGCGCTTCGGGGAGCCGGCGAAGCGCTTCGCCGCGCGGAACCGCGCTTCGGCGGCAGGAGGAAAGGCTTCGCCGCCGGCCGCAGCGCTTCGGCGAGGCGGCGAAGGGCGAGGTCAAAGCGCCGCAGGCGCGTGACCCCGGCACAAGGCTCTTGCCTCTTGAGCCCGGCTCGCCCCGCCTCCCGGCCCGCACCTTCTTCTTCAGAGACGTTCCGCTTCGTCGAAGCGGCTGGCACTTTTGAGCCTGAATGCGAAGGCCAGCCGTGCGCGCAGGTATCCTTGCCCGACCTCGACGCCACGTTGGAGCTCCTTCAAACCCTCGTCCTGCCGCCCCTGAACCATGAGCGCCTCGCCCAGCATCGTGTAGCCGCGATCGAAATCCGGGCCAAGCACCACCGCCTTGCGTGCCACTGATTCGGCCTTTTTCGGCTTGCCGTCCAGTAGCAGGAGCCTGGCCTGCCCGCCTCTCCTCAGAACTTCCACAGAACTCGACCAGACCTCCTTCAGGACTTGGCCAGGCCTGGCCCGCTACGGTGAGGCCATGCAAGCCCCTCATTCAGCCAGCGCCGGTGTCCGCACCACACCCGGGGCCATTCCCGCGACCTGCGGCCGAACCCTTCTCGAAGCTCATCTCGATCTGATCCAGCGCAAGCTCCGCTGCCTGAGCCGGCACAGCGGCCTGCCGGCGTCCGAGGCCGAGGACTTCCGCTCCTGGGCGCTCCTCAAGCTGATCGACGGCGACTGCCGGATCCTGGGCAAATGGGAAGGCCGTAGCACCTTCTCCGCCTTCCTGACGGTCGTTCTCACGAACCTGCTGCGGGACTACCGGGCTCATCTCTGGGGCAAATGGCGGCCTTGCGCGGCCTCCCGCCGACGTGGGCGGGAGGTCGTGCTCCTGGAGCAACTGCTCGTCCGGGACGGACTCTCCATCGACGAAGCTGTCGAGCGGCTCCGGACCAGGCACGGGATCTTTTTCCCACCGGCCGAAGTGGCGAGGCTCGCGGCTACGTTTCCCAGGCGTGAGGAGAGGCGGCAGGTGAGCGAAAGCGAGCTGCTCCAGATCCCGGTCGACGGGCAGGTGGAAAGCCGGATCGAGGAGAGGGAACGGGCGTGCATCGCGGGCAGCCTCCGCGATCTGCTCGTCCAACTCCTCCCGTCCCTGCCTGCCGAGGACCGGCTGATCCTCAAGCTGTATTACTTCGACGATCTCAGCATGGCGGCCATCTCTCCGATCCTGGGCCGCCCCCCGCGGGAGCTCTTCCAGGTGCGGGATCGGTGCCTCCGGAAGATCCGGCGATCGTTGGACGAAGGCGGGCTGGGCTCGAAGGAGGTCCGGGGGCTCTTCGACCACTTCCAGGAGAGCTTCGACTTGAAAGCGCTTCTCCTGGGTTGAGGTGCCCCGCCGAGGGCATGCCCCTGCGCCCGGCCTGCGGCAAGAAGGGGTGGAGGCTGCTACCTTCGGCTCCGCCGAACCTTCGCTACAGCCTCGGGGGTGCGACCCAGCCTCTCAGCGACTTCCTCGTCCGGGTCAGTCCCGACCATCTCCAACTCCTCGGGCCTCCACTGGCGTCTGGCCTGGAAAGGTGGAATTCCATGACGCCAGCGCTTCTTGTGGACGGACGTCGCCGAGATCCCGAGCTCGCGCGCAATCCGGGAATCCGGCTCGTGCCCCAGGCGAGCGATGAGCTCGGGGGTCCAGCGCCGGAACCGTTGAATGCCGAGCTTCTGGCGCAGCACGCGAATGGTCGTCGGTGACAGGCCGGTCTGCAGCCTCACCTCGACGCTCTTCTGGTGTAACAGCTCGACGAGATCGGGTGTCGGAACCACGACTCCGAACTTGCCTTCAGCGGCAATGCCGAGCGCGGCCCGCTTGCGCTGAACGGCGCTCACCGAAAACCCGGAGATACGCGCGACCTCACGATCTGGCATCCGGCCCAGGAGCGCGATCAGCTCTTCCGTCCACGGATAGGTGCGGCGCTTTGTCCGGAAGGCAGGAATCCCGGTCGTCATCCGCTTCCAGGTGACCATGCCTTTGGTAATCCCCAGCGCCCTGGCAAGGGCCGCATCGGGCATCGTTCCGAGGAGGGCCACCTCCTCCGGCGTCCACAGGTAGCCGACGGTGCTTGGGCGGCGCTTCGGATGGCACGGCGGAATCCGGAGAAGCTGCCGCTTGTATTTGACGCTGGCGCAGTGAAGGCCCAGTTCCCTGGCGACAGCCGCATCGCTGTCGGTGCCGAGCAGCCCGATCCTCTCCCGTGTCCAGGCGATGGGCTCTCCAACCGGCTTGAAGGCTTCGATCCCCCGCCTCTTGCGCTCCATGGCTACCGTCCCCTTCGAGATCCCGGCTCGAAGCGCAAGCTCGCCGTCGGGGACCTTTCCCAGGAGAGCGGCCAACCTCTTCGGCCACCGGAACGACTCCTTCGCAGTGATGCGCTTGACGGTTACGGGCCGATGGCTGGAAGCGGCGGGGCTCTTCGATGGACGCACCATGGGCCCGCATTTTCCGGTAACCCAGGAACGCTTTTCCGACGGATCTGTGCCACAATACCGTCGTTCTTGGACGACATCGTGACGACTCGTGCGCGAGCGGTCTGGCTCCGGCTCCTTGTCGCGCTTTTGGCCGCGGGGCCTCTGCGCGCCGCCGCCCTTCCTCTGCCGGAAGGGCGGCCCGCCCTTCGTGTGTACGGCTCCGAGCAGGGGCTCCCCATCAACACGATCGAGAGCCTCGCCCTCGATGCCGAGGGCCGCCTCTGGGCCGGCACCCAGGATGGCGCCGCGGTGTTCGACGGCCGCGCCTGGACGACCGTCGACATGCCCCGGCGCAGCGAATCCAACTACGTGGAGACCCTGCTGGGCGCCGCAGACGGCAGCGTCTGGTTCGGCACGGGCGCGGGGCTCGCCCGCCTTCGCGCCCGCGCCTGGGAGGTCTTCGACAGCCGCAGCTCGGGCCTGCCCGACGACCGCGTGCTTTCCCTTCTGGAAACTCGCAGCGGCGGCACGAGCGAGATCTGGGTGGGCACCGCGCACGGCCTCGGCCGCCTCGCCGCGGGCAGTTGGACGGCCTGGACCTCGCGCAGCCCCGGCTTCCCCGGCGAACAGGTGACGAGCCTCGCCGAGACGCGCGAGAACGGACGCCGCCTCCTGTGGGCCGGCACCGATCGCGGCCTCGCGCGCTGGGACGGCGCCGCCTGGACCGCGATCCCATCCACGCCCGGCGGACCGCCGGCCGGACCCGTGACGAGCCTGCTCGCGCTGCGGCAGGACGGACGCCAGATCCTCTGGGTCGGCACGGACGGCGGCGGCCTGGGCCGGTTCGACGGCCGGACCTGGACCGCGTTTACCCCGGGCGGCCAGGGCGGCTCCGGCCTGCCGAGCGGCCGGGTCCTCAGCCTCGCCAGTGTCGCCGGGATCGCCAGTATCGCCAATATCGCCAATATCGCCAGTACTGCCGGGACTGGCGGCGCTGCCGGAGAGACGCTCTGGATCGGCACCGACCGCGGGCTCGTCCGCCTGCGCGAAAGGAGCGGGCGCGCCGAATGGGCCCGCTTCGACCGCGAGACCGGAGGCCTCCCTTCCGACCAGGTGTTCAGCCTGCTCGCCATGCGCCAGGGGGAGACGCCGCTCCTCTGGATCGGCATGCGGGACGGCGGCGTCGCGAGCCTCGCGGTCGCCGGCTGGACCACGATCGACACCCGCAACTCGAGTCTCCCGTTCGCCTCGGTCTACTCCCTGGCCGAGACCGGGACGGCCGAGCGGCCGACGATCTGGCTCGGGACCGAGACCGGCGGCGTGGCGCGCTGGGAGGACGGCCGCTGGACCCGCCTCGATCCCGAAGACCGCATCCTGCCGGGGCTGCAGATCAACGACTTCGCCGCCACCGGCCCGCTCGACCGCCGGACCATCTGGATCGGCACCGATCGCGGCCTGGTGCGGCTGGAAGGCGGGAGCCACAGGCTCTACACGCCCGAGAGCTCCGGCCTTCCGAGCGCCGACGTGCTCGCCCTGCTCGCCACGGAGCAGGGCCTGTGGGTGGGCACCCGGGGTGGGCTCGCGCTCTACCGCGACGGGTACTGGAGCGCCTGGACGCGCCGCACCTCCGGACTGCCGGACGACCAGATCTACGTCCTGGCCGAGACCCCGGGAGCGCGCGGTCCCATCCTCTGGCTGGGGACCCGAAGAGCCGGCCTCGTGCGCTTCGAGGACGGTGCGTTCACGAGCTTCAACCGCCGCAACTCCCCCCTGCCGAACGACTGGGTCAACACGCTGCGCAGCGTAGGGCAGGGGCCGGACCTGACGCTCTGGGCCGGCACCGACGGCGGCGCGGCGCGGCTCGATCTATCGGAAACAGCGTCAGCGCCGGGCGCCTCGCCGCAGTGGATCGTGCTCACCGACCGCACCGATCCGCCGCTGCCCCGCAACATGATCCTGTCCATGGAGGCCGACGTCCGCGGCCGGGTCTACCTTCTCACCGGCCGCGGCGTGGCTCGCCTGACCCCGAAGACCGCGCATCCCCGGCGCCCTGCCGACTTCGCGGTCGTCACCTTCACGACCGGCGACGGCCTGCCGAGCAACGAAGGCAACCAGACCGCCTCCATGGTCGACAGCCGGGGGCGCATCTGGTTCGCCACGCTCGGCGGCGTGGCCGTGCTCGATCCCGCGGCCCGGGAACCGGCCGCGCCTCCGCCACTCCTCCTCGGCAAGGTGACGGTCGGCGGACGCGAGCTCCCCGCGATCCCCCCGGCCGGCCCTCTTCGCCTCGATCACCGCTCCGGAGAGCTGAGGATCGAGTACGCCCTGCTGAGCTACCTGCGGGGCGAGGACACGCGCTACCGCGTGCAGCTCGCGGGCTTCGACGAGGCCCCCTCCGCCTGGCAGGCCGAGCGGTCCCACACCTATGGCCGTCTGCCGGCTGGCCGCTACACCTTCAAGGTCTGGGCGCGCGACCCCTGGGGCGCCGTCATCGGTCCGCGGGCGCTCGCCTTCATGGTGGCGCCCGCGCCCTGGTGGAGCTGGTGGGCCTGGATGAGCTATGCCGGCCTGGCCGCGCTCGCCCTGGCCGGCACCGTCCGCCTCTCGCACCGCTCCCTGCGCCGCCGCAACGAGCGCCTGGGGCTGCTCGTGCAGGAGCGCACCGCTCTCCTCGCCGAGTCCGAGGAGGAGGCCCGCCAGGCGAACCGGGCCAAGAGCGAGTTCCTGGCCAACATGAGCCACGAGATCCGCACCCCCATGAACGCCGTGCTCGGCATGACCACGGTGCTCGCCGGGACCGGGCTGACCCTGGAGCAGCGCGAATACGTGGAGACCATCCGCACGAGCGGCGACTCGCTGCTCACCCTGGTCAACGACCTCCTCGACGTCTCCAAGATCGAGGCCGGGATGCTGGAGACCGAGAGCATCCCGTTCGCGCTCCGGCGCTGCGTGGAACAGGCCGTGGACCTGCTAGCCGCGAGCGCCTCGCGCAAGGGGCTGGAGATCGGCTGCCTGGTGGACGCGGGAGTCCCCGTGCTGGTGCGCACCGACGCCACGCGCCTGCGCCAGATCCTGGTCAACCTGCTGAGCAACGCCGTCAAGTTCACGGCCCAGGGCGAGGTCTTCGTCACCGTAACCTCCCGCCCCGTGGAAGGGGGCGGTCGCGTGGAGCTCGAGCTCGCCGTGCGCGATACGGGCATCGGCATCCCGGCCGACCGGCAGGACCGGCTCTTCCGCCCGTTCAGCCAGGTGGACTCCTCCACCACCCGGCTCTACGGCGGCACGGGCCTCGGCCTCGCTCTCAGCCGGCGCCTGGCCGAGATGCTCGGCGGGAGGATGTGGGTGGAGAGCGAGCCGGGGCGCGGGTCGGTCTTCCGCTTCACGGTCCGCTGCATGGCCGAGGAGGGGCCCTTGGCGGCTCCGGTCAAGCCGCCCTGGCTGGAGCCGCGGCCGGCCGCGGCGGACGCCGACTCCCCGGTCCACCTGCCCCCCGTCCCCTCCGCGCCGCTGCGCATCCTGTTGGCGGAGGACAACACGATCAATCAGAAGGTCATCCTCCTCCTGCTGTCGAGCCTCGGCTACACCGCGGACGTGGCGGCCGACGGCCTGGAAGTGCTCGCGGCGCTCCGGCGCCAGCCCTACGACCTCGTCCTCATGGACGTCCAGATGCCGGAGATGGACGGTCTGGAAGCGACGCGGCGAATCCGCCGGGAGTGGCCGGACAGGGGCCCGCGGATCGTGGCCCTGACCGCGAGCGCGCGGCGCGAGGATCGGGACGCCTGCCTGACCGCCGGCATGGACGACCACCTGAGCAAGCCGCTGGCGCTCGAGGACCTGCGCGCCGCCCTGGACGCAGCCTCGGCCAGGCCGCCCTCGCCATGACGGCGGACAGGCTCGCCCCCGAGCCCGGCCCGCACTCTTCCTCACCGCGGAGCAGGAGAAAGCCTTGCGCGCGGCGAGCCTGCGGGTCTACACCTATCTGCCGAGCTATGCGTGGCTGGTGAAGATGCCGGCCGGATGGAGCCAGAGCCGCTTCTGAAGTACGTGGCACTTCTTTTTGATCGGCAAGGCCCGCGCGCTCGTCGGCGGTCTGCTCGGCATCAAGCCGATCCTGGGAGTCGTCGACGGCGAGGTCGTCCCGGTCATCGGCGCCAACGTCGGCCCCGGGGTGGTGGGGGTTTGCCTTTCCATCCCAACGATGATGAGCTGCAGTGGATTACGTCGTAGGATCTTGCTCGAGGAATCGGCACAGGTCGGCCGCCTTCGATATCTGCTCGCGTATGGCGTCAAGAAAGGCTCGTCGCCCATGCCCGCGACCGGCCGCGGATCCAAGTTTCCCGTGACCGCGGAGGCCCTTGGTCCCTCCGTGATCGGCAGGATCGCGCCCGTGTACAAAACTGCGGCCGGAGCGCAACCTAACAGCCCGTGGTGACACAACCGGCCGAGCTGACGGCTCAGATCAACCAATCGCCCGGCGCGGGCCATCATCTGGAGTCTTGCCGATAACCCGCAAATTCGCTGCGCGACAGTGACTTCCGACACGGGCTGTACCGGGATTTCAAAGTAAGACACTTCCCTTGGCGTTGCCGCGTCAAGCCGCCAGCCGGGCTCCCACCATGGCCGCGACCTCCCTGCCGATGGCCATCGAGGCGGTCGCGCCGGGCGACGGGGCGTTGAGGATGTGGACGGCGTTCTCGGTCTCGACGATCCGGAAGTCGTCGAGCGGGGCGCCGTTGCGGTCGAGCGCCTGGGCGCGGACGCCCGCGCCGGCCCGGTGCAGGTCCGCAGCGCGGATGTCGGGCACCAGTCTCTGGAGGTCGCGCACGAAGGCGGCTTTGACCACGGAGCGCCAGACCTCGTACATGCCGATCGTCCAGAACCGTGCGGCGAGGCGCCAGAAGCCGGGCCACGCCGCCGTGTCGAGGGCGTCCCGCAGGGAGACGTCGCGCCAGCGGTAGCCTTCGCGCTTCAAGGCCAGCACGGCGTTGGGACCGGCCTCCAGGCCGCCGCCGATCATCCGCGTCAGGTGGACGCCGAGGAACGGGAAGCGCGGGTCGGGCACCGGGTAGATCAGCCCCTTGACCAGTTCCTGCCGCTCGGGCACGACCTCGTAGTACTCGCCCCGGAACGGCACGATCCGCACGTCCGGCTCGGCGCCGCAGAGCCGGGCGACGCGGTCCGACTGCAGGCCGGCGCAGTTGACCAGCAGGGAGCAGGCGACCGCCCCCTTCGCCGTCTCCACCACCAGGTTTTTTCCAGGAAGGCCTTTTCCGGAAAGACTGCGCACCGCCGTGACCCGGGCGCCGGTGAGCACCGAGCCGCCCCGCTCCTCGATCCGCCGGGCGTAGCCCCGCGCCACGCCCTTGTAGTCGACGATGGCGGTCTCGGGCACGTGCAGCCCGCCGACGCCGACGGCGTTGGGCTCGATCTCGCGGATCTCCTCGGCGCGCAGCCGGCGCAGGCCGTCGATGCCGTTCGCCTTGCCGCGCCGTTCGAGCTCGTCGAGCCGCGGCAGCTCGTCGAGCTGCGTCGCGAGCACGAGCTTGCCGCAGCGCTGCCAGGCGACGCCCTCCTCCTCGCAGAAGCGCACCAGCGACCGCGCCCCTTCCACGCAGAGGCGGGCCTTGAGCCCGCCCGGCTTGTAGTAGAGGCCGGAGTGGATCACCCCGCTGTTGTGGCCGCTCTGGTGCATGGCGAGGCGCTCTTCCGCCTCCAGCACCGTCACCTTGAATCCGTTCCCGGCCAGGGCCATGGCCGTACCCAGACCCACCAGACCGCCGCCCACGACGGCGATGTCGACTTTCATCTCGGACAAACTGTCGTCTCCTTGCTCTCGACTCTCTTACGGGGCTCTCTTACGGGGACAGCCGGTCGATCGTCCAGCCGGCGCCCGCCTCCCGGCGATACCGGAAGCGGTCGTGAAGCCGGTTCGTCCGTCCCTGCCAGATCTCGATCTCGTCCGGCGCCACGCGGTAGCCGCCCCAGCCTTCCGGCCGCGGCACCGGTCCGTCCCCGAACCGCGTCTCCACCTCCCGCACGGCCTCTTCCAACGCCTCCCGGCTCGCGATCGGCTCGCTCTGCCGGGACGCCCAGGCGCCGATCCGGGCGCCCAGAGGGCGGGACTGGAAGTAGGCGTCGGACTCCTCCTCCGACACCGCCTCGACCCGCCCCTCGACCCGGACCTGCCGGTCGAAGGCCGGCCAGTAGAAGACCAGCGCGGCGCGTGGATTGTCCCCGATTTCCCGTCCTTTTCGGCTGTCGTGGTTGGAGTAGAACACGAACCCCCGCGCGTCGCAGCCCTTGAGCAGCACCACCCGCGCCGAAGGCCGGCCCGAGCGGTCCGCCGTAGCGAGGACCATCGAGGTGAAGTCTTCCGGCACGGTCGCTTGGGCCTCGTCCAGCCACCTCAGGAACTGCTCGACGGGGTCGGCGGCCAGGTCGCGCCGCCGCAGGCCCCTCCGGGCGTACTCCCGGCGCACGTCCGCGATGTTGATCTCAGGCATCTCGAAGCTCCTTCCAGGCCCGCCCATTGTATCCGGGAGGTCTCGCCGGAGCCCACGGGTCCCTGGAGAAAAAACTTGGTATCCGGATTGCCGCCGCCGAAGTTGGAGCTTTGCGGCACAAGTGTCCATTCATAAACACCTGCCGTGAAATCCCGTCTCTTACTTCGATCAAATCGCCGGTAAACCAGCACTATAACTGATTTTACGGACAATGTTAAGTGAGATTCTCCCGTTGACTTACGCCTTAATTACGCTTTATATTTGCCCCCGAGGGAGAGGAGACAAATGGTCGCCGAACCGCTATTTACACCACCTGAGACACGGAACGACGCCGTCGATTTCCGGACGGCCGGTACGGGATCCGCGCTGCGGCGCCTGCGCGCGGTGCTTCCCCAGGGGTTCGAGCGCCACATCCGCAGCGCGCGGGAGCTGGACCGGGAGCGCCGCGAGACGCGCGAGGCCGACTCCGGGGCTTCGCTGCCCACGGCGGTGGAGGCGCTCGACCGGCTTCTCGAAGGCGGGCTCCCCCGCGGCCAGCTGGTGGAGATGGTGGGCTCGCGCACGAGCGGCCGCTTCTCCACCGTGCTCGCCACCCTGGCCGGCGCCACCGGCGTGGGCGAAGCCGCGGCCCTGGTGGACCTCGGCGACGCCCTCGATCCCACCCTCGCCCAGGAGCTGGGAGTCGATCTCCAGCGTCTGCTCTGGCTGCGTCCCACGAATCTGAAGCACGCGCTGGCCGCCACCGAGATGGTGCTGGCGAGCGGCTTCCCCCTGGTCGTGATGGATCTCGGCGCGCCGCCGGTGCGCGGCGGCCGCGGGCTGGAGGCGGCCTGGCTGAGGGTCGCCCGCGCGGCCGAGGCCCACGGCGCGGCCCTCCTGGTGTCGAGCCCCTACCGGGTGAGCGGCACCTCGGCCGGGATCGTCCTCAAGGCCGACCGCGCCCGCGTCGCCTGGGAAGGCACGGGCGCCTCCGTCCGCCTGCTGAGCGGCGCCGACTCCCGTCTCCAGATCGAGAAACACCGCGGCCGGCTGCCGGGGCAGTCGGAGGCCCTGAAGCTGATCTTCAATCCCCTCACCCCCCTGGCCCCCCTCTCCCGCCTCCCCTCCCCCCTCGCTGGGAGAGGGGGGAACACCCAACCCGCTCACCCCGCTCAAGACTCCCACGGCTTTCTGGCCGCCGTCGCGGGCGGCTGACCCCGGGAACCTCCATGCCGGGGCCGCGCATCGCCTGCCTGTTTCTGCCTCTGTTCCCCCTCGCGGCCCGCTTGCGGAGCGAGCCCGAGCTGCTGCGCGAGGCGCTCGTGGTCACGGAGGGCAACGGCAGCGCCGCCCGGGTGGTGGCGGGCACCCGCCTGGCCCGGGATTCGGGGATCAAGCCCGGCCACACTCTTCCCCAGGCGCGCGCGCTCTGCCCGAAGCTCGTGGCCCGGCCCCGCGACGAGGAGTGCGAGCGCACGGCCCAGGAGGCGCTCCTCGAAGTGGCCGAGTCCTTCTCTCCCCGGGTCGAGGACTCGGGCGACGGCGTCGCCTATCTGGACGTCGAAGGTCTCGAACGCCACTTCAAGGGCGGCTCGCCGGAGCTGGAGCTCGGCCGCTCCCTCCTCGCCGCCGCCGACAAGGCGAGCTTCCCCGTCCGCGTGGGCATCGCGTCGAGCAAGCTCGCCGCGCGGGTGGCCGCGGGGCTGCCGGGCTCGCCCGTGATCGTCCCCGAAGGCGAGGAGGCCGCCTTCCTGGCTCCCCTCCCCCTGGCGCGCCTCTCGCCCGAGGTCGACCTCGCCTCCACCCTGGAGAGCTGGGGCGTGCGCTCGGTGGGCGACTTCGCGCGCCTGCCCAGGGAGCGGGTGTCGAGCCGCCTGGGCCGCACCGGCCGGGAGCTCCACGCCACGGCGCGGGGTCTCGATCCCCGGCCGCTCATGCCGCGCGAGCCGCCGCAGGTCTTCCACGAGGGGATGAACCTGGAGTGGCCGCTCGTCTCCCTGGAGCCCTTTCTCTTCGTGGGCCGGGCGGCCCTGGAGCGCCTCTGCGAACGGCTGGAGTCCGCCGGCCTCGCCTGCCAGCGCCTCGGACTGGAGCTGCGCCTGGAGCCGGACGGCCACCTGACCCGCACCGTCGACCTCCCCGCGCCCACGCGGGACGTGAAGACCCTCCTGACCCTGCTGCGCCTGAACCTGGAGGAGACGCCGCCCGGGGCCCCGGTGGCCGGATTCACCGTCCTCGCCTGGCCGGACCGCCCGCGCGAGGCCCAGCTCTCCATGTACGGCCCCGCCGCCCTCTCGCCCGACAAGCTCGCCACCACCCTGGCCCGCCTCTTCGCCCTCCTGGGCCCGGACCGCGTCGGCTCTCCCCGGGCCGTGGACGGCCATCGCCCCGAGCGTTTCGCCCTGGTGGAGTATGCTCCTCCCCCGCCTCCCGAAGTCCGACGCGAGCCGCGCACAGGGCGCGGCCTCCTCGCCGTGCGGGTTCTGCGCCCGCCTCTCGGCCTGGAGGTCATCTCCGAGGAGATCGGGAGGGCGGGGAGCGTACCGGAGGGGGAGCGCAAGCCCCTCGAGGTGCGCACGGCGGTGAGCGACGAGTCCGAGAAGCGCCCCAGGATCGAAGGCCGGGTGAAGGTCGCCTCCGGCCCCTGGGGCCTGGAGGAGGGCTGGTGGACCGAAGAGCCCACCGGCCGCGACTACTGGGATGTGGAGCTGGCCACCGGCGGGATCTACCGGATCTATCGCGACCGGGCCCGGGGCGAGTGGTTCGCGGATGGGATCTACGACTGATCTGTGAACCGCGCCCGACCTGGCATCCGGTTTGAATTCGACCGGATGGACTCTACGGGAGCGGTCTTCGGATGAACACAGACGGGAACAGCGCCAAGGCTGCGGGATCGGCCGCCAACGACCTCTTTGCGGGCGGCGGCGAAGTGGGGGCCCTGATGCGGGCCACCGACTGGTCGCAGACGGCCGTCGGACCCGTCGAGACCTGGCCGCAGAGCCTCCGGGTGGTCGTCCGGATTCTGCTCACCTCGCGCTACGCCATGTGGCTCGGCTGGGGGAAGGACACCTCGTCCTTCTTCTACAACGACGCCTACGCGCCGACGCTCGGCGTGAAGCACCCGCGCGCGACGTCTGGGCCGAGATCTGGCCCGAGGTCGGCCCCCGGATCGAGAAGGTGATCCGCACCGGGGAGGCCACCTGGGACGAGGGTCTCCTCCTCTTCCTGGAGCGGAGCGGATACCCGGAGGAGACCTACCACACCTTCTCCTACGGCCCGGTTCCGGACGACGACGGCCAGGTCGGCGGCATGCTCTGCGTGGTAACCGAGGACACCGACCGGGTGATCGGCGAGCGCCGTCTCGCCCTCCTGCGCGAGCTGGCCACGGACTTCTCCGCCACCAACACCGAGGAGCTTCCACCGGGTGGAAGGAGCCCGGGGCCGGACCCAGGAAGGCTCCGGCATCGGTCTCGCGCTGGTGCGGGAGCTGGTCCGCCTCCATGGCGGCGACGTCCGGGTCGCGAGCCTGCTCGGCCGGGGCAGCACCTTCACCGTCACCATCCCCCTGGGCACCTCGCACCTGCCCGAGGAGAGAATCGGCACCTCGGAGTCCGAGCCTTCGGCCACGCAGAGCGCCATCCCCTATGTCGAGGAGGCCCTGCGGTGGCTGCCCGAGAGCCCCGGGTCGTCTCAGCCCCACCTCGGGACCGAAACCGGGAGCGGGACCGGCGGAACGGCTCGGCTCGATCCCCCGGCCGGCCGGCCGGCGTCCGGCGACCGCCCGCGCATCCTCCTCGCGGACGACAACTCCGACATGCGCAGCTACGTCCAGCGCCAGCTATACCAAACGACTCCTCAAACGCTATTGCGGGCTGCCGGGCACGGCGGCCCGCCGCCCCTCTCCCTGCGACCGGAGCCTCGCCGACCAGCTTTTCGAACGCGGCATCGGCCTCGACACAATCGAGGCCGCCTTTCTGCTCACGATCGCACGCAGAAGCCAACGAGAACCGAACGCTCCACCTCTACCAGCTATCCGCTCCCTCGCTTACTTTCTGCCCACTCTCGAGGAAGTCCTATGCCAAAAACCTGACTCCGCCTATCTCGCCTACCTCGCAGCAAAGCTCGACCAAAGTGTCCAGATTTCGACGGATCGACAGGATCGCTAACACTCCTGCTCCAGTTCTCGGGCTACCACGTCGACACCGCCCACGACGGCCTCTCGGCCCTGCAGGCCGTGGCCGACTATCAGCCGTCGGTCGTCCTCCTGGACATCGGAATGCCGGGCATGGATGGATACGAAGTGGCCCGCCGCGTCCGGGCGAACCCGGAGTGGAACGACATCGTGCTCGTGGCCCTCACCGGCTGGGGCCAGGAGGAAGACCGCCGCCGCTCCGCCGAAGCCGGCTTCGACCGCCACCTGGTGAAGCCCGTTGACCCCGAGGTTCTGCGAGGGCTGCTGTCGTCGTTGGACAAGTCGGGCGTCTAGCCGGTCCGCGTCCAGAAGCTCTGAAGCTCCTCCTCGGTGCCGTTGAACATGTCGCGGTCGCACAGGCCGATGCCGTCGACATCGTGAGGCAGCGGCCCGACCGCGCCGTCCGTGTACTGCCAGAGCGTCCACGTCGGCCAGTTCGGAGGCACCACCGCCGTCGTCCCATACTGGGCCAGCCAGAACCAGCATCTCGCGAGCACGGGATCGGTCGTCGTACCCAGCGCATCCTTGATGTCGTGGCCGGAGTAGAACCCCGGAGCCCGCCCGGTGGCCGCCTCGACATGGGTCACGAACGCCCGCGCCTCCTCCAGCGTCATGGAGGGCCCGGCGGGGTTCGACTCGTAGTCGAGCACCAGCAGAGTCCCCGGATCGTTGCCCACCACGTGCAGAAAGTTCTCTGCCTGGGACACGCCGTCGCTCCCGTCCCCGAAGTGGTAGGCCCCCCAGAGCAGCCCCGCCTCCCGCGCCTTCGCCCGGTTGTCCGCATAGGTCGGATCGACGTTCGTGAGACCCTGGCTGGCCTTCTGGATCACCCCGAGGATGCCGGCCTGCCTGGCCTTCATGAGGTCGACGTTGTTGTTGTGGTGCGAGATGTCGATGACGACGTTGGTGGTGGACAGGCAACTCTCCTTTTCAAGCGGTGGCATCTTTTTACCACACAGGCGAAGACGGGGCGATGCCGCCGCCGTGGCCCGAAGGTCAGTCCGGCCTGATGCTAAGATCGGCGGCCAAGCCAACGCCGCAGGCCGGCGTCAACGCCTCCTTGGCGCGGGGTGAAAGAACAAGATCATGAGCCAGTCGCCGCTTCTGAAGAGCATTGCGCTCCAGGGATTCCTCTCCTACGGCCCGGACGCCGTCACCGTTCCCCTCACCGCGCTCAACGTGCTCATCGGCCCCAATGGATCAGGGAAATCGAACCTGGTCGAAGCGCTTTCCGTGCTGCGAGCCGTTCCCAAGGATCTTCCCCTGCCCATTCGGCAAGGTGGGGGCGTCAAGGACTGGCTCTGGAAGGAGGGCCGGGACGGCGCCTCCGAAGCATCCCTGGAGGTCGTTCTCACCGAGGGTGGACTCGGGCCGTCTGCGGTTCGGTACCGCCTCGTATTTGGGGCTGAGGGAGGCTCTTTCATCGTCCGCGATGAAAGGATCGAGAACGAGCGCCCCGATCCTGGACATGCAAAGCCATACTTCTACTTCGGCTACCAGAACGGAAGAGCGATGCTCAACGTCCTCCAGGAGCGCCGGGAGCTCCAACGGGCGGACATCGATCCCACGCAATCGATCCTTTCCCAGCGGCGTGATCCGGAGGCCTATCCCGAGCTCACCCGGCTTGCGGATCTGCTGCGCCAGATCCTGATCTTCAGAAGTTGGCAGTTCGGGCCAGACTCTGCTGTGAGAAGCAGTTGCCGCGCCGATGTTCGCACCGACGCGCTCTCGGAAGCCTTCGACAACCTCCCGGCCCGCCTGGCCGTCCTGATGAGAACGCCGGCCATCAAGCGCCGTCTCCTTGAGCTTATCGGCGAGTTGGCCCCCGGCTTCGACGACTTGACCATCGTCCCGGAAGGTGGCTTGCTCCAGCTCTACCTTGTCGAGGGCAACCGCTCGGTGCCGGCACATCGGCTGTCGGACGGGACTCTCCGCTACCTCTGCCTTTTGGCGATTCTGCTCGACACCTCCCCTTCGCCGCTCGTTGTCATCGAAGAGCCGGAGCTCGGGCTCCATCCGGACATCCTGCCAACGCTGCGCGATCTTCTCGTCGAAGCGAGCAGCCGGACTCAACTGATCGTCACCACCCACTCTACCCAGATGGTCGATGCCATGACCGATCATGCGGGTTCGGTTCTGATCTGCGAGAAGAAGGATGGTCCGTCTCGGGTCTCGCGTCTCAAGCAGGAGGATGTCGACCGCTGGCGAGAGCATGGAAGTCTCGGGGCCTTGTGGATGAGCGGCCACCTGGGAGGCACCCGTTGGTGAGGCCGACCTGCAAGCTTTTTGTGGAAGGCGGCGGCGACCACAATGATGCGCTCAAGACTGAATGCCGCCGGGCCTTTTCAGCGCTCTTGGAGAAGGCTGGCCTCAAAGGAAGAATGCCCCGCATCGTCGCTTGTGGCAGTCGCCGCAATGCGTTCGAGCAGTTCTGCACGGCGATGGAAGATGGCGAGAGTCTGGCCTTCCTCCTGGTTGACTCCGAGGGCCCGGTTTCGGCGGAATCGCCCTGGAAGTATGTCGCAGGCCGTCCCGGCGATGAATGGGAGCAGCCTGCCGACGCCAGCGACGACCAGCTTCACCTCATGGTCCAATGCATGGAGGCCTGGTTCCTCGCCGACCGCAAGGCATTGGTGAGGTTCTTCGGGCAAGGCCTCACGGAAAATGCTCTTCCCGCACTGACCGCCTCTCATGAGAGCATCTCCAAGACCGAGCTCTTCCGCAAGTTGGACATGGCAACACGAAGCACGAAGTTGAAAGGAACCTACGGCAAGGGTACGCACTCCTTCAAGCTCCTGGCGAGGGTCGATCCAGACCTCATTCGCAAGGCCAGCCCCTGGGCCGAGCGCTTCTTCGCGACCCTCGACCGGCTTATCGCCCACACGTAGCGACTGGGACCGCTGGCGTCCCGCCGGCAACACACTAAAATCTGGTTAGCAGCCGGCGGGACGCCGGCGGTCCCAGTGGGAGAGAACCGCTTGTGCCTCAATGCCTCCAGTTGGTACGCTACGAGCATTCTGGAGGGACTTCCGCTGTGACACAAGCCGAATACGACAGCCGCAGGAAGCGGCTCGACGACGAGCGCAAGGCGGGCCTGGAACTGATCGAGGCGGCCTATCAAACGCAACTCCGTGCCCTGGACCTGGTGAGAATGGGCAGTCCAGACGAGCCTTCGCCCAGCCTGGCGCCACCTTCTCCGCCGCCCCACGCGACGCCTTCCCCTGCTCCGGTCCGGATTGGCCAGCTCTACGACGAGGTCATCCGACTGTACAGGGAGCTTCCGGAAGTGTTTGACAGGAATGACGTTCGCCGCGCACTCGGCTACGAGCCCCCGCGCAACTCCCTGTTCCGCGTTCTGACGGAGCTGGTTGGCAACGGCGCGCTCCGCGTCGTCCAACGCGGAGCCGGACGCGGCGCCACCCGCTATTCGCGGCCTGCCCCTGGAGCTGAGCCTCGTTCAACCCTGGGCTCGTAGCGCGTCCCAACGCTCCGGGTTCATTTCACCCGCTTGGGCGAGCATTTCCCAGCGCTGGGAAATGGAGCAACCCGCGGGTTGGTCTATTTCCCCCGCTTGGGGTGTCACAAAACCCGCGAATGCAGTCACGTCCCAACGCTGGGAGACCGCGCCCCAGGCGGGTGCGGCGATCTCCCAGCCGGGTGAAATGTCCCAACCCGCGTCTCCAGTGACACGCGGGCCGGGTGCAATGCTGCAAAGCTCGGAGAAAAGGATGCAGGACGCGGCGCGGATGCCCGCGCTACGCCTGCATCTCGTCCGGGGGAACGACGAGGACGCTGCAGGGGGCATCGCGGATGATGTCCGCGGCGACGCTGCCGATCACGAGGCGATCGAAGCCTCCGAGGCCGTGGGTGCCGAGGAGGACGAGGTCGGGGCCGAAGGCCTTGGTCTCGTCGAGGATCTCCTCCCGGGTTCCGCCGGCCTGCACCTTGCGCTTGACGGAGCCGGCCAGAGGACCGGCATGCTGATCGACAAAGCGGCCCAGCTCCTCCCCGGAGAAGCGGTCGACCTGCTCGGGCGTGAACTGCGGCGCCACCTGCCTCTGGAGCGTGCTCAGGACGAAGAGCGCCTCGACGTCCAGCGTTTGTCCGGAGCAAATCTGGCTCAACAGGCCGAGGCCGGTGCGGAAGGATTCCGCGGCGAGGGGCGACAGATCCACGGGAGCCAGAACCTTGCAGGGCGGCACGCGCAGGTCTCCCCGGACCACGAGGACGGGACAGGTGGAACGCCGCAGGACGCGGTCCGCGGTGGAACCGAGGCGGCGCAGGAACGCTCCGCCCTTGGTGGCGCCCACCACAAGGAGCCCGGCGCCGATCTCCCGGGCCAGCTCGGGCAGCACGCGGTGCGGTGCGCCGCTGAGGACGGTCTGGCCGTGAAGCTCGCCGGCCGCAACGCCCGCGGAGCTGATCTGCTCGGCGAGCGCCTCCCGGCATCGCTGCTCCTCCTCGGCCAGGATCGACGCGTCGATGCCGGCGCCGAACTCGCCGACGAAGCCGATCGGAATGTTGAGGGCGAAGGCGACGTGAAGCTTCGCTCCGGCGGCCCGGGCCAGGCCCAGGGCCGTGCCGATCAGGGCCGTGCTTTCGGGCTCGAGGTCGGTGCCGACGAGAATGGTGTGGACGGGTGCTGCCGCGGTGGTCTCGGACGTGGACATGGAATCCTCCCCTCTCAATTGTCGAATGCAGTATATCCCCCCGAAAGCGAAACCGCGGCGCCGGGAAACCCGGACGCCGCGGCTCCAAATCGTGGTGTGAAACCTCCCTCTCCCTCGCTCAGAGGGAGAGGGCCGGGGAGAGGGAGGATGGGATCAACCGGCCTAGAAGCGCCAGACGAGGCCGGCGTTCACGCCGAGACCGTCGAGCTTGATGTCGGCCTCGTCGTCGATGTCGTCAGGAAAGCCGCTGCCCTCGGTGTCGCGGACGGTGCCTTCCATCTGACGGTAGATCGCCTCGGCCATGAATCCGAGCCCCGAGTCCCTGCGTCCGAACTCGAGGCCGGCCACCGCATAGAAGCCGACTTCATCGTCGATCTCGAAATTCTCGGTATCCAGGAAGTAGTAGCCGACGCCGCCACCGACATAGGGGCTGACCGGGGCGTCCTCGGCGAAGTTGAACACGAGGCCGGCTTCAACCGGAATCGCGCTGATCTCGAAGTCGGTGCTCTCCGGATCGGTGTCGGCGGTCACATCGGAAAAGTAGGTGCCGCGAACCTCGACGAAGCGGCCGAAGCGGAACTTCGCGCCTCCGCCGAGCGCTTCGTCGGCGTCCTTCGTGTCCCAGTAGGAGCCGAAGACGCTGAAATCGGTGGCCATGGAAGGTGTCGCCATAAGGGCGAGCGCGGCGATTGCGGAAAGGATGGTCTTTTTCATGGTGTATTACCTCAGTTTGATGCTCATCTCGCAACTGGACCCAGGCGAGCCTTGCAGGCCCGCCGCTGTTCAGCTTCAAGCCACTGCAATGACCGTGCCTGATTCAGGCGATCTGGAAGCGAGGCTCGACGATGCGCTCGCTGCGGCACTGCGGGCAGCGGCCGGGAGCGTGGAGGTGGCGGGAGGAGCGGTCGCGGAAGACGAAGCCGCAGTCGCGGCAGCGGGCGGGGTCGATGCGGAGGCGCTGGGGGGCTTTGCGGAGGCTGCGCTCGACGTGGCGGAGATCCTCTTCGAGCGCGCGGACGGGCATTTCGAGCTCGCGCCGGAGCTGGTCGAAACCCAGCTCCTCCCGGCGGAGGATGTCCATGATCCTCTGCCGGAAGGTCTCGTGCCGGAAAGCCTCGCTCGAAGCGGGATCCGCGGGCGGGCGGCTCACTTGCGGCGGTTGGCCTGCAGGATGCGCTTGCGGATTCGGAAGGTCACCGGGGTGACCTCGACGAGCTCGTCCTCGCGGATGAACTCCAGCGCCTGCTCCAGGTTCATGACGTGCGGCGGCACGAGGCGGATGGTGTCGTCCGACCCGGAAGCGCGCATGTTGGTGAGCTTCTTTTCCTTGGTGATGTTGACGTCGAGGTCGTTGACGCGGTTGTGCTCGCCCACGACCATGCCCTCGTAGACCTCGTCGCCGGGGGGCACGAACAGGATGCCGCGCGGCTGGAGATTCTCGATCGCGTAGGCGGTGGTGCGGCCCGAGCGGTCGGAGATCAGGGCGCCGTTGGCGCGGTGGGCGATGTCGCCCTGCCAGACGTCGAAGCCGTCGAAGAGGCTGTTCATGATGCCGGTGCCGCGGGTGTCGGTGAGGAACTCCGTGCGGAAACCGATCAGGCCGCGCGACGGCAGCCGGAACTCGATGCGCACGCGGCCGGAGCCGTGGTTGCTCATCTTCATCATGCGGCCGCGGCGGGCGCCGAGCTTCTGGGTGATGACGCCGATGAACTCCTCGGGGCAGTCGATGACGAGCTCTTCCATCGGCTCGTGCAGCACGCCGTCGACGCGCCGGGTGATGACCTCGGGCTTGCCCACGGACAGCTCGTAGCCCTCGCGGCGCATGATCTCGATGAGGATCGCGAGCTGCAGCTCGCCGCGGCCGGAGACCTTGAACGCCTCGGGCGTCTCGGTGGGCTCGATGCGGATCGAGACGTTGACCAGCGACTCGCGGTCGAGGCGCTCCTTGAGCTTGCGCGAGGTGACGTGCTTGCCGTCGCGGCCCGAGAAGGGCGAGTCGTTGATCGAGAAGACCATGGAGATGGTCGGCTCGTCGATCTGGATTGGCGGCAGCGCGATGGGGTTCTCGCGGTCCGAGAGGGTCTCGCCGATGTTGACCTCTTCGATGCCGGCGACGGCCACGATGTCGCCCGGTCCGGCCTCGTTGATCTCGACCCGCTTGAGGCCGTCGTAGCCGTAGAGCATGGTGACCTTGACGGGGGTGAACGTGCCGTCGAGCCGGCAGACGGTCACTTCCTGGCCCTTGCGGACGCTGCCGTTGAACAGGCGGCCGACCGCGAGCCGGCCGACGTAGTCGTCGTAGTCCAGGGTGATGAACTGGAGCTGGAGCGGCATGTCGGCGTTGTAGGTCGGCGGCGGCACGGTGCGCACGATCTCCTCGAAGAGCGGCTCGAGCGTGGTGCCCTCGCCTTCGGGAGTGGTGCGGCACTGGCCCAGCTTCGCGATGCAGTAGAGGATCGGGAAGCCGAGCTGCTCCTCGTTGGCGTCGAGGTCGATGAAGAGGTCGTAGACCTCGTCGACGACTTCGGCGACGCGGGCGTCGGAGCGGTCGATCTTGTTGATGACGACGATGGGCTTGAGGCTGGCTTCCAGGGCCTTGCGAAGCACGAAACGGGTCTGGGGAAGAGGGCCTTCGCTGGCGTCGACCAGGAGGAGGACGCCGTCGACCATCTTCAAGGTGCGCTCGACCTCGCCGCCGAAGTCGGCGTGGCCGGGAGTGTCGACGATGTTGATCTTGGTGCCGCGGTAGTGGATGGCCGTGTTCTTGGCCATGATGGTGATGCCCTTTTCGCGCTCCAGGTCGATGGAGTCCATCACGCGCTCCACCACGTGTTCGTGGGCGCGGAAGATGCCGCTCTGCCAGAGCATGGCGTCCACGAGGGTGGTCTTGCCGTGGTCGACGTGGGCGATGATCGCCAGATTGCGGACGTCTTCTCTTCTCTGCTGGCTCAAAGCGTTCCTCACTCTTCTGCTTCTTCAGGGAGTTTGGGCGGACCCGTTCCGGGCCGGCCGTGCGGGGCCGGATAGAATAGCACAGGAGAGAGGGCGGTTGATCCCATTCCCCTCTCCCTGACCCTCTCCCCAGGGATGGGGAGAGGGCACCCCCGCCCGCGATGAGGTCAGCTCACACCCAGGATCCACCCCTCCAGCCTCGCCCTCTCCTGCTCCGCCGGCGAGAGCGGCGGATGGAAGTACGGGGCGAGCAGCCCGAGCTGGTCGCGCTCCTGGAGCCAGGCGCAGATG
>JANMTS010000043.1:0-84851 GCA_031390755.1 Holophagales bacterium
GGCCTTGCCTCTCTTCAGAAACGTCGGCTCCGTACTGGGCGAGGCCAACTGCATCAAGAGCCTGGGCGACATCGCGCTTGCCCGATCGGATCACGACGCGGCACGCGCTCGATACGAGGAGGCGCTCGCTCTCTATGGGAGAATTCCGGCTCCCTACTCCATAGGCAGAGCCCACCGGCTGCTGGCCCGGCTCGAACCGGAAGGCTCCGAGGAGCGCCGGAGCCACGTCCGGGCCGCTCGGCAAGCCTGGGAGAGCAGCAAGCGCCCGGATCTCGTGGAGTATTTGGTGCAGGAATTGGGCGAAGATTCCTGAAACCGGTTCACCCCCGTAGAGACGCGGGGGGCTGCGCGCTGGCTGGGCGCCGCGAGGGCGTTCCCTGCAAGGCTCCCCCTCTCCCGGGGCGGGGGACTCGGGCGGACCGGGAGAGGGGGCAGGGGGTCGCGATCGCTACTGTTCACCAAGTCGAGTACCTTCTTACCTGGAACTGCAAGCACATCGCCAACCAGGAGGTGCTACCTCGCATCTCAGCCCTCTTTGAGGATCTGGGCCTTGTGCTCCCAATTATCTGTACTCCCGAGGAACTGTTAGGAGTTGGCAATGATCACTGACCCGATTGTCGAACGTCTTCACAAGCAGCGCGAAGAATATATGGAGCGGTTTCAGTACGACTTCGAGGCAATCGTACGCGACATCAGGTCGCATGAAGCGGCCTGCCCGACGCCCTTGGTGGAGCCACCGGCGGCGCAGCCGCCGAAGAAAGGGGCTGCGCGGGCTCACGTCGCTCGCCGCTGAGCCCAGGCCGTGTCCCTCCCCGGCTGCGCCGGAGAGGGCGCCCCCCTCGGACATGCGGCCCGACGGCACGCGCTACGAGGAGGGCGTTCCCTGCAAGTCTCCCCCTCTCCCGGGGCGGGGGACTCGGGCGGACCGGGAGAGGGGGCCGGGGGGTGAGGGCCCTACCGCCGCCTCTTCCGCGCCGCCCCCTTCTCCCCGCCGCGCGTCGCCTTCTTCCTCTCCCCGCCTCGCGCTCCACCCTTCGCGCCGCGCCGCCGGTCGCCTCCCCGCTCCTCGCGCTTCTCGCCGTCGGGCATTCCGACCAGCTTGAAATCCAGGCCGCGCCTTCGAAGATTCACGCCGGTCAGCTCGACCTCGACCTCGTCGGCGAGTTGGAAGACCCGGCCGTGGCGCTCTCCCACGAGGCGGTGGGCTTCGGCTTCGAAGACGTAGAAGTCGTCCCCCATGGTGCGGACCGGCACCAGGCCGTCCACCACCAGGGTCTCCAGCTGGACGAAGACGCCGAAGTTCTGGACTCCCGTGATCCGGCCCTTGAAGGTCTCCCCGATCCGGTCGGCCAGGAAGCGGACCTTCTTCCAGTTCAGGAGATCGCGCTCGGACTGCTCCGCCCGGCGCTCCATGGCGCTCGTGTGCTCGGCCAGGGCCGGGAGACGGATCTCCAGGGCCGTGTCCGCGGCCCGCGCCTCGGCCTCGCCGTGGATCAGCGCCTTCAGGCCGCGGTGGACGATGAGGTCCGGATAGCGCCGGATAGGCGAGGTGAAGTGGGCGTAGTGGTGCGAGGCCAGGGCGTAGTGCCCGTTGCAGACCGGATCGTAGACCGCCCGGCTCATGGTGCGCAGCACCAGCGACGACACGAAGGGCTCGGCCGGCTTGCCCTTCACTTCGGCGAGGACGTGCTGCAACGCCGCGGGGTGGAGCGTGGACAGCTCGCCTTTGAGGGCGATTCCGAACTGACGCAGGATCTCGCGCAGCTCCTGAAGCTTCTCCGGGCTCGGCGCGTCGTGGGCGCGGTAGAGCGCCGGCACGCCGCGGGTGTCCAGCTCCAGGGCCACGGCCTCGTTGGCCGCGATCATGAACTCCTCGACGAGCCGGTGGGCCACGTTGCGCTCGGCCGGAGTCACCCCGACCACCGTGCCGTCCGTGCCGAGCTCGACGTTGCCCTCGGGCAGGTCGAAATCGATCGAGCCGCGCTTCACCCGCACCTTGAGGAGGATCTGCATGAGCTCGTGCATCTCCCGCAGCCGCGGCAGGACGGGACCGTATTCGGCGTCGTCCGAATCCCGCGGCTCTTCCAGAATGCGCCGGACCTCGTTGTAGGTCATCCGCCGGGAGCTGCGGATCACCGTCTCCGAGAAACGCCGGTCCACCACCTTGCCCGCGCCGTCGAAATCCAGGAAGGCCGACGTGGTCAGGCGCGGCACGTTGGGCCGCAGCGAGCAGAGGCCGTTCGAGAGCGCCTCGGGGAGCATGGGGATGGCCCGGTCCGGGTAGTAGACGCTCGTGCCCCGGCGGTAGGCCTCCTGGTCCAGCGTGCCGCCTTCCTCGACGTAATGGGCCACGTCCGCGATGTGGACGCCGAGGCGGAAGAAGCCGTTCGGCAGCCGCTCGATGGACACGGCGTCGTCGAAGTCCCGGGCGCTCTCGCCGTCGATCGTGATGACGACGGTCTCGCGCAGATCTTCGCGGCCGAGCCAGTCCCGCGGACCGGGGTTGGCCGGCAGCTTGGAGGCGGCCAGCGTCACCCGCGGCGGGAACTCGTCCGGGATGTCGTAGTGGCGGACGACCACCTGCACGTCGACGCCCGGGGTGTCGGGATCGCCGAGCACCTCGAGGACGCGGGCCTCGGGCGACTTGCCGCGCTCGACCCGGACGACCACGTAGTGGCCGGGCGGAACGTCCTCGCTGTCCGGGACGGGCAGCTCGGCCGGCAGCTTGGGGTCATACGGCACCAGCCAGCCGCGGCCCTGGGCGTCGCGCTCGATCGTGCCCACCAGCGTCTGGAAGCGCTGGTTGAGGATGCGGACGACCGTGGCCTCGGGCAGCCGCCAGTCGCCGGTCTTGCGGCCGAGGAGACGGACGAGCACCATGTCGCCCGCGAACGCGTTGAGCAGGTTGCGCCGGCGGACCACGATCTCCGGCGACTTGCCGTAGCCCTTGGGCTTGATGAAGGCGTCGCCGGTGTCCATCAGCTCGACGATGCCGATGGCCCAGCTGCCGAACACCTCGCCATGCCAGAGACCTTCGATGTCGAACGCCTCGCCCTCCTGCCGGAGAGTGACCAGCGCGTCGTCTACGTCTTGAGGGGTGGCGCCCTTGCCCAAGGCGTCCTGAAGCTCCTCTGGCCAGACTCCCGTACCCGGTGATTTTTTGAGCCTGGCGAGGATGCGGCTCTTCACGACTGCCTCTGATCCTGGAAATGGTGTTGACATCCGGTCTCTACTCTCCCTATAGTCTGCCCCGCGCGAAAGTGGCGGAATTGGTAGACGCGCAAGATTCAGGATCTTGTGGTCGCAAGGCCGTGGGGGTTCGAGTCCCCCCTTTCGCACCAACCTTCTCGACTCCCCCGACTCGCAGCATCCAGCGAAGCTTATACTGCCGAGAGCCAAATGGCTCGCGGTAGCCGTATCCGGCGATCATCCCGCGAATTGTCGGGCTTGAATGCCTGCCGCACGCGATGTAGTCTTGCCTGGAGGAAACACCATGGCGGTTGCAGAGATCGAGCAGCATCACTGGACGAGGAAGGACTACGAGCGGATGGTGGCCAAGGGGCTGTTCGACCCCGAGGCGAGGGTCGAGCTCGTCGAGGGGGTCATCTACGACATGGCAGCGCACGGCAGCATCCACGCCACTGGCGTGAGGCTCGTGGAAAGGGCGCTTCAGAGGATCTTCTCCTCGGGCTTCGATGTCCGAGGACAGATGCCGCTCGCGCTCGGCCACGATTCGGAGCCGGAGCCGGACGTGGCCGTGGTCCTGGGAGACATCCTCGACTACAGCCGCAACCATCCGACCACAGCCGTCCTCGTCGTCGAGGTGTCGGACCAGTCGCTCGGCCATGACCGCCAGCGCAAGCTGCCCCTCTACGCCCGCTCGGGAATCCCCGAAGCCTGGATACTCAACCTCCGAGAGCGGACTCTGGAGGTCTACCGCGAGCCGTCCGGCGGTCCGACCAGCCGCTACTCCACCCGGACCGACCTCCGAGCCGGGGACACGGTTTCGCCTCTGGGGCAGCCCGAAGCGGTGATCGAGGTCTCGGCTCTACTGCCCACCTGACGAATCGAGTCCGACATGGCCGTCGACCCCAAACCCCACTTCAGCGCCCGGGACTACCTCCTGCTGGAGCGCCGGGCCGAGACGAAGAGCGAGTACCTCGACGGGCAGATCGTCTCGATGGTGGGCGGCTCCCTCCGGCACAGCCTGATCTCCGGCAATCTCGTGGGCGAGTTGGGCCGCCGGCTCCGGGACAGCTCCTGCCAGGTCCACCCGAGCGACCTGCGGGTGCGCATCGTCTCGGCGAACGTCTACACCTATCCCGATGTCACGGTCGTCTGCGGCGAGCCTCGGCTGGAAGACGAGCACGGGGATTCCCTGCTCAACCCCCTGCTCGTGGCCGAGGTGCTGTCGCCCACGACCGAGGCCTACGACCGCGGCGCCAAGCTGCGTTGGTATCAGACGATCGAGTCGCTCTCGGACTACCTTCTGGTCTCACAGACCCTGCCCCGGATCGAGCACTACGCCCGGCATGGCGCCGACGGCTGGCTTTACACCGCTGCCGAGGGGCTGGACGCGATCCTCCCTCTCGCGTCCCTGGGCATCGAGCTGCCGTTGGGCGAGGCGTACGCCAAGGTCGTCTTCGGGTGAGTCGTCGGGTATTAGGCCGCTTGTCTCCCGCCTGAGCTTGTGACATCCTTCACATGCCTCGGAACACGTTCCGCAGGCCATGCATTCGCCCTTGGCCCCCTTTCCCCCGGCACGGGGGAGAGGGATGGGGAGAGGGGGGATGGGATCAATTCAACTCGTTTGGGAGGATCTGCTTTGCCGGCGCAGTACTACCCTGTCCTGCTGATGCTGGGGATCGCCATCGTGATGGCCATCGTGATCCTGGGGCTGTCCCAACTGATGGGAAAGCAGACCGGCGGACGCGTGAAGGGCACGACCATCGAGTCGGGTCTGCCCCTGCTCGACAGCTCGCACAAGCGGCTGTCGATCGCGTTCTTCCTCATCGCCATCGACTTCATCGTCTTCGACCTGGAAGCCGCCTTCCTCTACCCCTGGGCCCTCATCATGAGGGAGGGGGGCTGGCAGCTGTTCGCGGCCGTCATGGTCTTCTTCCTCATGATCCTCGTCGGATACGCCTACGTCTGGCTCAAGGGCGGCCTGGAGCTGGCGCCCCAGCGCGAGGTGGCGGCCCGGAAGAAGCTGAGGAGGGCCCTGCCATGAGCGTGAGCGAGCCCAATATCTCCGGCATCACTGCCCCATCCCTGTGGCCCGGCTGGACGCCCGAGTCCCGCACCCAGCTCGACATGCTGCGCGGCCGGTATCCCACCGCCGAGGCCCTGATGCTGCCAGCCCTGCACATCGCGCAGGGGATCTGCGGCGGCTGGCTGCCGGACGACGCCATCCGCGCCGTGGCCCAGGAGCTGGACGTCGCCGAGTCCAAGGTCTACGGCGTGGTCACGTTCTACGACCTCTACCATCAGAACCCGGTCGGCCGGCACCGCATCCGCGTCTGCACCAACCTCTCGTGCCAGCTTCGCGGCTCCGAGGAGATCATGGACGTTCTGCACAAGGAGCTGGGCGTCGCCGAAGAGGAGGTCACTCCGGACGGCCGCTGCTCCTTCGTCCACTTCGAGTGCCTCGGCTCCTGCGACACCGCGCCGATGATGATGGTCGACGACGACTACCACGAGAACCTCACCCCGGGCCGGGTGAGGGAGATCCTGAAAGGGCTGGCCTGATGGCCGCGATGACTGCGTTCGAACCGGTCCTGACGCGCAACGTCCGCAACCCCGAGGCCCTGACCCTCGACGGCTACCGCAAGTCCGGCGGCTACGAGGCGCTCGCCAAGGCCCTCAAGATGGAGCCCGGCGAGGTCATCGAGGAGGTCAAGAAGTCGGGCCTGCGCGGACGCGGCGGCGCCGGCTTCCCCGCCGGCCTGAAGTGGAGCTTCATCCCGCAGAAGGATCCGAACCAGCCGCGCTACCTCGTCTGCAACGCCGACGAGTCCGAGCCCGGCACGTTCAAGGACCGGCTGCTGATGGAGTACGACCCGCACCAGCTCATCGAGGGCTGCGCGATCTGCTGCTGGGCCGTGCGCGCCGCGACCTGCTACATCTACATCCGCGGCGAGTACACCAAGGCGGCGGCGATCCTCGAGCAGGCGCTCAAGGACGCCTACGAAGGCGGCATCCTGGGCGACAGCGTCATGCAGTCGGGCTTCAAGCTCAACATGTACGTCCACCGCGGCGCCGGCGCCTACATCTGCGGCGAAGAGACGGGCATGCTGGAGTCGCTGGAGGGCAAGCGCGGCCAGCCGCGCGTCAAGCCGCCGTTCCCGGCCGTGGTCGGCGCGTTCGGCTCCCCCACCGTCATCAACAACGTCGAGACGCTCTGCAACGTGCCGCACATCATCAACCGCGGCGCCGACTGGTTCAAGGGAATCGGCACGGACGAGCGCAACACCGGCCCGAAGCTCTACGCGATCTCGGGCCATGTGGAGCGCCCCGGCACCTACGAGCATCCGATCGGCATCACGTTCCGCGAGATGCTCGACGCCGCGGGCGGCATGTGGCGCGGCGGGGATCTGTCGACGCTCAAGGCGTTCATCCCCGGCGGCGCCTCGGCGCCCATCCTGCCGGCGTCGATGATCGACATCAAGATGGATTTCGACACGGTGGCCAAGGCGGGCTCGATGCTCGGCTCCGCGGCGGTCATCGTCATGGACAATACGGTCTGCATGGTGCGGTCCGTGGCCCGTCTCGCCAAGTTCTTCAACCATGAATCGTGCGGGCAGTGCACGCCCTGCCGCGAAGGCACGAACTGGATGGAGATGATCCTCAAGCGGATCGAGCACGGCGAAGGGCGGGAGGGTGACGCGATGCTGCTCAAGTCCGTGGCCGGCAACGTCGGCGGCAATTCACTCTGCGCGCTTGGCGACGCCGCGGTCGGCCCGGTGAAGTCGCTCGTCGAGCGCTTCTCCGACGAGATCGACGCGCACATCAGCGGGCGCGGATGCCCGTTCCCCCAGGTCCGCTACTTCAACGACGGAGTCTGAAGAGTGCCCAAGCTCACGATCAACGACCGCACCGTCGAGGTGGAGGCCGGCACCAACCTGATCGAGGCCGGGATCAAGGTCGGGGTGCAGATCCCCCATTACTGCTACCACCCGCGCCTGTCGGTGGTCGGCCAGTGCCGCATGTGCCTGGTGGAGATCTCGCAGGGCGGCAAGAAGATGCCGAAGCTCCAGGCCGCCTGTTCCACGCCGGCCGGCGAGAGCATGGAGGTCCGCACCGACACGCCCGAGGTCCGCGAGGCGCAGAAGGGGATGAAGGAGTTCTTCCTCATCAACCATCCCCTCGACTGCCCCATCTGCGACCAGGCCGGCGAGTGCGGTCTCCAGGACTACAGCTTCAAGCACGGCGTCGCCTTCTCGCGCTTCCAGTACGAGGACAAGCGGACCTATCCGGGACGCGAGCGCATCCCGCTCGGCCCTACCGTGCTGCTCAACATGAACCGGTGCATCCAGTGCACCCGCTGCGTGCGCTTCACCCACGAGGTGGCGAAGACCGGCGAGCTCGGCTTCTTCAACCGCGGCGCGCGCACGGAGATCGGCACGTTCCCGGGCAAGGAGCTGAACAACCCGCTCTCGACCTGCGTGGTGGACATCTGCCCGGTCGGCGCCCTGACCTCGACCCGCTTCCGCTTCGCCGAGCGCGTCTTCTACCTCGACAAGAAGCCGTCGATCTGCACCGGCTGCGACGTGGGCTGCAACATCACCGTCGAGCACCGGCGCGGCGACGTGAAGCGCTACAAGCCGCGCTTCAACCCGGACGTCAACGACTACTGGATGTGCGACTACGGCCGCTCCACCTATGAGCGCTACAAGACCCTCCCCCGCCTGCGGACCTGCAAGGTGCGCAAGGACGGCGCGGAGTCGCTCACGGGTTGGAAAGAAGCTCTCGACACGGTCCAGACCCGATTGGCGGCAGTCGACGGCAAAGGCGGGGGCAAGGTCCATTTCCTGGGCTCCGGCTTCCTGACCAACGAGGAGGCCTGGCTCGCGGCCAAGCTCGCGGGGCTCGTCAACGCCGGAACCTCCGTGCAGGTCGACGTCGGCGCCGGCTGGACGATCCCGAACTTGAAGGGCGGGCTCACCGGCCGCGAGCTGGCTCCGAACCGGCGCGGCGCCGAGATGATGGGCCTCAAGGGCGCGGCGGGTGCGACATCGTCGGACACGCCGGACGTGCTGGTCGTCCTCGACAGCGACTTCGGCAAGGACGCCTGGGATCCGGCCGCGGTCGAGCGCCTGCGCAAAGCGGCCTTCCTGGTGGTGGTCGGCTGGGCCGATTCGCCGCTCGCCAAGGCCGCGGACGTGGCGCTGCCCGTCGCCACCCACACCGAGAAGGACGGCACGTTCGTCAACCTCGAGTGGCGGGCGCAGCGCTTCAATGCGGCGTTCCCGGCTCCCCCGCAGGTGCGGACGACGGTCGAGCTGCTGGCCGACCTCCTGTCGCGCTTCGACGCGCAGTGGTCCGGTCTCACTCCGGGCGCCGTGTTTGACCGGATCGCGGCCGAGGTGCCGGAGCTCGCGGGTCTTCAGTGGTCGACGCTGCCCGCTTCGGGGATCAGTCTCAAGGTGGAGACGCCGATGCCCCCGCAGGGCCCGCTGACGGCCCAGACGCCGCAGGAGACTGCCCTATGACGCCGAACCTGATCGCCACGGGCATCAACATCGCCGTGATGCTCGGCTTCATGCTGACCGTCGTTCCGGTCATGGTGTGGGTCGAGCGCCGCGGCAGCGCGCTCATCCAGGACCGGCCGGGCCCGAACCGCCTCGGACCGTTCGGCCTGATCCAGCCGCTCGCGGACGCCCTCAAGTTCATGTTCAAGGAGGACGTCACTCCGAACGCGGTCGACAAGCCGCTCTACCTGCTGGCCCCGGCCCTGGCCATCATGCCGGCCATGCTCACCATCTCGGTGATCCCGTTCGGTCCGGACTTCGTGCTCAACGGCGTGGCGTATCCGCTGATGATCACCAGCGCGCCGGCCGGGGTGCTGCTCTTCCTGGCCCTGGGGAGCCTCGGCGTCTACTCGCTGGTGCTCGCCGGTTACGCCTCGAACAACAAGTTCTCCCTGATGGGCGCCATCCGCGCCTCGGCGCAGATGATCAGCTACGAGCTGGCGCTCACCATGGCGGTGCTGGCGGTGGTGATCCCGGTGGGCTCGTTCCACCTGGGTGACATCGTCGAGTACCAGCGCGCTCACGTCTGGACATTCATCCCGCAGATTCTCGGCTTCGGAGTCTTCCTGATCGCCTCGTTCGCCGAGACCAACCGCCTGCCGTTCGACCTCCCCGAGGCCGAATCCGAGCTGGTGGCCGGGTTCCACACCGAGTACAGCGCCATGCGCTTCGCCTCCTTCTTCATGGGCGAGTACATGTCGATGACCAGCCTCTCGGCGCTCGGCGTGACCCTCTACTTCGGCGGTTGGAGCCTGCCGGGCGTCCACCTCGACGGCCTGCTCGGCGCCATCGTCGGCCTGCTCGTGCTGGTCGCCAAGATCGGCGTCTGCATGGCGGTGTTCGTGTGGGTGCGCTGGTCGTTCCCGCGGTTCCGCTACGACCAGCTCATGCGGCTCGGCTGGAAGGTTCTCATGCCGATCGCCATCGTCAACCTGATCGCGGTCTCGGCGATGACCCTCGCCGGCTGGCTCTGAGGAGTCCTCTGATGGAGATCGCCATCTTCGCCATCTTCGCGCTGCTGGCCCTGGGCTCGTCCCTGGTCGTGGTGATGCACCGCAACCCGGTGTACTCCACGATGAGCCTGGTGGTCACGCTGTTCTCGGTGGCCGTGCTCTTCGTGATCCTGGGCTCGCCGTTCATCGGCGCGCTCCAGGTGCTGATCTACACCGGCGCCATCCTCGTGCTGTTCCTCTTCGTGATCATGCTGCTCAACGTCACGAAGGAGGAGAACACGGCCTCGACCCAGAAGGGCCAGCTCGGCGTGGCGGTGCTTGGCGCCGTCATCTTCGGCGGCCTGGTGCTCGCGCTCTTCTGGAGCTCGCACGTGCCGCTCGACCAGATGGCGCCGCTCTCCGAGGAGCTGGTCTCCATGAAGGGGCTGGCGCGCGTGCTGTTCACCGAATACCTGTTGCCGTTCGAGATCGTCGGCCTGCTGCTGCTGGTGGCCGTCATCGGCGCCACCGTGGCGGCCCGGCGGCCGGTCCTGCCCGATGCGACCTCGGGCCTGATGCCTTCCGATCTCGTACGGACTTCACCCGAAGAGGAGCCCCTGCCTTGAGCGTTCCCGTCTCCTGGTATCTCATGCTCTCGGCGGCGCTCTTCGCGATCGGCGCCGCGGGTGCCCTCACCCGGCGCAACGGCATCAGCATCTTTCTGTTGATCGAGCTGATGCTCAACGCCGGCAACCTGGCGCTGATCGCCTACGCGCGCCAGTGGGGCACCCACACCGGCCAGATCATCGTGTTCTTCGTCATGGCGGTGGCCGCGGCGGAAGCCGCGATCGGCCTCGCCCTGTTCATCGCCGTCTATCGTCACCGGCGGACGATCGACGTCAACCGCATCAACCTGATGCGCTGGTAGCCCCATGCTCGACCTGATCTGGCTCATCCCGATCCTCCCCCTGGCCGGCGCCGCGATCAACGGCCTGCTCGGACGCAATCCGCCGAAGGCCCTGGTCACTGCGGTGAACGTCGGAGCGCCGCTGCTCTCTCTGATCGTCGCGCTCGGCTGTCTGTTTGAATACTCCGGGAGCGGCAAAGAATTCTTCGAGGTGACCTACTACGCCTGGACGGCTGGATCGCTGTCGCTCGACGTCGGCTTCCTGCTCGACCGGCTGTCCGCGGTGATGCTCTTCGTCGTCACCTTCGTCGGCTTCCTGATCCACGTCTACTCCGCGGGCTACATGAGCCACGACCCGGGGTACCGGCGCTACTTCGCGTACCTGAACCTGTTCATGTGCGCGATGCTGCTGTTGATCCTGGGCAACAACTACCTGGTGATGTTCGTCGGCTGGGAGGGCGTGGGGCTCTGCTCCTACCTGCTGATCGGCTTCTACTTCGACCAGGCCGTACCGCCCGCCGCGGGCAAGAAGGCGTTCATCGTCAACCGGATCGGCGACTTCGCCTTCCTGGTGGGGATGTTCGCGATCATCGCCACGTTCGGCACGCTCAACTACCGCGAGGTCTTCGCCCGGATCACCGCGGACCCCGCCGTTCTCCAGGTTGGATCGGCGCTCGGGCTCACCCTCGCCGGGTTCATCGCGCTCTGCTTCTTCATCGGCGCAACCGGCAAGAGCGCGCAGATTCCGCTGTTCGTCTGGCTGCCGGACGCCATGGCCGGCCCGACGCCGGTGTCCGCCCTCATCCACGCGGCCACGATGGTCACGGCTGGCGTCTACATGGTGGCGCGCTCGAACGCGATCTACCAGCTCGCGCCCGGGATCTCGCTTCTGGTGGCTACGGTCGGCGCGCTGACCGCGATCTTCGCCGCCACGATCGGTCTCGCGCAGACCGACATCAAGAAGGTCCTCGCCTACTCCACCGTCTCGCAGCTCGGCTACATGTTCCTGGCCGCGGGCCTCGGCGCGTACACGGCGGCGATCTTCCACGTGATGACGCACGCGTTCTTCAAGGCGCTCCTGTTCCTCGGCTCCGGCTCGGTGATCCACGCCATGGGCGGCGAGCAGGACATGCGGAAGATGGGCGACCTCAAGAAGCACCTGCCGCACACGCACCGGACGTTCTGGATCGGCACGCTCGCCATCGCGGGCATCCCGCCGCTGGCCGGCTTCTTCTCGAAGGACGAGATCCTGCACGCCGCGGCCTCGTCGCACTTCCCCGGGCACTGGCTGCTCTGGGCGGTGGGCCTGATCACCGCCGGCCTGACGGCGTTCTACATGGCCCGCGCGTTCTACATGACGTTCCACGGCAAGTTCCGCGGCGGTCCTTTGGAACATGCCTCAGGGCATGGCGACCAAGAGCACCACCTCCACGAGTCGCCGTGGTCGATGGTCGGTCCGCTGTACATCCTGGCGATCGGCGCCGTCACCGCGGGCTGGCTCGGCATCCCCGAGCTGCTGGGCGGCCACAACTGGTTCCATCACCTGCTGGAGCCGGTCATCGCCGTGATCCCCGGTCTCGAACCGGGAGAGCACGGCCTCGGCACCGGCCTGGAATGGGGTCTGGTGATCCTGACCACCGGCCTCGCGGCCGGGGCCATGCTCTGGGCGCGCTCGATCTATCGCGGCGCCGACGCCCTTCAGAACGGCGACGCCTGGGTCGCCCGCTTCCCCGGCGTTCACCGCCTCCTGGTCAACAAGTACTACGTCGACGAGATCTACGACCGCGGCATCGTCCGGCCGCTGGCCGCCCTGTCGCGCTTCCTCTGGAAGGGCGTCGACTCGATCCTCATCGACGGAACCATCAATGCCGGCGCCTGGCTCACCGAGCTGACGGGCGAGGTCGGGCGCCTGAGCACCACGGGCAACGTCCGCAACTACGCGCTCTACTTCTTCCTGGGCGTGATCGTCCTGTTCGGCTGGCTCCTCTACTGATCGGACCGCCATGGAAACGTTTCTCGAACTGCTGACCGGCAACACGCTCACCCGCCTGGTGTTCTTCCCGGCGCTGGCCTGCCTGCCGCTCCTCTTCTTCTCCAAGAGCGGAGAGGCGAAAGGCGCCAAGATCTACGCCCTGGTCGCCTCCCTGATCGAGCTCGCGTTCGGCCTGCAATTCCTGGCCGCGCACCTCGCGTCGGACGGCACCTTCCCGCTCGTGCGCGACGGCAAGCTGCCCTGGATCCCGACCTACGGCATCCACTACGACCTCGCCATGGACGGCATCTCGATGCCGCTCGCGATCCTCGGAATCTTCCTGGTGCCGATCGTGCTGCTGGGCTCGTGGAAGGGGATCGCGAAGAGCTGGCCGGCCTTCGGCGCCTCGATGCTGATGCTCACCACCGGCGTCCTCGGCGCGCTCTTCGCCTACGACCTCTTCCTGTTCTACATCTTCTGGGAGGTCATGCTCATCCCGATGTACCTGCTCATCGGGGTGTGGGGCGGCGAGCGGCGGATCTACGCGGCCGTCAAGTTCTTCCTCTACACCATGGCCGGCAGCCTGCTGATGCTGATCGCCATCCTGTGGATGGGCTGGACGCTGCGCGCGCTCAACGGCGGCGTCTGGAGCTTCGCCTACGAGGACATGCTGCGGCTGGACTTCCCGGTCCACCAGCAGCTCTGGCTGTTCGCGGCGTTCGCGCTGACCTTCGCCATCAAGGTGCCGATGTTCCCGTTCCACACCTGGCTGCCCGACGCGCACGTCGAGGCGCCGACGGGCGGCTCGGTGATCCTGGCCGGCATCCTGCTGAAGCTCGGCACCTACGGCTTCCTGCGCTTCGCGCTGCCGCTCTTCCCCAAGGCGGCCGAGGAGGCGCAGCCGGTGCTCGTGGGGCTGGCGCTGATCGGCATCGTCTACGGGGCGCTCGTCGCCTGGGTGCAGGAGGACATGAAGAAGCTCGTGGCCTACTCCTCCATCGCCCACCTCGGCTTCGTGATGCTCGGGCTGCTCGCGATCGACCAGATCGCCTGGGAGGGCGCGCTGCTCCAGATGGTCAATCACGGCCTCTCGACCGGCGCGCTGTTCCTCCTGGTCGGCATGCTCTACGACCGGCGGCACACGAAGAAGTTCTCCGAGTTCGGCGGCCTGGCGGCGGTGATCCCGGTGTTCGCCTTCTTCCTGATTTTCTCTACGTTGGCCTCGGTGGGCCTGCCCGCGCTGAACGGCTTCGTGGGCGAGTTCCTGATCCTCGCCGGCACCTACCGCGCGCTCGGCTGGCCCGCGGTGGTGGCGACGTCCGGCGTGGTGCTCGCGGCGATCTACCTCCTCAAGATGGTCCAGCTCACGCTCTGGGGACCGATCACCAAGGAGGAAAACCGGAACCTTCCTGATCTTTCGCTCCGGGAGCTGGCCGCGCTCGTGCCGCTCTGCGTGTTCATGCTGTGGATCGGCGTGGCTCCCGAAGCCTTCCTCAAACCGAGCCGGGCAGCCCTCGACTCGACGCTGACCGCCTACCGCGCCGCGGTGGAGCGGCCGGCCGTCGCGGAGGCGACTCTGAGACCTGCGGAGGCGACCCTGAGACCCGCTCCTGACCAGCTCTCCCGTCAGGAGGAGGGACGATGAACCGCTCCGACCTCATCAGCCTGCTGCCCGAGATGATCCTCTCCGGCGCGGCGATCGTGATCCTCCTGCTGGACGCCATCGCGCCGAAGCTGCGGCGCTCGTTCCTGGCGCTCGCCATCCTCGCGACCGGCGCCGCGACCTGGGGCGCCTGGGTCGCCTGGAGCCGGGTTCCCGGCGGCTTCGGCGCGGCCGCGCTGAGCTGGAACGGCCTGCTGGAGACGAGCGGCGTCACCTATGCGCTGTCGCTGGTGATCCTGCTCGCCACCGGGCTCTGCCTCCTCGCCTCCCAGGGCTACCTCTGGCGCGAGGGCATCCTCACCGGCGAGTACCACGCGCTTCTCCTCTGGTGCGCCACCGGCCTGCTGCTCATGCTGCGCGGCACGGAGCTGCTCACCATCTTCCTGGCGCTGGAGCTGTTCTCGTTCTGCCTGTACTCGCTGGCCGCGTACCACCGGCGCATCGCCGTGGCGAGCGAAGCGGCCATCAAGTACTTCCTGATGGGCGCGTTCGTCAGCTCGTTCATCCTCTACGGCCTGGCGCTGACCTACGGCGCCACGGGCACGACGCGGCTCGCGGAGGTGGCGGCGAAGCTCGCGGCGAGCGAGCAGGTTCCCGTGCTGGCGAGCCTCGGCCTGCTGCTGCTCGTGGCCGGCTTCGCGTTCAAGATGAGCATCGTGCCGTTCCACGCCTGGTCGCCGGACACCTACCAGGGGGCACCGTCGCCGTTCGTGGCGTTCCTCTCGGTGGCGCCGAAGGTGGCGAGCGCGCTGGTGCTCTTCCGGCTGCTCGAAGCCGTCGTCCAGGGCGGCTCGGCCGTGACCGTCCACAAGTGGTCGGTGATCGTCGCCACGCTCGCCGTGCTGTCCATGCTGGTCGGCAACTTCCTGGCCCTGGCCCAGCGGGACATCAAGCGCATGCTGGCCTACTCCGGCATCGCCCACATGGGCTACCTGCTGCTGGCCCTGGTCGTCCTCGACCGCGGCTCGCTCCTGCCGGTGATCGTCTACCTGCTCGCCTACGTGCTCATGAACGCCGGCGCCTTCACCGTGGTCTCCATGCTCTACGGCAAGCCGGGTGAGCAGCACCTGATCTCCGACCTGTCGGGGTACGGCTACCGCTATCCCCTGCTCGGCGCCTGCCTGGGAATCTGCATGCTTTCGCTCGCGGGCATTCCGCCGACCGTCGGCTTCATCGGCAAGTACCTGGTCTTCCTGAATGCGGTCGGCGACGGTCTCGTCGGCCTCGCCGTCCTGGGCGTGATGGCGAGCCTCGTGGGTGTCTTCTACTATCTGCGGATCCTCTACGTGCTCTACATGAAGGCCGAGGAAAAGCAGCCTGAAGGGCTCCTGCTCGACGTCTGGGGCCGGACCGCGGCGGTGGTGGCGGCGCTGGGCACTCTGGCATTGGGCATCTGGCCCACGGGACTTCTGCAGTGGCTTCTCGAGGCAACGACAGCGAAGTGACGGTCGGGGGGGTCGGGGGGGAGGAGGTCTCTCCTCTCACCCTGAACCGGCTCTCGTTCTATCTTCGCTGCCTCCGGCATCTCCAGGAGCTGGGGATCAAGCGGGTTTCCTCGCAGGATCTCGCCCAGCGCTATCACCTGTCGGCGCCGCAGATCCGCAAGGATCTCGCCCAGTTCGGAGAGTTCGGCATCCGCGGCGTCGGCTACGAGGTCGACGAGCTCGCCGACCACCTGAGCTCCCTGCTCGGGCTCGACAACGAGCATCGCCTCATCCTCGTCGGCATGGGCAACCTCGGCACCGCTCTGGCCCAGTATCTCGGCTTCAACTACGGCGCCTTCCGGGTGGTAGCCGGCGTCGACAACGATCCCGACAAGATCGGCCGCGAGATCGCCGGGTTCACCGTCCGCCACACCTCGGAGCTGGAGGCCATCGTGCGCGAGACCGAAGCGGAGATCGGCGTGCTCGCGGTCCCCGCCGAAGCCGCCCAGGAGAACTACGAGGCCCTGGCCGCAGCCGGCGTCAAGGCCGTCCTCAACTTCGCCCCGGTGCGCGTCAAGCGCAGTCCGGGCGCCCTCCTCAAGAACGTCGACCTGCGCATCAACCTCGAAGAGCTGGCCTTCTTCCTCAAGACTTGACTGCTATGCTTCTCAGCTCATGACGGGGCTGGAGAGCGGAGCGACCGAAGCGCACGAAGCGAACAATGAGCCCGGCGACCGGGCCGACTACGAGGAGCTGCGGGGCGAGTTGATCCGCGCCGTCCGCTCTCTCTGCCCGAAGTGGCTGGCGTCGCGCGCCGAGGATCTGGTCCAGGTGGCGTTGGTGAAAATCCTGGAGATTCGCCGCCGGAGTGAGCAGGATCGGGATCTTTCGTCGTTCTATCTCAAGAGAGTGGCCTACAGCGTCATGGTCGACGAGATCCGCCGCCTCGAACGCCGCCGGGAATCGTCCCTGGAAACGGACGACGGAGAGCCTTTGCCTCTCCCCTCGGGAGCTCCAGACCCCGCGAAGCGGCAGGAGAGCCGGGAGCTTGGTGAGGGAATCCGCGGCTGCCTGGAGGTTCTCCTCCGGCCGCGCCAGCTCGCCGTCACGCTGTATCTTCAGGACGTGAGCGTGGTCGACGCGGCCAGGCTTCTCGGCTGGGAGCTCAAGCACACCCGGAACCTGGTCTATCGGGGCCTGGGAGATCTACGGCGATGCCTTCAGGAGAAAGGATTCCATCCATGACCGGCGCCCCGGGCGAACGTGAGACCACGCTTCGTCTGCGCGAGGCCTTCGCGTCTCTCGGCGAGACCGCCGCGCCGCGCCCGGACTGTCCGCCGCCGGATCGACTGTGGGCCACCGCGGTCGGAGAGTCGACGGCCGAGGAACGCCGCGAGGTCATCGCCCACATGGCGACCTGCGGCTCCTGCGCTGCGGCGTTTCGACTGGCTCGGGGCCTCGTCCAGGAAGAGGCCTCGACCCAGGCGCCCCCGGAGCCGATCCGCCTGGTCAGAGAACCCTGGGTCCGCTGGAGCGTCGGCCTCGCCGCGGCGGCGGCCCTCGTCGCCACCCTGACTCCCCTGGGATGGTGGCATCAGACACCGCAGTACCGGGGTGATCGGGACGGAGAGATCCGTTCGCTGATCCGCGACGGGGCTGAAGGCACACCCCTTCCCAGGGAGAAGGCCGAGCTGCGCTGGACGGCGGGTCCGCCGGGCTCGCGCTACGAGGTTCGCGTGCTGACTCGGGATGGACAGGAAGTGGCCGTCGAGTCCGGGCTGGAGAGACCTCAATACACGATTCCGCCATCCGCTCTTTCCAGGCTCCCGCCAGGCACGCTTCTCTACTGGCAGGCGAAGATGTTGAGTCCCGATGGAGTCAGCACCCAGTCGAAGACCTTCTCGATCCGTTTGGAGTGAGCATTTGGACCCCGGATGTCGTTCTTCAAACCAGGAGGAAAATGACCATGGCCACGAACAAGAGCTCCAGCAGCAAACCCGTCTCGACTCAGGCATCCGGCACGAAGACAATCAAGGCGAAGGACAAGCCCCCCCTTCCAGGGACGCCCCGCCCTCTTCCCTCGGGCGAAAAGCCGCCCAAGCCCGCCGTTTGATACGGAAAGCTCAGGCGGGCTCGCTCTGGATTCTTTGCGGGCTCGCCGTTCTCCTTGCCATGCCGGTGCAGGCCGAGCCTTTCGGCCGCTGCGAGGAGCAGCTCGCCAGGGCTCCGAATCGGTGGGAGCCCGCGCGCTGCTTCTACGAAGTCGCCCGCAGCGAAGGGCTCTGGGACGATGCCGCAGAACGTCTGGACACGCTGGCTGCCCGGCGTCCGGACCTTCTCTGGCTGCGCCTGGCCCGCGCCTACGTCGAGGAGGAGCGCGACGCCCGGCGCGCGTCGGCGATCTATCGAGAGGCCATCTCCGCCTTCTCCCTTGCCGGACACGTCGAGGGCGAGGTTCGCGCCCGTTGTGCCCTGGCCACCTGGCTCACCGCCCAGGAGAACCATGCCGGTGCCGGCCGGGAGCTCGCCCTCGCGGTCGCGGCCGCCGAAAGAGCGGGTGCCCAGGATGCCTTGGCGGAGGCCCTCGTCTTCCAGGCTCGCCATCTCCACGATCGAGGCACCAGCCTCCAGGAATCCCTTCGGCTCGCCCGCCGGGCCGAGGGCCTTCTCTTTCCCCGGGGAGACCCTGTCCGGCAGATGCTCTGTCTTGATCTTCTCGCCAGGCTCGAGCGCGACCTTGGCCTTCCCGCTCAGGCCGCGATCCGCTTTCGCCGTCTTGAGAAGCTGGCCCGGGCGAACGGCAGGCGAAGTCTCGAAGCGAAGGCCCAGCTCGGGCTCGGCGTTCTCCTGGTGGACGAGCTCGATCGAGCGCCTCGATTCTCCGGTCACCGTGAACGGGCGCTCGTCCAGTTGCGCCAAGCCCTGGAGACGGCCGATTCCGTCGGAGATCCGGAGATCCTGGCGGGGATTCTCGCCAGCCTCTCCCATCTTCTTGAATCCCGGGAAAGGATGGAGGCGCTCGACCGGTGCATCGCGCTCGCTCAGGGCCGTTACGAGGCTCTTGCCGCCTCCTGTCTCCTTTCGCGCTCCCGGATCGAGGCCGACGAAGGGGACGCAACCGCGGCCGACCGGTTTCTCGACGAGGCTCGGGCTGCAGCCGAGCGCTCCGGGGACCTCGACACGATTGCCCGGTTCTGGTTTGACCGGATGAACATCCGTTGGCGCTTCGGGCCGCCCGATCAAGCGGTCTCCGACTCCATCGAAGCCATCAGGGCGGTCGAAGCCCTTCGCGACCTCCAGCTCGAACAGGCGGGAAGCGCCGGTCTCTTCTCCCGCTGGCTGGCCCCCTACTATGTAGCGTCCGGCCACTCCCTCGAAGCCTTTCAGGGTTCGGGCGATCCAGCCGACCTCGACCGAGCCTTCGAGATCACCGAGTCGATGCGTGCCCGAGTCTTGCGGGATCTCCTGGCGTCTCCCCGCTCGCCGGAAGCCCGCCTCTCCCGACGGGCCCTTGAGACGAGCCTCCGCGCGGAGGAAGCGCTTCTTTCCTTCCAGATGGCTCCGAAGCAGGATCTCTTCGGATTCGCCGGCGGCTCCTGGCTTCTGGTCTCGACACGGAACGGCACGAAGGTCTATCCGCTGCCCGAGACCGTGGAACGAGCGCATCTGGAAACCGCTGTGCCGGCTCTCCTCGGGTTGATCGAGCGGCGGGACGGCTCCGAGGCGGAGCTGGCGTCAGCCCTGGGCTCGCAGCTCCTGGGGCAGGCTCTTTCCGACCTCGGTCCGGGCGTCACTCAGTTGATCATCGTTCCCGACGGCGCGCTGCACCTTCTCCCCTTCGCCAACCTGCGTGTTCATCAAGGCGAAGCGCCGCTTTCCACCCGGTACGAGATTTCGATGGCCTCCTCGACGACCCTCTGGGCACGCTGGCGCCGCCAGCCGCGCCGTGACGTTCGAGCCGCTCTCGTCCTGGCCGATCCGGAGCTGCCTCGGACCGTTGCTGTTTCCTCAATAAGACGAGGAGACGAGGGTGGGCGACTCTCCGGTGCGCGCCGGGAGGGACGCCGAATCCTGCGCGACCTGGGATCGCAAAGCATTCTCCGGGTTGGCTCTGCCGCCGGAGAGGGCTCCCTGAAACAGCAGGATCTCTCCCGCTTCGGAGTTCTCCACCTCGCAACCCACGCCGTCGCCGACGAAGAGAATCCCGCGTCCTCTGCCGTTCTTCTGGCGGCCGATATGTCCGGCCAGGATGGCCGCCTTGAGGTCGACGAGATCTCCAAGCTGGATCTGAGGGGGAACCTGGTCGCTCTCTCGTCGTGCCGCAGCGCCTCCGGAGCCCTGGTGGGAGGCGAAGGAGTGATGAGCCTCTCGCGGGCCTTTTTCGCGGCGGGCGCGGCAGTCGTGCTGGGCAGCCTCTGGCCCGTGCGGGACGACGACGCCGAGGCGTTCTTTGAGGTCTTCTACAACCGCCTCGCAGCCGGCGATACCGCTGCCGCCGCCTTCTCTGCCGCTCAGCGCGAGCGGATTCGGGATGGGGCTCCCGCCGAAGCCTGGGCCGGCTTTGTTCTCTCCGGCGATGGAAATTGGCGCCTGCCTCCAGAATCGCAGCGTCCCGGCGAAGTATCTCCGACGGTTCTGATCCTGGCGATCGTGCTCGCCATCTCGACCGCTCTACTGTGGCGGCAAAGGGCCTAGGTAGATCCGGGGAAAGCTCCTTTCCCTCCATCCGGCAAGACGCCGGCTCCGGGGAAAGCCTCTTTCCCTCCATCCGGCAAGATGCCGACTCGGGGGAAAGCTCCTTTCCCTCCATCCGGCAAGACGCCGACTCCGGGGAAAGCCGCATTCCCTGCGTCCGGCGTGGGGTTGGATCCAGACGGGCTGGATCCTTTGGACGCCGGGTAACCCCTGGCTTCATAAGGACCGCTCTTTGTGACGCACTACACTAGAGCCTGCCCTGATGCCTGGGGTAACGCCCCAGGCGGATTCCCGCCGGCAGCCTCCTACAAGTCTCCCGCCGCCAGGGCGGCCCGCAGCAGCGCGGTCGCCTCGTCCTTCGTCCCGATCGTTCCATCCACCTGCGCCCTGCGCACCACCTGCAGGGCGCGGCCGACCGGCCGTCCCGGAGCCAGCCCGAGCAGCTCCTGGATCTCCGCACCGTCCAGCAGCCGCGGCAGGTCGAAGAGCGCCTCGCCCTCGCGCCGTGCGAGCTCGGCGAGAGGCGCCACCGCGTGCCGCCACCGCCGGCCGTGCGCGGCGGCGCGAACCGCGAGGAAGGCGGCGGCCGTGGCCCACTGCGCCCCAGCGTGGTGAAGGAACCGCCGCCGGCCGACGTGGTCCTCCGGCAGCTCCGAGAGCCGCAGCAGGCGGGCGACCTCCTGGGCCACGGCGCGGGTCAGATAGCCGGCATCCTGGAAACGCTCCAGGTCGGCGAGGCCCAGCCGGTCCGGAAGGTTTGCGAAGACCGAGGCGAACCGGATGGCCCGGGCGTCCACCGTCGCCGAGGGGAAGTAGCCCCGGATGTCGCGCAGGATCCCCGGCAGCGCGTCGAGCTCCGACAGAGCCAGGCCGGGCTGCCCCGGCTCTCCGGGGTGCCCGAGCCACAGACCGGGGTAGAGATCCAGCTCCATCAGCAGGGCGAGCCCGCGGGCGGCGTCCGGATGGTCGAAGAGCAGCAGCAGCTCCTCCCGCACCCGTTCCGACGACACCGCGGCGAGACCGGGGGCGGAGCGGCGGGCGAGGCCCACGGTGTCCGGCTCCGTCGAGAAGCCGGGCAGGCGCAGAAGGAGCCGGGGGAGGCGCAGCACGCGCAGCGGATCGCCGGTGAAGCTCTCCGGGGTCGTCGCCCGCAGCACCCGCCGTCCCAGGTCGCCGACCCCGCCGAACGGATCGACGATCTCCTGAGAGCGCAGATCGAACGCGAACGAGTTGACCGTGAAGTCGCGGCGGGCAAGATCCTGGTGCAGGGTGGTGTCGGCGCGGTCCCAGAGATCCACCACGTCCGTCTTGCCCACCAGCCGGTAGGCCGCGAACTCCTTGCCGCCGAGCAGCACGAGCCGCGCCGGCAGCATCTCGGCCAGCCGCTCCGAGATCTCGCGCCCGCGGCCGGCGACCACCGCGTCGTAGTCGTGGACCGGCAGCCCGAGAGCCTTGTCGCGAAGCACCCCGCCGACCAGATGCACTTCATCGTCACCTGCCGCCGTGATCAGGGCCTTCACGGCCGGTTGATGGAGAAGGACACGGAAGGAATGGAGCGGCATGCGCTAAATTGTAACCGTCCTCCCCGTTGGCCGGGCCGCGCAACCGCAACCCGGAGCTCCGCGGGTCCTGAAATGAGGCGCGATGCCGGATGGAATGAGTCTCCGGGAATCGGGGATGGAAGCCATACCTTCTGGAATGAGCGCCATCCCTTCTGGGGCGGGCTCCATCCCTTCCGGGATGGCCCTCTACCTTTCGGGGATGGCCTCCATACCTTTCGGGACGGTCCTCCGGGAATCGGGGATGGGCGTCATCCCATCGGGAATGGGGCCATACCTTTTGGGGATGGACGCCATTCCTTCTGGGATGAGCCCTCGGGAATCGGGGATGAGAGCCATCCCTTCTGGGATGAGCCGCGGGACGATATAATCCGGCCTTGCGGAGGCGTCATGGCAGAACCGATCAAGCGGCTTTTTACGGTTTCCGAGTATCACTCCCTGGCGGATGCCGGTATCCTTACCGAGGACGACCGCGTCGAGCTGATCGAGGGGGAGATCTTCCAAATGGCGGCCATCGGGAACCGGCATGCCGGTTGTGTGAATCGATTGAACCGCCTCCTGGGCCGGGCGGCCGGAGACCGGGCTCTAGTGGCGGTCCAGAACCCCGTCCTGCTGGACGGAGGCTCCGAGATGGAGCCGGACATCAGCGTGCTTGAGCCGCGGGCGGACGACTACTCGACCTCCCACCCGACCCCGGTCGATATCCATCTCCTGATCGAGGTGGCGGACACGAGCGCCCGGTTCGACCGCTTCCGGAAGCTGCCGGTCTTCGCCCGCAACGGCATCCCCGAGGTCTGGCTCGTGGATCTCACCGCCGGTCGGATCGAGGTCTACCGGAACCCGACCGCCGCGGGATATCGAAGCACGCTCCAGGTCAGCGCCGGAGAGACGGTTTCGCCTCTGGCGTTTCCGGATCTAGAGTTGGCGGTCGGCGAGATTCTGGTTTGAGACTCGCCATCCGCCATCCAGCAGGGGCACCGTGGCGCAGGCGGGACCGCCGTCCTTGCCCGTCCCCGCGAAGCGAGCCTCCATCACCGCATTCCCGCCTGCGAGAACCTGATCGATCAAATCCCAGGTGACCCCCGACAGCTGAATCTTCGCCCGGCGGGTCCAGGGGGAAGAGAACTGCCCCGCGCTGGTTCCCGAATTGATGTAGACGAACCGGCCGGAAGGCGGCCCCTGGGCGAAGGCACCGCGGAAGACCGGCGGTCCGCCGGCCCGCTCCCCGACCAGCCGGAGAGGAAAGTCGAACACCAGCCGGTCGTCCAACGTCTGCGAGGCCGGGACGAGGCCGTCCTTCTTCTCCTGCATGCGGAACGTCACCCCGGACGGGGGTTGGAGGACCGTGATGCGAAAGGGAATCTCGCGTTCCATGATTTCGAGGTCTCCGAGGGAGTAAAGCCGCGCCCCGACGGATTCGATCAGGGGCGGGCGACCACCGTCCGAACCCAGGAATGCTGGGTCGAAACGGAGTTGAACAGCCGCTTGTCAGCCGTCCAGAAATCACACTCCCGCTCCTCGGCAAGGGCTAGATAGAAGCTGTCGTAGGCGGCCGAGCGCTTCAGGGCCAGGGTCCATTCGAAGGCGTCCAGGGCCTGAGCCTGGTCCGGAGCGCAGATGCGAACTCCCAGACTCTGAAGCTGCCCGAGCGCACGACGCCCTTCCTCCGGGGTCAGTACCCCCAGGTTGATGGCCTTGGCGATGGCGGAGGTGGTTTCGTAGGTCCAGAGCGCTGGAGCGAGAAGCTCGAAGCGGTCCTGAAAGAGGCAGTTGAGAAGATGGCGACAGGAGTCTCGCAGGGGATCCGGGAGCACGGCCTTGACTGCCAGGCTCGCATCGATCACCGCGACCTTCATTCAGGGCAGGTACGGTGCTCGAGATCCCGGCGATTCTGGGTCAGGAGGTCGTCAACGGAGAGATCACGCCCCAAGCGGGATCGGATCTCCTTGGCAAGTTGGTCGCTTTCATCCAACCAACGCGCCCAGGAATGGACTCCCGCGGTCCTCTTCCTGAAAGTCTTCCTGAAAGGAGGTCCACCGGGATCGATCTGCAGGGAACGGTTGGAATGGCGTCTCATGTCGGGCTCCGATCCCAAGTTTAGGACATTGCGGTCGCTGGATCAAGAGCCAATGGAAAGAAAAGGCGTCCTTCAGGGATCTTTCAGCCGCCGGCCGCCTCGGCGACTTCGGCGGCGTTCAAGGCGGTGCCGCGGGTGAGGTTGTCCATGACGGCCCAGATCCAGAAGCCTCCGGAGGGGTCCTGGCGGAGGTGGCCGACGATCACCTGGTCGCTGTTCGCGGTGTCGATGGGGCCGAGGTGGTCGGGGTCCTTCGCCATCGTCACGATGGGGTTGGCGGTCAGGGCCTTGCGCAGGGTCTTGGGGGTGGTGTCGGCTCCCAGGCGGACGTACAGGCTCGCGGCGGTGCCATGAAAGATGCCGCCCTGGATCACCTGGAGAGGCACGGGCGGCGTCTCGGGCACGATCTTCTGGAGCATGTCGGACAGCGGCAGGCTGCTGGCGTCCGCGGGGAGCAGGTTGAAAGCGAGCTGCGCGCCGTAGACCGGCCTCGCCGTTGCGCTGACCATGGCGACGATCTCCCGGGTCTGCTCGAACAGCTCGTTGACGCCCGGATCGCCCTGGGTCGAGGCGGACTGCACCAGCGTCGCCACCAGGTCGATCGGCTGCAGCGACCGCAGCGGATGGAGAAGGTGGGCCAGGAGCACCACGCCCGGATGCGGCGAGACGAGACGGGCGCCGGACGCGATGCTGACCACGGCGTCGCTGTTCACACCCGCGACCACGGGCACGCCGTCCTCGAGGGTGGCGTCCGGAGAGACCACGATCGTCAGCGCGCTCGCGGGCACGTCGCCGTAGAGCGGACGGTTCACCGCCACCGGACCGCAGAAGTAGACGGTCGAGACATCCTTGAGACTGTCGGGCTCGTAGCGCTGCACCAGGGTGGCGGCGCCCTGGAGCGCGGTCAGCGTGCCGACCTCGTCGGGGTCGGTGGTCAGGAGGCGGACGTCCCGCCACGACTTCAGGCGGCTTTCGAGGGTGTCCCGCAGCTCCTTCCCGATCAGGGTGCCGGGGTGAAGGATCGCAATCGCGCTCATGAGGTCACCTGAAATCAGCGTTTGATGGGAAGGTCGGGAGGCGCCGCGGCTTCGATCGGCTGCGTCGGCTGCGTCGGCTGCGGCTCCTCGGCACGGGCCGGAGCGCCGCTGCGCAGTCGTCCCCACAGCGCAAGAGCCGGCCCGGACAGGGCATAGAGGACTGAGAAGGTCAGAAAGAACGCATAGGGGGCATAGATGAGCACGAGCAGCATGGCAACGATGGGCACGGCCACGCGGTAGCTCATGCGGCGGCGCGGATCGAGCCCCTTGACGCTCCGATAGCGGAAGGTCGAGACCATCAGCAGGCCGACGACCAGCAGCGAAACCGCCACGATCCCCTGCATCCAGGGGCGCCACTCCGCGTCCGGAGCCCAGAAGAGCATGGAGCAGATGGTGCCGGCCGCGGCCGGCGTGGGCAGGCCCACGAACCAGCGGTAGTCGACCACCTTGTGCTGCACGTTGAACCGGGCGAGCCGGGTGGCGGTGCAGACCAGGAAGAAGGCGGAGAGGAGCCAGGCGTCGCGGTGGAAGTCCTGGAGCCCCCAGAGGTAGGTGAGGAGCGCCGGCGTGACGCCGAACGTGGCCACGTCGGCGAGCGAATCGTAATTCTTGCCGAAGTCGCTCTCCGTGCCGGTGATCCGGGCCATGAACCCGTCCATCGTGTCGACGATGGCGGCGATGAAGACGAGCAGCGCCGCCTGCCGGAAGTCGCCGCGCAGTCCGCAGATGATCGCGTAGAAGCCCAGCAGGATGTTGCCGATGGTGAACAGGCTGGGGAGCAGGTACGCGCCCCGCTTGAGCCGCTGGGGCATGGCCGGACGGCGGCGGGGCGCGCTGGGTGTCATCGGTTCGGGTCTCCTGGGGGTATGGCCATCGGGGTCTGGCCGTTCTTCACGCGGTCACCCTTCTTCACCTGCACGGTGTAGCTCTCGGGCACCAGCAGGTCGACCCGCGACCCGAACTTGATCAGGCCCATGGGCTGGCCCCGGTGCACGCGGTCTCCCTCTTTCAAATAACAGACCACCCTGCGGGCGAGCAGGCCGGCGATCTGCCGCATGCCCAGATGGTCGCCGTTTGGACGGCGGAGGACCGTGAGGTGCTTCTCGTTCACATCGCCGGCATCCTCGCGGAAGGCGGCGACCTTCTTGCCCGGGATGTGGCGCGAGGTGACGACCTCGCCCGCGGCCGGGGCCTTCTGGACGTGGACATCCAGGACGGAGAGGAACGTGACGATCCGGTGGTAGCGGCCGGGGCCGATTTCCGGGTCTTCGATCGTGTCGATCCGGGTGATCAGGCCGTCGGCCGCCGCCAGGACGACGCCGACATCTCCTTCATACTTGCGCGCGGGGTCCCGGAAGAACAGCAGGACGGCCAGCGCCACGACGAGAGCGGTGACGGCCCACCAGGGCCGCTCCCACCAGAAGAGAACCGCCGCCGCGAAGACGAACGGCAGGACAAAGGGCCAGGCTTCCTTGGCGAACGTCATCGCAGCGCGGTATCCAGGCCCGGTCAGGCCGAAACGCGGCTCTCCTGATGCGTTCGAAGGATGGCTTCCATCTGGTCCTTGAGGGCGAGCTTGTGCAGCTTGATGCGCTTCTCCTCCGCCTCGTCTTCCTCGGCGGGGGAGGGCTTCTCCTGCAAATCGTGCAATCGCCGCTCGTAGTCCTGGTGCTCGTCGTACAAGCGGCGGAAGTCGGCGTCCGTCCGGAGCAACTCCTCCTTGAGCTCGTCACGGTTCGGCATGTTGGCCTCCTTGAGTCGGGTTGTTGATGCGGGTCGCCGCACCCGCCGCAGGCGCGTGGAGCGGCGCGAAAGTGAGGGACGGAAAGGAACGGAACGGCCAGTGGATCGGCAAAATCATGGCTTCCGGAATCAGAATAGCACGCCTCACAGAGGCAGGGAGAGCACCAGAGCGTCCGTGCCGTCGCGGTAGTAATTGCGCCGCCGGCCGACGCGGGTGAAGCCCAGGGCCTGGTAGAAGGCGATGGCGCCCTCGTTGTCCTTGCGCACCTCCAGGAAGCAGGTCTGGGCCTTTTCCTGACGCAGGCGTTGCAGGCCGTTCTCGACCAGCGCCCGGGCCACGCCGCGGCGGCGCTCCCCGGGGTTCACGGCGAGGCGGAGCATCTCGGCCTCGCCGCCGCCGTGGCGGAAGGCCGCATAGCCCGAGGCCGGCTCGCCGTTCGAGGTCGCCAGGAGCAGGAAACCCCGCGGATGCGTGAACTCGTAGGCCAGCAGGTCGTAGGGCCAGGGATCGGCGAAGGCGGAGTCTTCCAGCCAGGAGCAACGATGCAGGTCTTCCTGCAGGGCCTGGCGGATCAGGAGGTCGGGCAAGGGAGGGGTGGTGGTGTCTGGAGCGGCTGAAGCGGGTTCCACGCGGCGATCTTATGCGAGGAGCGGTCCGGCGGCGAAGTTGATCCCTTCCTCCCTCTCCCCTCAGACTGTAGGGGCAGGTCTTGTGCCTGCCCTCAGCAGTGTGGGGCAACCACAAGGGTTGCCCCTACAGCGTTCTGGCGCGCAGGCTGCTAGGCTTGCGGCCGGAGCCTCGGTTTGGGCGCGGTGACGGCCGGAGGCCGGGCGTAGAGGGGACGGACGAGGAGGTCCGGGTTCCACTCCAGGCCGGGGTCCGCGGCCAGGCGCACGGCCGTGGCCGCGAGCGGTCCGGCCTCCAGCAGGCGGAGCCAGGGAGGCAGGTCCGGCGCGGCGAGGCGGGAGACTCCGAAGCCCACGATCGTTGCCGGGGGTTCCGGAACCAGACAGTGGAGAGAGGCCCCGGGAACGAGGTCCATCTCGCCCAGCGGCCGGCCGTGACGGAACGCCTGCGCGCTCCACTCGCCGCGCAGGGCATCGACGACGGCGACGAGGGTGCCCTCGCCCTCGGGTTCCTGCTCTCCGGCCCAGGCGGCGAGCACCCGCAGCGTGGGCAGCGCCGTGGCCTTGACGCCGAGCGCCTGGTGCAGGCCGAGCACCGTGGCCAGGGCCACGCGCAGACCCGTGAAGCTGCCCGGTCCGCGCAGGGCCACGGCGCCGGTCAGGTCCGCGGGCCGGGCTCCGGCCTCCTCGAGCACCTCGGCGATCATGTCCATCAGGCGGCCGGAGGAGCGCTCGATCTCGGACGAGCGCTCGGCCACGGCCGGGCCGCCGCGCCCCACGGCCACGCTCACCCGCGGGGAGGCGGCGTCGACGGCGAGGAGCAGGGTCGGTTTTTCCATGGCGAGGCGGAAGTATAGACGGACGCGCGGATATACTCCCTTTCCATGTCGGCTCCCGTCTTGGCGAACCTGTCTCTCGGCTCTCTCACGCCCATGATGCGCCAGTACCTGGAGGTCAAGGCGGCGCATCCGGACTCGCTGGTGATGTACCGCATGGGCGATTTCTACGAAATGTTCTTCGACGACGCCCGAGCCGCGGCGCCGATCCTCGAGGTGCAGCTTACGGCGCGCCAGCGCGGCACCGAGAACGAGACCCCGATGTGCGGGATTCCGCATCATGCGCTGGAGGGCTACCTCGCCAAGCTGATCGGCGCCGGGCTGAAAGTCGCGATCTGCGACCAGGTCGAAGACCCGGCCCAGGCCAAGGGGCTGGTGCGCCGCGAGGTGACCCGGGTGGTGACGCCCGGCACGGTCAGCGATCCCGCGCTGCTCGACGGCAAGGAGGAGAACTTTCTCGCCGGCCTGACCTGGGACTGCGAGAAGGGCGGCGCGGGCGCGTTCCTCGACCTGTCGACCGGGCACTTCTTCGTCCGCCGCTGGGCGAGCCTTGAAGAAGGGGTGGACGACCTCGCGCTGCTCCGGCCGCGGGAGGTGCTGTTCCACTCCGACCGCGGCGAGGATGGCTTCCCCATGGAGATTCGGGAGTGGGCCGAGCGCGAATGCCCCTGCCGCACGCCGCTCGTCGGAGACCGCCTCTACGATCCGCGGCGCGCGGAGGATCTGCTGGCGCGGCAGTTCGGCGTCGGCACCCTGCGCGGCTTCGGCCTCGTCGAAGGCGAGCCGGCGATTCGCGCCGCGGCCGCGGCCCTGGCCTACGCCCAGGAGACCCAGAAGAGCCTGCTCTCCCACGTGCGCGGCGTGGTGGTGCGGGAAGCCCGGGACCGCATGGTGCTCGACGCCGCCACCCTGGCCAACCTGGAGGTCTTCCGGCCGCAGCGGGCCGACATCCACGGCGGCCCCCGCAAGCGCACGACGCTCCTGTCGGTCCTCGACCGCACGGTGACTCCACCGGGGGGAAGGACGCTCCGGGAGTGGCTGCGGCGGCCCCTGGTCGACCCGCTGGCGGTGAGCGAGCGCCATCAGGCGGTGGGCGAGCTGGTGGGGGACAACCCGCGCCGCGAGCGGATCCGCGAGCGCCTGGCGCGGATCGGCGACCCCGAGCGCATCCTGTCCCGCGCGGTGCTCGGCACGCTGACTCCGCGCGAAGCCGGAGCGCTGCGCGACGGTCTCGCCGAGGTGCCGGGCATCCTGGCGGAGCTGGCGCCCGTGGACGGTTTTGTCCTGGATGGGATCGACCGGGGACTCCTGTCGGCGATCGCCGCCGTGGACCCGCTCGCGGGCCTGCACGCGGAGCTGGCGCGGATGCTGGAGGAGTCGCCGGCTCCGACGCTCAACGAGGGCGGCGTGATCGCGGAGGGCGTCGACGAGGAGCTGGACCGCTACCGCTCGCTCACCCGCGACAGCAAGCGGCACATCCTGGCCCTGGAGATCCGCGAGCGCGAGCGCACCGGCATCCCGTCGCTCAAGATCCGCTTCAACCGGGTCTTCGGCTACTACCTGGAAGTCACCAAGGCCAACCAGCAGCGGGTGCCGGCGGACTACATCCGCAAGCAGACCCTGGTCAACGCCGAGCGCTACGTCACGCCGGAGATCAAGGAGCTGGAGGAGCAGATCCTCTCAGCCGAGGAGCGCCAGGTCGAGCTGGAGCAGAAGCACTTCCTGGCGCTCACCGCGAAGATCGCGGCGGAGGCCCCGGGGCTCACCGACCTCGCCGCGGCCCTGGGCTCGCTCGACGCCCTGGCCTCGTTCGCGGAAGCCGCGGCGCGCCACCGCTACGTGCGCCCGGTCATGGGGCCGGCCGGCAGCCGGCTCGCGATCCGGGAGGGGCGCCACCCCGTCGTCGAGCTGGCGAGCCGCGACACGTTCGTGCCCAACGACGCCGATCTCGACAACGACGGCCCGAAAGAGACCGGCGGCGCCGGAATCGTCCTGCTCACCGGTCCGAACATGGGCGGCAAGTCGACCTACCTGCGGCAGGTGGCGCTGATCGTCCTCATGGCCCAGGCCGGCAGCTTCGTGCCCGCGGACTCCGCCGAGATCGGCGTCATGGACCGGATCTTCACCCGGGTCGGCGCCTCCGACGACCTGGCGCGCGGCGAGTCCACCTTCATGGTCGAGATGATCGAGACCGCGAACATCCTGCGCCATGCCACCGAGCACAGCCTGGTCATCCTGGACGAGGTCGGGCGCGGCACGGCCACCTTCGACGGTCTGTCCCTCGCCTGGGCGATCGTCGAGCACCTGCACGAGCACCGCCGGCCGAAGACCCTGTTCGCCACCCACTACCACGAGCTGACCGAGCTCGCGACCCTGCTGCCGCGGGTGGTCAACCGCACCCTGGCGGTCAAGGAGTGGGACGACCGCATCGTCTTCCTGCGCCGGGTGGTGCCGGGCGCGGCCGACAAGTCCTACGGCCTGCACGTGGCGCGGCTCGCCGGCCTGCCCGCCGCGGTCATCGAGCGGGCCGGCGAGATCCTCGAAAACCTGGAGGCGCTGGAGTACGACCCCGCGGGCAAGCCGCGGCTCGCGAAGGGGAGCGGCGCGCCGGAGACTCCGCAGCCGGCCCAGCTCGCGCTGTTTGCGCCGCCGGACCAAGTCGTCGCCTCGATTCTGAAAGATCTGGATATTGAGAGATTGACACCGATTGCGGCTTTGAACCTGCTCCATAGTCTAAAATCACGGCTTGTCTGAGGGAGGGGCCAGCCGAATGAGTGCCGCCGACCAGATCTTTGTAGGAATCCCGGGACCCGAGCTCGACGCCGACACCATTGCTCTGCTCAGCGAGCACCGGCCGGGCGGAGTCGTCTTCTTCAAGCGCAACATCCAGGACCCCGGCCAGTTCGGGGAGCTTGTCGCCGCCGTGCGCGGCCTTCTTCCGGAAGCCATGCTGTGCCTCGACGCCGAGGGCGGCAAGGTGGACCGCCTCAAGGACGTGGTGGGGCCGACGCCGGCCGCGACCCTGCTGGCGAAGCGTCCGCCGAACCTGTCGCTCCAGGCCGGCCTGTGGATCGCGCAGTCGATGCGGCTGTTCGATCTGGACGTCAACTTCGCCCCGGTGGTGGATCTCAACCGGGGAGCGGCGGACAACGCGCTGGACGACCGCTATCTGGGGGTGACTCCGGGAGAGGTGACGCCGCGCGCCCGCGCTTTCGTCCGCGGCCTGCACATGGGAGGGGTGGGCGCCTGTCTCAAGCACTTTCCCGGCCTCGGGGGCGCGCCGGCCGACACCCATCACAAGGTCGCGACCGTCACCCAGGGCGTGAACGCCCTCCAGGCCGACCTCGACCCCTTCGATGCGCTGGTGCGGCTGGCCGGCTCGACCATGGTGGGGCATGCGATCTATCCGGCCTACGATCCGGAAGGGCGTCCGGCCACGCTGTCGCCGCCGATCATCGGGGGGCTGCTGCGGATGCGGCTGCGGTTCGACGGACTCTGCTTCAGCGACGACCTGGAGATGAAGGCGCTGGACGACTGGGGCAACCTGGCCGAGCGCTCGGCGCTCTCCTTCGCCGCGGGCTGCGACGTGCTGCTCCTCTGCCACACCCTGGAGGCCCTGCCCGAGGTCGCGGCGCGCCTTGAGGACGATCCCGATCTGGAGCCGCGCCGCGTCGAGGCGCATCGCCGGCTGGAGACCTACCGCCAGCGCCTCCGGACGCTGCGCTCGTCCCGCGATTATCTCAATCTGATGAAGGACGGCGAGGGCGGAGTGGAAGAGCGCCTGGCGAAGATCCGGTCCGCGTTCTCCCAGCTGATGGAAGGCGTCGAGCCCGTTTTCTGACAAGGAGGCGCAATGCCCGGCAAGCCCGAGACCGTGTTCGAGGTTCTGGACCGCACCGCCCGCTCCCATGGCGACCGTCCCGCCATGAAGGCCAAGCGGGGAGACAGCTGGCAGACCACATCCTGGAAGGACTACCGCGACCAGGCCCGGCTCGCGGCCCGCGGCTTCATCCGCCTGGGCCTCCAGCGCGGCCAGGGCGTCGCGATCATGGGCTACAACCGCCCGGAGTGGTTCCTGGCCGACATCGGCGCGATCCTGGCCGGCGGCTTTCCGGCGGGCATCTACATCACCAGCACCGCGGAGCAGTGCCAGTACATCGCCGGCCACGCCGACGCCGCGGTCGCCGTGCTGGAGAACGAGCAGTACCTCAAGGTCTTCCTCCCCCTGCGCAGCCGCCTGCCGCAGCTCAAGGCGATCGTCCTGATGGATGGGGGGGACAACCAGGGGGACAACCAGGGCATCTACTCCTGGAGCCAGCTCCTCGCCCTGGGCGCCGAGACCCCGGAGTCCGACCTCCAGGCCCGGCTCGACGCGCAGAAGCCCGAGGACGTCTGCACGCTCATCTACACCTCCGGCACCACCGGCCCGCCGAAGGCCGTCATGCTCACCCACGACAACGTCACCTGGACCTCGGCCCGGGTCGCCGAGGCCTACAAGGTCAACGACCGGGACGACCTGCTGAGCTACCTGCCGCTCAGCCACATCGCCGAGCAGGTCGTCTCCCTCCACTCGCCCATGTCCGTCGGAGCCTGCTCCTGGTTCGCGGAGGGGATGGAGAAGCTGGCGGACAACCTGCGCGAGGTCCGGCCGCAGTTCTTCTTCGCCGTGCCCCGCGTGTGGGAGAAGATGCAGGCGGGCATCCAGGCCGCCGGTGCGAAGAATCCGCCGCTCAAGAAGAAGATCGCGGCCTGGGCGCGCGGCCTCGGTCTCCAGGCCGGCGAGGCGCTGGAAGCCGGGCGCGGCGGCAAGCCGCTGTTCTACGGCCTGGCCCACAAGCTGGTCTTCTCGAAGGTCCGGGAGCGGCTGGGGCTCGACCGGGCGCGGGTCTGCGCCACGTCGACCGCGCCGATCTCGCCGGACACGCTGCGCTTCTTCCTGAGCCTCGGCATCCCGATCATGGAGGTCTACGGGATGAGCGAGTGCACGGGGCCGGCGACGTTCTCGACGATCGACCGCTTCCGCCTCGGCTCCGTCGGCTTCACCATCGCGGGCACCGAGATCGCCATCGCCGGGGACGGCGAGGTGATGATGCGCGGCCGGCACGTCTTCCCCGGCTACTACAAGAACGAGGAGGCCACCCGGGAGACCGTGGACGCCGAGGGCTGGCTGCACTCCGGCCACATCGGCCAGCTCGACGACAAGGGATTCCTGCGCATCACCGACCGCAAGAAGGAGCTGATCATCACCTCCGGCGGCAAGAACGTCGGGCCGCAGATCCTGGAGAACAAGCTCAAGCAGATCCCGGTGGTGTCGCAGGCCGTGGTGCTCGGCGACCGCCGCAACTACCTGGCGGCGCTGCTGACGCTCGATCCGCTCCAGGCCGCGGCCGCGGCCGAAGCCGCCGGCAGCCCGCAGCGCGAGCCCGCGGGCCTGGCCGAGTGCCCGATCTTCAAGGCCTGGCTGGAGAAGCGGGTGGAGGAGATCAACCAGACCCTGGCCCGCTACGAAACCATCAAGCGGTTCAAGATCCTGCCGCGCGAGCTGAGCATCGAGGCCGGGGAGCTGACGCCCACCCTCAAGCTGAAGCGGCGGGTGATCCACGAGAACCACGCCGACGAGATCGAGCGTCTGTACTCGTAGGCATGTTATCCTTGTCGTGGAAGAGGAACGGGCGCGGACCGAGCCTCTTCCGAATCGCGTCAAAGTGCGATAGGATTCCCTGAGAACGACTCGACTCCAACGGGAGACTGCCATGGGCCAGCCCGCCTTCAAGGCGCTCGATCTTCCCTTCGAGCTCGTCGTCAAAGACGGGATCCCGATGGACCACTTTCTCGACCCGATTCAACTGGCCCTGTTCCGCGATGTCGTCCACCAGCTCATGGCGGAGCGTGGGAGGATCGACTACTGCATCGGCGGCAACAACTTCGTCTACTACTCGATCGAGCAGGCCCGCGACGTGGCTCGGGGCCGCCCCTACTTCCGGGGGCCTGACCTCTTCTTCGTCGACCGCGTACCGCAGCGGCCGCGCAAGGCCTGGGTCTCCTGGGAGGAAGGCGGGAGGCTGCCCGACCTGATCGTCGAGCTGCTGTCTCCCTCGACCGAGTCGATCGACCGCGGGGAGAAGATGGACCTGTATGCCCGTGTGTTCCGCACCCGGGAGTACTACCTGTTCGACTTCGACACGTCGACCCTGGAGGCCTACCGGCTGTCCGGTCTGGCCTACAGGCCCGTGAAGCCCAATCGCAACGGGCGCTTCCATAGCGACGTGCTCGGGGCTGAGATGGGTGTGTGGCACGGTGTCGTTTCACAACAGGAGTCCGGCTGGATTCGCCTGTACCATCCCGACGGCAGCCTCGCTCCGACGGCCGCCGAGGCGGAACGCCGGCACACCGAAGCCGAGCGCCGGTATGCCGAAGCCGAGCGGCAGAGAGCCGAAGCCGAGCGGCAGAGAGCCGACTCGGAAAGGCGCCGGGCGGAGGCCGCCGAAGCCGAGTTGGCGAGGCTGCGCGGCTCTCTGAATGCGCTGGACCCGAACCGGGCCTCCGATCGCTGATCAGCTCCCGTCAGAGAAATCCTTTTCCTCGCCTCACCTTGCAAGACCGTGCCCCGGCACGGTCTTTGCGGTTGCCTTCAACCGGCCTCCGCGGCTAAACTGTCACTTCAAGGTCATGGCACTAAACACCGACGAACCAAGGAAAATCGCTGCTCTCTCCAGGTTCCGGATGGCGGCTCTGGCATTTGCGGTCTTCATCGGGTTCGTGCTCTCCGGCGCGGCGCCCCTCCATGCGTTGGCGGCGCCCTCCACGCGCTCCCTGCGGGTCAACGTGGGCGAGGGGCTGGTGGCGTCCCTGACCGAGAAGGACGGCATCTACCTGGAAGCCCTTCCCCGCCGCGGCGAAGGCCTGCTCGCCTTCACGCGCCGGCTGTGCGGCGACGAGCGCCTCTCGCCGCAGGTTCTGGAGTCCAACGGCGGCGGCAAGGGCACCACGCTCCAGGCGGGCATGCGCTACCAGATCCCCTTCGAGCTGCTGTCGAACGAGTGGCATCTCAAGCTCGTGCAGGCGCTTTTCCCGGGAGACAAGGGCCAGGCGGACGGCTGGCGCCACGAGGCGCGGGGCGTCGGCTCGATGGAGCGGGAGAGCCTCTGGCAGGTCTCCAACTGGTTCACCGGCACCGGCGAGAACTTCCGCGCGATCCGCGAGTACAACGAGCTGCTCGACGACGACATGCCGCGCGGCACCGCGGTGGTCATCCCGTCCGAGCTGCTGCGGCCGGCGTTCAAGGCCGTGCTGCCGGTGCCGGAGCGGCCGTACCACCTCGACTACGGCAAGGACGACAAGGGCGAGTACGCCATCTACCGGCTCCGTCCCGGCGAGGCGCTCTATTCGAGCGTCGTCGTCCGCTTCACCGGCCGCATCCACGGCCCGGACGTCAACCAGCTCGCGGCCGAGATCGCCGAGCGCAGCAGCGTCGCGGACGTGACCGACATCCCCATCGGCTACCGGATCAAGATCCCGTTCGACGTCCTGCAGCCCGAGTTCCTGCCCCAGGGCAGCCCCCGGCGCGTGGAATACGAGGCCAGCCTGCGCGCCAGCGCCCAGTTCAGCAACCAGGTCAAGGCCCAGGGGCTCAAGGGCATCACCGTCATCCTCGACGCGGGCCACGGCGGCCGGGACTCCGGCGCGACCATGGGCGGCGTCTGGGAGAGCCTCTACGTCTACGACATCGCGCTGCGGGTCAAGAAGGCGCTGGAGACGCGGACCGAGGCCATCCCGGTGCTCACCACCCGCGACGGCGGCCAGTTCCAGGTGCGCGAGGCGGACGTGCTGCCGTTCTCGCGCGGGCATCAGGTGCTGACCACGCCGCCCTATGCGATCGAGGACGCCCGGGTCGGCACCAACCTGCGCTGGTATCTCGCCAACAGCGTCTACCGGCGGACCATGGAGAAGACCAAGGACGACCAGAAGGTCGTCTTCCTCTCGATCCACGCCGACTCCCTCCACCCGTCGCTGCGCGGCGCCATGGCCTACATCCCGGCGGCGGAGAAGCGGGACGGCCGCTACAGCAAGTCCGGCACGGTCTACACCTCGCGCAAGGAGGTGCAGGAGCGCCAGGAGGTGAGCTTCCCACTCCAGCAGCGGGTCGAGAGCGAGGGTCTCTCCCGCGAGCTGGCCAAGGAGCTGATCGCCGCGTTTCATTCGAGCGGCCTGCCGGTCCACCCGTTCAAGCCGGTGCGCGACCGGATCATCCGCAACCGCAGCGAGTGGGTGCCGGCCGTGCTGCGCTACAACGCCGTGCCCGCGAAGATGCTGCTGGAAGTCTGCAACCTCGCCAACGACGAGGACCGCCGCCTCGTGCAGACCCGCGCCTACCGCCAGAAGGTCGCCGACGCCATCGTCAAGGGCCTGCTCGCCTACTACGGCGAGGACACCGGCGGCGGTCCCGCCGCCAAGATCGCCAAGTAGGCAAATAGCCGTCCGGTCTTGAGCCGCCGAAGGCGGCTTCGCCCCGCCGTTGCGTAGATCCGGGTGTAGACTTGACGTCCAGCCCCTGGGAAGAAAGAAAGCCGGCTCGACATCGTAGAAGGGGCAGCGGACCCCGGCTCCTGGGAACTTTTCCGGTGCCGGATCCGTCTAAGCACTATAGAAAGGATGCCAGCGTGTGCATCCTGGGAGGATCCGGTGGGGGTAGCCACGGTTTCCGCAGTCGGTCGCGACCTGGATCTCGACCTCGAGTTGGCCGAAAGGCACCGGTACGGTGACGATCGAGCGTTCAACGAGGTGTACTCGCGGTTCGAGGACATGGTCTACAACCTGGCCTACCGCCTCTCGGGAAACCGGGAGGAGGCCGCCGACCTCACGCAGGAGATCTTCCTGCGCGTCTTCCGCCATCTGGGCAGCTTCGGGGGTCGCTCGACCCTCAAGACCTGGATCTTCCGCATCGCGGTGAACCACTGCCGCGACCGGTTGTCCCGCTGGCACCCGCCGACCCAACCGATCGGCGAGGAACCGGGGGAGGGAGTCGCCGTCTACGCTGATCCAGCCCGCGGGCCGGAAGAGCTGGCGGTGGCGGCGGACGCGAAGCGCCGCGTCGAGCAGGCTCTGACCTGCCTGCCGCAGGTGTTCCGGGAGGTCGTCGTCCTGCGGGACATCGAGGGCCTTTCCTACGAGGAAATCGCCGAAGTGCTGACAGTCAGGATCGGCACGGTGCGCTCGCGGATTGCGCGCGGCCGCGAGCAGCTCCGTGCCCTCTTGGAGACACAATCATGAATCGCCATCTATCGTCCGAACAGCTTTCCGCGTACCTGGACGGTGAGGTTGCGTTCCCTGAATCGAGGACGGCCGAGCAGCATCTGGCCTCCTGCGAGGATTGCCGCGACCGATATCAGTCCATGCAGCAGTTGGTGACCTCGGTGTGGCGCCTGGAGCGCGCCGCGCCGCCGGTCGGCCTTGCACCCCGCGTCCGTGCCGAAGTGATGGCGGCCCGCAATCCGCGGTCGCCGGTGCGCGACGCCCTGTCCTATCTCTTCGTCCTGCCCAGCCAGCCCGTGCTGCGCACCGCCGCGGCCATGGGGCTGGCGCTGGTGCTCAGCGTGTTCCTGGTGAACAACGGCGTCGACTCGAAGCGCGACTACGAGATTCTGGGAACACCTCATCCCGAGGACGCGAAGGGCGTCGTCACCGTCGAGGAGGTGCTCGGCGACTCGCCGCTCTTCCTGCCGCAGACCATCAGCTATGTCGCGGGCCGGGAGTTCGTCTGGACCGAGCTCAGCAACGGCGATGTCTGGGTGCAGAAGGGGTTGGAGGGCACCGTCCCCCAGGCCCGCGTCTCCTCCCAGAGCCCGCAGGGGCGCGAGCTGCTGGCGCGCTACTCGGAGCTCGGCCTGCTGCTGGCCGACGGATCCCGGGTGGTGCTGCGGTACCGCCTGGAGACGGTCGAGCTGTCAAGAGGCGTGTAAGGTTCAGCCGCGAGGGGGGAGGGGAGAATGGGATCAATTCTCCCTCCCCTCGCTGTGCGAGGGGAGGGCCGGGGAGGGGAGAATGGGATCTACCTCCAGGGGGCGATGGCTTCGATCTTCCCCAGGCTGAGCTCGTCTCCGACCTTCTTCCCCAGCATCTCCTTCGCCAGGTCCGACTCGTAGGAGATCACGTCCTCTTCGGGCTTGCTCTCCCACGGACCGAGGATCGTCACGGTCCGGCCGCCTTCGAGTGAAACCCGGGTACCGATGCGCACCTCGCTGGCGTCCATGCCCGCAGTCTCGATCGGCCGGCTGCGGGACAGGTCGGCGTTGAGCGCCGCGGCCCGCGCGTTCAGGTACTCGTGACGCTGGCGCGCCGACTTGTACTCGAAGTTCTCGCGCAGGTCGCCCATCGCCCGGGCCTCCTCGATCGCCTTGCGGTTGGCCGGGACGTCCACCGTCATGATCTGGTGAAGCTCGGCGCGCTTGGCGTCGATCAGCTCGGCCGTGGCGTAGAACGCCTCCGGGCCGGTGTCCTTGCGGTTCGCCGGAAAACGCAGATGAATGGCGTTGGTGAGCTGCTGGCGCTGGTAGGGCTCGAGCGTCGGCGAGCGCTGAACGGCTTCCTCCGCCTGCGTCGCCTGGTCCGCCGAGAGATGGGCCAGAAGGCGGGGAACCGTGCCGCCGGACTCCGACAGCGCCTGGAACCGCACCCGGTAGGGGGCGAACTCATCGCGCGACGGAGCCGAGAGGATCTGCTGGAGGAACCGCAGGGGGGTGCGCGACCGCAGGGTCTCGTCCACCGCGGCGCGCTCCGCCATCCAGGTGAAGGCGGCGGCGTTGCGCTGCGGCTGCGCGAAGAGCGTGTCGAGGATGCGGTCCAGCTCCTTGGGCGCCTCGTCGGCCAGGCCGTCGGCGAGAAGGTCGAGAGCCCGCGGGTCCGGCTCCTTGGTCATGGCCTGGCGGTAGATGTCCGGCCAGTCGTTCCGGCGCTCGCGGACCATGACGTAGGCGCGCTCGCGCAGCAGCCGGTCTTCGATGCCGTTGAAGATGCGGGCCACGTCGCGCAGCTCCAGCAGGGAGTCGGGCGACCAGGAGACGTCCTCGGGCGCGCCGCCGGTCCGTTCCAGGGCGAACCAGACCTCGAAGGCCAGGCCGGGGTCCTGCGCGGCCAGGGCCGCGGCCACCCGCTCCAGGTTCTCCGCCATGCGCGCCCGCAGGCCGGGGTCGCGGGCGCCGTCGCGCTTGAGCCGTTCGATCTTCTTGCGCGGGTCGGCCTTCTCGAAGGCCTTCCAGAGGCTCTCGACGGCGTCGGCGCCGCTCTCCGCCCAGCGGTAGGTCTGGCGGCTGCCGGTGCCGGTCGCCACCACGTGCGAGTGCTTGCGGGCGGCGGACCACCAGGAGGTCCACCCCGACTCGCTCACGATGCCGGTCACGATGTCGCGCACCTCGCCGGCCGTGAGCGGCCGGTCGTAGCTCAGCAGGGTGACCTTGAGCAGCTCCGGCGGCGAGAGGACGGAGAGCCCCTTGGGGTCCTCCAGCTTGCGCCGCAGCACGTGCTCGGTGGTGAGCGGCTGAAGCAGCTTGGCCGCGGCCTTGAAGCCCACGGTCATGCCCTTGATCCGCTCGAAATCGACCTTGAAGCTCTCCAGGCCCAGGTTGGCCTCGGCGATGCGGCCGACGCCCTTGCCCTCCATGGCGACCACCGTGCCGACGTCGAAGGCGAGGAGGCTTTCGAGCTTCTCGACCTTCTCCCAGGTCTTGGGGATATCGGTGGTGGCGCGCTGAAGGCCGACGGCGTCGGCGAGCCCCTGGAAGATGGAGCGTTCGCCGTAGAGGCGCTTCAGGGTTGCGAGGATGGAGGAGTGGAGCTTTTCAGGGGTAGGGAGGAGGAGGGTGCCGGCCCGTTGCAGGAGTTTTCGCCGGACGTCCCAGCGTCCGCTTTCGCGAAGCTGCTCGTCCAGCATGTCCAGCAACAGGCGACCGCGATCATCCTGGCCGGTGCCCGTCAGGGCACGGGCGACGCCGATGAAGTAATCCAGATCGGATGGATCCTTCGCCATGTTCGCCAGGAACTCGCCCTCGATCGCTTCGAACTCCCCTTTGGCAAGGTGCTGTTGGGTGTCTCTCGATATGGCCATTCGATGTGGAAGATAGCAGAGAAAGAGCGGCGCCGGGGTGCCGGATCAAATTGAACGCTGCGGCTCCGGGCTGGTACTGTAGGGGAGTGTATCGGGTGGAACAGGGGGAAACGAAGCTGCTCAAGGATCTCGATGCCATCGACCGGGCCTCGCCGGGCCTCGCGACTGGCGGCCCCCTGGCCGCGGAGGGCTTCGGCACCCTCCAGATGCAGCACTTCATGGTGCGCGACACGGTGCGAGTCATGGCCTACCGGGCCGCCATCACCGCCCACGCGGCCGGCCGCTCGGTGGTCGAGATCGGCTGCGGCACCGGCCTGCTCTCGATCTTCGCCGCCCAGGCCGGAGCGCGCCGCGTGGTCGCCATCGAGGAGACGAGCATCGGCGACCTCGCCCGCGAGATGGTGCGGGCCAACGGCTTCGACGGCGTGATCGAGATCGTCTCCGCCAACAGCCGGGATGTGACGCTGGACGAGCCCGCCGACCTCGTCATCCACGAGATCCTCGGCTCCGACCCCTTCGCGGAGAACATCGTGCCCTGTCTCCAGGACGCGCGGCAGCGCTTCCTGAAATCGGGGGGGCGGATGATCCCGCACCGCCTGGAGATCCTCTGCGCCGGCGTGCACGTCGACAACCCCGAGGGGGCCTTCACGCGCGACCAGGCCCTGCGCGAGGGGCGGGAGCTGGCCGGCCTTTACGGTCTCGACCTCTCTCCCTTCCTGCGCGCCCTGGAGTCGGGCCCGGACTTCCAGCGCAACCTGTGGCTGCCCGGGACCCGGTTCCACTACCCGGTGCTCACCGGCGAATGCCTGCTCTACGACCTGGACCTGACCGCGGATCTCTCCGGAGCCGGAGCGCCGGTCGAGGCGTCGCTGGACGTCCAGGCGCCCGGCGACCTCACCTCGGTCGTCCTGTACTTCCGCGCCCATCTGGACGAGCGCACCATCCTGACCACCTCCCCCTTCGCGCCGAAGACCCACTGGGGATGGGGCGTGCGCGACCTGGCCCGGCCCGCGAGGGTGCGTCCCGGAGACCGGGTGGCGTTGCGCGCGCAGGTCGACACGGTGCTGGGACGCCAGCAGCTCCGGGTGGATCTCGCCTGAGCGTTGGGGGCCTGACCGTGAAGGCTGACATGTCCGGGACCGAGATTCCTGAGCCGGGCCGGAGCGAGCCGGACGAGCCGCCGGCGTCGATCCCCCCCGAGCTGGCCGGCCGCCTGGGCGAGGCGGGTTCCGACGAGCTGCTCTCCCTGGTGCGCGAGCACCGGACCCGGCTCGATCCGGCGGCCGTGAAGATCGTCCTGCGCAACCCCTACGCCACGGCCGAGGTCGTGGACGAGATCGTGTCGCAGCCGCGCCTGATGTCGTTCTACGACGTGAAGCGCGACCTCGTCCTGCATCCGCGCACCCCCGAGGTCCTGGCGCTCCGGCTCGTCCAGGGGCTCTACTGGCGCGACCTGGCCGCGATCGGCACGGACACGCGGCTCCATCCGCGCCTGCGGCGTTCGGCCGACCAGCTCATGGTGGCCCGGCTGCCCGAGCTGGCGGTGGGGGAGAAGGTTTCGATGGCGCGGCGGGCGGGTCCGGGGCTGCTGTCCCACCTCCGGCACGATCCGAGCCCGCGCGTGATCGGCGCGATGCTGGACAATCCGCGCCTCACCGAGGATATCCTTGCGCCGGTGGTGCATGGCGCCTCCACGCCGGGTCCGGTGCTCGCGCTCATCGCGGCGGACCGCCGGTGGGGACTCCGCCATGGCCTGCAGGTGGCGCTCTGCCGGAATCCCGGCACCCCGCCGGTCACCTCTCTCAGGCTCCTGCCCCTGCTGCGGAAGTCCGAGCTGAAAGCGGTCGCATCCGATCCGCGCCTCGCCGACGCCGTGCGTCAGCGGGCACGGCTCCTGCTGGGGGATGCTTGAGGGTGCGAATTGACCTAAAGCCAAGCGCCGCGTAAAGTTATGCCGCGCGTACCGAAAGACATGTCAAGACGACAGCGAGTCCCTCCACGCCGCAGCGATGCGGGCCAAACGGGCGGTGTCCACGGACCGGGCCCGGACGAGACACCCTCCGTGGAGGGGAGCAACGGCTCCCCCAGGCGCCAGCCCCCCTGGGAAAAGCCGCCCGATCCCGAGACCTCCTCCTTCGGCGACTGGCTCCGCCGCCAGCGCGAGATGCGCGAGATCACCCTGCGCGACATCGCCGACCGCACCAAGATCAGCCTGCGCTACCTGGAAGCGATGGAGGAGAACCGGTTCGACCTGCTGCCGGCGCCCATCTTCGCCAAGGGTTTCCTGCGTGAATACGCGCGCTACGTGGGCCTCTCTCCCGACGAGGTGGTGAACCACTATCTCGCGGTGCAGCAGCCTTCTTCCGACGAAGACGGCTCCCGCAAGGACTCGACGCCGCCGGGCCGGGCCTACCGGCCCAAGCCGGTGCGGAGCTGGACCTACGGTCTCTTCCTGGCCCTCGCCGTGCTCGCCCTGATCGCCTTGATCTGGGGCCTTGCCCTGTACAACGACCGGCGGCACGCGGAGTCCGGGGCTGATGCGCCGCCGCCGCCCAGCGCCGCGCCTCCGAGCCCCCGGAGCGAGCAGCCCGTGGCCGCGCCCGGGCCGGCGAAGCCCACCGCTCCCCTGGAAGTCACGCTCGACTTCACCGCCGACTGCTGGGTCGAGGTCAAGGTGGACGACAAGCCCTTCCTGTCCGAGCAGCGGGTCCAGGGCGAGTCGCTGCCGATCGAGGCGCAGAAGAGCGTGGATGTCCGCCTCGGCGACGCCGGGGCCGTCGAGATCCAGGTCAACGGGCTCTCCTACCCGTTGCAGGGCAAGTCCGGCGAGGTCCGGGACATCCGGATCGATCTCGACACCGTGCGCGAGCTCCTCGTCAAGAAAGAAGCACTCTGACGTGGCCGACAGCCAGTCCTCCCTGCTGGATCAGGTGAGATCGGGGGAGAACCGCCAGCTGCAGATCCTCGCGGCGAGCGGGTTCCTGCCGATCGCGCCCGAAGACCTGATCCCCATGCAGGTGGAGTTCGCCCGCGGCAACGACCTCGAGCTCGCGGGCAAGGCGTCCGAGGCGCTGCGCCAGGTGGACCCGCGGGTCGCGGCGCCGTTCCTGGAGCGGCAGGCCGGCGAGGACGTGCTCGCCTTCTTCGCCTCCTACACCTCCCACCCCCGGCTGCTCGAGATCATCCTGCGGCGGCGGGACGTGCCCCGCCGCCTGCTGATCGACCTCGCGCGACGGCTTCCCGCCGACCTGCAGGAGATCCTGGTGCTGCGCCAGGACGCCATCGTCGAGGAGCCCGCCATCCTCGCGGCCCTGGAGGAGAACCCGGATCTCTCCAACTACGTGCAGCGGCGCATCACCGAGTACCGGGAGCACCTGCTGCCCCGGGAGCGCAGCGCGACTCCGCTCGGGTTCCGCGAAGTGGAGGAGATGGACGACGCCACCTTCGCGGTCGTCGTCGCCGCGGTGAAGGCGATCCCCGCCGAGGGCGAGATCGAGGAGGACACGGGCCTGACCGAAGGCCAGATCCGCATGCTCCCGGTCCCCGCCCGGCTCAAGCTGGCCCGCCGGGCGCCGCGCAACCTGCGGACGATCCTGCTGCGCGACACCAATCCCCAGGTGGCCTGCGCCGCGCTCCTGTTCAACAATCTGACGGACCAGGAGATCGAGCAGACCGCGGCGAGCCGTTCGGTTCCCGAGGAAGTTCTCGTGGCGATTTCCAAGAAGCGCGAGTGGATCACCCGCTATCAGGTGATGAAGGCGCTGATCCTCAATCCCAGGACGCCGCTGGCCATCGCGCTCAAGTACGTGCCCAAGCTGTCGGTCAAAGAGATGCGGGATCTGGCCAAGGACCGCAACGTTCCGGACGCGGTGCGCTCGATCGCCCTCAGGTTGTATAGAATCAAGCAGCGATAAGGGATACCGTGATGCAGAAGGACTTCTACGCCGTCCTCGGGTTGCAGCGCAATGCGAGCGAGGATCAGATCAGGCAGCGCTTCCGGGAGCTCGCCCGGGTGCGCCATCCTGACCGTTTCCAGGGGGCGGAGAAGCAGGCTGCGGAAACGGTTTTCCAGGATCTGACACAGGCGTTCAACGTCCTTTCCGATCCGGAGCGGCGGCGGCAGCACGACAGCGAGCTGGCCCGGCCGAGCAACGAATCCGATCCGCGGCAGATCGCCCGTGCGTACCTGCAGCGGGGGATCAAGTCCTACAAGGAAAAGAACTTTCTCGATGCGGCCGACAATTTCGACCGGGCCACCAAGGCGGACCCCACCAGTGCGCAGACCTGGCACCACCTGGCTCTCACCTGTGCCCAGCAGGAAAACTGGCTGCCCCGGGCCGTGCTGGCGATCGAGCGGGCCTGTGAGCTGGAACCGATGAATCCGGGCTACCGCAAGCACGCTGGCCGGATCTGCGCCATGGCCGGGCAGGTCGACCGGGCGGTGCTCCACTACCGCAAGGCGATGGAGTGGGGCGAGGACGATCCCACGGTTCGCCGCGCCCTGGAGGAGCTCGAAAGGCCCTCTCCCGTCAAGCGCGGACTGTTTGGAAAGGCTGGCTGATGCTGCGCGTCAAGGCCTGCGGGCTCTCCGATGTCGGGCTCACCCGAATCCACAACGAGGACTACTTCGAGATCGATCCGCTGCACAAGCTCTACGTGGTGGCGGACGGCATGGGCGGCCACAGTCACGGCGAGGTCGCGGCCCAGATCGCCGTCCACTCGATCCGCGAGTTCATCGAGCGGACGGCCGAGAAGGACACGACCTGGCCGTTCGGCATGGACAGCCGGCTCGAACGCCACACGAACCTGCTGCGCATGGCCGTCCGCATCGCCCACGACCACGTGCTGCGCGCGATCAGCAAGGACGGCTCGCTCTACGGCATGGGCACGACCGTCGTCGGCTTCCTGCTGGCGGGCGGCACCGCCGCCGTCGCCCACGTCGGCGACAGCCGGGCCTACCGCCTGCGCAACGGCCGTCTCGACCAACTCACCCAGGACCACACCTGGGTCAACGAGCAGGTCGTGGCCGGCTTCCTGTCCAAGGAGCAGGCGCGCTCCCATCCGCTCAAGAACGTGGTCACCCGCGCCCTGGGCGGCGAGAGCGACGTGATGGTGGACGTGCGCGAGCTGGAGGTGCGGTCCGGCGATCTCTATCTCCTCTGCTCGGACGGTCTCACCGGCATGCTCTCGGACACCGACATCCGTGAGCGCCTCGCCTCCGGCCGCGATCTGCCCGAGATCTGCCGCGGGCTGGTCAACGACTCCAACGCCCGCGGCGGCATCGACAACGTGACGGTCATCCTCCTGCGCATCGACGAGGAGGAGAAGACCGACATCGACACGATCCCGGCCGTCGTGTAGTCCGGCCTCCCGCCGTGCGAGTTGCCGTGGCAGGAGGTGGACCTGCGGGCGCCTCCGCCGCCCTGGCGCTGGCCCGGGCCGGTGTTTCCGTCGATCTCTTCGTTCCCGAGCGCCCCGGCGAGAAGCCCTGCGGCGGCGCCGTTCCCGAGCACGTCCTGCCGCGCCTCGCCGGCTTCGATCCCTCCGGTCTGCCCGCGGTCGTGAGCCCCGAGGCCGTCCTGGAGAATGCTGGCGGCGGATCGCTGGAGATCGACCTGCGGGGCATCCGCATCTTCCGGCGAGCCGATCTGGATCGCGCCCTGGTGGAAGCGGCGGTGGCGGCCGGGGCCGTGCTGATTCCGCGCCGGACCGAGGACGGGAGCCTGGGCTCATACGACTGGGTCGTGGGCGCGGACGGCGCCCGCGGACGCACGCGCCGAAGTATTGGGATCGGTGGGCTCAGCCCGCAGGGGGAGAGCCTCGGAATCGGCGGCTCGCTGCGCGGCCTGGCCTGGGACCGCCTGGTGCTGGCCTTCCCCGACGTGGCCGACGCCTATCTCTGGATTTTTCCACGGCCCGGCGGCGCCTCGGTGGGTATCGCCTACACTGCGGGCCGGCTCTCGGACGGCGCCGCCCGCTCCTGCCTGGAGACGTTCCTCGACCGCCACCTGCCGGCCGGCTGGCGCGACCTTCCGGGGCCGCGCTACCGCTATCCGATCCCGGTCTTCGGTCCGTGGACCCTGGACGCCGTACGCCGCGGGGTGGAGAAGCGGGTGATGCTGGTTGGGGATGCCGCGGCCCTGGCCGATCCGCTGACGAGGGAGGGGATCCGCTACGGCATGCTCTCGGGGCTCTGGGCGGCCGAATGCCTGATCGAGGGGATTCCGGAGACCTACCCGGATCGATTGGAGTTGGAGCTGAAAAACGAGATGGAGCGGGCCGCGCAGGCCCGCGCCATCTTCTTCGACGATCCGATCGGCCAGTGGATGGTGCCGGTCGCCCGCAGGCACCCGGGCATCCGGCGCGTCCTCTCGGACCTCCTGGCCTGCCGGCAACCCTACACCGGGCTGCGGCGGCGCCTGCTGCGCGCCGCCGCGGGCCTCTAGATTACCGGTAGATTACCCGTAGATCAGCGGCTCGCCTGGGTCGACTCGCCGTACGCGTAGCCCTTGCGGGCCCGCACCTTGAACTCCGGATTCGTGGTCGTCACCTTGACATCCTGGAACCCGCTCTTGCCGGCCGGCTGATCGCTCTGATAGCTCAGCAGGTAGTAGCCGCTGTTCTCCTCGCCGATCTGCCGCAGCGGCGTGGCGAAGCTCGTGAACGTGCCGTAATACTGGCCGCCGGTCTCGTTCGAGACCTGATTCATGGCGCTGCTCAGCGGGTGGATCGTGCCGGCGGGCACCAGGTCGATGCTGTACACCGCCACGTTGTTGTCGTTGAGCGCCCGGGCCATGTCCGGGTAGTAGCGCGGGTCGGGCACGTACTGGCCGAAGTTGTTGACCTGCCCGAAGCCGGTGGTGAACATCACCAGGTTCTTGCGGCCGCGGATGTTGCCGGCCGCCCGCGACAGCTCGCGCATCGCGTCGTAGATCGTTTCGGTCCGGTCGCGGAGCTCGTTGCCCCGGGGCAGGCCGGCGTAGAGCGACGGCCCCTCGCCCTTCTTGATCCGGGACGGCCAGTTGCCCTCGAGATCCTTGCCCTTCTGGGCGGCGGCCACCGCCTCGGCCAGCGCGCGGCCGTCGCGGGTGAAGTCCTGCTGGATCTTCAGCTTATGGTCGTAGCTCACCACCGCGACCCAGTCCGCGGGCTGCCTGCCGTTGAGCACCCAATCCCGAGCCTGGCGGCCGGCGTCGAGCTGCCGGGAGATGAGCTGCGGCGCGTCGATGACCGAGTCCTTCTGGTCGTCGAAGAAGAGGATGAAGTAGCGGTCCTCCGGGACCCTGTCGATCGCGGCGTCGACCGCCACCGGCTCCTTCGTCGTGCCCGCCGTGCCCACCAGGCGGCGGTTGCTGTAGAACGTGAGGCTGTTGAGGTCGACGATCTTGCCGTCTTCCTTGACCACGAAGTCCTCGGGCTTGAGCCCGACGATGACGTTGCCCTTGCGGTCCGTGACCAGGACGTCGAGCAGCACCTCGTTGACGTCCACCTGCTCGCCGAACCCGCCCTGCTGCGGCTGGGTTTCTGCCGTCGCCTGGGGGGCCGTCGCCTGCGCAGTCGCTGCTGGGACGGTCGCCAGCGCGAGGGCGGCGTATGTGAAGAATTTCCTGAGCATTTGGCTCCTCCTTGTTTCTTTCCAGCTTCATGTAAAGCAAGAGGCGGACCAGGGGGCCCACAGGAAGCAACATCGCCGGGGGAGAGCGGATTTCCCGGGCAGGTCGTCATCCCTGCCGTCATCCGGGGAGGACGCACCGTCCCCGCCCCCCGCCGGTATCGCCAGTACCGAAAGGAAATCAGGACAGGGGCAGGCGCATCGGAAGGCGAACCCTGGCCGTCGTCCCTTCGCCCTGGCGGCTGACGACCGAGATGGTCCCGCCGAGCCCTTCCACCAGCTTCTTCGAGATCGACAGCCCCAGGCCGGAGCCGCCCTGGCGCCGGGTCTGGGCCTCCTCGGCCTGGGAGAAGGTCTCGAACAGCCGGCCCCGGAACTCCTCCGGGATGCCCGGTCCCCGGTCCTTCACCGTGATCTCCATCTCGTTGCCGTCCGGAGCGGCGGCGAGCCGTACCTCTTCGCCGCGCGGCGAGAACTTGATGGCGTTGGAGAGGAGATTGTAGAGCACCTGGCCGAGCCGTTCGCGGTCGGTGACCAGGGTGATCCCGGCGCTGCACGGCTCGTGGCAGACCTGCACGCCGCTGGCCGCGGCGAGGCTCTCGACCCCGCTGACGGCTTCGTCGAGCAGGGGCCCGAGGCTCACGCGGCCGAGCTGGAAGTGCAGATCCCCGGCCTCCAGCCGCTGCATGTCCAGCAGGTCGTTGACCAGGCTCACGAGCCGGCTGCCGTTGCGCTCGGCGATCTCGAGCAGCTCGTCGATGCGCTGGGGGCTGGCGGCGAGCCTGGAGCCGCGCACCAGCCCGAGGGCGCCCAGCATCGAGGTGAGCGGGGTGAGCAGCTCGTGGCTGACGGTGGAGAGGAAGTCCTGCTTCATCCGCTCGACGCGGCGGCGCTCGGTGACGTCGCGGAAGATGCCGATGCTCGCCGTGATCCGGCCGTCCTCGCGCCGGACGCCGACGTTGCCCTCGACGTAGATCTCGGCGCCGGAGCGGCGGAGGAACACGGTTTCGACGCGCTGCGGCCGTCCGTCCGCGAGGATCAGCCGCAACACGTTCTGGCACTCGGCGTGATGCCGGGGAGCGATCACGTCCCAGATGCTCAGGCCTTCGAGATCCCCGGGCTGATAGCCCAGCGCATCCAGCCAGGCCCGGTTGACCAGGCGGAAGCGGCCGTCCGGGCTCACGCTCTGGATGAGGTCGCTGGCGCCCTCGACGAGCTGCTCGTGCTCGCTCTCGTGCGCGGCGAGCGCCTCCCGCACCCGCACCACTTCGGAGACATCCTCGCAGAGGGTGACGAGGGCGCGGGGCCGGCCGTCCTCCCCCGGCACGGTGTCCGAGATGAGGCGCACCGGGAAGACCTTGCCGTCCTTGGTGCGGTTCAGGGTCTCCCGGCTCCAGAAGGTCAGCGGTCTGGCCGGGGGGGGGGCGGCGGCGGCGGCGCCCCCGGAGATATCGAGAACCGCGCCGTAGACCCGGGACGACCGGCCGAGCAGCTCCTCGGGCTGATAGCCGTGCATCACCGCGTCCGCGGGGTTGACATAGATGATGACCCCGGCGGTATCGGTGATCGTCAGCCCCAGGCTCATCCGCTGGATCGCCAGGTCGAGGAGCTGCAGCCGGCGGTGGTAGCGCTCCTTCTGCGCCAGCTCGTGCGCCAGCTCCTGGTTGATCCGCTCGACCTCCAGCGTCCGGGTCTGGAGCCCGCGTTCCGCCTCCAACAGCTCACCCTGCATGCGCTGCCTCGCCTCCTGGATGGCCGTGAAGTCCAGCACGATGCCGGCGAGGAGCGTGGACCAGGCGAGCACCGCCAGGGCCTGGGCGATCACCGCCGCGGTGTCGCCGGGCGATGTCGAGGCCAGGGCGGCGAGCTGGGACGCGGCCTGGGGGGCCAGGCTCAGCAGGGCGACATGGGTGAGCAGGTTGGGCTCCCGGCGGTGAAGCCGGGTGACCGCCGGCACGGCCAGGATGAAGAGAAGCAGGACCACGGCGTCACCGGCCGACAGCCACGCGGACGCCTCCAGGGTTCCGACCATGGCCAGCGCGGCGGCGGTCGAGAGGAGCAGGAGACCGGCGGCCCGGAGGTTCCTCTCCCCGGTCGTGCCGCCGAGGCGCCGGGACACCCAGGGATCGAGCCAGGCGAGCTGCAGGCCGGCCGCCGGCAGCAGCCGGGTGACCAGCCAGCTCGCCGTGACGGCGCCCGGCGCCAGGCTGGACTCGGCCATCCAGGCGATCATCGAGTGCCGGGCGGACAGCAGCCCCGCCAGCGGCAGGATCCCGGCGAGGAGAAGGGCCGTGGCGCCGCCCCGCGTCCGCCACGCCGCCCAGGCGAACGCCGCCACCAGAAAGAGAAGGAGCGCGCCGAGGCAGGGCAAGGCGAGCTGGAGGTATCCCCGAAGAGCGCGGGGCGGGATCGCGAGCCCGAACGGCTCGGCGGCGAGGCAGTACACGACGGCTCCCGCGGAGACGGCCAGGACCACGGTCGCGAGACGCGGCGGCACCGCTGACTCAACGTGAGAACCCCAGAACGTCGACGGATTGGCAGGCTTCCAGGCCTGACGCGAGGGGCGCTCCGGCGAGCTCATTTCGCCGACAAAGATAGCCGACGGAGATTGCGTGCAACATTACGGGCCCGTAATGTTGGTCGTCATGTTGCTGTGTCAGGCTGCACGAAGGGTCGCTTCCCCGAGCCCATACGAGGAGAATCCCCCCATGTCGCGCATCCTTCTGGTAGACGACGATCCGGATATCCTGAGCATCCTCGCCGCCGCCTTCGAGTGCGGGGGGCACGGGGTCCACCTCACGCCGGATCCCACCGAAGTGGAGGCCCTCGTTCTCGGCCAGGGCTTCGACGCGGTGGTCCTCGACGTGATGATGCCGGCCCGATCGGGCTGGGAGGTTCTCGAGGAGCTGCGCCGTAACCCGCGGACCGAGCGCCTGCCGGTGCTGATGCTCTCGGCCATCGGCGACGCGGCGAACCGGGTGCGCGGCATCCGGATGGGGGCCGACGACTTCGTGTCGAAGCCCTTCAGCGCGGAGGAGGTGGTCGTCCGCGTCGAGGGCCTCGTGGCGCGCCGGTCGGTCGATCGACCCGGATTGCAGGGCGACCTCTCCGCCTTCCCCCTCAGCGAAGCCGTCCAGACGATGATGAACAGCCAGGCCTCCGGCATCCTGAACATCAAGACCCCGGCCTCCGAGGGGAGCCTGTGCTTCTCGGAGGGGCGCTGCCTGGAGGCGCGGTTCGACGGGCTGGAGGGCGGCGAGGCCGTGCTCTGGCTGCTGCGGCAGAGGCAGGGCGGCTTCCATCTGCACCTCTCCCCCTGGCCGGTCGACCTGTCGAAGCCCGATCCCCTGCCGCTCTCCCGGCTGCTGCTCGAAGCGGTCTGGATCGAAGACGAGCTGCGGCTGAGAGAGCCTCTCCTGCCCGACGAGACGCAGGGGCTGGCGGCCATGGAGGATGCCGCGGATCTCGCCTCTCCCGTCGGGCTGCCCGAGCTGCCGCTCGCCTCGATCCTGTCCCTGCTGCACCGTCGGCCGGGGAGCTCGCTCCTCGATCTCCAGGCCGCGCGGCTGGCATCCCCCGAGCGGGTGCGCCTCGCGGTCGCCTGGCTGGTCGAGGTCGCGGCCGTGTTCGAGAACCGCCGCGAAGCCGGAGCGGTCCTCTCGCCGTTCGTCGGCGAGACCGCCTAGAACACGCCAGTTTTCCGTGGGCGCCGTCCCGTTTGCCGCTGCCGCAACCTCGTTTGCCGCTGCCGCAAGCGAGGTTTCCCGGCCGCAATCCCGTTTGCCGCCCCCGCAGCCGCCCAGTCCTCCGCGGCAACCGTGTTTGCCGGACCCGCAAACCAGGTCTCCGCTGCCGCAAACGAGGATTCCCTGCCGCAAACGGGCTTGCCGCCACGGCAAACGAGCTTGCCGCTGCGGCAAACGAGGTTGCGGCGGCGGCAGACGAGGCTGGGGCGGAAGAAATCTCCATCTCCCGCCCGCCCGTTTGGGGTCCCGGAGGTGTGATTGACACGTTGCCCTCCCGCCCCCTATACTCGAAGGCCCGAGTTCTCAAATACTTAGTGGGAGCTCGATGCCCCGCGTCCGCGGGGACACAGGCCCGCGAGCCTGAATCCAAGCCCAAGGAGGAACGTCTTTTATGGCGACTGAGCAAATGGACCAGCCGACGATGACGGCCGAGTCCGACGAGGAGCTGTCGAGGGAGGAGTACCAGAAGCTCCTCGAAATGTACGACGAGAGCATGCGGAATCTCACGGAGGGTGAGATCGTCCCGGGTCGAGTCATCGGGATCACCGCGAACGCGGTGATCGTCGACGTGGGATACAAATCCGAGGGTCTCGTCCCCATTGAGGAGTTCCTGGAGCGGGACGGCAGCCTGTCCGTCAAGGTCGGGGAGGAGATCGACGTCCTCCTGGAGAAGACCGAGGACCAGGAGGGCCACATCCTCCTGTCCCGGACCAAGGCCCAGCGCATGCGCCGCTGGACCGAGGTGGAGCGGGCCTACAAGGAGGGCCGCATCCTCAAGGGCCGCGTCACCGACCGCATCAAGGGCGGCCTCACGGTGGACGTCGGTCTGCGCGCGTTCCTGCCCGGCTCGCTGGTCGACATCAAGCCGGTCAAGAACCTCGAATCCCTGCGCGGCCAGGAGCTGGAGTTCAAGGTCATCAGCCTTGACCGCCGACGCAACAACATCGTCCTGTCCCGCAAGGCCGTGCTCGAGACCGAGCTGGCCAAGAAGAAGGCCGAGACCCTCACCCGCCTGGAAGAGGGCGCCCGTCTCAAGGGCGTGGTCAAGAACATCACCGACTACGGCGTGTTCATCGACCTCGGCGGCATCGACGGCCTGCTGCACATCACCGACATCTCCTGGGGCCGGGTCAACCACCCCTCCGAGCATTTCTCCGTCGGCGACGAGGTCGAGGTGGTCGTTCTCAAGTTCGACCCCGAGACCGAGCGCGTCTCCCTCGGCTACAAGCAGAAGTCCGAGGATCCGTGGACGCTGGTGGACAAGAAGTACCCCATCGGCTCGCGCGTCCGCGGCAAGGTCGTGTCGCTCGTCGACTACGGCGCCTTCGTCGAGATCGAGGAGGGAGTCGAGGGCCTGATCCACGTCAGCGAGATGTCGTGGACCAAGAAGGTCGTCAACCCCGCCAAGCTTCTCGAAGTCGGCCACGAGGTCGAGGCCATCGTCTCCGAGCTCGACATGGATCAGCGGCGCATCAGCCTGTCGCTGCGCCAGACCGAGCGCAATCCCTGGGAGGAGCTGAAGGATACTCACCCCGAGGGGACGGTCATCGAGGGCAAGGTGCGCAACCTGACCGAGTTCGGCGCTTTCGTCGAGATCACGGACGGCATCGATGGCCTGATCCATGTCTCGGACATGAGCTGGACGAAGCGGGTCAAGCATCCGAGCGAGGTGCTCAAGAAGGGCGACACCGTGCGGGCGCGGATCACCAACATCGACATCGAGAACCAGCGGGTTTCGCTGTCGATCAAGGAGTTCATGCCCAACGAGTGGGACGACTTCGCGGTCAAGCACCGCGTCGGCGACACCCTGGAGGGCCGGGTGGTGAACGTGACCGACTTCGGTCTGTTCATCGACATCTACAACGGTCTCGAGGGTCTCGCCCACGTGAGCGAGATCGAGGTGGCGAACGGCGTCAAGCTCGAGGACGAGTTCAAGGTCGGCGACTGGGTCCGCACCCGCGTCCTGCGCATCGAGGAGGACGACAAGAAGGTCGGCCTGTCGCTGCGCGGCGTGCAGCAGCCTTCCGAGGAGGAGATCGCCGAGCTTCAGGCGACTCGCGAAGGCAGCCGCCGGCAGGAGAGTGGAGAGGTCGTCGAAGAGTAGGCTGGATTGACACCAGGACGGCGTGACGGGCTCCGCTCCTTCGGGACGGGGCCCGTCCGCGGGTTTCAGAAAGAGGTGGGAGATGTCGGACGCCTACAAGAACGCCGGGAACGACGGAATGACCAAAGCCGAGCTGGTCGAAGAGGTCGCCCGCTCCACTCAGCTCACCAAGAAGCACGCGGAGATCATCGTCAACACGGTCTTCGACAGCATCGTCGACTCTCTCAAGGGCGGGGAAAAGATCGAGCTGCGCGGTTTCGGCAGCTTCCGCATCCGCCACCGCGGCGCCCGCACCGGCCGGAATCCCAAGACCGGCGACAAGGTCAGCGTCCCGCCCAAGCGGATCCCCTACTTCAAGCCGGGCAAGGAGCTGCGGGAGCTGCTCAACGACGAGAATTGAGCGGATGGAATGCCTCCTCACCCCTTGGAGGTATTCGTACATCACCAAGTCGTCGAGCCCGCCCGCCATCACCTCTTGATGCTGAACCTTCACCCGTACTCGAACGGGCACCTCATGGTGGCTCCGCTCGCGCACCTCAGCTCGCCGCAGGAGAGCGGCGAAGGAGGACTGATTGGTTGAATCCGCTGCACCCCTGGACGACGACCTGCAGACCGAGCCTTCGGCCACGGTCTCGGAGCCTGTCGGCAATCCCTATCTCGCCATGATCCTGGCCTGGCTCGTGCCGGGCCTCGGCCATCTCTACGTGCGGCGCTACGTGCGGGGCCTCGCGTTCCTGGCGATCGTGCTCGCCTGCCTCTGGGTGGGATGCTCGCTGCAGGGCAATCTCTATCAGCCCCTGCGCGGCCAACCGCTGACGCTGCTCGCGACCGGTGGCGCCATGGGCATGGGCCTGCCGTACTTCCTGCTGCGCTACGGCGCCGGCTATGCGGGCGACATCGTCGGCGCCGGCTACGAGTACGGCACCGCGTTCCTGCTGACGGCGGGGCTCATGAACTGGCTGCTGGTGCTCGACGCGTGGGACATCTCCCGCGGCAAGAAGGAGTGAGGAGATGCTGAGCCATTTCTTCCTGATGGTGCTCTATTCGCTGTTGGTGAGCCTGTTCTTCACGCTGCTCTGGCGGCGCGACCGCAAGGAGCGGGTGCGGCTCTTCCTGCAGCTCTTCCTGGGCATGGTGGGTGGCGGGCTGATCATCGCCTGGCTGATGTATCCCTTCCCCCAGGGACCTCCCGCGCCGATTCCATGACTCGACCCAAGGAGCTCCTGGTCGTCGCCGGCGAAGCTTCGGGAGACCTTCACGGCGCGCGGCTGATCTCCGAGCTGAAGCGGCTGGTCCCGGATCTGGAGACGTTCGGCCTCGGCGGCGACGAGCTTCAGGCCGCCGGTCTTCAGCCCGTGGCGCACAGCTCGGAGGTGTCGGTGGTCGGCATCACCGAGGTGCTCCGCGTGCTGCCGCGCATCCGCGAGGTCTTCGCGTCGCTCCTCGCCGAGGTCGACCGCCGCCGGCCGGACGCCGCCGTGCTCATCGACTTTCCGGACTTCAACCTCCGCCTCGCCCGCGAGCTGAAGAAGCGGGGGGTGCGCGTCGTCTACTACATCAGCCCGCAGGTGTGGGCCTGGCGCAAGGGCCGGGTGCGCACCATCGCCCGGCTGGTGGACCGCATGCTGGTGCTGTTTCCGTTCGAGGTGGATTTCTACCGCCGCCACCAGGTCAAGGTGGTCCACGTCGGGCATCCCCTGGTGGACGAGGTACCGCAGCTCCGGAACGCCTGGGAGCGATTGGATGAACGATTGAAGGAGGGAGCCGAGCCGGACGGCCCCTTCCGCATCGCTCTCCTGCCCGGCTCGCGGCTGAGCGAGATCGAGTCCCTCCTGCCCACGATGCTGAAGGCGGTGCGGCGCCTGGCCGCCGAGCTGCCGATCGAGGTCGCGCTGATCAAGGCGCCGACCGTGCCCCGGGAGGTGCTTGAAGAGCACATCGAGCTCGCCGGCCTGCCGGTGCGGATCGTCTCGGAGGACCGCTTCGCCGCCATCGCGGACTCGCACCTGGCGCTCTGCGCGTCGGGCACGGCCACGCTGGAGGTGGGGCTGCTCGGCACGCCCATGATCGTCATCTACCGGCTGGGCTTCTGGACCTGGAACCTGGCCCGCCTGCTCGTCCGGCTGCCGAACATCAGCCTCGTCAACCTGGTGCTGGGGCGGCGGGTCGTGCCCGAGCTGCTCCAGGGCGACGCCAATCCCGACCGCATCGCGTTCGAGGCCGAGTCGATCCTCCTCGACGACCGGATGCGGGCCGAGCTGCGGGAAGGTCTCGCCGAGCTGCGCGGCCGGCTGGGGGAGGGCGGAGCGAGCGGCCGGGCGGCGCGCGAGGTGGCGGACCTGCTGCGGGAGACCCCCGCGTGAGCACGCCGGCCTTCTTCTGGCGCTACATCCGGCGCTACACCGGCTGGGCGATGCTGGCCGCCGCGGGCATCCTCGTCTTCGCGGCGGCGACCGCGGCCACGGTCTCGCTGATCAAGCCGATCTTCGGCGAGGTGCTGCTGGCGGGGGACCGCATGCCGGGCGCCCTCGGAGGTCTCACCAGCGTTCCGGATCCGGCTCCGCAAGCCGAAAGCACGGCGCGCGGAGCGGAGAAGCGCGGAGCAGAGAGGGAAAAAGGCCTGCTGGCCGACCTCCAGAAACGCTTCGACATCGCGCAGCAGATCGACCGCAGCTACCAGTCTCTCAAGCGCCGGCTGGGAGTCGGCCCGGCGGAGGTGGTCTACTTCGTGCCCCTCCTCTTCGTGCTGGTGTTCCTGCTGCGCTCGCTGGCCGACTTCGTCTCGGGCTACGCCTTCCAGCACATCGGCCTGGGCGTCACGACGGACATCCGCAACGACCTCTACCAGCACATCCTCGGGCAGTCGAGCCGGTTCCACGCCGACCACCCTTCGGGGGAGCTGGTGGCGCGGGTCATCAACGACGTGTCCATGATGCAGAACGCGGTGTCCAACCGCCTGCTCGACCTGTTCCAGCAGTCGATCACGCTGCTCTTCCTGCTCACCCTGCTGCTTTCGACCCACTTCCGGCTGGCGGTGACCGCGCTGATCGTGGCGCCCGTGCTCGTCTATCCGATCGTGCGTTTCGGCAAGGGCATGCGCCGCACCAGCCACCGCAGCCAGGAGCGCATGGCCGACCTCGCCAGCCTGATGACCGAGGGCGTGCGCGGGCACCGGGTGGTGAAGGCGTTCGGCATGGAGGAGTTCGAGCTCGGGAAGTTCCGCGAAGCCACGCGGCGCCACCTGAAGGTGAACCTCTGGGCGCAGATGCTCGCCCACGCCTCCGGACCGGTGGTGGAGTCGCTCGCCGTGGTGGGCGCCGCAGGGCTGCTGATCTACGCCGGCCGGGCCATCCGCGGCGGCGAGCTGTCGGCGCCCGAGCTGATCCAGTTCCTGACCACGCTCCTGATGATGTACGACCCGATCCGCAAGCTGAACAAGGTCAACCTCATCCTGCAGGAGGCCATGGCCGCGGGCCAGCGGGTGGCGCGGCTGACCTCGACGCCGAACGACATCGTGGAGAAGCCGGGCGCGAGCGTGGTCGACACGGTCCACAGCAAGATCGCCTACGAGAACGTCTCGTTCGCCTACGAGGAGCGGCTCGTGCTGCGCGAGGTGAGCCTGCCGATCCAGGCCGGCGAGATCATCGCGCTGGTGGGGCCGTCCGGGGCCGGCAAGTCGACCCTCGTGAACCTGCTGCCGCGCTTCTTCGATCCGGACGAGGGACGGGTCGCGATCGACGGCGTCGACATCCGCGACCTGGATCTGAAGAGCCTGCGCGCGCTGATCGGCATCGTGACCCAGGACACGGTCCTGTTCAACGACTCGATCCGCAACAACATCGCCTACGGCCGTCTGGACCTGCCGCTGGAGCGGGTGCGCGAGGCCGCGGCTGCGGCGTACGCCGACGAGTTCGTGATGCAGCTGCCGAGCGGCTACGACACGGTGATCGGCGAGTCGGGGCTCCGGCTGTCCGGCGGCCAGCGGCAGCGGCTCGCCATCGCCCGCGCGCTGCTCAAGAACGCGCCGATCCTGATCCTCGACGAGGCCACGTCCCACCTCGACACCGAGTCCGAGTCGCTGGTGCAGAAAGCCCTCTCGAACCTGATGCAGGACCGGACGACGCTGGTCATCGCGCACCGTCTCTCGACCGTGATGCGGGCCGACCGCATCGTGGTGGTCGACGGCGGGAAGATCGTCGAGGAAGGCTCGCACAGCGAGCTGATGACTCTGGGCGGCACCTACCGCCGGCTCTACGACCTGCAGTTCCGGGTATGACGCTGGAGCAGGACGACTCGGGGGGCTGGCGCACGGCCGCCCTGTCGTTCGCCGCCGCGGGGTTCATCCGCGCCCTGCGGGCGAGCGTCCGGCTGCGGCACCACGGCGACGGGCCGCAGCGCGAGCGCGAGCAGCGGGACGAGCGTTTCATCCTGGCCTTCTGGCACCGCCACCTGCTGCTGATGCCCTACGCCTACCGGGGCCGCCGCATCTCGGTCCTGGTGAGCCAGAGCCGGGACGGCGAGCTGATCGCGCGCACCGTGGCCCGCCTGGGCATCGACTCCAGCCGCGGATCGAGCAGCCGGGGCGGCGTGGCGGGCATGCGGACGCTGCTGCGCAAGGCCGCCGAGGGCTACGATCTGGCGTTCACGCCGGACGGACCGCGGGGGCCGGCGAGCGAGGTCCAGCCCGGAGTGATCCTGGCGGCGGCGGCCACGGGCTGGCCCATCCAGCCGGTCGCCCTCGCCGCGACCCGCGCCAGGCGTCTGCGCTCCTGGGACCGCTTCCTCGTGCCGCTCCCCCTGTCGAGGGTACACTTCGTCTACGGCGAGCCGCTGCCCGTCGAGCGCCGAAGCGATCCGGCCGCCGCGGCCGCGGAGCTGAAACGGCGGCTGGACGCGGTAGAGTCCGAGGCGGAGAGGCTGGCAAAGGAGGCATGACCATGCGGAGCATGACGGGGTACGGCGAGTCATCGGGCGAGAACGCTCGCCACGGGGTGTCGGTCAGCCTGAAGGCGGTGAACCACCGGTTCTTCGATCTCGCGCTGCGGCTCGGGGACGAGCTGCGGCCGAGCGAGCAGGCACTTCGCGACCTGCTCGGGAAGGAGATCTCCCGCGGACGGGTGGAGGTGCGGATCGAGCTGCGGCCCGTGGCCGAGCGCAAGGCCACCGTCCAGGTCAACATGGGGGTGATCCGGGAAGCCCACGCCGCCGTGCATCAGCTCGTGGAGGCGGGGCTCGTGAACCACGGGCTTTCGGCCGGCGACCTGCTCCGCATCCCCGAGGCGTTCCGGGTCGAGGTGGCCTCCGACGAATGGAGCGCCGAGGACGCCGAGCTGCTGCTCCGGGTGGCCGGCGAGGCCGTGCATCAGCTCGTGGGCGGCCGTGAGGTCGAGGGGGCGAACCTGGCGGCGGTCCTGGAGGAGCGCATCCGCGCCCTCGACGTCATCGTGGTCCGGCTCGACGCCCTGCGCATTCCGGTCCGGGAGGAGCTGGGAGCGTCCCTGCGGCGGCGCCTCGAGGAGCTGCTCACCGGTCAGTCGGTGGACGAGGCCCGGGTCGCCCAGGAGGTGGCGCTCCTCGTCGACCGCGGCGACGTGAGCGAGGAGATCGACCGGCTGCGCGCCCACCTGGAGCACTTCCGCACCATCCTGCGGGACACCGGCCCCGCGGGCAAGCGGCTCGACTTCCTGACCCAGGAGATCTTCCGCGAGCTCAACACGCTCGGCGCCAAGTGCCGCAACTCCGAGATGACCCGTGCCGTCCTCGACGCGAAAGTTCTCTGCGAGCAACTCCGCGAACAGGTCCAGAACGTCGAGTAGAATCGGCCCGTCTTGACCGAGCGCATCCATCCAGGCGAGCTGTTCATCCTGTCCGCCCCTTCGGGAGCGGGCAAGACGACGCTCATCCAGAGCCTTCTCGCGACTCCGCTCACGCCGTTCGGCGGCCTGGCCTTCTCGGTCAGCTACACGACGCGCCGGCCGCGGCAGGGCGAGGTGGACGGCAGGGACTACCGCTTCGTCGACCATGCCACATTCCTGGAGATGATCGCGGGAGGCCGCCTGCTGGAATGGGCGGAGGTCCACGGCAACTTCTACGGCACGGCCAACGACGAGGTCTTCCCGCGGCTTCAGCAGGGGATCGACGTCATCCTGGACATCGACGTCCAGGGCGCCGAGCGGGTGATGGAGAGAAATCCGGCGGCGTTCGGCATCTTCATCATGCCGCCGAGCTTCGAGGCGCTGGTCCAGCGGCTGCGGGGACGGGGACTGGACGACGAGGCGACCATCTCCAGGCGCCTGGCTGGCGCGTTGCGGGAGATGAGCCGTTACGATCGGTATCATTATGTTATCATCAATGACGATGCCCGGAAGGCCAGCGAGGCCCTGGCGGGTATCATTCTGGAGAAGCGGCACCGGCAGGAGCGGATGCACGGCCGGCTCCAGGAAATCCTTCATGACTTCCAGCAGCAGGGTGTCTTCCCTCAGCTCTAGATTTTTCGGAGGCGGCTCGTGCCGCCGAGGAGATTTGTCGAAAGATGGATAACAAAGGGCCCGAGATCGATAGCAAGTTCCGCCGCGTCCTCGTGGCGGCCAATCGTGCCGAGCAACTCATGCGGGGAGCCCGGGCCAAGGTGGAGACCGGCAAGCGCAAGCCCACCCGGGTGGCCATGGAAGAGGTCGACCACAGCCTGATCGAGTGGGGCTACGGTCCGCCGCCTCCGCCCGCGCCGCCCGAGGCGGCGCCCGCCGCCGAAGGGGCCGAGCCGGCCGTCCAGCCCGCCGAGGTTCACTGATCCGTTGATGGAAGCGGCGGCTCCGGTTCCGGCCGGGCCGCCGGCACGCCTGACCGACCTCTTACGACCGACTTTGAGACCATGACCCGCTCCCTGCGAGTCCTCCTCGGCGTCAGCGGCGGCATCGCCGCCTACAAGGCTGCCGAGCTGGTCCGGCGTCTCCGTGCGCACGGCCACGAGGTGCGCTGCATCCTCACCCGCAGCGCCGTCTCGTTCGTCTCCCCCCTGACCCTGGAAGTGCTCTCCGGACATCCGGTCCATCAAGAGGAATACCTGACGCCCACGGGCTCGGGTGACGAGGCGCACATCACCGCCGCGGCCTGGGCCGAGGTGCTCTGCGTGGCGCCGGCCACCGCGCACGTGCTGGGCCGCCTGGCTCTCGGTCTGGCGGACGATTTCCTCACCACCACCGCGCTCGCCTTGGCCGGTCCGGTGGTGGTCGCGCCGGCCATGCACTCCGCGATGTGGGAGAAGCCGGCCGTGCAGCACAACGTGGCCGTCCTCCGGAGCCGCGGCGTCTGGTTCGCCGGCCCGGTGGAAGGGCCGCTCGCCTCGGGCGAGGTGGGGATGGGCCGGATGGCCGACCCCGAGCAGATCGTCGCCGCCGTCGAAGCCGCCCTGGGCTCGGGGCCGCTGGCCGGCCGCACGGTCCTGGTCACCGCGGGCCCGACGTTCGAGCCGCTCGACCCGGTCCGCTTCCTGGGCAACCGTTCGAGCGGGCGGATGGGGTTCGCCCTGGCTTCCGAGGCGGCGCGGCGCGGCGCCCGGGTCGTCCTCGTCGCCGGTCCTGTCCATCTCTCGACGCCTTCCGGGGTCGAGCGGGTCGACGTGACCACGGCCCGGGAGATGGAGTCCGCGGTGCGCGGCCATGCATCGGCCGCCGACCTGATCGTCATGGCCGCGGCCGTCGCGGACTACCGTCCCAGGAACCCCGCCGCCGACAAGATGAAGAAGGAAAACGGACCGCCGCCTCCGGTCGAGCTGGAGGAGAACCCGGACATCCTGGCGGGATTGAGGGACGTGGCGCCGCGGTCCGTGATCGTCGGGTTCGCGGCGGAGACCCGGGATCTGGAGCGCAACGGCCGCGCGAAGCTGGAGCGCAAGCGCGCCGATTTCCTGGTGGCGAACGATGTCTCGCGGTCCGACATCGCCTTCGACAGCGACGCGAACGAGGTGACCGTCTTCCGCCGGGAGGGCGAGCCGGTGTTCCTCTCGCGGCGCCCGAAGGCGGAGCTGGCGGCGTCGCTTCTGGATCTGTTCGCGGGTAGACTCGGCGGGTGAGACCACCGTTGCAGCCCGCGCTCGTCGACCTTCTCGGGTACCTCAAGGATATCGGGTACGGGGATCTGTATTTGCTCCCATCCCCCCTCTCCCCGGCCCTCTCCCCCGTGCCGGGGGAGATGGAGAAAAACGCGACTCCTCGCAGGTTTGAGGCGGGGGAGAGGGAGACAAGCGCGGCGCCTCAGAGGTTTGAGGCGGGGGAGAGGGAGGAACGAAGCGCGATCCGGGAGTATCTGGCGGAGGAGAGGGCGAAGGGCGCCGCGCCCGTGGCTTCAAGGTCGATTGCGAGGGAGGCCAGCGCTCCGGGACAGGTTCCCCCCGTTGCGGCGGCCGGGACCGAGACGACTGCCTTCCTTCAAGGCGGGACCGACCTGGCCTCCCTGGCCGCCGTGGCTGAGACCTGCACGCGGTGCCGGCTCGCTCAGGGACGGCAGAAGGTCGTGTTCGGCTCGGGCAACCCGGCGGCCGAGCTGATGCTCATCGGCGAAGGGCCGGGAGCGGAGGAGGACCGCCTGGGCCTTCCGTTCGTCGGCGCGGCGGGCGAGCTGCTGACCAAGATCATCCAGGCGATCGACCTGCGGCGCGAGGACGTCTACATCGCCAATGTGGTGAAGTGCCGGCCGCCGGGCAACCGCGATCCGCAGCCCGACGAGGTCGCGGCCTGCCGGGGCTTCCTGGAGCGTCAGATCGACCTGGTCAAGCCGCGCCTGATCGTCATCCTGGGCCGGGTGGCCGCCCAGACGCTGCTCGGCACCGACAGCCCGATCGGCCGGCTGCGCGGGCAGTGGTTCCAGGTGCGTGACATTCCGGCGATGGTGACCTACCACCCGGCCGCCCTGCTGCGGAACCAGGCCTTCAAGCGGCCGACATGGGAAGACATGCAGCTGGTCCGGGACCGTCTCCGCGCCTGACTCCGGTGCCTTCCTTTCGTCCCTTTTTCCGATCTCGGCACGCTCGCGCATGATCTGGAACAGCGGTTGAGCTGGACAGACACCCGAGAAGGGTGTTAACTTTCCTCCAGGCAAAAGCTTTCTTGGGTCGTTGCATGGCAACCCCGAACGAATTTCCAGAGCCACCAGCCTCGTTCGACGAGTTCCTGAAAGGGATCGAGCCCAGGTTGAAGCGGCTCCTCTCGACCTATCGCATTCCCTCCGAGGATGCGGAGGATGTGCTTCAACAGACGATGCTCGCCCTTCTGTACCAGTGGGACCGCGTCCGCGATCCCGAGTGCTGGCTGCTGGGCACGCTCAAGCGGCACTGCCTGATGTATTGGCGCAACCACCGGCGCCGCATCTACTCGGCGGTCGACTCGACGGTGCTGGAGTGGCTCTCCGAGCCGGTCGCGCCAAGCCAGGAAAAGTCCGACATGCTCTGCGACCTGGACAACCTGCTCGAACGGTTGCCGTCGCGCTGCAAATTGCTTCTCCAACTCCGGTTCCGGATGGGGTACGAGCCCCCTGAAGTGGCCAAGCGTCTCGGCTACCGGGCCTCGAGCATCGGCAAGATCACGATCCGCTGTCTGGCCGCCCTGAGCCGCGAGCTCCTGGCAGCCGGGCTGAGCGGCGACGAGCCCGAAGCGATCCTCAGATCGGTGGAACGCAGTTAGCAGGTCTGGCGGTTTGCCCTCCGCCCCCCGCGGCACGATGGACACGGCGTACCTTCTTCCTCACCGGGAACGCCTTCTTCACAGGATCCAATCCCTCGAGACTCCGATCGTCCAGATCTGGGGCTGGCCCGGCAGCGGCAAGTTCGCGCTCCTGCAGGCCCTGCTGGAGCGGCTCGGGTCCGAGGCGCAGGGTCTCAGCCTGGGAGAGGCCGCGGACCCGGCCGCGCTCCGCAGCTCGATCGACGAAGCGCGGGAGCGCGGCATCCGCTGGCTCGTCGCGGCCGGCGTTCCGGAGGAGCTGCTGGCGGAGGCGGTGCGCTGGCTCCGGCCCGGCGAGCGCCTGGTCTTCGCCGGCGAGCGCCGCTGGAAGGGCAGCCTTTCCGGCGCGTCGTTCGTGTCGCCCCAGGAGATTCTCCTCCGTCCGGGGGAGGTCGCGGATCTCTGGGAGCTGCTCACCGGCGAGGTGCCCACCGTCGAGGCGGCCGGTGCGCTCTGGATCGCCTGCGACGGCTGGTTCCGTCCGCTGCGGCTCGCGATCGAGGCCACCGGCGGCGGCGGGCTCGACAGCGCCGATCCCGAAGAGCTGCTCGACATCGGCACGGTCCGCTACTTCCTCCGGCACGAGGTGCTCGACTCCTTTCCGGAGAGCGAGCGTTCGCTGCTCGGCAAGCTGCCCGCGGAGCGCCCCGCGGCCGGCGACGCGGGCGAGGATGGATGGCGGCTGCTCGACGCCTACGGTCTCTGGATCGAAGGGGAGGAGCGGGACCGCCTGCCGTCGCTGCTCGCCGCGTTCCTCGACCGGGAGCGCCAGCGCCGGCCGGCGCGGGAACGGCCGGAAGCCGTCAAGCCTGCCGCCGTTCCCGGCGGTCTTCCTGTCAACTCGCCGGGCAGCTCGCCGGTCTACTCGCTCGGGCTCCTGGGCAGCCCGTTCGCCCGCCGCCGCGCCCCGGACGGCAGCCTGATCGAGCTGGACTGCCGCCTGCGCCGCTCGTTCCATGTGCTCGCCTATCTGGCCTCGTCCCCCAGGCTGGAAGCCGGCCGCGAGGAGGTCATGGAGGCGGTCTGGCCGACGGAGGGCGAGCGGACCATCGAGCGCAATTTTCATCCCACGCTGAGCCATCTGCGGCGCGCCCTGGAATCGGGCTTGGAGGGTGCGGTTTCGCCGCTCCTGCACCGCAAGGGGATCTACCGGCTGAACCCGGACCTCGGCTGGGAGGTGGACGCCCTGGAGATGACCCGCCGGGCCGACGCCGGCCGGGTTCTCCTGGAGCGCGGCGACCTGGAGAAGGCCGCCGAGACCTGGGAGGGCGCGTGGCGGCTCTACCGCGGCGCGTTCCTCCAGGGACACTACGAAGCCTGGGTCGCCGAGAGGCGCGAGCAGTACCAACGCCTCTACCTGGAGCTGCTGCGCGACCTGGGCGACCTCTATCTCCGGCTGGAGCGCTCCGACCAGGCCATGGACGCCTACCGCTCCGTGCTGCTGGAAGACCCTCTCCAGGAGCGGGTCCACGTGGCCGTGATGCGGATCTACGCCAGCCAGGGGCGCCGCGACCTGGTGCGCCGGCAGTACGACCGCCTCTCGGCCCTCCTGCAGGAGGAGCTGGGAGTCGAGCCGCTTCCCCAGACCCATCGCGACTATCACCGGCTCATGGAATGAAGGGATGGCTAGACGCTTCGGCCCCGCCACCCGTAGACCGTGGAGAGCGGGGACACCGAAGCGGCCCTATTCACCTGATTCACCTTGTCGTGGCCTCCACCCTCTGCTAGCTTCGCCCGCGATGAATCCACGACCCCTGCGCGCCGTCTCCCTGGGCGGCTTCCTCTACGGCTCCCTCGGCTACGGTCTCGCCGTCTCGCTGCTCCATGTCTTCCACAACCACCTGGGCTCGACGCGAGACGCCCTCGTGCTCTGGTTCTTCTGCACCCTGCTCTATGGGCTCGGCGGCGCGGCGGCCTTCGCCGCCGGCTACGGCCTGAGCCGGCTGCGCTCCGCCGGGGGGGAGCCCAAGGACCGGATCGTGCGCGGCGCCGGCATCGGGATGTTCCTGTTCAACGTCGCCTTCTGGGAGCTGTTCTGGCTCTACGGCCTGACCTACGACCAGGTTCCCTTCGGCCCGCTCTCCGCCGGGGGCATGGTCGCCTTCGTCGCCGGGGTCGTGATCGTGATCCTCCTGGGAACGCTCGTGGCCACGTGGCTCCTCGTCCGGATTCTCGGCGGCGCCTGGCGGCGCGGCTGGATCCCCGCGGCCGCCGTGGCCGGATATGCCCTGGGTCTGCTCCTCCATGCCGCGGCGCCTCTGTATGCGGGGAAACCGTGGAGCGTGGCCCTGGACACGCCGAAAGGCCCGGCGTCCGCGGCGCCCACGATCGCGGTGGAGGACACCGGCCTCAAGGTCGCGCTGGTCGGCCTCGACGGCGCGGACTGGCGCGTGCTCCGGCCGATGGTCGACCGCGGCGAGCTGCCGACGTTCGCCCGCATGATGAAGGACGGTGCCTCGGGCAGTCTCGCGTCCTTTCCGGACTCCAACTCGGCCGTGATCTGGACCTCGATCTACACCGGCGCCCTGCCGTCCGTCCACGGAGTCCTGGACTTCTACCGGGTCGACCTGGCGGGCATGGGCTCCGACGGCGTCTTCCCGGTCCACCGCTCCTACTTCAAGGAGCTGGCCGACAGCCTGGCCGGGTTCGGGCTCGCCCACCAGCGAATGGTCAACCGCTACTCGGTCCACGCCCTGCCCATCTGGGAGATCGCGGACCACGCGGGCATGACCCTCGGCATCGTGGACGGCTATTTCTACTCCTTCCCGGCCCCGGTCCCCTCCCGGCCCGAGAGCTACGTCCTCGCCTACGGCCTCGACGGCTACGCGCAGGACCCCGCAGGCAAGAAGATGGAAGAGGTCGAGCTGTTCGCCCAGCCGCCGAGCCTGTTCCGGGAGCTGCGGCCGCTCTTCGACAAGCCGGACTTCGAGTGGCAGTCCGCCGCGGCCCTGCGGCTGCTGGCGGAACGGCCGCAGCCCAAGCTGCTGAACATCTATTCGCACGAGCCCGACGTGGTCCAGCACCTGTTCTGGAAGTGGTACCAGCCCCAGTTTTTCCTCGGAGTGGACGAAACCGAGATCCGCGAGAAGGGCGACCGCATCCCGGCCATGCAGCGCAACTTCGACGGCTTCCTGGGCAAGCTGCTCCAGGAGCTCGACCCGGAGACGGTGCTGCTCGTCGCTTCGGACCACGGGCACGCGCCCACGATCCTCCATCACGACTTCTTCACCCAGCACCGGCACGGCCCTCCGGGCATCCTGCTGCTGATGGGCGGACCGGTGAAGCCCGGCACGGTGATCCAGGGCGCGGGCGTCCTGGACATCTACCCGACGATGCTGTATCTCCTGGGTCTGCCCGTGCCCGCGGACGTGACCGGCAAGGTGCTGCTCGACGCGCTCGACCCCGAGTTCGTCCGCCGGCATCCCGTGCGCACCATCCCGAGCTACGAAGGGCTGGGACCGGCGAAGGGCCTTCCCGGCAGCCGCAAGGAGAGCGGGCAGGACGAGAGGGAGCTCGAGAAGCTCCGTTCGCTGGGCTACATCCGATAAGCCCTGCGTTAGAATCCGCGCGCCCCACGTGGCGGAGGAGAGAGGCGTACGAAATGGCGAGACCCGGCAAGCAGGACATTCCGGTGGTGATCCTCTGCGGCGGCCAGGGCACCCGGCTGCGCGAGGAGACCGAATACCGGCCCAAGCCCATGGTGGAGATCGGCAACCGGCCGATCCTCTGGCACATCATGAAGATCTACGGCGCCTACGGCCTCGGCCGCTTCGTGCTCTGCCTCGGCTACAAGGGCTGGGAGATCAAGCAGTACTTCCTCCGCTACCGGGAGATGCTCAGCGACTTCACCGTCCCCATGGACGCGTCGGGGCCGGTCGACTTCCACAACCACGAGGGCTCCGAGAGCTGGCGGGTGACCTGCGCCGAGACCGGGCCGGACACGGCGACGGGCGGCCGGCTCAAGCTGGTGGAAACGTACGTCGACGCGCCGACCTTCTGCTTCACCTACGGCGACGCCGTGGGCAACGTGGACATCGACGCGCTGCTCGACTTCCACTGGTCCCAGGGCCGCATCGCCACGGTCACCGGCGTCCATCCCACCTCGCGCTACGGCGAGATGCACGTCGATGCGGGGGATGCGGGAAAGGTCGTGGAGTTCAACGAGAAGCCCACGCTCGCCGAGGGCGTGGTCAGCGGCGGGTTCTTCGTGTTCCAGCGCGAGGTCTTCGACTACCTGAGCACCGATCCGCAGCTCTTCCTGGAGCAGCAGCCGCTCCAGCAGCTGGCGCGCGACGGCCAGCTCTCGGTCTATCAGCACGAGGGCTTCTGGCACCCCATGGACACCTACCGCGACTACCTCCACCTGAACAACCTCTGGAAGCAGGGCGATACGCCCTGGAAGATCTGGTGATCCCGGTGATCCCGATCCCTTCAGTACCGCCGACGATCCCCTGCCGCTTCTGCGGCGCGCCTCTGAGCCACGTCTTCGTGGACCTCGGCGTCTCGCCGCTGGCGAACTCCTACCTGGAGCCGGAGCACCTGCGCCGGCCCGAGGCGTTCTATCCGCTCTGCGTCTACACCTGCGGCGAGTGCCTGCTGGTCCAACTGCCGGAGGAGGAGCGCCCCGAGGCGATCTTCTCGGACTATGCCTACTTCTCCTCGTACTCGGAGAGCTGGCTCCGGCACGCCCGGACCTACGCGGAGGCGATGATCGAGCGCTTCGGCTTCGGCCCGGAGCACCAGGTGGTCGAGATCGCCAGCAACGACGGCTATCTCCTGCGCTGGTTCCAGGAGCGCGGCGTCCCCGTGCTGGGCGTCGAGCCCGCCGGCAACGTGGCCGAGGCCGCCGTGGCCGCGGGCATCCCGACCCGGGTGAGCTTCTTCGGCGCCGAGACCGCCCGCGAGATGGTGGGGGAGGGCGTCCGGGCCGATCTGCTGGTGGGCAACAACGTGCTCGCCCACGTGCCGGACCTGAACGGTTTCGTCGAGGGGCTGAAGATCCTGCTCGCTCCCGACGGCGTGCTGACGATGGAGCTCCCGCACCTGCTCCGATTGATGGAGGAGACTCAGTTCGACACCATCTATCACGAGCACTACTCCTACTTCTCGTTCCTCGCCGTGCGGAAGGTCTTCGCGGCCCACGGCCTGGACCTGTTCGACGTCGAGGAGCTGCCGACCCACGGCGGCTCCCTCCGCATCTACGCCTGCCACGAGGGCTCCAGGGCGTCGCGGTCGTCGCAGCCGATATCGGCGCGGGTCGGGGATCTCCTGGCGCGCGAGGCCGCCGCCGGGCTCGACCGGATCGACGCCTACGGCTCGTTCGCCGCCCGGGTGGAGCGGGTCAAGCGGGGGCTGCTGCGGTTCCTGATCCAGGCGCGGGAGGACGGCAAGACCGTGGTCGGCTACGGCGCTCCGGCCAAGGGCAACACGCTCCTCAACTATTGCGGCGTGCGCACCGACTTCCTCGACTACACCGTGGACCGCAGCCCCCACAAGCAGGGACGCTATCTGCCCGGCACGCGCATCCCGATCCACGCGCCGGAGCGCATTCACGAGACCCGGCCGGACTACGTGCTGATCCTGCCCTGGAATCTCAAGGACGAGGTCATGGAGCAGATGGCCGGCATCCGCGAGTGGAGAGGCCGGTTCGTAGTGGCCATCCCCGAGGTTCTGGTCTACTCATGATTTTCAAAGAGACTCCCCTCGCCGGAGCCTACGTCGTCGAAGCCGAGCGGATCGCGGACGAGCGCGGCTTCTTCGCCCGCACCTACAGCCGCGCCGAGCTGGCCGCCCACGGCCTCGATCCGGACATCGCCCAGTGCAGCGTCTCCTTCAACCACCGGCGCGGCACCCTGCGCGGCCTGCACTTCCAGGCCGAGCCGTTCGCCGAGGTCAAGCTCGTGCGCTGCACCCGCGGCTCGATCTGGGACGTGATCGTGGACATCCGCGACGGCTCGCCGACCCGCGGCCGGCATGCCGCCGCCGTGCTCTCGGCCGAGGCGCGCAACGCCTTCTACATCCCGAAGGGGTTCGCCCACGGCTTCCTCACGCTGGAGGACGACGCCGAGGTCTTCTACCAGATCTCCGCGCCCTACTCGCCGCAGCACGCCCGCGGTTTTCGCTGGGATGACCCGGCCTTCGCCATCCCCTGGCCGGAGGCGCCGGCCGTGATCTCGGACCGGGACCGCGACCTGCCGGTCTTCTCATGAGCAAGCCATGAAGAAACCCGGCCCGGACATCGGCGAGGAGATGCATCGGCTCATCGCCGATCTCTATCCGATCTGCCGGAGCATCACGGGCGACGGGGTGCGCAAGACCCTGGCGCTGGTCCAGGAGCGTTTCCCGTCCCTCCCGCTGGAGATCCACGAGGTGCCGACCGGCACGCCGGTCTTCGACTGGACCGTGCCCCGCGAGTGGAACATCCGTGACGCCTGGATCAAGAGACCCCAGGGCGACAAGCTGGTCGACTTCCAGCACCTGAACCTGCACGTCCTCAACTACAGCGTGCCGATCCACGAACGGATGCCGCTCGCGAAGCTGAAGGAGCACCTCTTCACCCTGCCGGACCAGCCCGACCTGGTGCCCTACCGGACCTCCTACTACAAGGAGACCTGGGGCTTCTGCCTGACGCACCACCAGTTTCTGAGCCTGGAGGAGGGGGAGTACGAGGTCTTCGTCGACTCGACGCTCGAAGACGGCTCGCTCACCTACGGCGAGCTGTTGCTTCCCGGCGACGGTGGGGAGACCGACCGCGAGGTGCTGATCTCCTGCCACGTCTGCCATCCGTCGCTGGCCAACGACAACCTCTCCAGCCTCGCGGTCTGTGCCTTCCTGGCCGAGGCGCTGGCCCGCCAGCCTCGCCGCCGACCCCGGCGATTATCGTACCGCTTCGTCTTCATTCCCGGGACGATCGGCTCGATCACCTGGCTGGCGAGGAACGAAGCGAACACGGGCAGGATCGTCGCCGGCCTGGTCGCGGCGAACCTGGGCGATCCCGGCGCTTTCCACTACAAGAGGAGCCGCCGGAGCCACTCGCGGATCGACCGCGCCGTCGTCCAGGCGCTGACCGACCTGGGCGGGGAGCGCTCTCAGCGTTTCGAGATCGAGGAGTTCGTGCCCTTCGGCTACGACGAGCGGCAATACAACTCGCCCGGCTTCAACCTGCCCGTGGGCTCGCTCACCCGCACGCCGTACGGCCGCTATCCCGAGTACCACACCTCGGCGGATAACCTCGACCTCGTCACGCCGGAGAGCCTGGCCGGATCCCTGCAAGCGTACCTCGCGGTGATGAACGTTCTGGACGCCGACCGGCGCTACCGGAACCTCAATCCCAAGTGCGAGCCTCAGCTCGGCCGGCGGGGCCTGTACCGGACCATCGGCGGCGACGACTCCCGGGGCCGGGGACGCGAAAGGGAGCTGGCCCTGCTCTGGGTGCTGAACCTCTCCGACGGCCGGTACGGGCTTCTGGACATCGCGGAGCAGTCGGAGCTGCCCTTCGAGGCGATCCGCGAGGCCGCGGAAGCGCTGCTCGGCGTCGGCCTGTTGGAAGCGATTCCGGAGGAACCTATCAGGGAGGACAGCAAATGATCGATCTGCGGGGCCAGACCGCCCTGATCACCGGCGCCAGCGGCGGCATCGGCTCGGCCGTGGCCCTGGCCCTGGCGGAGCAGGGCGTCCGTCTCGTCCTGGTGGGGCGCGACAGGAAGGCGCTCGAAGCCCTCGCGGCCCGCACCGGCGGCTTCCGGGCGGGGCAGGGAGGGGGAACCGAGATCGTCCAGGCCGACCTCACCGACGACTCCGAGCTGCTCGCCGTCGCCGCCGCCTCCAATACCGGGGAGGTCGACCTGTTGATCCACAGCATCGGCCTCTTCCGGGGCGGCCCGATCGAAGCCGCGCCCGTCCGCGACCTCGACGATCAATACCGCGTGAACGTCCGCGTCCCCTATCTCCTCACCCAGGCGCTGCTTCCCACGCTCATCCGGCGCCAGGGCCAGATCGTCTTCGTGAACTCGGGAGCCGGTGCCAGCCCGGCGCGGGGGAGCTGGGGAGCCTACGCCGCCACCAAGCACGCCCTCCGGGCGCTGGCCGACGCCTTGCGGGCCGAGGTGAATCCGAAGGGGGTCCGCGTCCTCACGGTCTTCCCCGGCCGCACCGCGACCTCCATGCAGGAAGAGGTTCACCGTTTCGAGGGCCGGCCCTACGATCCTTCGCACTTCCTCCAGCCGGAGGACGTCGCCGCGCCGCTCGTCCAGGCGCTCCGCCTGCCGAAGACCGCCGAGCTGACCGATCTCCACATCCGGCCGATGAAGGCCTGAGGCACATCCGGCCGATGAATCCCTGAGGGAATTCCCGAGGATCATCCGTCTCTCTTTCCGGGGGCATCCAGCCCCTGGGAAGGAGAGCGCCATGGGTACGCACGAAGTCCTGATGGACCGGCTTGAAAAGCTTCTGGACGGCAAAGAGGTTCCGTTCGCACCGAATCTGCTGTTCGAGACCGGAGGGACCGTCAACTTCTGGGCCATGGGAGTCGCGGGCGAATACCTGCGCGCCCAGCGGTTCGGGACGGACCAGGAAAAAAAGGACTCCCGGAAGCGGGCGCGGGAGTACTTCGACCGGCAGAGACAGGACGGCCACATGTCGCGCGGCAAGGCCGTGGAGCAGGCCTGTCCGGACCCGCACTACAACTTCCACCTTCTCTCGGCCGCCGTCATCCGCCTGGCCGCGAAGGAGGCCGGCAACGACAAGGTTCTGGACGATTCGAGCGAATGGTTTCGGTGGCATGTGGGCCTCTACCGCTCCTGCATGTCGGCCAGCGGCGAGGTCTTCATCCCCGGCCTCCGCGCGAAGGGGGCGCCCAGCTGGCAGGTGCCGACCATGGCGATGCGCGAAATCCTGGGCCTCCCCCGGATCGGCCCGGCGAAGAAGCCGGAGAAGTGGAAGCAGCGGTTCTTTGCCGGACCGCGGGTGGTGCGCCAGCTTCTCGAGCAGGGCGACGACCTCGGAGGCGCGAAGGAGTCCACGGAGACACCCTTTCTCCGTCTTCCCATCACCGTCCGACGCTACCAGGACGGGCACGTCGCGTTTCTCGCTCCCGCGGCGGCCGGATTGACGATCCTCGAGCCGCTCAGCTGGGTGAGCGTGCGTTATGACCAGGACAACGCGCTTGAGATCGGCCGGGCCTGGGAGAACGATCCCCCGGTCCATACGGCGGCTTTGCTCGAAGAGCGCAACTTGGGAGGACAGCTCGCCTAGAGGGGGAATGGAGTAAACTCGGGCGGTAATGGCCCGTAAGCTTCTTGCCGGCGATCTCGCCGACGACCTCTGCCTGACCGACCTCGTCGACGCCCTTCGCGGCGACGAGAAGCTCGGCAAGCAGCTCGTCCACACGGCCTATCTGCCGGCCAGCCCCGAGGTCTGCCGCGAGCTCGATCCTCCGCTGCCCGAGCCGCTGTCCCAGGCCCTCGCCCGAAGCGGCGTCTCGCGGCTCTGGAGCCACCAGGCCGAGGGGATTGCGGCGGTCCGGCGCGGCGAGAACGTGCTCGTCACCACGCCCACGGCGTCGGGCAAGTCGCTGATCTTCCAGGTACCGGCGCTGGAAGAAGCGCTGCGCGGCGGCTCCGGGCACGGCCTCTTCCTCTTTCCTCTCAAGGCCCTCGGCCAGGACCAGAAGGGCAAGTTCAACCAGCTCGCCCTCGAAGCCGGGCTCTCGCCCGAGCAGGCGAGCTGCGAGATCTACGACGGCGACACCCCGGCCGCGAAGCGCACCGCCATCCGCAAGCGCTTTCCGCGGGTGGTGGTCTCGAACCCCGACATGCTTCATATGGGCGTGCTCGGCCACTGGACGGGCTGGGGGCCGTTCCTCGCGGACCTGCGCTGGATCGTGCTCGACGAGCTGCACACCTACCGCGGCATCTTCGGCTCCCACTTCCACCACGTGCTGCAGCGCTTCCTGCGCCTCTGCCGGTCGGTGGGCGGCGACCCGGTGATCATCGCGTCGTCCGCCACGGCGGCCAACGCCGCGGAGTTCGCGCAGACGCTCACCGGCCAGACATTCCACTGGATCTCCGAGTCCGGCGCGCCGCGCGAAGGCCGCCACCTGCTGCTCTACCGGCCGGAGGCGAGCCCCTACACGCTGGCGTTGCGCCTGTTCGTCCGCTTCGTCGAGGCCGGCTTGAAGACCATCGTCTTCACCAAGGCCCGGCGCATCACCGAGCTGCTCTACTCGTGGCTCCGCCGCGAGCATCCCGACCTCGCCGGCCGGGTGGCGGGTTACCGCGCGGGGTTTCTGCCGGAGGAGCGCCGCCGCATCGAGCGCTCGCTCTTCGACGGCACGCTCGACGGCGTCATCTCCACCTCGGCGCTGGAGATGGGGATCGATGTGGGCGGCCTCGACGCCTGCATCCTGGTCGGCTACCCCGGCAGCATGATGGCCACCTGGCAGCGCTCCGGCCGGGTGGGGCGCGACGGCCGCGAGTCGATCACCGCGATGGTGGCGCTCCCGGACGCCCTCGACCAGTACTTCCTCGATCATCCCGACGAGCTGATCAGCCGCCCCTGCGAACGCCTGATCGTCGACCCCCAGAACGATCCGGTCTCCCGCGCCCACCTGGTCTGCGCCGCCTCGGAGATGCCGCTCAGCCGGCAGGACGACGGTCCTTACATGTCTCGCCACGAGGAGCGCCTGGCGCTGCTCCTCGACCAGGGGAATCTCTTCGAGGCCGTGGACTCGGGCGACCTCTACAGCCTGCGCCTCCGGCCTCAGCGCCACGTGAACCTGCGCGGCACCGGCCAGACCCACGCCATCCTGGACGAGGGGCGCGAGGGCGCGCTCATCGGCACGGTCGACGGCGTGCGCGTGCTCCACGAATGCCACCCCGGCGCGATCTATCTCCACGCCGGCCGCCAGTACGAGGTCAAGGCACTGGAGCGGGAAGAGAAGCGGGTGCGGGTCGTGGCCGTGGACGTGGAGTGGTACACCTCGCCGCTCACCGAGAAGGAGACCGAGATCCTGGAAGTCCTCGAAGAGAGGACGGAGGGACCCCTGCGCGCCTGGCTCGGACGGCTCAAGGTCACCGAGCGGGTGGTCGGCTACGAGCGCAAGCGCATCCACGGCCAGGAGACGATCGACCAGACGCCGCTCGACCTGCCGCCGGTCGAGTACGAGACGGTCGGCCTCTGGTGGGCGGCGCCGCGCGAGATCGAGGAGACCCTGCGCAAGGCGGGCGAGCACTTCATGGGCTCGCTCCACGCCTCGGAGCACGCCTCCATCGCGCTCTTCCCGCTGCTCGCGCTCTGCGACCGCAGCGACATCGGCGGTATCTCCTATTCGTTCCAGCCGCAGGTCGGCTCCGGCGCCGTGTTCATCTACGACGGCCACCCCGGCGGCGTGGGCATCGCCGCCAGCGCCTACCGCAATCTGCCCGACCTGCTGGCGCGCGTGCGGACGCTCATCGAAGCCTGTCCGTGCGAGACCGGCTGCCCGTCCTGCATCCAGTCGCCCAAGTGCGGCAACGGCAACCGGCCGCTCGACAAACCGGGCGCCGCCCACTCGATCCGCCTGCTGCTCGGCCACGACGACCCCGTGATCCCCTGGGGGGCGCCGCAGCCGCTCGACCTGCGGGCTCTGGTGGGGAAGCCGCCGGAGGAGCCGAAGCCTGCCCCGGCGCCGGCGCCGGCCGCGTCTCCCGCTTGGGGCGCGTGGGGCGGCGCGGATCTGATCGAGCCGGGGTGGGAGGGGGAAAACTGGGGCCAGGCTGCTGTCGTCTCCGGTTGGGAGGGCGCCGCCGCCCATCCCAGCGAGGGGGCAAGGCTGGTGAGTGGAGGAGAGGGCGTCCCGCTTTTCCTCGCCACCGCCCCTCAGCGCACCATCCTCTTCGACCTCGAGACCCTGCGCGGCGCCTCGGAGGTCGGCGGGTGGGCGAACATCCACCGCATGGGCCTCGCCCTGGGCGTCCTCTGCCATCTGGAGGACGGCCGCTTCGAGGTCTTCGGCGAGGGCCAGGTGCGCGACCTGATCGCCTCGCTCCGGCAGGCGAGCCTGGTGATCGGCTACAACTCCCGGCGGTTCGACTACCGCGTCCTCTCCGGCTACACGGGGGAGGACTACAACCGTCTCCTCCCGACCCTCGACCTGCTGGAAGACGTGACCCGCCGCCTCGGCCACCGGATCGGCATGGGCCACCTCGCCCAGGAGACGCTCGGGCTCGGCAAGTCCGCGGACGGCCTCCAGTCGCTGCGCTGGGTGCGGGAGGGGAGGATGGACCTGGTGGAGGAGTATTGCCGCAAGGACGTCGAGATCCTCCGCGACCTCTATCTCCACGGCCGGCGGGAAGGCTGCCTCTTCTACCGCAACAAGCGGCAGGACGTGAAGCTCAAGCTGCCGGTCCACTGGTGAGCTAAACTTCCCGGTGTCTCCTCCGTAAATCCCGTTGGACGTCATCCCATCCAGTTTGATTTCATCCAATCTGATCCCATCCCAGGAGAGCCCAGCATGCCTTTCAAGCCCGTCCTCGTTCGTCTCGTTCTGCTCTGCCTCGTCCTTCTTCCGGGACTGAGCACCGCAGCCCGGGCCGCCGATCCCGCCGATCCCGCCGACTCCAACCAGACCGAGATCCGTTACTCCCTGGTCTATGGCGGCTTGAAGAGCGGCACCGGCGTCACCCGGATCAACGGCCGGGAGCGGGTCTACAACTTCGAGTACAGCGACCGCGGGCGAGGTCCGAAGACCGAGGAGCGGGTTCAGATCGGTGCGGACGGCGTCCCGGTGAGCACCGCGATCACCGGCTACGACTACTGGAAGAAGCCGGTCGACGAGCGCTACGAGGTGAAGTCCGGCCTGGCCTCCTGGAGCAGCGCGGCCGAGAAGAAGGAGGGCGTCCCCGCTTCCCGGCCGGCCTACTACTTTGCGTTCAACGCCTCGCCCCAGAGCCTGGAGCTGCTCGTCCAGGCCGCGCTCGCGGCTCCGGGCCAGGCCATCGACCTGGTGCCCGCCGGCAAGGTCACCGTCGCCAGGGTCGCCTCCCGCGAGGTCGAGGCCAACGGCGTGAAGAAGAAGGTCGACCTCTACTCGGTCTCCGGCCTCGGCTTCTCCCGGAGCTACCTCTGGCTGGACGAGAGCAAGAGCTACTTCGCGCAGGACGAATCCTGGGCGCAGACCTTCGTCGAGGGCTGGGACGCCGTGCTGCCCGCGCTCAAGGAGGTGCAGTCCGCGGAGGAGAGCAAGACCAACGAGGAGCAGGCCAGCCGGCTGTCGCACCACCCCAAGGGGAGCCTCGTCTTCCGCAACGCCCGGGTCTTCGATCCCGAGTCCGGGAAGACGACGCCGGGAACCACGGTCGTCATCGAAGGCAACCGCATCCAGGCCGTCGGGCCGGATGCGAAGGTGATGGTGCCGGCCGGCGCCGAGGTCGTCGACGCGGGCGGCAAGACCCTCCTGCCCGGGCTCTGGGACATGCACGGCCATCTCGGCGACCAGGACGGCCTGTTCAACCTGGCCTCGGGCGTCACCACGGTGCGCGATCTGGCCAACGACACCGACTACCTTCTCGACCTGCGGCGCCGCATCCAGGCGGGCGAGATCCTCGGAACCCGCATCATCATGGCCGGCTTCATCGACGGCCCCGGCCCCTACGCCGGCCCGACCAAGGTTCTGGTGGACACGCCCGAGAAGGCGCTCGCCGCGGTCGACCGCTACGCCGAGCTGGGCTACGAGCAGGTCAAGCTCTACAGCTCGCTCGACCCCAGGCTCGTGCCGCTCATCATCGAGCGGGCGCACGCGAAGGGGCTGCGCGTCAGCGGCCACATCCCGAACGGCATGACCGCCGAGATGGCGGTGCGCGCCGGCTTCGACGAGATCCAGCACGTCAACTTCCTCTTCCTCAACTTCTTCGAGGGGATCGACACCCGCACGCCCGCGCGCTTCCACGCCGTCGGCGAGCAGGGGCCCGACCTGGATCTGAAGTCGCCGAAGGTCCAGGCCTTCCTCGACTTCCTGAAGGAGCGCAAGACGGTCAGCGATCCCACGCTCGTCGCCTTCGAGGGCATGTTCCTCGACCGGCCGGGCGTCGAGGGCCCCACCTTCGCCGCGGTCGCCGGCCGGGTTCCGCCCCAGGTCCGGCGCAGCCTGGTCGCCGGAGGCATGGCTCCCGAGGGGAAGGAAGAGCGCTACGCCCAGGCCTACACGGCGATGAAGGCCATGGTTCTCGCCCTCCACGACAAGGGCATCCCCATCGTGGCCGGCACCGACAACCTGGCGGGCCTGGCCCTGCACCGCGAGCTGGAGCTGTACGTCGAGGCCGGCATCCCGGCCGTCGACGCCCTGCGCGCCGCGACGCTCGTTCCGGCCCGCGTCATGAAGAAGGACAAGGATCTGGGCACCATCGCGCCCGGCAAGCTGGCCGACGTCATCCTCGTGGACGGCGATCCGACGGCGGACATCCACGCCATCCGGCGGGTCGTCCTCACCGTCAAGGACGGAACGGTCTACGATCCGGCGAAGCTGTGGCCCGAAGTCGGCGTCAAGCCGGCCCCCTGATTCCTGACTGTCCGCTCTCTCTGGAGGTTTGCATCAATGGACCCCATGTTTTTAGTCATCCCGGTCGTCGCCATCGCAGCCGGGATGTTCAAGGAGTGGCTCAGGTTCAAGAAGAACCAGCGTGAGCTCGGCACCTCGAACGAGCACCTGGAAAAGGTCGTGGAACAGCTGCGCAGCCGGGAGCAGGAGATGCAGCGGCGGCTCGAGAACCTCGAGGCGATCGTGGTGAGCCAGACCTGGGATGCGGTGACGGACAAGACCCTGCCGCCGCCGGTCAAGGAGCTTCGCGTGGCCTCGGTCGCCCAGCACGAGATGCCCGCGGCAATCCCGAACAGCGAAGGCCCGGACAGCGAACGGGCCGAAGCTCTCGCCCGACGCCTGCGGGCCTGAGCCGCGCGCGCCCCCCCCTCCCGACTCCCCGGCTTCCTGCTCAGGAAGCCGGGGCGACCCACCCCTCTTTTGTACCAACCGGAGATGGATATAGTGTGGGCCGCCGGCATTACGTTCAGCATTACGCCGCGCGGAGTCAGGAAAGACCGGCCAGCGCCGTCTTCGCCTTCTCGGCTTCCTCCGGATTCTTCTGCTGCTCCCAGAGGGTGAGGGCCTGCCGGTACTCGGCGCGGGCCACATCCGGGCGCTTCGTCAGGGCCGCCACCTCGGCGAGGCCGACGTGCGAATGGGCTGCATAGAAGTCATTGTCGATCTTCCGCGCCAGCAGCAGGGCCTCCGTGAATCGCCGCCGCGCCTCTTCGTAGATCTCTTCTTCCTGACTGAGACCTCCGAGACGGAGCACGGTGAAGATCGCGTCGCCGGTCTGGCCGCTGCCCCGGAAGTCGGCGAGCGCCTGCTCGAACGCGGCCCGCGCCTGCGCCGGTCTGCCGGTGGCGCTTTCCAGATCCCCGAGCGCGAGCCGGGCCTCGCCGGAGCCCTCGCCGTCGCCCATGCGGGCCGTCAACTGGATCGTCTCCTCCAGCGCCGACCGGGCCTCGTCGAACCGTCCTTCCTTCGTCAGGACCCGGGCGAAGGCGCGCAGGGCATAGGCCCGGGCATAGGGATCGTCCAGGCTGCGGCCGAGCTCCAGCGCCTCCTCGATCGTCCGATGGGCGCTGCGCAGATCGCCGCGCGTGCGTTGGAGGTTGGCCAGGCCGACCAGGGCGAAGACGGTGCCCGGCCTGTCCCCGATCTCACGCTTGATCTCGAGCGAGCGCTCCAGGAGCGGAGCCATTCCGTCGTAGCCCCCCTCGTCGCTCAGCACGCTGGCGAAGTTGTTCAACGCCCTGGCCTCGCGGCGCCGGTCGCCGAGCGCGCGCAGGGTCGGGATCACCTCCTCGAAGATCGCCCACGCCTCGCCGGTCCGTCCCGCGGACTGGAGCAGGGCGGCGCGTCCGAGATCGGCCCCCGCGGCGGCCCCCCGGTCGCCGGTGCGCAGGTAGAGCGTCTTCGCGGTGGCGAAGTCGGGCATGGCCTCGTCGTTGCGCCCCAGCCGGGTCAGGGCCCAGGCCCGGTCGAGACGGCCGGACGCGGCCACCTGCGCCATGCCGCGGCGCTCGGCTCCGGCGATCCCGCGCTCCGCGGACTCCAGCGCCCGCCGGTACTCGCCCAGGCGGAAGTGGGCGTCGCCTTCGATCAGGTCGAGCCTCGGATCCTCTCCAACAGGTGAAGCCGCGCGCCGCAGCCCGGCGATCGTGGCCAGGCTCGCCGGCACCTGTCCCGCGGAGAGCTGCGCCCGGGCCAGCCGCAGGCCGTGCTCCAGGTCGTCGGGAAAGGCTCTGCGAAGCTCCCTGTGCAGGCTCGCCGCCTGCGCCCAGTCGCCGTGGATCTCGCGGGAACGGGCCTCGATGGCCAGCCGCACCTGCGGCGGCAACCCGGCTGAACGCTCCACCGCCCGCCGGGCCGCCTCCTTCGCCTTTGCCTCCAGTCCCAGATCGAACGCCGCGCCGGCCAGCGCGTCCTGGATGAACGGGCTGCGCGGATCGAGCGCGGCGGCCTTCTCCAGGAGAATCAGCGCCGTGGCGGCGTCCCAGTTTCGCAGGCGCTCCAGCCCTTCTGCGTAGAGGCGGAGGGAGCCGCCGCTCGCGGCGAGGGCGGCGGCGTCCGCCAGCGGACCGCGCGCGGCCTCCGTGCCCTTGAGGGCATCGGGTCCGGCCAGGGACGCCTGGAGACCGCGGGATACCGCCGAGGCGAGAGCCGCGAGCGCCTCCCGCGTGCCGGCCTCCCGCGACCAGGCCACGGTCTCGCCGCTGCGCGCGTCCTGCACCAGAACCTGAAGCCTCAGGCCGCCGCGCTCTTCCTTCAGATAGGAGCCGGTGAGGACCAGGTCGGTGCCCAGGTTGCGGGCGATCCAGTCCAGGCCGGAGCGGGACGGGTTCTCCGCGCCGGCGAGCTTCAGCTCGCGCTTCATCCAGGCCACGTTCTCGGCCGGGATCAGCCGCACCCGGCCCGCGGCGGTCAGCTCGAAGGCCAGCAGCTCCGACAGCGCACCCGAGAGCCAGTCGTCCTGGGGATCGGCGGAGAGGTTCTTGAAGCCGAGGATCGCGATGGCGGGCCTGGGGGCGGCGGCTTCCCCGAGGGTCCCGCTCGCGGCGGCTCCGGATGCCGTTGGCATCTCCGGGATTCCCGGGATCGGCAGCAGGCGCGACGCCGCCCCGAGCGCGCCGGCCGCGAGGATGGCGGCCGCCAGGAGGAGGCGCCGTCGGACCCGGAACCGTCCCGCCCCGGCCGGCCGGTTTCGGTCTGGATCCGGCCGCATCCCGGGGATCGGCGGCGTCGAGAGGTCCGGGCTGCGGACCGGCGTCTCGACCGTCGCGACTGTCGCGACTGGCGCGATCATCCGGTAGCCGCGGCGGTGGACCGTCTCGATGATCGACGGCCGCACCGGATCGTCCCCGAGTGCCTGGCGGATCTCGCTCACCGCCTGCTTCACCGAAGCGGGGGAGAGGTGCTCCACGCCCCACGCCCGGTCCAGGAGATCGTCCTGCGACAGGATGCCCGGGGCGGCGTCCACCAGCACCTCCAGCAGCCGGAAGGCCTGGGGCCGCAGCCGCACCTCGCCGTCCGGCCCGAGAAGCCGGCCCGCGTTGCGGTCCAGCACGAACCCCGCGAACGTCAACGTCCCCGCTTTCCCCGTTTCTTGACCGTTTCCGGACGCCTTTGGCCGTGCGTCCCGGCGATTCTCCGGATCGAGCCGGGGCGGCAGCGAAGGTGACGAGACCCGGGAAGGGAAGCCGCCCTGGCTAATGAGAATGGGAGAAGACATGTTTCAGCGCAGCCTCCATATCTGTTGTTCCGCTGAGCGCTTCGAACCGTTCGAACGAGGAACCCTCGGCCACCGCGCATCCTGCGGCCCGACCGGCCCCCATCCCTCTCGGTGCCGCGGAGGCCGAAGCGCGAGTCCCGCCTCCGGAGGCGCTTTGCCTTCCGGGGCCGCTGCCATAAGCTTGGGGGACTGGAGGTCATCATGGAAGAACGACCGTTTCTCGGGCTCCGCACCGCCGTCTATCCCGTTCCGGATCTGCAGGCTGCCAGAGACTGGTACGCCGGCATCCTTGGATTCCCGCCCTACTTCGACGAGCCGTTCTACGTCGGATTCAACGTCGGCGGCTTCGAGCTCGGCCTCGACCCCGACCTGAGCGCGTCGAAGCCCGGCGCGGACGGTCCGCATGCCTACTGGGGAGTCGCGGACGCGGCCGGCGCGCTGGAGAGGCTCCTCTCCTTGGGCGCCCGCGAGCACCGCCCGGTCCAGGAGGTCGGCGGAGGGATCAAGGTCGCGTCCGTCCTCGATCCGTTCGGCAACGCCTTCGGGATCATCGAAAACCCCCACTTCAAGCTGCCTTGAGTTCGCCCTTGGCGAATTCAACGATCAGAATCCGGGCCGTGAGCTGGGACGTCCTCCTTCTTCACCCCGGCTCCTCCGCGCACTCGGACGAGGGTCAGCCGCAACTGCGCCCGCTGGGCATGGCGGACGAGGTGCGCCGCGCCGTGACGCGGGCTCTGCCGGGGATCGAGTGGGACGAGCCGGTGCTGGGAAGCTACCGGGGCCTGAGCCTCGCGGTGGACGTGGTGCTGCCGTCGCGGGGAGTGGTGGACTCGATGGCCCTCCACCTCTCCGGCCCGGGCGATCCGCTGCCGGTCGTCCTCCGCCTCTGCCGCCAGAACGGCTGGGTGGCGTTCGACAGCGTGGCCGGCGACTTCCTCGATCTTCAGAACCCCAACCCCGACCGCCTGGCGGGAGGCGCTCGCGTCCACGGCGAGATCCAGGCCGTGGTCCAGATCCACGCCCGCGCCGCCCGGCTGTTCTCCCCTTCCGCCGGCTCGACGCCCCCCGTCCCACCGAACCGGCGCCGCCTGCTGTGGACAGGCCTTTTCCTCACCTCGACGCTGCTCCTCTGGCTGATCGTGGTGCTGGCCACCGGGCAGTTGCCGGGCCTCTGAGAAATTTTGCAGAACGGGCCGGCGGCAAAAAAATCGGGGAGGTTCTTGGTCTCACGGAGGCACCCCTGGTCTTCGGAGGTGCGGGCCACTCCCGCATCAGAGCGCGCATCTGAGCGCACCTCCGGCCGTTTCCGCTCCCTCCCCGGCAAGCGGACCTCCCAGGTCGGAACGGCGGTGGCCTTGGACTCGGCAGCCGCCGTCCCTCCAAATTGTCAATTAGCACTCCCTAGCTTTACGCAGCTTTACGCAGCTAGATGGAGCTTGTTAGTCGTTGATTCTATTGATTTTTCACCCCTATGTAGTACTATAGAACCCAGCCGATTTGTACGCCGCCGGGTTACGTGCCGGTTACGCAGAAAGGGGGTAGGGATGAAAGGAAAGATCACCAAACGGCTCGTAGACAGCCTCCAACCCGATCCAGAACGCGATGTCCTGGTCTGGGACACTGAGCTCGCAGGCTTCGGACTCCGCGTCTCGCGCGGAGGGGTCAAGAGCTACATCTTCCAGTACAAGATCCATCGCAGGGCTCGTCGAATCACCCTCGGCGTGCATGGCCGCGCCTTGACCCTGGAGGCCGCTCGCAAGCTCGCTCTCGCGCGCCGCCTCGCCGTTCAAGCCGGCGGAGATCCCGCCTCCGAAGCCCAGGAGGCAGCAGCAGCCCCAACCGTCAACGACCTCGCCAAGCGCTACCTTGCCGAGCATGCCGCCAAACGATCGAAGAGCACTCAGCGCAGCGCCGCGCAATTCTTCCGTCTCTTCCTGCTCCCAGCGCTCGGCACCCGCAAGGTCGCCTCAATTACCTGGGCTGATCTGGAGGCGATTCACCAGCGCCTCGCTTACATCCCCTACCAAGCTAATGGCCTGCTCAGCTGTGCCTCGAAAGCATGGTCGCTCGCCGCTCGCTGGGGCTGGTTCCCACGGGACCAACCCAACCCCGCCCATGGCCACGATCGATATCCCGAACGGGTCCGAGGGCAGGCCCTCGACCGCGAGCAACTTGTACGGCTCGGCGCCGCGCTCGACCAGGAGAAGCCAGGAAGTGTGCAGGCCGCTGCGTTCCGGTTTTGCCTCCTGACCGGTTGTCGTCCAGGGGAAGCACTAGCAGCTCGCTGGGAGGCAATCGATCTCTCGGCCCGCCGCTGGAACCTGGGCGAAGCCAAGACCGGCCCTCGGGCCGTCTACCTCGGCCAGGCGGCCGTCGACGTGCTGGCCGGCCTTGAGCGCAATGGGCCCTTCCTCTTTAGCGGTCAGTCCGCGGAGAAACATATCGTTCGACTGGAGAAAATCTGGCTTCGCGTGGTTGACCGTGCCGAGCTTCCTGAAGGGCTTCGCCTCTATGACGCCACACGGCATACCTTCGCAACGACGGCGGCAGAGTTGGAAGTGCCCCGCGATGTGCGCAAGCGCCTGATGGGCCATGCGCTCGGCAGAGACGCGCACGATCGCTACCTCCATCCGGTCAAAGTGCTCCTGCGGGCGGCTGACCTGGTCTCCGGAGAGCTGGCAGCAGCGCTGCGAGGTGAAGAAACGATGGCCTCCGCAGCTTGAGAAAGCCCCTCTCGCTCCCGGGGCGCGGCGCCGCTGCGTCCCGGGGATGCGTTTCGTTCCGATTCTCCAAATTTCCCATCCGCGAGAGGAGTGATCCGAAGGGGCCGGAAGGGGGTGGGGGCCTCAGGATTGACCGCGCAGAGCCGCGTGCAGGCCTGCACGCACTCCCGGACGCGGCCACGCAGGACCGCAGGCAGACCTGGACGCGGCCATCACGACCCAACGGCGACTGCAGAGGCCGGCGAGGCTTTCCCCCTCCCAGGCTGTGGAATCTGACCGGACATGGAAAGCTCCGGACCACCAACCGCCCACCCTCCGGACCTTCCCACACCCGTTGGAAATCCCAGCCCCCATCCACCGCCCGGGATTTCCACAGCTACACACAGCCTCGACGGCGAGGCAGGGAGGAGGAAAGGATCTGGATGTCGTCGATCTCGTGCTGAGGCAGCGGATGCGCAACCCAACCGCCCGCCCTCGCAAGCACCGCGGGCGTCCTGGACGGCCACGCCCCCCCGAGCTGCTGGACGCACAAGCCCCCCCCCGCTCTGCGCCGAGCCCTCCTCCTGGACCGGGACGCCCAACCCTACCGCCCACCCCCTCTGCGCCCGGCGTCGTCCTGGACGGCCAAGCTCCCCCGAGGTGCTGGACGCACAAGCCCCCCCGCTCTACGCCGAGCTGTCAACCTGGACGGGGACATCCAACCCTACCGCCCACCCTCTCGAGATCCACCGTCAACCCGGACGCCCCCCCCCCCCACCCCCGCGGTGAACCCAACAACCCCCCGCCAGCCCGCCCCCGGGCCCCCCCCAAAAAAAAAGGCCCCCCCCCCCCCCACCCCC
>JANMTS010000046.1:0-6654 GCA_031390755.1 Holophagales bacterium
AGGGGGAGCCGCTCCTGATCAAGGTGTTTCCGGGAGGCCGCATCCAGGTTCATGTCTGGGACGAGGAGGCCGACGCCCCCTGCACCGGCTGCCCTCTCAACATCACCCTTCCGGGCGGGCGGTCCTGGGGCCTCGAGACCGGCGGCACCGGCGAAGCGACCTCCCCGCTTCTGGCGCCCGGCCAGTATCAGGTGGGGCTGGAGAAGATTCGCAGCCTGGGCTCCGTCGTGCAGGTTCAAAGCGGCGACGAAACCCGCTGGGCCGAGGTCAGACCCGACCGCACGGCCAGGGTGGACTTCGGGGCGAAGACTCTGCCTCTCGAGGTTGTCTTTTCGCCGCCTGTGCCGGCTGGTTGGGCCTTGAGGGTTGATTCTCCGTCGCGCCGGCTGCTCCTTCAGCCCGGCACCGACGGCTCGTTTCAGGTCCGGAGAAAGCGGGGAGAGGAGCTGGCGCTCTCTCTTCAGTCCTTGTCCGGAGTCCAGGTCCGGCAGACCGTGGTGCCCGGAGCCAGCGAAGAGGCCGTCCTGAGACTTCCCCTGGCCGACACTCAGGTGACCGGAACGCTCCGCAAGGAAGGGCATCCCATGGCCGGTGAGTTGATTGTCGTGGCCGGGATGGACGGCACAGTCGCGGCTCAGGCCCGGACCGATGAACGAGGCGCCTTCCTCATTCCGTTCCTCGGCTCCGGCCGCTATCACCTGACCCTCGGCGGCGGCAGGATCCTGAGATCCTTCGCCCTGGAACCCCAGCACCCAGCCGAGTTGGGCGAGATCGAGGCGCCCTGAACGTTTCCGGCGTGAACACGGAAGCGTCCGGGTTCAGCACGGAAGCATCCGGGTTCAACATGGAAGCGTCCGGGTTCAGCACGGAAGCATCCGGGTTCAACATGGAAGCATCCGGGTTCAGCACGGAAGCATCCGGGTTCAACATGGAAGCATCCGGGTCCAACACGGAAGCGTCCGGGTCCAACACGGAAGCATCCGGGTCCAACACGGAAGCGTCCGGGTTCAACACGGAAGCATCCGGGTTCAGCACGGAAGCATCCGGGTTCAACATGGAAGCATCCGGGTCCAACACGGAAGCATCCGGGTTCAACACGGAAGCATCCGGGTTCAACACGGAAGCATCCGGCGCCACGCCGGCGCCCGCACCGAGGTAGCCGGAAGCACACGCGGAGCTCCCTTTCTTCCACGCCTCCAGCTCTCCGGCAGCGACGACCGCCGGGGCTCCATAGTCAATTGAAGGATCGCGGACAATGCGTTACGCTCGCGAACGCTTGTATAGGGCCGGCCAGCGGGTCGACCTTCCTCATGAACAGGGCCGGTCACGTCGCAAGGAGACGAACCATGAGAATTTCCACATGGCGCAGACGGCATTGCCTTGCACTAGGAGGCCTGCTCGCTGCGGCGGCGGTTCTGTCCGCCAGGCCTGCTGAGTGCCAGCAACCGGCACAAGCTGGGGCGCAGCGCAAGCCAGCCTGGCAATGGTCGATCGAAGAGCGCCTGGCTGCCCGGTTCGATGAGGCCGCGATCAGAGCCCGCCAAGCCGATGACGCCGCCAAGAGGGCGAAATGGCGCGGCATATCTGGCGCGCCGGCTGAGGTTTTCGAAGAGAGCTCCCTGCCTTCGATCGTGGGGTACCGGGAGCCCGAGGTGTTCCTGCCGCACGAGCTCTTTACGAGCCTCATCAGCCAGGCGTTCCCCGAAGACGGGCGCAAGCCAGACGAGATGAAAGACCGGTTCGAAGAGGGCGCCGTAGTGCTCGGCTTTGGGAGTGACTTTTGGATAAGGCTGAAGAAAGTCTCGGCGCCGTACTTGAAGCTGCGCAATGAGCATCACAGGCAGGCCATGCAGGGCCAATCGGAAAGCTTGCAGGAAGAAGAAGTTGCGAGCCGGAATACATGCTGGGCAAGGGCTGAGGCGCTGGCGCGGGCCGAAGCTGAATTCGGCAGGGAGCCCTTCCTCCGGCTGCTCTATGTTGTTGTTGTTCCTTCGATGTCCATTAGCTCTACGCCCGAAGACGATACCGCCGAGCGGCTGCGGTCCGCGGCAGGGGGCTGCCAGTGAGGCGCTGGCTGCCCTCGCGATTCCAACGGCAAAAACTTCTGGTTTGCGGGCGAAAGCGCCGCGACCTCCGGTGGCTCGTGTTCGTGGAAAACTCAAGTCATACAGGTGACGCCATGAAAAATCCGCCGCCGAGCATCTCGCCGGCCCTTCTGGGTGCCATGATCGGAATCGTCTTTTTTTATTCCGGGTATGCTTTCGCCGCTCAGGATACATTGGCTGGCCTTCTGGTCCGCTCCCAATTGACTGTAGATTACGAAGGCAAGACCACCTTCTATGAAGAGCTTTTCTATCGCGATGGACTTGTGGTTACACGGAGCACAGCTGGCAACATGGCCTTCTATGGGCGCGGCTCTCTCAGTGCTGAGAATCTGGCGAGCCTCAAGCGACTTCTCAATGACTCCCGCGTCGGCGTCATCGTTGCCGATCCCGGCTGCCTGACCGCAAGCCCGCTACCTACCGGCGCTTCATTCAGCGGTGCGTTGACATGGTTTGGCAAGAACGGCCGGCAGAACCATTTGACATTCAGTAGCAGCGGATTTCCGCATTGCCCTGCGGATCTCACCGACCTCTTTCTTGGTGTCGTTGCGCTACCGGTTGATTCCTCAGACTCAATCACGACCGTGCCTTGACTTACATTGCAGAGGACGCGCCTTGGCCAGGAAGTCCTGGAGCTTCCGGACCATCTCCACGGTGACGCGCTCTTTCTCGGCCGCTTCCTGGAAGAGGATCACCGCGGCGAGGGCCTCCCGGTGGACCTGCTGGGCCGTGAAGATCTTCAGGATCTCGGCGGCCAGGATCTTGATCTCCGCGAAGCGGCCTTCCTCGCGGTAGAGCAACGCCACGTCCAGGCTGGCCAGGCCGTAGTCGAAGGGGTGCTCCCGGGTCTCGAATTCCTGTCTCACCTGCTCCAGCTTGACCAGGGCTTCTTCCCTTTGGCCCAAACCGGCAAGGCAGTTTGCGGCCAGCCAGGAGGTTCTGATGAGGTCGATCTCGTTGCCGAGTTGCTCGGCGAGGCGCTGGGCTTCTTCCACGAGGGGTGTTGCTTCACTGGCTCGGCCAAGCTTCAGGAGACTCGTCGCGCGGTTGAACTGAAGCACGCAACGGTGCCGCGGCTGCCGCGCGCCGTCGATGACCAGGGCAGCCCGGTCCAGGCTGCGGAGGGCGCCTTCAGGGTCTCCGCTTTCCTTGCGGGTGACAGCCTGGTTCAAGAGGATGATGCCGGCCTCCTCAGGCTGGGCCAGCTTCAAGGCGTCTTCATGAAGCTTCAGGGCGCGGGGAAAATAGCCTTGATCCCGCCGGAAAGAAGCCTCCATGTCTAGCAGGTAGGCCTCGGAGAGCACACCCGCTGGGTCTTCGCCTTCGCGCCAAAGCCGCCAAACACTGGCCCACGTCTTCTGCACTCCCGGAAGATCGCCGCCAGCCACTTTTCGAGCGTTCGCGATGAATGCAGTACACTAGCCTTCCAGCCGCGTACGGAAGCCCACGCCGCCCGGTACATTCAAATCGACGCGTAGCGCGATGTAGAGGGCGAGCTCCGCCAACTTCAGCGCTTCGCCCGCGTCGTGTGGCGCCGCGTCCTCGCTCGCCGTGCAAAGGCGCAGGCAGAGCAGCGGATCCCGGTACGCCTGCGAGCGCTCGATCAGGAAGCGCTGTCGGGCCTCGGGATAGCTAGTCAGCCTCTCGAACAACGCCTCCATCCGGGCGGTAGAGGTGGCCCGATCCTGGCTTCGCTGGCCGCGCAGCAGCACATGCTCTGCACGTGCCAGCGCCATCGCCCTCTCCACGATGTTCCACACCGCCGCCTGGGCCTCTTCCGGCAGCCGCACCTCGCTCGGCGGTGCCTCCTCCAGGCGGTCGGCCATCGCCAGGGCTTTGCGGATGAGCCGGTGGCACCAGCGGAGGAAGACGGTGAGCTGGCGGGCCAGGCCGAGCCCAACTCTGATCCGCTCGAAGGTCGCCGGCATGGGCGTCTGCTTGCCATTCTCGATGCGGTTGATCTCGGTCCGCGCCATCCCGGTAATCCGGGAAAGCTCGGCCTGGGAATCGATGCCCAACAAGCCGCGGAGGAAGGTGATGAACTTGCCCGGCTCGGTCCGGTCCTGCTTGTCGTCTTTCATCGGCTGTCTCCCAGCCGGTGCTCACACAGGTGTGAGGCCGGAGGTGGATTAATTCACTCGTGACCGGGCACCATGTACGCCTCGGAGAGGCGCCTCCGCGGCCAATGACGGCCGTCTCAGTTCGGCCTCCTCCGAAAGGAGCCAGCATGCCCCGCAATCATTTTGCCCGCTTTTCCGTCATCCTTCTGGTCGCTGCCGCCCTCGCTGCACCGCCGGCCTGGGCGGCACCGCACCGGCTTGCTGCCGGCATGAACCCACTTGACATCTTCGCGCGCGTCTGGGATTCCCTTGCGGCCATCTGGGCGGAAGAAGGCTGCAACCTTGATCCGCACGGCGGCTGCTGGAATGGCCCTGCTCCCACGGTGGATGCGGGCTGCAACGTTGACCCCCATGGAGGGTGCGGAACGGCCCTGCAAGCGGTGCCGTCTCCGCCGCCCACGACAGATGCAGGGTGCAACCTTGACCCCCATGGCAGCTGCACGCCTGGGAGCTGAGGCGAATTGAGAGGTGCCCTCCCCTGGACAGAGCGGGGGAGGGGTTCCCTTCAAGCCCCGCCTCATGGCTCGAAGCGGAGTTGAGGATTGTTCCTCGCCTTTGCCAGGAAGTTCTGAAGCTGGTAGACCAGTTCCAAGGTGACGCGTTCTGTTTCGGCGGCCTCCTGAAAGAGGATCAATGCGGCGATAGCCTCCCGGTGGACACCCTGCGCTTTGAAGATTTCCAGAATCTCGGCTGCCAGTGCCTTGATCTCCGGGAAGCGCCCTTCCTTCCGGTAAAGGAGGGCCACATCAAGGCTTGCCAGCCCATAGTCAAAGGGCTGCCCTTGCTCCACGAGGTCGTTCCGTACCTGCTCTAGCTTGACCAGCGCTTCTTCGCTTCGGCCCAGCCCTGCAAGGCAGTTTGCGTCCAACCACAATGTCTTGAGGAGGTCGATCTCGTTCCGGAGCTGCTCGGCTAGGCGGCGCACCTCTTCTATGAGAGGCACAGCTTCCTTGGCCCGACCTAAGACGATCAGGCTTGAAGCGCGGTTGTACAGAAGCACCGAACGGAGCCGCGGTTGCCGGTCGCCGTTGACGACCTTGACCGCCCGGTCCAGGCTCCGGAGAGCGCTTTCGGGGTCGCCGCTTTCCTTAAACGTGACAGCCTGATTCGACAGGATGATGCCCACCTCACCAGGCCGGGCCAGTTTCAGAGCGTCTTCATGCAGCTTCAGCGCGCGCGGAAAGAGCCCTTGATCCCGGCGCAATGAAGCCTCCATGTCGAGCAGGTAGGCCTCGGAAAGCAGGCCAGCGGGGTCTTCGCCTGCGCGCCAAAGGCTCCAGACGCCGGGCCAGTTCCTGTCGGCACTGGGAAGATCGCTGCCGATCACCCTCTGGGCATTTGCGACGAACCCGGTACACCATCCCTCCAGCCGCGTCCGGAACCCTTCGCTGCCCGGCACGTCCAGGGCGACGTTGCGGGCGGCCAGGAGGGCCAGCTCGGCCAGCTCAAGAGCCCTGGGCGGCTTGTCGGGTGCCGCCGCCTCGCTCCCGGCGCAGAGGGCGACCGCCAAGCCCCAGTGCTGGTACTCCGGCGCCCCTTCGAGGAGCACGCGGCGGTCGGCCGGCGACTCCTTCAGAAGCTCCCGGGCCAGCCGCTTCCCTTCTTCGAGGTCAACCTTCCGGTTCGCGTGCCGGTGCTCGCGGAGCCGGAGATCGAGAAGGAAGTCGATCAGCTCGCCCGCCGCCATCGCAGCGGCCTTCTCGTCGATGAGCCGCTCTTCGGGCGTCGGGTCGACCGGCGACCACGGGACAGGCGGAGGAGGCAGGGATATTGGGGCGCCGATGACGGCCCGCTCGACGTCCAACGGTCCCAGATCCATGAACCCGGCCAGCTCCTCCAGGCGCTCCCGGGTCAGGCCTTCCTCCCAGATGTAGCCGGAGACGGTGCTGGTGGCAAGGCCAGTCTCCGCCGCCAGCTCCTTGCCCGTCCAGCCGTGGCTGGTCAACAAAACCTGCAGGGCGAGCCCCAGGGGCGTCGGGGTCTTCCGGGCGGTCCCTCTCGTCTCCGCGTTTCGGTGTCTCATAACAACTAAGTTGCCGCTGGGCGGTTTTTTGTGACAACCGCCGCGATCTTCTGCACGCCGAAGGACTCCGGAAGCTCCTGCCAGCTGTGTGAGGGGTCCAGAAATACCGGCTCACGCCACGCAGAACCTCGTCTAGCCTTCCTGGGCGATGAAGAACGAAGGCGGCTTCATGAGCGAGGACAGCCGGGGAAACGGACCGAGTGAGCAGCCTGGGCTCGAGTCGAGGCGGCGCAGCGATCGCTGCCGCCCATGTCGCGAGCCGAGCTGGCGCGGCTAAAATGGCGGGCAATGCCGGTGAGCAAGACAGCCTACGTGCTCGGCCGCCTGGAGGGCGCGATCATCGACCTGGAAGACATCATCGCCGGCCTGAAGGAAGATCTCCGGAATGGACTGGATCACGTCGCGACCG
>JANMTS010000083.1:0-62798 GCA_031390755.1 Holophagales bacterium
AAATCATCCTGAAGCTGGGTGTCTGGGCCAGAACTCAAATTGAAAAGAACACTACACTCGGCAAGCAACTCGCGTCGTCGTTTGTCGCGTATGAGGAGACCCGTCGCAGGCGGCGGAGGGGCACAGGTACGGCGGCTAACATTGGCCTCAACCGGTCGGATACCGCGCTAACGCGCGGTCCCGCCGGTTAGGCCCCAAGCGTTAGCTGTCGCCAGCTGTCATTACCAATTTATACACTTGGCCAACGGAGATCTTTCATGGGCAGCAGATTCCTTAAGTGGCTGATCGGCGCTCTCTTGGGCGGCCTCGCGCTAACGTTTATATTTGTTAACCAATGTGTTGAGATCAACCAGTCCCCCCAGGCGAGTAGTACCCCCCCCACATCGACGCCTGCCCCCCCTCCTCCTGAAGCCACTCCTGCCAATGTCCCACCGATTTTCATATCCGGTGACGGACCCTCTGAGCCACCCGAAATTCGCGAGGATCCTCCGTGGACTAATCTCAGAGTTTCCGGGTGTGATTCCCAGGGTAGATGTGCTATTTTTGACATTGCTATACTCGCACAGGAAGATAGGTGGGTGAAGAAGAAATGGGACCTACTTGAGAGCGGACCTGTTGCAGAGGTGCTCCCCGAATACCTCGGGAGCTTGGAGAGATTACTCCGCGCGAAAGAAATAATTGTTGTTGGGACGGCTTCTGAAGAAGGAGATCTCTACAATGAAGAGGCGCGTGCCGATCGACGAGCCGACGCAGTACTGAGAATTGTGCGGCCTTTGGTGCATGGTAGCCGGCTCTACAAGCTAAATCTTGGGCGACATGTCAAGCTGGGTCGCGACGCTGACACTTCCTACCAGAGGCGTGTCATATTAGCAGAGATCGAAAAGAGAGATTCCAACATGGGAGTTGAGGATATCCGGCACGCTTTATATGATGCACTAGACGATGTGGAGCGTTTTTCGTTCAACGCACTTGACTATTCAAGCTTTCTGTTTTCAGAGGTGTAGGAGTACGTATCAATAGCTAACCCCGCGCTTCACCGGATAGCTGGGCTCGCGCCCATCCACCGGTGAGCTTACGGGCGTTGGGCGGCACGGTAGCGAACAAATGAGGTGTATAGGAGTGTGCAATGGCTATGAGAGACTCGGCGGTGATCAAACTGCAGAAGGACTACCACGGAAGTTATTCTGATTACATCAATTGGCCTTTAACCAGGCCGATTACATTGGGGGATATAGGAAAGTGGAGCAGCGGTAAGACGTTTTCACTTGAAGAGAATATATCTAAGTACGGCATAACGTTCGCTACCCGCAGCGGTGCGACAGTCGCGTCGCGAGCGTATACCTCAGCCGCTGGTGTGGAAATGAAGTTCAAAGCTGCGGGCGATCTACCTCCAGTCAGCACTGCCCTCGTAAAAGCAAAGGCCGGAGTTAGTCTTGCGTTGAACGCGAATTCTTCTTGCATACTTCGCGCTAGAAATCTCAGAGAGGAGACCGTTGCTGATAAGGCGGTTCTAGAGAAGGCTCTCAAAGATTTGGGTAAGGACTCTGACTGGTGGAAACACAGGATCGTGATTACCTCTATCATAAAGGCAGACATCGTTACTGTAGCGCTGGCGCACTCCAGTAACCAGCGTGTGGATATCAATGCAGATGTGAATACACCGGTACCCTTTGAGATCGTAGACGTAGCCTTGGGCCTTCAGGTCGGATATCAGGGTGCGAACACGATTGTTGAACTGCTTGCGAAGGACGTTCCTCTGGCCTTTCAATACTCAAAATTGAGAAAGGGTAAGTGGTGGCACTCTTGGGCCAAGCAGTCGATTGTTTTGGCGACCTAAATCTCGACGAAACTACCGGGAAGAAGTGGCGCCGAACCAAGCGATGCACCGGACACCTGGGCTCACGCCCATGTGCCGGTGATCTTCAGAAACGTTATGCGGTAAGGAGATGAGCCTTGATCAAACTAAAGAACCGTTGGCTAATCTGTGCTGTCGTAGCTGCTCTCGTATCGGCTGGATGCCGTTGCAACGAAACGCCACAAGCGTTTAATCACGACGTTATCGGCAAATGGAACGACGAAGACTTGGCGATCTCCTTCTATGACGACGGCGTTGGATCTGTGAGGGGTCATAAATTCCATTGGCGGCCCATCGACAACTCTAGAGTCAGACTGGAAGTTGAGGACGAGATAGCCGAGTTCGTCATCTCGCAAGAGAATAATGGAGATCTGACCGGCAGTTTAGTATACGGCGGCGCGAAGTTGGCGGACTTCGTGAGCGGAGAGACTCTGAAATTCAAGAAGGAACGGAAGGCCGCATAACACGAGGCCTCAAGCGGACGGCTGACGCCGCGCGCTTAGGCCTGGCCCAAAAAAGTGCCTGCCGTTTCGATGAAGGTGGGGGCGAGCAGCCCGCTCGGAGTCGGTCTCCTCACGATTCGAAGCAGGTTTCTGCCTCAATTGAGGACGAATGCGTCTTCAGATCAGCGGTAAACGAAGTCCTTGCGGCGATTCATTGCCGTCAAGTGGAGGCGTTAGGTCTCCGGCCCACCCTTCAAGCCGCCCTCCGGATACACCTTTCCCCTCCGCCCCAACCAGGCGCTACGAGAAGGAGGAGCTGAAGGCCGAGCCTGCTTCCGCGATCAGGGAGGGCCGACGGCCTCTTCGGTCACGAACGGCAACCGCGGTGGGAATGAGCCCAGAGGGAAGCGCGCCAGTCGATCTCCGGCCCTGAGACGCTCGGAGGCCTCCCGGAAGGCCGCCACGAATAGGGCGTAGGCCTCCCAGAATGCCTTGCGGACGGCGCGGGTCGCTGCGTGGTAGAGCGGTGCGGGTGATCTCTTCGGCTTTATCGGCTTTGCTTCGTGGCTTTCGCGCAGAACGGCGGCTGCGCCGAGCGGGGTCCGGCCGCTTTCGGCAAGGGCGACGGCCACCTCGGTCTCGATGGATTCGACGAGGTCGGCCACTCTCTGACGGTAGGCTTCTGGAGTCAGATGCGCCCAACAGGGGAGGGGCGAGAGCACGAGGTTCTCCTCGGTCGCGTACTTCAGGCGGTCGAAGTCCTCGCCGCGGTTTCTCGCGGCAAACTCTTGCGTGCGATCGAACCAGTGACCGCGGATCGGCTCGCCGCTCAGAATCTCCCGCACGCTGTGGATTCCCGGCCAGTCCTGGGCTCGGGCCACCAATCCCTCCTTGACCCCATGCGAAAGATTGTAACGAAGCCGCTCGACCTGCGCGGGCTCCTCGTCGCTGACCAGGATCGCCTGATAGCGGCGTTCCCACACCGGACCTCTTCGTCCGTGCAGGCGGTTCACTTCGAGCGCGAGATTGGTGTCCACGTACGCCATGAAGTCGGACATCTGCCTGGCGTCGTCCACCGAGAGCAGAAGGTGAAAGTGGGACGACATCACGATCGCGGCATGGACACGCACCGGCACCTTGGCCTGAGCGCGTCCGAAGACGCCTCCGGCAAGGTCGTTCAGAGAAGGGCTCGGGCGCAGGAGGAACTCGGACTGGGCCGTCCGGACCGTCACCTCCACCAGCGAGCCCCGGGGGGGCACAAAGCGCACACGTCTTGCCATGCCCGCTATACAAAACGGAAAGGACATAGCGAATGTCATTTCAGAATAGGTGCTGATTGAGCGGAAGGCGCGGAATACTGGGAGTGGAAACTCGTGCCGGAGCACGCGGCGCCGTCTGTGGGGCCGGGGATGAGGTGGGGGGATGAGTGCCTGCCGTTTCGATGAGCCGGTCTGGCATCCCGCTTGCGATGCTGGTCGACCGGCTGGTGCAGATCGGCCTCGAACGGCACCGCGACCGGCACCGGCTGGACCAGGGCATCAAGGAGCTCCTGGGCAGGCTGTAACGTCGAAGGGGCCTCTCCGGCCCGACGCCGAACGCGTTCGCCCTGAACACGGACGCGTTCGCCGTCAAGCCGTAAGCTCTCGTCGTCAACAGGAACGCGTTCGTCCTGAGCGCGAACGCGTCCGTGTTGAGCGCGGACCGGGAAGTCAGCCGCCGAACGCATTCGTCGTGAACAGGAGCGCGTCCGTCCTCAACGCGTCCGCGTTCGTCCTGAGCACGAACCGGTAAGTCGGCCGCCGAGAGCCTTCGGCGTGAACAGGAACACGTTCGTCCTGAACACGAACCCGTTCATCCTCAGCAGGAACCGCCAAGTCGGCCGACGAACGCATTCGTCCCGAACCCGTCCGCGTTCGTCCTGAACGCGAACGCATCCATGTTGAGCACGAACCGGTAAGTCGGCCGACGCACGCGTTCGTCGTGAACCCGCAAGCATTCGTCCTGAGGACGAACGCGTTCGTGCTGAGGACGAAAGCATCCAAGTCGACGCCGAATCGGGGGAAAGCGCCTTTCCCTCGGTTGCTGGGGGTGCCTCTACCCCGAGACGAGGTGCTCCGCGGCGGACTCGACCTCCTGGGGGGAGCCGCCCTCTCCGCCCAGGAGGGTCCAATGACGACGGTGAACCGCTTGAGGTGGCATCCATGAAGCGGGGAGACCTCATCCCGGGGCGTCCGGCCGCTCTCTAGACCGAAGGTTCCTCAGACGGAGCATCCTGGGCACTTATGGCCTTGTCGAGGTGCTCGGAGTAGAATTGGAGTAGCCGCTGAGGGGGTGGAGCTGCATACGCAAAACCTAACGTCTCGGTGCAGCCTGGTGGGGGGGCACGGATGAAGAACGCAAGGGCGACGATCCTGTTCATTCTGGTCGGGTCTGCGATCGGCTGCGGCTCGACCGCTCCATCTCGTCTCTCCTCGCCTCCCACGCCGGACATCGGGACGGGGCAACAGGTTGTCGCTCGGATCGCTGCTCTCGAGCCCAAGTCCTACACCGATCACCTCGACGATGGCTCCCTTGTGGTATCAGACGTGTTCGTCTTCCACGTCACTGAGCCACGCGAGCTAGCGGGCATCACGGTCCACGCCTACTACCAACGCAGGCCAGAGATCGATGGTCACATTCTCACGGTCGGCGACCTTGTCGGCTTCCGACTCCCATCCGAGGTCCAAAGGTCGGGCATCCTCCTTTGGGATCTCAGAGATCTCCGGCTGTGCGAGACGACTACGATCCAGTCGTGCGGTGCCGCCTTCTATCGAGGATCGCTACATCACCGGTACTTGGTACGATGAAGCCAAAGGCGGGTATCATGGAGCTTTTCAACTCATCGCGGATATAAGTACACGAAGTCATCTACGCGGGGTGTGGATTGGTTATTCAACTAGCGGAATTGTAAAATCAGGAGCCTGGGAATGGGTGCGTAAGGAGTGAAGGACCGCCCAACCCACGCCGATCGAGCGGACTGCTAGCGCCGCACGCTGAGGCGCAACCACGTTCGACGGCATGGAGATCGCGCAGGGCACGAGAAGCGCAAGTAAACTTGACTTACGGATTCGGGAGCCCAGAATGATCTACCTCGGAGTCCTTGTACTGTTGAGCCTTCTGGTTGTCGTCCATGAGCTTGGGCATCTCGTGGCTGCGAGACTGGTAGGTGTACCGATTGCCAGCTTCTCGGTGGGCTTCGGCCCGAAGCTGTGGAAGCGGCGGTATGGACAGGTGGAGTACTCACTGAGGGCGTTCCCCTTGGGTGGCTTTGTAAGCGGCTCATCTTCTTCGTGGGTGGTCCGCTTGCGAATCTGTTGGTGACGCTCCCTGTCTTCGCTGGGCTCAATGTACTGGCAGGAAGCTCGTCGGCCTACCAGATTCTTGTAGCACCCTTCGGGCAGCTATTCGCGGCATGCGGGCAGTTTCTCGCCATACTCCCCACCTTGTTGACACGACCAGAATCCTTGTCGGGCGTCGTCGGAATTGTGATCGAGGGGGGGCGGCTCGCTGAAACGGGCTTGGCCTGGGAGTTTGGGCTCTCTCTGAGCATCTCTCTTGCGATGCTGAACCTACTGCCGATCCCAGTCCTTGACGGTGGGCAAATCACGATGAGTTGCCTGGAGGCGATCTTTCCACGCCTGGCGAGGCTGCGAGTGCCTCTGACCTCGTTCGGGATGATCGCCTTGGCAGTGCTGATGGTCTACGTGAACGCGCAGGACGTCGTTCGCTATGGGTGGGTGTAGGGGCCAACGTAGAGCGCAAGCTGGCGCCGAAGTGAGAAGGATCGGTCCTACTCGGATCCGCCTCCAGTCGGGATTCCCAGGGCAACGATATGGGCGCCCATTCAAGTCCGATTGACCGGGGGGCGCTTCGCTGCTAGCGTTTCAGGAAGTCATGCGCTCACCGGAACCTTGTCGATTCCTCTCAGGCAGGTGCGGCTCGGTCCTTGCTGCCCTCGCGATGGCCCTCTGCGCTTTCGGCGTGGCGCTCGCGGGATCGGCAGGGGCTGCGCCGGCGGCCGTCCCAGCCCTGCGGATCGCGTCGGATCGACCGATGCCTCCTGCACTTTCCACGGCCGTGGACATTCGTTGGGCGAGCGAGAGCTCCGTCTACCTGTCCCTCCTCCGTGAAGGAGCCGTCGAAGCCTCCCTGGATTTCGCGCACCCCCGCATCGTGAAGATGATTCCGGGCATGAGAGAGCCGGGCGGGGCCTTCTCCTATCTCCTGGCGGCCTCCCCGGAATACCTGGCCGCCAGCGGCCCTCTCTGGGTGACCTGGAGGCCGATCGGGACACCTTCGCGCGCCGAGGAGGCCTTCGATTCCATCCACGACCTCGACGTATCGAAAGACCAGCTTCTGATCGTCGCCGCCAGGAGGGACGCGAAGGGCCGATTCGCACCGGAGGGGGCTCTCGCCTGGATCGGCTCGCTTCGCCGGGGGCTGGCCGACCTGAAGCCGGTCGCCTACGATGCGGCGGGACCAGGAGCCAAGAACCTGAACGCATGCTCGACGTTCCAGATGGGCGGAGCGCGCTTCATGAAGGATGGAACCTTCCTGGTCGTTGCCGGCGTCCAGCCTGGAATTCATCTTTACAGCGCCGCCGGACGGCTCCTCCGGACCTGGGACTCGGCCATTGTCGGGCTCGACACCGACTGCGCCAGCCTCAGTCAGCAACAGGTGCGCAGCTATGCGGTCGACTGGCTCGGGCGTGCCGCCTGGCTGAATCGACGCCGCATCCTGGACGACATCCTTCCCTTGGAGCAGGGTCCGGGCCTCGTTGTTCGAAGCCTTTCGCAGGGCCAGGTTCACTGGCAGCTCAAGGTTCTGACGAAGACGGGAGACATCGAGACGTACAACATACCGCTGACAGCGCAGAGCGACCTGGCAACCCTGAAGGGGGATGTCCGCGGCAACAGGATCGTGTTCGTCCTGAGTGCCTTCAAGAGGGATGCAATGACCTCCGAGGTCTCCCGGCTCGTGGTTGCGGTGGCTCCATCGCAGAAAGGAGAAAAGTTGTGAAGCCTGCTCACCGTTGGACACTTGGGCTCGTTGTGGTCCTTGCCCTTCTTTCGTCTGTCCTCATTGTGCCAACCGCCAATTCCCAGTTCCCAACCACTTGCGCCAGTTGGAGCAACTCGTCTGCCCGCTTTCTGGCCGGCTATGGCGGCTACTGCGGCGGCTCTGGAGGGGTCTGTGCCGAATGCTCCACCGGCTGGGCCACCGGTTATAGCGTCTGTGTCAGCGACAGTGCCGGTCTTGGGTACTGTACCGATTATCAATATTGAGACCGCTCAGGCGAAGCTTCTCCGGTGCTCTCGTTCTTCGTCTTTTTCTGGCTCCAGTGGGCCGTGGGCCAGGATCAGTGGCGGCTGGTGTCTGTGGACGGTTCCGTCGAATCGGTCTGGGGCACTCCGCAACTGGATGAAACGAAGCGAGCGCATGTCCAGCATGCCTGGGTCTGGTCCGAGAGGCGCGCACCCCGGCGTGTCGAGCCCGGGAACATCGGCAAGTCCCGACTCCCGGACGACGACGGACGACTGGACATCCGCATCGTCCGCTCGCCGAAGACTCGCCTGCCCGCTCATACCCGGGTGATCGCTGCGCCGGTCGAGATGTGGCGCGATCTTCCCGAGTCCGCTCTGCCGAGTTGGCCTGCACCGGAGGGCGGCCGGATCGTGATTCCCCGCAAGCCCGGGGAGAGAATCCGCGTCCGGCTGGCCGGCCCCGCGGTGGGCTCGTGGTGGGTGGACGCGTCGCCGACGCAGACCTCGGTCCTGCTGGCTCCAGCCGCAGCCGCGGGAATCCGGATTCAAGTTGTCGATGCGTCTGGAGAGCCTCTCACCGGGGTGAACGGAGCGGCTCTGGAAGGGACGGCGCGTCAGGGAAAACAGCGCCTGTGGGCGACGTTGCGCACCGAAACCGGGCGGATCGAGCTTCCCGGCCTGCCCGACCTCGAAGAGGTCACTCTCACCGTGGCCAAGCCCGGCTTCGCCCCGGCGGCCCTTCGCGGCCGGCCCAGCGAGCTCCCGGGCCTGCTGCGCCTCGAGCAGGGTGCGACCCTGTCGGGCCGAACCGTGGATGCGGCAGGAAGGCCGGTCCCCGGAGTGGCTCTCGAGATCGAAAGCTGGGTGTCTCCCGAGGTGGCTCAGCTCTTCCGCGCCCGCGGCCGGAGCGGCACGGATGGCCGGTGGGAGATCGCCGGCGTGCCGCCCGGGCCGGTCTACCTGTCGGCCCGGGCCTCCGGTTTCGCTCCTTTCGGCGAGAAGCTGGAAGCGGCACCCGGCAAGACGACCCTCGGCGCACAGACACTCACGGCTGGATTGCCAATCGTGGTCGCCGCGGTCGACGAGCTCGGAGAGCCGGTGGCGAACGCCCGCATCGAAAGCGGACCGGGCCGCGCCGCGGATACCGATGCCCGTGGAATCGCGACGCTCGCGGACGTGGCTCCCGGAGCCCCGCTCAAGCTCAGCGCGAGCGCGGCAGGGCATCTGCCCGGCAAGGCTCAGCTCAATCCTCCCCTGCCCGGTGAGGTGAGGATCGAACTGCCGCGCGCTCATGGCGTGAGAGGCCGATTCTTCGAGTCTGCGGGCGTGCCGGCCGCAGGCGGCTCCGTGAAGACGGAGCAGGCATCCTGTCAGTCCGAGGGGAGCCTCGCCGAGGATGGAGCGTTCGAGCTGGCTCTTCCCCCGGGCGAAAGCATCACGCTCGTGCTGCGGTCCCCCCGAGCGCGCGAGCTCCGCCTGAGAGTGCCGGGCGGGGCGGCGGGCAGCCTCAGCGACCTCGGAGACCTGGTGGCCCTTCCAGGTCTTGCTGTAACGGGCCGTGTCGTGAACGAGGACGACGGTGCGCCGGTCGCCGGAGCGCGGATCTGGCTGCCGCGGCCGGGTCCGGACGGTCCGCTCTTCGCCTGGGCGGCCCGGGATCTGGTGGAGACCTCCACGGGCGAGGACGGCGGTTTTGCGCTGACCGGCCTGGGCGCGGGCACGGCTCTGCTCAGGGTCGACGCGGCAGGCTTTGCGCGCTCCTATCTCGATATCTCCCTGGCCGAAGACTCGTCCGCCGTCGACCTGGGAGAGATCCGCCTGACTCAAGGAGTCACCTTGAGGGTTCTGGCTCCGGCCGGTGCCTCGATGCCGGACGGGGGGGCCGTGGCGCGCGCGGACCTTCGAGGCGGCTGGATCGAGCCCGACCTGGTGACGGCTCCGGTGCGCGACGGCGAAGCCATCCTGCGCAATATTCCTCCCGGCCCGGTTCTCGTGTCTGTGATGTCGGAGCGGAAGCTGCTCTGCGAACGGCAGGTGACCGTGCCGGCGGATGCCGCCGAAGTGGACGTGGATTGCCAGCGCGCCGACCTGACCGTCGCGGGTCTCGTCCGCATCGGCGGCGCGCCTTCGGGGCGGGGGCTGCTCCTCTGGCAGTCTCCTTCCGTGTCGGCGGCCAGCCGCATCGACAATGTCGCCTCTCCCGGCGGGTTGCGGCGGCAGACGATCGTAGGAGAGGGCCGTCCCCAGGTGGAGGTTCCGGTCGGCCCGGACGGCAGCTTCATGACGACCGACCTGACGCCTGGCCGATGGCAAGTCTCCTGGACGGCTGAAGCCGGCATGTTTTCAAGCCCACAGGCTGTCGAGATTCCCGAGCTCGCTCACGTCGAGACGGTGATCTCGTTCCCGGGGCTGGCGGTGGCGGGACAGGTTCAGGACGATCAAGGACGGCCCGTGGAGGGCGCCCGGGTTCGGGAATTGACAGCCGGCGCCCTTGCCCTCACCGGCCGGGACGGGAGCTTCACGCTCACCGGCCTCTCTGGAGCCAGCGCCGTCCTCGAGGCGAGGTCCGGTGAGCTGAGCAGCTCTGTCGTGGAGGTCGAGCTCACTCCCGGGAGGGTCGGAGATCCCGTCCTCCTGACCCTGGACCGCCGTGCAGAAGGGCAAATCGAGGTGAACGTCTCCGACTCGGAAGGCTTGCCGGCGGCGGGAGCCTTTGTCTTCTTCGAAGAGGAAGGAAAGGGGCTTCGCATTCTCACGGCTTCGGCCGAGGGCACAGCCTCCGCCTCGCTCGAGCCTCCCCTCCCGGTGCGTGTCCGTGCCGCGGCCCTGCTTGGAAGCACGTGGGGCCTGGGGAGTTGGGCCACCCTGGACCAGGCTCGCGAGCGCTTGACCCTGACGCTTGCCCGCCGGCATGAGGGCATCCTGGTGGAGAGCGAGGCTTGCCAGGGCTCACCTCGCGTCCTGACCTCCGACGGTTGGGATCTCACCTGGATGCTGCAACTGCTGGGCATCCCGGCTGTCATCGCTCCGGAACGTCCCTTTGCTCTGGAGGGGCTGCCCCCGGGCTCCTACACGCTGACCCTCGAAGGAGCCAGCCTGGCGCTTCAAGTCCGATCCGGCGAGCGCACCCAGAAACGGCTCGGCCCCGAGGCTTGCCCTCAGCCGATCGATTGACACGCGTCCGCGTTCAAGATGTAGATGCTTACCGGCAGCTCGGTCCCGCGCACGTCCGCAGCCGGGCCAGCCGGCGGGCCAGATCGGTGCGGACGGCCTTCAGGGCCGGCGCATCGTGCCGGCTGCGGAGCTGGAGCGGGTCCGCCTGCAGGTCGTACAGCTCCCGGGCTCCGGTCCGGTACTCCACGTAGAGCCAGCGCGAGGTGCGGATCGCCTCGTACGAAGGCTTGGCCGAATTCCGGCTGCCCCCTTCGATCAGCACCGACCGGTCCAGTCCGAGCGACGGGTCCAGGGCCAGGGGGAGGAGCGAACGGCCGTCCATCTTCCGCCGCGCCCTGGCTCCGGTCAGCTGCACGAGGGTCGGCGCGAGATCGATGTTGGCGACCGGCTGCTCCGCGGTGTGCCCGGCCGGGAAGCCGCCGCCGCGGACGATCAGCGGCACCCGGATCGACTCCTCGTAGGGGAGCAGCTTGCCGTCCGCGATCCGGTGCTCGCCCAGGAAGAAGCCGTTGTCCGAAGCGAAGACGATCACGGTGCGGTCGAGCTGCCCGGTCTCCTCCAGCACGTCCACGAGCCGCCCGACGAGATCGTCCACGGCCTGGAGCGACTCCAGCCGCGCCCGGTAGGTGCGGAGGATCAGCTCCTTCTTCGCCGGACCGAGACGGGGGAGCCGGCGGATGTGCGGCGGCTTGTCCGCCACGTCCGGCTCGTCGTAGGAAGCCTTCGCCGGCAGCGGCTCGTCCGCGAACATCCCCTGGTGGCGGGGGGCCGGCCGGGGCGGCGTGCCGCGCGCGTCCTCGTCGCTGCGCTCCTGGTGAGGCGGCACGGGGGCGACATTCAGGAAGAAGGGGTGCCCGGACCGGATCATCCCGCGCAGGATCTCCTCCGCCTTCCGCGCCAGCACGTCGGTCTGGTAGTCGCTCTCCGCCTCGCCGTAGTGGACCGGCCGGCCGTCGTCGATCACCGTGTAGTCGTAGACCCGGTAGGTGCTCGGATCGGAGAGCCCGAACCAGTGCGTCCAGCCCGCAGGCACCTCCGGCCCGGTGTAACCGTTGAGGTACTTGCCCACGTGGGCGGTCTCGTACCCGGCTTCCTGGAGCCAGACCGGCAGGGTGTTCGAGTGGTCCAGCCGGCCGTAGCCGCCGTCCGGAGGGTAGTTCCCCAGCACCTTGTGATTGTGGGCGTACTGGCCGGTCAGCTCCGTCGCCCGCGACGGGCAGCACATCGGGTAGGACACGACGGCGTTGGAGAACGTCGTCCCCTCGTCGGCGAGACGCTTCCGGGTCCGGTCCATGACCCTCACCGATTCGACCGTCTGGTCGTCGGTGAGGATCACGAGCACGTTCGGGCGCCCGGGAGCGGCCGGGGCTGCAGCGGGAAGCAGCCCGAGCAGCAGAAGCGGCAGGAATCTGGACGACTTCAACGGACGTGCGATCAGCGGGTCGCGACGACCACGGAGGTCAGCCCCATCGCGGCCAGCTCCCGGCGGAGCGATTCCGCCTGGTCCCGGTCCGTGAAGAGCCCGACCTGCACCCGGTTCCAGGTTCCGTCCGAGTGGACGAAGACCTCCGGGTAGATCCGCGAGATCTGCCGGTGAAGATCGACCGCCCGCCCCGCATCGTCGAAGGCTCCCACCTGCACGGTGTACCTGGCCGGCAGACCGTCGTCGTTGCTCACCTCGACCACCACCATGGGAGGCGTCAGCGGCTCGACCGGACGGACATTCGAGGCTGAAGCCGGGTAGATCTCGACGATGGCCGTTCCCGGACCCCAGACGCCCACCTGGCGGGCCGCCTCATAGGAGAGATCGAGGATCCGCTTCTTCGCGAACGGGCCGCGGTCGTTCACCCGGACGGTGACCATCTGGCCGGTACGGATATTGCGTACATTGAGACGTGTGCCGAAAGGCAGGGTGGGGTGGGCGGCGGTGAGATCGTACATGTTGTACTTCTCGCCGCTGGCGGTCCGGCGGCCATGAAAGCCGGGGCCGTACCAGGAAGCGGAGCCGCTTTGCAGGGGCTTGCCGAGCTTGAGACCGTTGTCGTCGGGCCGCCGGTTGAGCGAGCAGGCCGCAGTGAGAAAGAGGGGCAAAACCACGGCCAGTAGACGTGTGGCGATCGAAACTCGGCTCAGGTGGTTCAGCATGGGCTTGCTGATCTCCGTAAGGTGGTTGGAGCCATCTTCGTGAGAGCTCTCGGTCCAGGTGAAGCGCTGAAACAGCCTGCGCTGCAGCGTATCCTACCACAAAGGTGATTTTCACCTTGTTTACGCCGCGCGGGCGTGTGTCTACATGTGCGGCTCCGTGCGCGATCAGACGCGAGGCGCTGCAATTTCGGCCTGCGCGAATCCGGCCAGCGCGGGCTCCGCAACCTCCTTCAGGAAATCATCGACCTGTGCTGCCGACCTGCCGGTGAATCCGACCGGGTCGAGCCAGCCTTCCACCTCTTCGGCATTCAGACGGAAGGCCGGGTCCGCGACGATCCTCTCGATCAACGGATTTCCTCCCCCCTTGGCCAGACTCTCCTGGGCATCCAGGCTGTATCTCCGGATGCTCTCGTGCAACTCCTGACGGTCTCCCCCGCGCAGCGACGCCTCCATCAGAAGAGTCTCGGTGGCCATGAACGGCAGCTCGCGCGCCACCCTGGCCGACACCATCTCGTCCCGCACCGTCAGGCCGGCCGCGATGTGCGCCGCGAGCCCGAGGATGGCGTCGGCGCAGAGCAGCGCGTCCGGAATCACCAGCCGCCGGTTCGCCGAGTCGTCCAGGCTCCGTTCGAGCCACTGGGTGGCGGCGTTGAGCGGGCCGTTGAGCGAGTCGGTCATCAGCTTCCGGGCCAGGCCGCACATGCGCTCGGCGCGGATCGGATTGCGCTTGTAGGCCATGGCCGAGGAGCCCACCTGCTCGGCGTCGAACGGCTCGGACAGCTCGCCGACCCCCTGGAGCAATCTCAGATCCGTGCCGTACTTGTGGCAGCTCTCGGCGATCCCGGCGAGCGTCTGCAAAAGCTGGCTGTCCTGCTTGCGCGAGTAGGTCTGCCCGGTCACCGGGAAGCTCTCCGGGAAACCGAAGCGCTGCGCGAAGCGCCGATCCAGCTCCCGGACTTTCTGATGATCCCCGCCGAAGAGCGTCAGGAAGCTCGCCTGCGTGCCGGTCGTCCCCTTCACGCCGCGGCAGCGCAGGGTCGCTAGGCGGTGCCGGATCTCCGAGAGATCCATCAGGAAATCCTGCAGCCAGAGGCAGGCCCGCTTGCCGACCGTGGTCAGCTGCGCCGGCTGGAAGTGCGTGTAGGCGAGGCAGGGGATCGCCCGCGTCCGCTCCGCGAATCCCGACAGCTCGCGGCCGGTGGCGGCGAGGCGCCCGGCGAGCAGCTCCAGGGCTTCGCGGAAGAGCAGGATGTCGGTGTTGTCCGTGATGAACGCGCTCGTCGCGCCGAGATGCAGGATGCCGCCGGCGCCGGGGTGGACGCGGTCGGCCTGCTCCGCGAAGTGCCGCAGGTGGGCCACCACGTCGTGGCGGGTCCGGCGCTCCAGGTCGGCGACGCGCTCCAGATCCGTGTCGCCGGCAACTTTCTTGAGCGCCTCGATCTGCTCGCCCGTGATCGGCAGGCCCAGCTCGCGCTGAAGCTCCGCCAGGGTGATCCAGATCTGCCGCCATTGGCCGAAGCGGTGGCGGGCGGAGAAGATCCTCGCCATCTCGGGCGAGGCGTAGCGCTCGTACAGGGGATTCTGAGGAATGTCTAGGATGTCGGAAGCCATGGCGGGGCGGATTCTAACGCTTCTGGTACAATTTGCCGCCGCCAATCCGGGCCGCTGGCCGCCACGCCTGCGCGCCCTCCCTCACCGGGGAATCATCGGGGAGCCATCATGACGCTACGAGTCGACTCGGAAATCGGACGCCTGAGACGCGTTCTGGTCCATAGACCGGGACGCGAGATCGATTGGATGGTCCCGGACATGATGGGCAGCCTCCTCTTCGACGACATCCTCGACGGCGACGAGGCCCGCGAGGAGCACGACGGCTTCCAGCAGGTGCTCAAGCAGGCCGGCGTCGAGGTGCTGGACGCCCAGGATCTGCTGGCCGACGTGGTCGGCGACCCGGCGGTCCGCAAGCGGCTGCTGGAGGAGCTGGAAGGCGAGTACGGCGTCCCCTTCAGCATCGTGCGCCAGCTCTACGAGCTGCCCGACCGCGAGCTCGCCTGCACCCTCGTCGAGGGCATCCGCACGCCCGCGTCCGACCGCGACCGCCAGCGCTACTTCGACGTCTATCCGGTCCCCAACTATTTCTTCCAGCGCGACCCGCAGGTCGTCGTCGGCAACCGGGTGGTGATCTCGTCCATGGCCACCACGGCCCGCGAGCGCGAGCCGCTCCTGGCGCGGACGATCTTCGAGAACCATCCGGCGGCCGAGGGCCTCGCCGCGCTGTTCGAGATCGACGTGCCGCCCTCGGGCGCGCCGCAGCACAACCCCAACTTTCCGTATCCGTCCCTGGAAGGGGGCGACGTCCTGGTGCCGAGCGCCGACGTCGTCCTGGTCGGGCTGACCGAGCGCACGAACCGGCGCGGCATCGAGGTTCTCGCCGAGTATCTGCGGCTGGAGACCCCGTTCCAGCACCTGATCATGGTGGAGCTGCCGCGCAAGCGTTCCTACATGCATCTCGACACGGTCTTCACCTTCCTCGACCGCAACCTCTGCCTCGCCCATCTGCCGGTGATCCAGCCCGGCGGCCCCGAGTCGGCCCACATCTACCATGTGGACCTGACCGCGAAGCGCCTCACCTTTACTCTCAAGGGCTCGCTGCTCGACGAGCTGGAGGAGCTGGGGATCGAGCTGGAGGTCGTGCCCTGCGGCGGCGCCGACGAGCCGATCGACCAGCAGCGCGAGCAGTGGACCGACGGAGCCAACGCCTTCGCCATCGCGCCGGGCCTGGTGGTGCTCTACCGGCGCAACCGCAAGACCCTCGAAGAGCTGGCGAAGCGCGGCTGGCGCGTGCTGGACGAACGTGAAGCCGCCGAGGGCAAGCACGACCTGCTCGGCGGCGGCCCGGCCGTCGTGGCGCTCGATTGCAGCGAGCTGTCGCGGGCCCGCGGCGGTCCGCGCTGCATGACCATGCCTCTGGAGCGCGACCCCCTTTGACCTGACCTTTCCATCTACATCCCTTTCAGGAGATTCGATGACCCGTCATCTGATTTCGATCCACGACCTGTCCGCGGCGGAGGTGACCGGCCTCTTCCGGCTCGCCGCGGACGTGAAGGCCAATCCCGGCAGCTACGCCGACGCCCTGAAGCAGAAGAGCCTCGGCATGATCTTCGAGAAGTCCTCGACCCGCACCCGCGTGAGCTTCGAGGTCGGCATGGTGCAGATGGGAGGCCACGCCCTCTTCCTGTCCAGCCGCGACATCCAGCTCGGCCGCGGCGAGCCGATCTCGGACACTGCCCAGGTGCTCTCCCGCTACGTGGACGGCATCATGGCCCGCACCTTCGCCCACCAGACCGTGCTCGATCTGGCGAAGTACGGCACGGTACCGGTCGTCAACGGTCTGACCGACGACCTTCACCCCTGCCAGGGCCTGACCGACTACTTCACGCTGATGGAGGTCTTCGGCAGCCTCGACGCCCTGCGCGGCCGCAAGCTGACCTACGTCGGCGACGGCAACAACATGGCCCACTCGCTGATGTTCGGCGGCGCCAAGGTGGGGATGGACGTGGCGATCGCCTCGCCCAAGGGCTACGAGGTGAATCCGCACTACCTGGAGCTGGCCCGCAAGGATCACGAAGCCGCGGGCACGAAGCTCACGATCACCAACGACCCGCGCGAGGCGGCCGAGGGAGCGTCCTGCGTCTACACCGACGTCTGGGCCTCGATGGGCCAGGAGGCCGAGCAACAGGAGCGCCTCAAGGCCTTCCAGGGTTTCCAGGTGGACGGCGCCCTGATGAAGAACGCCAAGAGCGACGTGGTCTTCCTCCACTGCCTGCCCGCGCACCGCGGAGAGGAAGTGGCCGCGGAAGTCGCCGACGGTCCGCAGAGCCGCATCTTCGACGAGGCGGAGAACCGCCTCCACGTGCAGAAGGCCATCCTCCTGTGGGGCATGGCCGGGCTTGAGATCGGCTGATCCCAGCGGTTGATCCCATCGGTTGATCCCATCCCCCCTCTCCCCGGCCCTCTCCCCCGTGCCGGGGGAGAGGGGGAAAAGCAGGGAGTTGATCCCATTCTCCCCCCCCGGCCCTCCCCTCGCACGGCGAGGGGAGGGGGCCCCCGCCCTTCCGGAAACGGTGCCCTCAGATTTCGTCGGCCAGGGCTAGAACCCGCTGGCGGATCGACGACGAAATCCTCATTCCAGCCTGGGACAGCCTGTCGACCGACGGCGCGATGGACTCGAGGAGCCCGTGGGATTTTCCCTCCAGGAGGATTCGGAGCGTTCCCCACACTGTAAGGCCGGCGGCTTCGGCCACTCGTCGTGCCAGGGCATCGTCGAGCAGCACGATCTTTCCTGGATTCTCGAGAGCGAGCGCCAGCGCGGCGAGCTCTCCCGGACCCAGGTCGGTGGACAACCATTCCGAGGGTACGGAGCGAGGAGAGACAATGCGCAGCCACGGGTAGGTGGAGGCGTCGGGAACGTCGTGGCCTCTCTCGGCGCCCACGCGCAGCTCCTGCACGACGGCGTCCGGAGTCCAGACCTGCTCGAAGAGAGCTGGTAGAAGAGAGATCGCCTGAATTCGGTAGAGGTAGAGCAGGGGCGAGGTGTTGCTGACGGCCTCAGCCACGCGCGGCTTCCAACTCGCGCAACTCGGACTCGAACGGGAAGACATCGTAGCGGCCGAGGGACAGCAGGAACTCGACGCGGGACATCCCGGCCAGCTCCGCAGCACGGCCAGACGAGAGGCGACCCAACTCGTAGAGCTTCACGGCCGCGAGCGTCATCAACTCACGGGCGAAGGAGGTCTCGTCCATCTTCTCGGCCAGCAGGATCCGCTCAGGAATGTCGATGACGGCTTGGCGTGTGGCCATGGTTCCTCCCGAACCTCATTCTACTCCTCTCCACACTCCGCCCGAGCCGGCTGGAAGCCGGCGCTCCCAGCGAGAGAGGAGCGGGACGGGAAACGATGGGAATGACGCTGATCGTCGGCTGCCCCCCTCTCCCGGGGGTCCGGGTGTGCGGCTGGGAGAGGGGCTGGGGGTGAGGGCCGATCTATCCCAGCCGCTCCATCATCGCCCGCCAAGCCTTCCCCCGATGACTCACCGCGTCTTTCTCCTTGCCGGCCAACTCGGCGAAGGTTCGCGTCTCGCCATCCGGCAGAAAGACCGGGTCCCAGCCGAAGCCCTGGTCGCCCCGCCCGGGGAGGACCAGCGTGCCGGCGGTGACGCCCTCGGCGAGGACGGTCCGCTCCGCGTCCTTATAGAAGAGGCCGCAGCGGGCTTCGGCTCGCGGGTCGCCGAGAGCGTGCGCGGTCTTCGCGATGCCTTCGGGGCCAATGGCTTCGAGCATCCACTTGACGAGGGGGCCGGGAAAGCCGTTCAGGGCGTTCAGGCCGAGGCCGGCGTCCTCGACGACGAGCGGGCGGCGGAGGGCCTGCCAGGCGGCTTCGGCTTTTTCGTTGAGGATGTCGAGCAGTTCCAGGGCCTGGATCTCGGGCAGATCCAGCTCCACGGCCTCGATCTCGACTCCGAGCGCGAGCCGGGCTTCGGCGATCTTGCCGCGGTTGCCGGTGACGAGGACGAACGGGAGCGGAGCCAGCGTCAGCCCTCCCGCGGGGCTTTGGCCATCCGCTCCAGCTCCTCGATCAGCTCGTCGACCTGGCGGCGGAGGTGGGGGAGGGCGCCGCAGTTGTCGATCACCCGGTGGGCGGCTTCCTTCCTCAGGCCTCCGTCCCCCTGGGCGACCAGCCGGGCGCGGGCCGAGGCCTCGTCCATCCCCCGGTTGATGGCGCGGCGCAGGCGGGTCTCGCCGTCGGCCTCGACGGTCACGATCAGATCGAACATCGGCGCGTAACCGGCCTCCACGAGAAGCGTGGCCTCCAGCACCACCACGCCCTGGTCCTGGGCTGCGGCCGAGATCTCCTCGAAGCGCTTGCGGACCAGCGGGTGGATGGCCTTCTCCAGCGCCTTCCGGGCGTCGGCGTCGCTGAAGACCCGCGCCGCCACCTTCGCCCGATCCACGGAGCCGTCGGCGGCGAGCATGTCCGCGCCGAGAAGCTGCCGGACCACCGCGGTCCCTTCGCCCCCCGGCTGATAGAGATCCACGACCAGGTGGTCGGCGTCGACCACGGTGAAGCCGGCGTCGCGCAACCAGCCGGCCACGGTGGACTTGCCGCCCGCGATCCCGCCCGTCACCCCGACCTTGAGCGCTCGGCTCATGCCACTCCCTGGCGCAGTTGCGCCGCCTTGAGGGTATTGACCATCAGCATGGCGACCGTGAGCAGCCCCACGCCGCCGGGCACCGGCGTGATCGCCGAGGCCTTGGGAGCGACCCGGTGAAAATCCACGTCTCCCGCCAGGACCGAGCCGCGGGTCTCGAACGTGCGCAGGCGCGCCTCGTTGGCGGGGAACAGGCCCTCGACCTCGGCGCGGCCGGTGACGCGGTTCACGCCGATGTCGATCACCACCGCGCCTTCCTTTACATGGTCCGGACCGATCAGCCCGGCGCGGCCGATCGCCACGAGCAGGATGTCGGCCTCGCGCGTCACGGCGGCGAGGTCGGCCGTGCGCGAGTGGCAGATCGTGACCGTGGCGTGCTCGCGCAGCAGCAGCGCGGCCATCGGCTTGCCCACGATCGAGCTGCGGCCCACCACCACGGCGCGGCGCCCGGCGATCGGAATGTTGTTGCGCTTGAGCAGCTCGATGACGCCCGAGGGCGTGGCCGGCGCGAACCCCGGCTGATCGAGCCAGAGGCAGCCGACATTGTGGGAGTGGAAGCCGTCCACGTCCTTCTCGGGAAGGACGCGCTCCAGCACCCGGCGCTCGTTGATGTGGCTGGGGAGCGGAAGCTGAACCAGGATGCCGTCGAGCGAATCGTCGCGGTTGAAGTCGTCCACGACGCGCAGAAGCTCCTCTTCGGTCACGTCGGCGGGAAGAATCTCGGAGCGGCTGGAGAGCCCGGCTTCGGCGCAGGCCTTCACCTTGCTGCCGACATAAACCTTCGACGCCGGATCGTCGCCGGCCAGAACGACGCCCAATCCGGGACGCCGAAGCCCGCCCGCCACCATCTCGCGAACCCGGGTGGCTACGTCGGATCTCAGGACATCGGAAACGGTCTTGCCTTCAAGAAGTACGGTCATGGCGAGAGTCTAGCGAAATCCCGGGCCGCCACCCAAACCTCCAGTTGCAACAAACAAGGCTTCCCGGTCAACGGGAAAACGTTCCGTTGCAACAGGGAAGTCTTCCCGGCTGCCGGGAGACCTTCTGTTGCAACAAAGAACCCCTCCCGGCCGGCCGCAAAGGTTGAGTTGCAACAAATAAGGTCAACCTGCAACAAGGAGAGTTTTCTTTGTTGCGGGTTGACTTCTCCCGCCCCCAGGGCAAGCTTCTTTGTTGCAACAAGACCTTCGCGGGCGCGCCAGAAGTCCAAGTTGCAACAAAAGAACCTTTCCCGGTGCCCGGGAAACCTTGTCTGTTGCAGGTTGGGCTGCTCGGGATCTTCTTCAGCCCCGCGGAATCTCGCCCCGGTAGATGCACACCGTCCCGGCGGTGAGGTTGCGCCAGGAGAGCGCAGTGAAGCCGGCGGCGGCCATCCTGTCGAGGAAGTCCTGGCGCTGGGGGAAGCTCACCACGGAGCTTGGCAGGTACGAGTACGCCGAGCCGCGGAAGGAGAGGAGCTTGCCGATCCACGGCAGCAGGCGGAGGAAGTAGAAGAGGTAGAGCTGCCGGATGACCGGCAGGTCGGGGATGGCCAGCTCCAGGACGACGAGCCTGCCGCCGGGCCGGAGCACGCGGGCGAGCTGGCGCAGCGACTCGTCCAAGTCGGCCACGTTGCGCAGGCCGAAGGAGACCGTGGCGCCGTCGAAGCGGGCGGAGGGGAAGGGGAGCGCGAGCGCGTCGGCGGCGAGCGCCCCCGGCCTGGGCGTCCCCTGGCGCGCGAACTTCTTCCGGGCGATGGCGAGCATCGGCACGCAGAAGTCGGCGGACGCCACCCGGGCGCCGCGCTTCTTCAGGGCGATGGACTGGTCGCCGGTTCCGCAGCAGAGGTCGAGGGCCTCGGCATTGGCCGGAAGATCGAGAGCCTCGGCGGCCTTGCGGCGCCAGACCACGTCCAGGTTCGCGGACAGCAGATGGTTGAGCAGGTCGTAGCGCGGCGCCACGCCCGCGAACATGTCCTGAATCGCGCGGCCGGATTTGTCGAGAGGGGCGGGGGTGGCGTCGGTCACGCGGGACAGTCTAGCGTACGGCGAGACCCGCTCAGAGCCCGAACCGGCGCATCTTGTTCTTCAGCCCGTTGCGCGAAAGTCCGACGAGACGGCTCGCCGCCCGGAGGTTGCCGCCCGTCTCCTGGAGCGCCGATTCGAGGAGCGTCCGCTCGTAGTCCGCGAGGGCGCCCTGGTAGCTGACGCCTTCCGGCATTCCTTCCGGAGGCGGCGGTGGAGCGGGCTGCTGCGGAGCCGAGGCGGGGGCGGTCTCGAATTCGGGAAGCACGAAGGCGCCGGCCCTGGCGACGCTCCAATTGCGGACGAGATACTGCCGCGCTGCGATGAGCTCGCCTTCGCTGAGCTGGCGAACCCGCACCGTCGCGAGGAGCTCTTTCCAGACGAGGCAGATCTGCTCGTTGCAGGCCGCCCCGGCCTGATCGGTCGCGGTGATGGCCTCCTCGCAGAGGGCTGCCGCCTTGGCGAGGGCGCCTCGGCGGCAGAAGCTCTCGAAGAGCGACAGCAGTGTGATGAAAGCTTCCTTGTACAGCTCATGCTCGAAGTAGGCCTTGATCGCGTCGCGGAAGAGTTTCTCGGATTCCCTTGCACGGCCAAGGCCGTCTAGAACCCGGGCTTCGAAATATGTGGCTCGCAATCGGGTGCCAAGGTCGCCGAGTTGCTCGAAAACGGGCTTGGCGTCCAGGAACCAGCGGATTGCTTCATGGGGGCGCCCGAGAATGACCAGACTCTCGATGACGATGAACCGCGCCAGTGTTTGAAGGCGTAGCTCCTGATAGGGCGATTGATGGATTGCAGTCTTTGCCTTCTGGATTGCCTCTCGAGGCTTGTAAGCGGCCAGAAGAATTCCTGCCTCCTTGACTACATTGTGTGCGACATTCTTTGAATCGTCCAACTCTCGAAAAATCTCCACCGCTCTGCCCGCGAGAGTGAGTGCCTTCTCGAAGTCACCGGTGTCGGTGCAATACGAGGCATGGATCGACAGGAGCTTGCCCTCCAAGCCTGGGTCTCCGGTCCCTTTTACAAGATGTCTCCGGGCCGTGGCGAGGGCCTCGGTCGAGCCCTCCCAGGCGGCCGCGATACGGCGGAAGTTTGCGATGTCAGTAAAGGCCTCACCGAGGAGGTCGTTCTTCAGGGCCTTCGTAAAGGGCGGCTCTGGAAGGTGATCGGCCACCAAGAGCGCCACGCTAGCCATGTTTTCGCCGAGATAAGGGTCGGTGCGCCCGGCCGTTCTCGCTTCGGCCATGACGGCCTCGAACACTGGGAGGCTCCGCAGGGCCGCAACCGACCGGATCTTCTTGAGCTGCTCCGCCGGGCTGAGGTCCCGCAGGTCGATCCACCACCCGCGGGCCTCCATCGTTTCTACGGTGGCCTGGGTCTCATTTCCGATCAGCGCCATGAGGGCCGCGCGAGCCTCCGGAGCCCTCAATGCCGGCCAGCCCCCTGAGGGCGCCAGGCAGTCCGCGGCGGCAGTCCGGCACGCGCGGCAGCTCTGCAGATGGCGAAGAGCCCGCACCATCTCCATCTCATTTGCAGGCCCTGTGAGAAGCCGGGTCAGTGCCTCGGGGCTGAAGTGCCGGTCCAAGTGTCCTCTCCATTCAAGAAGTTCCATGAATATAGCGAAAGAGAGGGGGGCGCAAGCCCCCCATCACGAAAAAAGTTCGCAGAATCCGCCAGATGTCCGCTAGCCGTTGGGGTCGCAGCTGTTTCCTGCGTCGGCTGCAAGGCCGTCAGGGTCCGCATGATTGCCGGCATCCGCCGTGGCGCTGTCCGGGTCGAAGCCATTGCCGGCGTTCACCGTCAGGCCGTTCGGGTCAAAATGATTGCCGGCATCCACCTCGTCCGCCGCCCACATCCCCGTGGCCAGAGCCAGGGCGAGCAGAACCGTTCGAAACATCATGAAGAGTCTCCTTTCCGGGGGCCGGAGACCACGAATCATCCGCTGACCCGGGGTCAGGAAGTGGCACCCCGGTCCGCAGCATGACCCCGTGCCATGCTTCCGGCAAGGCAGCGGACCCGTCCGTCTGCCGTCTCTTGTCTTGTTCCGGGTGAAGCGAAGCGCGGTCTCCTCTTTGACATCTGAACTGAACAGCGTGAACAAGCGACCGAGTGGAGGGTGACCGAGATGAACGACCGGGATGCAGAGCAGGGAACCGTGACCGGGCGGCGTAGCGCGCCGCTCGCCAAGAAGGTCTTCGACGGCATGGATGCGCTGCGCATGAACATCCTCGAGAAGCTCATCGAGTTTCAAGGGGCCGAGGGCGGCGAGGACGGCGAACGCATAAGGCAGGCGCTCTGGGCGGCGGCCCGGTTGATCGACACGGCGCTCGACGACGATCAGACGGCCGCCGGCCTCGACCTGAGCCGGGACGACGAGGCCACGCGGCAGCGCCTCCAGGCCATCACGGAGTGGCGATACTTCACACCCCATCCGCTCGGGGATCCCGGCGATTTCCACGTGCCGGCCCACACCTCCGAGGCGTGCGAGCTGCGGGTCTTCCACGACTTCGGCCGCTGGCTGGCGACGTGGAAACGGCTGGACAGCGGCCTTGGGAAGTCCACCGAGCTCCTGGTCATCACGGCTGCCGCCGACGGCCGGATCGTCTTCGCCGATGTGTGACGCCGGGACGGACGAATCGCGGGACGCCGGAGGCTTCTTCCAGGGCCTGGGGCCGGCCTTGAAGATGATCCGCGAGAAAACCGGACTGTCCGCCGCCGCGGTCGCCACGCGGGCCGGCGTGGGGAAGAGCCAGCTCTCCAAGTACGAGAAGGGGAGAGAAACCCCCAGGCTCGAAAGCCTGGCCAGAATCCTCGCCGTGCTCGGCGTCGAGCCCCTCGCCTATTTCTACCTGGTCAACGCGATCGGCCGGAGCGTCACCGACAGCCACGTCCGGGTCGAGCTGCAACTCATGGAGTCGAGGCGAAGGGTGGGAGGGGAAGAGCTGGTTCAGTGCATCCTCATGCTGCAACAGGTGCTGCTAGGATGCCTGGTGACGGGAGCCGAGGACTGAGACATGGTAGATCCGGAAGAGAAGACCGAGGTTCGAACCGTCCCGGAAAGCTTGAGAGTGGGCTTGATCCTAGATGAGCTCGCGAACGAGCTGCGTGATGCACCTGCCCTCTCGGATGAGGCGGTTTCGCGGGCCGGGATCTACGAAGACCACCCTTGATGAGATGATGGATTCGACCGTTGAGCCGGAGTCGTGTATACTCCCGCTCTCTCGCGGCGAGGGGCGCGTTGGCGCGCCTGCCTCTTGACAAGTCTGCGTGCTCCGCCTACCATTCGAGGTCCTTTGCGTCGCAAGGGCAGTCCCCGTTTGCCGAGGCGACGTCATCCGTGAGCTCCGATGGAGAGAGACCTGAGATGCTGATGAAGAAAACCTACAGCCCGAAGCTCGCCGAGATCGAGCGCCGGTGGTACGTGGTGGATGCCGATGGCCAGACCCTCGGCCGTCTGGCGACGCTCATTGCCACCCGGCTCCGCGGCAAGCACAAGCCGACCTTCGCGCCGCACATCGACACGGGGGACTTCGTCATCGTCCTCAATGCCGAGAAGATCGTTCTGACCGGCCGCAAGGAAGAGCAGAAGGTCTACCACCGCCACACCGGCTATCCGGGCGGCATCAAGAGCGAGACTGCGGCCAAGCGCCGTCAGCGCCGCCCTGTGAAGCTCGTCGAGGAGGCGGTCTGGGGAATGCTTCCCAAGGGTCCGCTCGGCCGGCGCCAGATCAAGAAGCTCAAGGTCTATGCCGGCGGCGAGCATCCGCACGAAGCGCAGCAGCCGACCGTTCTCGACGTGCCCGCCCGCTGAGCCCACTGCGAGCCGATTGATCAAGTCAGGAGATCCTAAGTGAACCAGAGCCAGTACTATGGAACCGGGCGGCGCAAGACGGCTGCAGCGCGCGTCTACCTGCGCCCCGGCGCAGGCAATGTGAAAGTCAATGGCCGGACCCTCGACGAGTACTTCCCGAACGAAGTCCTCAAGATGGTCATCAAGCAGCCCCTGATGCTGACCGAAACCACGGAGCAGTTCGACATCGTGGTCTCCGTCGCCGGGGGTGGCAGCGCGGGCCAGGCGGGAGCGATCCGCCACGGCATCTCGCGCGCCCTGCTCATCTTCAATATCGAGCTTCGCGATCGCCTCAAGTCGGCCGGCCTCCTCACGCGTGACCCGCGTAAGAAGGAGCGCAAGAAGTACGGCCAGAAGGGCGCTCGTGCCCGGTTCCAGTTCAGTAAGCGTTAAAGGCTTAGAAGGGAGAATGTCCTTGGTCGACGTCACGATGAAGGAGCTGCTCGAGGCTGGTGTCCACTTCGGGCATCAGACCCGGCGCTGGAATCCGCGGATGAAGCCGTACATCTTCGGCAAGCGCAACGGGATCTACATCATCGATCTGCAGAAGACGGTCAAGCTCTTCGAGCAGGTCGTGGATTTCGTCCAGTCGCTGGCGGCCGAGGGCAAGCGGATCTTGTTCGTGGGCACGAAGCGGCAGGCGCAGGAAGCCATCGCCGAGGAGGCCCGCCGGTGCGGCGAGTTCTTCGTCACCAACCGGTGGCTGGGCGGCACGCTGACCAACTTCGTCACCCTGCGCACCTCGATCTCGCGGCTCAAGGAGATCGAGGCCCGGCTGGGCGACGAGAACAGCCCGCTCACCAAGAAGGAAAAGCTGCGGATGGACCGCGAGCGGGACAAGATGGTCAAGAACCTCGATGGCATCCGCGACATGGAAGGGCTGCCCGACGCGCTCTTCGTCGTCGATCCCAAGAAGGAATACATCGCCGTCTCCGAGGCGAACAAGCTCGGCATTCCGGTGATCGCGATCGTGGACACGAACTGCGATCCAGAGCTGATCGACTACCTCATCCCCGGGAACGACGATGCGATCCGCGCCATCCGGCTGTTCGCTTCGCGGGTCGCCGACGCCTACATTGAGGGTTCGGGCCACGCGTCCGAGGGCAGTGGGATGCCGGCTGGCAAGGGGATGTCGATGCCCATGAACATCATCGACAAAGACATGGCTGGCGCGCCCGCCCACTAAGGGAAACCCTTCCCAAGGCGCGCCGCTCGAAATCAGTCCGGCGGCGCGGAGACAAGGTCAGCTCGAACCCGCGTCGACTGACCTTTTCTTTTGTCCGCCGGCAGACGAATACAGCACAGCAAGACTGCAAGGAGAATCCGATGGAGATCACCGCCCAGATGGTCAAGCAGCTCCGGGAGCGCACCGGAGCCGGCATGCTGGATTGCAAGAAGGCGCTCGGAGAGACCAACGGCGACCTGGAGTCCGCGATCGACTTCCTGCGCAAGAAGGGCCTCGCCGCCGCGGCCAAGAAGGCCGGCCGCGTCACCGCGGAAGGAGCCGTCGGCTCCTACATCCACGGCGGCGGCAAGATCGGCGTGCTGGTCGAGGTCAACTGCGAGACCGACTTCGTGGCCCGCACCGATCAGTTCCAGGAGCTGATCCGCGACATCGCGATGCACATCGCCGCGTCCGAGCCCCGCGCCGTGCGCCGCGAGGAGGTCACCTCGGAAGATCTCGACCGCGAGCGCGTGATCTTCCGCGACCAGGCCCTGGCCGCCGGCAAGCCGGCCAACATCGTGGACAAGATCGTCGACGGCAAGATCGAGAAGTACTTCTCGGAGTTCGTGCTGCTGGAGCAGCCGTTCGTGAAGAACCCCGACCTGACGGTCGGCCAGCTCATCGCGGAGACGGTCGCCAAGATCGGCGAGAACATCCAGGTGCGCCGCTTCACCCGCTTCAAGCTGGGTGAGGGCATCGAGAAGCGGCAGGACGACTTCGCCGCCGAGGTGCTGGCGCAGGCGGGTCTCGGATGACGGGAGGCGACTCCGCCCCCGTTCCTCCGGAATCGGCCCCCGCGATGGCTCCCATGCTGGTTCCCGCGCTGGTTCCAAAGTACCGCCGGATTCTGCTCAAGCTCTCCGGCGAAGCCCTCATGGGCTCGCAGCCCTTCGGGATCGACGAGAAGATCGTGTCGGCCATCGCCGACGAGGTGCACGGTGTCCACTCCCTGGGGGTGGAGATCGCCATCGTCGTCGGCGGCGGCAACATCATCCGCGGCCTGGCGGCCAGCCACCGCGGCATCGACCGGGTGACCGGCGACTACATGGGGATGCTGGCCACGGTGATCAACGCCCTCGCGCTCCAGGACGCCCTGGAGAAGCGGGGCGTTCCCACGCGGGTGCAGACCGCCATCGACATCCGCGAGGTGGCCGAGCCGTTCATCCGGCGGCGTGCCATGCGCCACCTGGAGAAGGGGCGGGCGGTGATCTTCGCCGCCGGCACCGGCAACCCCTACTTCACGACCGACAGCGCCGCGGCGCTGCGCGCCAACGAGATCCACGCCGAGATCCTGCTCAAGGCCACCAAGGTCGACGGCCTCTACACCGCCGATCCGCACAAGGATCCGAACGCGGTCCTGCTGCCCGAGGTGACCTACCAGGAGATCCTGGAGAAGGGCCTGGAGGTGATGGACACCGCCGCCATCGCCCTGTGCCGCGACAACGGAGTTCCGATCGCGATCTTCGACATGATGGCCTCCGGCAACATCCGCCGCGTGGTCACCGGCGAGCGGGTCGGCTCGATCGTGCGCGGCTAGTGACGCAGGTACCGGCGGGCGTGAATTGACAGCCTGCGCCGGGCCGATAGTAAGATCAGGGCAGCAGGTCCCCGAGGGCAGGCTCTTGCGTGAGGAGGGAACCATGAAAGAAGTCTTTCGCGAAGTCGAGCAGCACATGAAGCACGCCGTCGAGCATTTCCACCACGAGCTCAAGCATCTGCGCACCGGGCGGGCGTCCCTGGCGCTCCTGGACGGCCTGACCGTCGACTACTACGGCTCCCACGTCCCCATCAACCAGGTCGCCACCCTGTCGGTGGCGGACGCGGCGATGATCGTGGCGCAGCCCTACGACTCCTCGCAGATCGCCGCCATCGAGCGGGCGATCATGAAGTCGGACCTGGGGCTGAACCCGTCCTCGGACGGCAAGGTGATCCGGATTCCGGTCCCTCAGCTGAACGAGGACCGGCGCAAGGAGATCGTGAAGAAGGCCCACGACATGGCCGAGCATGGCCGCACGGGGATTCGTCAGGCCCGCCGTGATGGCAACGACAAGCTCAAGAAGATGGAGAAGGACAAGGAGATCAGCCAGGACGACGAGCGCCGCGGGTTCGACGAGGTTCAGAAGCTCCACGACCAGTACATCGCCGAGATCGCGACGGGGCTGCACAACAAGGAGCAGCAGATCCTGGAGGTTTGAGGAAGGGGTTGATCCCATCCTGATTGATCCCATTCCTCCTCTCCCCGACCCTCTCCTCCGTGCCGGAGGAGAGGGCGCCCCCACCCGGGATTGATCCCATTCCTCCTCTCCCCATCCCTCTCCTCCGTGCCGGAGGAAAGGGCGCCCCCGCCCGCACTCCGATAGACTGCCCCTCCATGTTCCTTTACGGATATCACCCGGTTCGGGAAGCTCTTCGCCATCGTCCCCATGACGTCGTCCGAGTCCTCGTGAGCTTCGCCCGGACGGGCAAGCGGCGCGAGGAGGTGGAAGATCTCTGCCGCCGCCACCATGTGGTGTGCGAGGCGGTGCCGGACCGCGTGCTCGCCGAGCGGGCCGGGCCGGCTCACAACGGCATGGCCGCCGAGGTGCGCGAGGCCGCGGTCCAGACGGCGGCGGATGGCGAGGGCGCGGACCTGGAGCTCGTCGTTCTCCTGGAAGACGTGCAGGACCCTCGCAACCTCGGCGCGCTGTTGCGGGTGTGCGAGGGGGCGGGCGTCGGCCGGGTGCTCATCCGCGACCGCGGCTCCGCGCCGGTCTCTCCCACCGTGGCCAAGACCTCCGCCGGCGCCAGCGAGTGGCTCCGGATCGAGCGCATCCCCAACACCGCCATGGAGGTGGAACGGCTCAAGGAGGACGGCTACTGGATCTACGGCACCGACGCCGAGGGCGAGCCGCCCTGGGAGATCGACCTCACCGGCAAGGTGGTTCTCTGCCTGGGAGGCGAGGAGAAGGGGCTCCGCGCCCGCACCCGCTCGATCTGCGACCGGATGATCGGTCTCCCCATGCGCGGCCGGGTCGGCTCCCTCAACATCGCCACCGCCGCAGCCGCTGTCCTCTACGACGCCGTTCGTCAGCGCACTCGCAAGGATTGATTCCGAAGTAGCATGATAGAATACGGATTGCCCATAGTATCGGTTTTGTAGTCATTGCTGTTTCTGTTTTGTAACGAACCGCGGTGCAACGACGCCCAATGTGGTTGCGAACCCATTCGGGAAGGAGGAACAAGCATGAAAAAGCTATTGAGTCTGTTGGTGTTGGTCGCCGCCCTTGGAGTGGTGGCCGGTCCTGCGTCTGGTGCGGAGCTCGCGAAGCCGGTCTTCGAGGCGGCGCGCGTTCAGTGGGATGTCCAGGGGGTCAACGAGGGCACGGTCCTCACGGTCTCCACTCCGGGCGGCAAGGTGCTGCGCCAGGAGATCGGCGCCGGGCAGACGCCCGAGCTCGATCTCTCCAGGGTCGAGGGCGCGGTCGACGGCGCCTACACGTGGGAGCTGCGGGCGGTTGCGCAGATCTCTCCCGAGGTGCGGAGTGCCCTGGCGGCAGCCCGTCGCGCGGGTGACGACGCCGCGGTCGAGCGGCTGCGCTCCGAGGCCCGGCTGCCCGAGGAGCGGGTCCAGTCCGGAAGCTTCGTGGTGCGGGGCGGTACGATCGTCGCTCCCGAGGGCACGGAGCCGCGGCAGCCGAAGTCGGCCGTTTCTGCGGCGACGGGGCCGATGGGCAACGTCACGGCGCTCGACCAGGTGATCGCGGACGACCTGATCGTCCAGGGCAGCGGCTGTTTTGGTTTCGACTGCGTCAACAACGAGAGCTTCGGCTTCGACACGATCCGACTCAAGGAGAACAATCTGCGGATCAAGTTCGAGGACACGAGCGTCGGGGCGTTCCCGGCCAACGACTGGCTGCTCACGGCCAACGACTCGGCGAGCGGCGCCTCGAACAAGTTCTCCATCGAGGACATCACCGGCTCCAAGGTTCCCTTCACGGTGACCGCGGGCGCGGCGACGAACTCGATCTTCGTCGACAGCACGGGCCGCCTGGGTCTCCGGACCGCGACGCCGGTGCTCGACATCCACATCTCTACCTCGAACACTCCGGCCCTGCGGCTGGAGCAGACGTCCGCCGGCGGCTTCACGGCCCAGACCTGGGACGTGGCCGGCAATGAGGCCAACTTCTTCGTCCGTGACGTGACCGGCGGCTCGCGCCTGCCGTTCCGCATCCGCCCAGGTGCGCCGACCAGCTCGGTCGACATCAGCGCGGACGGCGACGTCGGCGTCGGCACAGCCAGCCCCACGGAGAATCTCCATGTGAACGGCAGCGACGGCGACACGGAGATCCTCGTCAAGGAGAGCAACGGCACGGTGGCGAACCGCGAGATGATGCGCCTGGAGAACAACGGCGGCGTGCAGATGAACTACGTGGACCTCGCCACCCCGTCGACCTGGGGAGCGAACAACGTGTCCGGCAACTTCCGTCTGACCAAGGTGGGCGCGGGCGTCATCGCCTTCGACCTCCAGGGCAGCGGCGCGCTGACGATCGCCGGCGCGCTGACCCAGAACTCGAACCGCGACGCCAAGACCAACATCGTCGACGTCAATCCGGACGCGGTGCTGGCCAAGGTCGCCAACCTCCCGATCTCCACCTGGACCTACAAGGCGGACACGACGAAGTCCACCCACCTGGGTCCGATGGCTCAGGACTTCGCCGCGGCCTTCGGTCTCGGCGAGGACAACCTGCACATCGCGCCGGCGGACATGGCCGGTGTGAGCCTCGCGGCGGTCCAGGCGCTCAGCAAGCAGGTCTCGGAGAAGGATGCCGAGATCGACGCGCTGCGCGAGCGGCTGGCGAACCTCGAAGCGAAGATCGACGCGCTCGCGTTGCAGAAGTAAGAGAGAATCGAGCCGCAAGATCCGGCGCCTTCGAAGCGGAGGCGTCGGTTTTCTTCTGGGCCCGTTTTCGGTTCGTTTTTCGGCCTTGCCAGCGGGGACGAGAGAAGCTATGCTCTCCCGGCTCCTGACCAACGGAGCCGCGCCGGCATAGCTCAGAGGTAGAGCTACTGTCTTGTAAACAGTAGGTCCCCGGTTCGATTCCGGGTGCCGGCTCCAAGGCACGGCGCACAAGAGTTCTTTACGAGGAGGCGTACCCGAGTGGCCAAAGGGGGCAGACTGTAAATCTGCTGGGCTTCGCCCTACGGTGGTTCGAATCCATCCGCCTCCACCATTTCCTCGTTGCGGGAGTAACTCAGGGGTAGAGTCACAGCCTTCCAAGCTGTTGGTCGCGGGTTCGAATCCCGTCTCCCGCTCCATCTTCCCCTTGCATTCGGAAACCTCCACTCCGCCTTCCCGCCTGGCGCGCCGGGCCCTCGGCCTCGCTGCGCTTGCGTGGTTCGTCCCTCTCTGGACTCTGCCGTTCCCGCCGATGCTGGACTACCCCCAGCAGCTCGCGGTGGCCGCCATGGTGCGCTGGATCGGCGAGCCGGTCCGCGCGTTCGGCCAGGCCTACGAGCTGGCGCTCTGGCATCCCCAGGGACTGTTCGAGATGCTCACCGCGGGCCTCGCCCGGGTGATGCCGATCGAGACGGCCGGCAGGGTCGTGGTCTCGCTGTCTCTCGCGGCGGTGCTCCCGGCGGCTGCCGCGCTCTGCCGCCGCGCCGGCCGGCCGGCCTGGTACGGGCTTCTGGCGCTCGCCGTGACCTACGGCCATTCCTTCTATTGGGGTTTCGTCGATTCGCTCGTGGCCGCGCCGCTGTTCCTCGCCGGCCTGGCGCTGGCGGACCGGCTCCTGGACCGTCCATTCGGCTGGAAATCCTGGCTGCTCGTCGCCGGCTCGACGCTGGTCTTCTACGGCGCCCATCTCCAGATGCTGATGATGTTCGCCGGCTCGGTCGGGTGGCTGGCGATGGTGAGACGGCCGCCGATCCGCCGGCTCGCGGTGCAGCTCTCGGCCCTGGTACCCGGGGTGGCTCTGGGCGCGGGTCTCCTGGGCTGGCTTCACCTCCACTCCGCGGAGGCGATGACCGGTTTTCAGCGTTCCCTGGAGACCGAGCCGATGATCATCTCCAGCACCGCCGTGAAGTGGGGCCGGCTGCCGGGCCTGCTCTTCGGCGTCTATGCGGACGACACGCAAGGAGCTCTCGGGCTCGTTCTTCTCGGGGTGATCCTCGTCCTGGCCGTTCCGTGGGGAAGGCGCTCCGAGGATGGAGAGGCGCCGCCCCTGGAACCCCTCGAACGATTTCGATTCGCCGGCCTGGCCGCCTGGATTCTCCTCCTCTTCTTCCTGCTGCCGGAGTTCTCCAGCGGCTACCTGGTCTCGGAGCGGCTGGCGCCGCTCGCGATGATGGTGGGCGTCGCCGGCCTGCCGGTCCCGTCGCGCCGCCGGCAGGCAGCGGCTGGCGTCCTGCTCGGCGTGTTGATGGCGCTCCAGCTCTCGGCGGTCGTGGCCGGCTTCCGGATCTTCGCGATCGAGACGGCCGGCCTGCGGGAAATCCTGGAGAGCGCGGAGCCCGGAGAGCCGCTGGCCGGGCTGATCTATGAGCTGGGCGATTCCACCTGGACCTCGCCGGCCGATCTGCTGCGGCACATCCCCGCCTACTACCAGGTCTTCCGCGGCGGGCGCGTCGCGCTGTCGTTCGTCCAGTTCTTCAACGCGCCGGTGCGGTATCGAGCCGGCGCGAACTGGGAGGACGAGGTTCTCGCGCAGTGGCAGGGTGCGAGCGCCTTCACCTTCGACTTCGAGCGGGACGGCGGCTGCTTCCGCTACTTCCTGGTCCGCGGCGGCCGCGGCCGGTTGGAAGACGCCTTCGGACCGCATCTCGCGTCCATGAAGGTGACCTCGGTCAAGCGCTGGCATCTCGTCGACCAGGGCTCCCGGGTGGATCTCGACAGCCGGTCCCTCCCTCTGTCATTGTCCTCGCCGTGCAACCGGAACCCGTGATTCGACCGCAGACGCGGCCTCTCGCGATCGCCGCTCTTTGGGCTGTGGGCGCGGCCTGGGTGATCCCGTTGTGGATCGTCCCGTACCTGCCGATGGTCGACTACCCGCAGCAACTCGCGGTGGCGTCGATCATCCGGCACTACGGAGATCCGGCCTACCACCTCCAGCAGGCGTTCCAGCTGTCGCTGCTGCGGCCGCAGGGGCTGTTCGAGATGATCGTGGCGGCCCTGGCGTGGGTGATGCCCATCGAGGCTGCCGGCAAGGTGATGGTCTCGCTCTGCCTGGCGCTCGTGCTGCCTGCCGCGGTCGCCCTCTGCCGGCGCACGGGGCGTCCGGACTGGTATGCGCTCTTCGCGCTGGCGGTGACCTACAACCATGCCTTCTATTGGGGTTTCGCCGACAACCTCCTGGCCTATCCGCTGGTCCTGGCCGGAGGCGCGCTGGCCGACCGGCTGTTTGATCGCCCGCTTGGCCGCCCGTTCGGTGCGCGATCCTGGCTGCTCGTGGCCGGCTGCGGAGCGATCTTCTACACGATCCACCTCCAGTTCCTGCTCGTCTACATCGGGCTGGTGGGATGGCTCGCGCTGGCGCGCCGTCCGGACTGGCGGCGGCTGGTCCTCTGGCTCTCGGCGCTGGTGCCGGGGCTGGTGCTCGGGATGGGGGTCCTGGGGTGGGCGCACCTCCACCACGACGAGATCATGACGCGCTACCAGGACCGGCTCCAGGCCTCGCAGCCCTACTACCTGGAGCTGTCGGGCAAGTTCCAGGGGATTCCGGAGCACCTCTTCGGCAACAGTGCGGGCGGCGAGCAGTACATGCTCCTCTCGGTCCTGATGCTCGCCATCCTCGTCCTGATGGTGCCGTTCACCCGCCGGCCGGACGCGGACTGGCGCGAGGGCCTGCTGTTCCGGTCGCGTTTCCTGATCGCGGGGCTGGGCCTGGTCGTCCTCTTCTTCATGCTGCCCGAGTTTGCGCGGGGTTATTTCGTCTCGGAGCGGATCGTTCCGCTGGCCTTCATGCTGATGGTCCCGGCGCTGCCGGTGCCGCCCGCGGGTCCGCGGCGGCGGGTGGGCGCGCTGCTGGTGAGCAGCCTGCTGGTGCTTCAGCTCGGCCAGACCCTGGCGTCCTTCACGCGCTTCGGCGCGGAGACCGCCGGCCTGCAGGAGCTGCTGGCGACCACCGAGCCGGGCCAGTCGCTGGCCGGCCTCATGTATCAGAAGACCGCGGTGAGCTGGACCTGGCCGCCGGTGACCATCCACTTCCCTGCCTACTACCAGGTGGAGAAGGGCGGGCGGATCCACTTTTCCTTCGTGCAGTTCTTCAACTCGCCGGTGCGCTACCGGCCGGGGCAGAACTGGGAGGACGGCCAGCTCGCCGAGTGGGACGAGTGGAGCCCGCACAAGTTCTTCTTCCCGAGGCACGGCAAGCACTACCGGTACTTCCTGGTACGGGGCGGCCCGGAGAACCTGGCCGCGGCGTTCGGCCCCTATCTGCCTGCGCTCCGGGTGCGATCGGCCGGCGGCTGGTATCTCGTGGAAAGCGTCGTGGAACGCCCGCCCGGCTGATCCGCTCCGCGTCTACTTCCGCCAGAAAGCTCCACCGCCCGAGATCAGCTCCAGAGGCTGGTCGATTCCCCGGTCGCGCCGGAAGTCGTGGACCGCCTCGTTGGAGCTCATCACCACGTCGTAGTCGTCGATGATCGCGTAGCCGCCGGCCGACAGCTTGGGATAGAGGTTGACCAGCCCGTCCATCGTCGATTCGTAGAGGTCGCCGTCGAGCCGCATGACCGCGAGGGCGTCGATCGGCGCTCCGGGCAGCGTGTCCTTGAACCATCCCTGAAGGAAACGGACCTGATCGTCCAGCAGGTCGTAACGCTCGAAGTTCTTGCGCACCTCGTCGATCGAGATCGCCAGCTCGTGAAAGCGGTCGAACGGCACCTTCGATTCTTTGGGGTAGTTGGCGAAGTCGTTCGGCGGCAGGCCGGCGAAGGAGTCGGCGACCCAGACGGTACGGTCGGTGACGCCGTAGGCCTTGAGCGCGCCGCGCATGAAGATGGTCGCGCCGCCGCGCCACACTCCGGTCTCGATCAGATCCCCCTGGACGTTGTCGGCCAGGACGCTTCGGATGCAGTCGTGGAGGTTGTCCAGCCGGGGCCTGCCGATCATGGTGTGAGCCCGGGAGGGCCAGATGCTCCCGAGGTATTTCTCCCGGGGATCGGCGGGAACCGGCTGGCCTTCGAAGACCGAGCACTCGCCGGTTTCCGGGTCGACGGCCACCCTGCCGTGGAGCAGGTTGAGGTCGTCGTCATGGATGAAATTGCCGACGCACTTCTTCAGCAATTCGATGTACAGCTCGGCCGCGTAGCTCATTCCTCGAGTTTATAGGAGTGGGAACGAGGATCGCGCTTCGCTTGTTGGACCGGGATGTTAGGATCGCCAACCTTTTATAAGGGGGGCTGACCGAGAAGCCGCAGAAGCATGAGATCGATGAAGCACGCTCCACCCTCGACGCTGGCCGGCTGGCTGCGCCTGCGCGCGGCGGAACAGCCGGACCGCGAAGCCTATCTGTTTCTGGCGGATGGGCCGGAGGGCAGCTCGGTCGAGTCGGATCGGCTGACCTGGGGCGAGCTGGATGCGCGCGCCTCGGCGATCGCGGCGGCGCTGCGAGAGACGGTCGAGCCGGGAGGCCGGGCGCTGTTGCTGTATCCCCCGGGGCTGGACTTCGTGGCCGCCTTCTTCGGCTGCCTGTATGCCGGAGTCGTGGCAGTGCCGGCCTATCCGCCGCGGCTCAACGACCGCTCGCAGTCGCGGCTGCGGTCCATTGCGCTGGACGCCTCTCCCGGAGCGGCGCTGACGACGGCGAGTATAGCGGTGGGTACTGCGGCGGCGGCCGGCATTCTGGCCGAGCGGGTGCCGGAGCTGGCCGGCTGCCGCTGGATCGCCACCGATGAGCTGACGGCGAGCGGAAGCCTCTCGGACCTTCTCGAGCCCGATCCGTCCTCGATCGCATTCCTTCAGTACACCTCGGGCTCCACCGCGGCGCCGAAGGGCGTGATGGTCACGCACGCCAACCTCGTCCACAACGAGCGGATGATCGGCCAGGCGTTCGGCCTCGATGCGACCGCCGCGGACTCGGTCGTGGTTGGGTGGCTGCCCGTGTACCACGACATGGGGCTGATCGGAAACGTGCTCCAGCCTCTCGTGGCCGGGGCGCGCTGCGTGCTGATGTCGCCGGTGTCGTTCCTTCAGCGTCCCCGGCGCTGGCTGGAGGCGATCGAGCGTTATGGCGGCACGGGTGGAACGGTGAGCGGCGGCCCCAACTTCGCCTACGAGCTGTGTCTGCGCAAGGTGTCCCCGGAAGGCCTGGATCTATCGAGCTGGCGGGTGGCGTTCAACGGCGCCGAGCCGGTGCGCGCCTCGACGCTGGAGCGGTTCGCCGAGCGGTTCGCGGCCAGCGGGTTTCGGCGCGAGGCCTTCTATCCCTGCTACGGCCTGGCCGAGGCCACGCTCTTCGTGAGCGGCGGCGATCCGGGCTGCGGACCACGGATCGAGGAGCCCCGGGTCGGGAGCGGGCACGTCTGGCTGGATCAGCGGATCGCCATCGTCGATCCCGATACCTCGGAGGAAAAGCCGGCCGGGACCGAGGGGGAGATCTGGGTCGCGGGGCCGAGCGTCGCCGCGGGCTACTGGGGGAATCCGGAAGCCACCGAGCGCGACTTCCACGCGCGGCTCGCGGATGGACTTACGGATGGGGGGATGCCGTTCCTGCGCACCGGGGATCTCGGCTTCCTGGACCGCGGCGAGCTGTTCGTCACCGGCCGGATCAAGGATCTGGTCATCCTGCGCGGCCGGAACCACTATCCCCAGGATCTGGAGCTGACCGCGGAGCGCGGGCATCCCGACGTTCATCCGGGAGGCGGCGCGGCGTTTGCGGTCGAGATCGACGGCGAGGAGCGGCTGGTGCTGGTCCACGAGGTGGAGAAGCGCCGGGACCAGGATCTGGACGGGATCGCCGAGGCGGTGCGCCGGGCCGTGGCACAGGAGCACGAGGTCCAGCCCTACGACGTGGTGCTGGTGCGCGCGGGCACGGTGCCGAAGACGTCGAGCGGCAAGGTGCAGCGCCACGCCGCGCGGACCCGTTATCTCGCGGGAAAGCTTGCGGTTCTTGGACGGAGCCGCCTGGTAGCCGAATCGAGCGGCGCCGACTCTCGGGAGGCCGGTCCGCGCCTCACGCGAGTCGAGTTGGAGGCTCTGGAGCCAGCCGAGCGGAGTGCTGCCCTGGTGGCGTTCCTGCGCGAGAGGGCTGCCGAAGCGCTGGGAATCTCCGCGGATGCGGTGGAGCCGGACCGTCCCCTGACGGGAATGGGCCTGGACTCGCTCTCGGCCGTCGAGCTCAAGGGAGGCGTGGAGGCGGCGCTCGGCGTAACCGTTCCGCTGGCGGGTCTGCTCGAAGGCGAGAATCTCCGGGCGCTCGCCGCGCGGCTGCTGACGGACCTGGAGACGGATCGGTCCGAACCACTCCCGATCGCGTCGACTCATCTGGAAGGAGACCAGCCGCTCTCCGTAGGACAGCGGGCACTCTGGTTCCTGGAGCGCCTGGCGCCGGAGGCCGGGGCGTACAACATCGCCGTGGCGGTCCGGGCGCAGGATCTGGACGTGAAAGCCTTCCGTCGCGCCCTGGCCCTGCTGGTCGACAGGCACCCGGCGCTCCGCACGGTCTTCCCCTGGAAGGGTGACGAGCCGGTGCAGCGAGTGCTGCCGGTCCTGGAGCCCGACTTTACGGACGTGACGGATCTGGGTGCTGAGGCCTGGAGACCCTTCGATCTCATTCAGGGTCCGCTGGTCAGGGTCGGGCTTTTCACTGGGACCGCCGGTCCCAGTGTCCTGCTCCTGGTCGTCCACCACCTCGTCGCCGACTTCTGGTCCCTGGCCTTGATGGCGAGAGAGCTGGGAGCGCTCTATCGAGGCGAGACCGATCTGCCCGCCCTCCCGTTGAGCTACGGGGACTTCACCCGCTGGCAGAACGACCGCGTGGCCGGCCCGGCCGGGGAAACGGGCTGGAGCTTCTGGCGCGAGGCGCTGGATGGAGTCTCCGATCTGGCGCTGACACCGGACCGCCCGCGTCCGCCGGTGCAAACCTGGGCCGGCCTGGCCCGGGGCGCCGAGCTGCCCGCGGATCTGATGGACCGCCTGCGCGGGCTGGGGCCAACTCTGTTCCCGACGCTGCTCGCCGCGTTCCAGGCTCAGCTCGGCCGCTATGCCTCGCAGGACGATTTCGCGGTGGGCGCCCCGACCTCCGGCCGCGGCGCGCCGGAGTGGGCCGGGGTCGTCGGCTACTTCGTGAACCCGGTGGCGATGCGGGCCGACCTGTCGGGCGATCCCTCGTTCCGGACGCTGCTGGACCGGACCCGGCGGACGGCGCTCGCGGGACTGGAGCACGCCGACTACCCGGTCGTCCTGCTGGCCGAGCGGCTGCGGCCGATGCGCGACCCGGCCCGTCCGCCCCTGTTCCAGGCGATGCTCGCTCTCCAGCAGCGCCGCCCGGGAGACGATCCCGGTCTGCCTGCCTTCGCGCTGGGGGAGGAAGGCGTCCGCATCTCGCTGGGAGGCCTGGAGCTGGAATCCGTCGCGCTGCCGGAGCGCCGGGCCCAGTTCGAGATCTCTCTGAACGCGGCCGAGCTTCCCGGCGGTGGTCTCGGTCTCTCCCTGGAACTGAATGCCGACCTCTTCGACGCCACGACCGCGGCTCGGATGCTCGGCCATTTCCGGATCCTTCTCGAAGCGGCGGTCGCGGATCCAGACCGCCGGCTTTCCGATCTTCCGCTGCTCACGCCGGCCGAACAGGTCGAGTTGATCCGGGATTGGGACGAAACCGCGAGGCCCTCCGGCCCGACGCCGGACCTCGGGCTCCACGAGTTGGTGGCGGAGCAGGCGCGCCGCCGCCCGGACGCCACCGCCTTGATCGTCGACGATCAGCACCTCACCTACGCCAAGCTGATGGCGAGGGCCGCGGAACTGGCGGAGCGTCTGCGCGCGATGGGAGTTGGACCGGAAACCCCTGTCGCCCTCTTCGTCGAACGCTCGGCGGACCTGGTGATCGGGGCGCTCGGCATTCTGGAAGCCAGTGGCGTCTATCTCCCGCTGGAGCCCGACCACTCGGCGGCCCGCCTCGCCTACATCCTGGAAGATGCGAAGGCGGCTGTGGTCGTGACGCAGGAGCGGGTGATGGAACGGCTGCCGGAGACGAACGCGGCGGTGCTGTTGATGGGCCCTCACCCCCGGCCCGGGGGTGAGGGCACGCACGGAGATGTCCTTCCGGTCAATGCCGCCTACCTCATCTACACCTCCGGCTCCACCGGCCGCCCCAAAGGCGTCGCCGTCAGTCACGCCGCCGCGGTCGAGCACTGCCTGACCTGGGCGCGCGCCTATGGAATGACCGAGAGCGACCGCGTCCTCCAGTTTCCGTCCGCCGGCTTCGACGCCTCGGTCGAGCAGATCTTCTCGGCGTTGATCTCCGGAGCGACGCTGGTGCTGCGCGGCGCGGAGCTCTGGGGGCCGAAGGAGCTGACGGAGAAGCTCGTCGAGCACGGCGTCACGATTGCGGACGTGCCCACGGCGTTCTTCGGCCGCTGGGTTCAGGACGCCGAGTCGCTGCCGCCGACGTTGCGGCTGATCGGCATCGGCGGCGAGGAGCTGCGGACCGAGACGGCGCGCCGCTGGAGCCATTCGCCGCTCGTGGGCGCTGCGCTCCTCAACAGCTACGGCCCGACCGAGGCGGTCATCTCGGCCACCCTGCATCCGGTACAGGCGGACGAGATGGAAGCCGGTCCGGTGCCGATCGGCCGGGCGCTCGCCGGACGCGTCGCCCGGGTCCTGGACCGCCATGGCAATCCGCAGCCAGCGGGCGTCCCGGGCGAGCTGTGCCTGGGAGGCGTCCTGGCTCGCGGCTATCTGGGCCGCCCCGATCTGACGGCCGAGCGTTTCGTGCCCGATCCCTTCGAGTCCCCCGGGGGGGCCGGCGCGCGGCTCTACCGGACGGGCGACCTGGTCCGGCAGTCCAACGGCATCGTGACGTTTCTGGGACGGATCGACGACCAGGTGAAGATCCGCGGGTTCCGAGTCGAGCCGGGCGAGATCGAGATGGTTCTGGCCACGCACCCGGAGATCCGGGAGGCCGCGGTATTGGCGATGTTTGCGATGGGAGAGGGCGATGGTGAGGGAGCGACCAAGCGCCTCGTGGCCTTCGTGGCCCCGGCTCTTCCCGAGGATCTCCGGGTCTTTCTGCGCGAGCGCCTGCCGGACTTCATGATCCCGGCGGGCTGGGTGGTATTGCCGGATCTCCCTCTCAATGCGAGCGGCAAGGTGGACCGCGGCGCTCTCGCCCGACTGGCTGCGAACGCCGAAGCGCTGGAGAGCGCAGGGGACGGCGCGCCGCGCACGCCGGACGAGGAGCTGCTGGCCGGCATCTGGGCGGAGCTTCTCGGACGCGAGCGGGTGGGCATCCATGATGATTTCTTCGCGCTCGGCGGGCATTCGCTGCTGGCGACCCGGTTGATTGCGAGGGCCTCGCGCGTCTTCGGAGTCGACCTGCCGGTCAGCGCGGTGTTCCAGGCGCCGACGGTGGCCGGGTTGGCGGAAAGGATCGCGGGGGCGTCGTCGGCGCCTCCGATCCAGCCGCGGCCCAGAGTTTCGGGGAAGCCCCTTCCGCTTTCGTTCGCCCAGCGCCGGCTCTGGTTTCTGGAGCAGCTCGAACCGGGAACCTCGGCCTACAACATCCCCGGCGAAGTACGGATCGCCGGGCCCCTGGATGTGGAGCGGCTGGCCTCGGCGCTGGCGGAAATCGCGCAGCGTCACGAGGTGCTGCGGACGGTGTACGCCGTCGAGGAGGGCGAGCCCGTCCAGCGCGAGCTGGCCCCGATCGCGGAGCTTTCCGTCGTCGATCTGACCGAGACTCCGGAAGCCCCCGACATCGCTGATCGCTGGGCGGCGGACGAAGCCCGCCGGCCGTTCGATCTGGCCCGCGGACCGGTCTGGCGGGCGGTGCTCCTCAAGGTGGACGCGGACGAGCATCGGCTCCTGGTGACGTTCCACCACATCGCCTCGGACGGGTGGTCGCTCGACCTGTTCCTGGACGAGCTGTCGAGTCTCTATGCGGGCCGGCCGGTGCCGGAGCTGCCGGTCCAGTACCCGGACTTCGCCGCCTGGCAGCAGGAGTGGATGCAGGGCGAGGTGCTGGAGAAGCAGCTCGGCTACTGGACAGGACGGCTGGCCGGGCTGCCGGTCGTGGAGCTGCCGGCGGATCACGCGCGGTCCGCGGTGCGGGATTCGCGGGGCGGAGTCCGTTCGATCGATCTTCCCGCGGAGACCGTCGCGGCCGTGGCGCGGCTGGCGCGGCGCGAGGGCGTGACCGTCTTCATGGCGGTGCTGGCGACGTTCCAGGCTCTGCTGGCGCGCCACACCGGCGAGGCTGCGATCCCGGTGGGCACTCCCGTCGCGAACCGCCGCCGGCCCGAGGTCGAGCGATTGATCGGCCTGTTCGTGAACACCCTGGTGCTCGACGCCAGGACGGGCGACGATCCCGGGCTGTCGACCTTGATGGCGCGGGTGCGGGAGGCCTGCCTGGGCGCCTATGCGCACCAGGACGTTCCCTTCGAGCGTCTCGTCGAGGAGCTGCGGCCGGGCCGGGATCTGGCCCGCAACCCTTTCTTCCAGACCATGCTCGTTCTGGAAGAGCCGCTTCCCGCCAGGACGGCCGGCGCGCTGACCTTCGAGCCGGTGAGGACCGAGACAGGGACCGCCAAGCTCGACCTGCTCGCCGCGGTCTCGCCCCGCCCGGACGGCGGCTGGGATGTTCTGGCCGAGCACGCCGTGGCCCTGTTCGAGCCGGCGACCATCGACCGCCTGCTGGGCCACTGGCGGACGCTCCTCAACGGAGCCGCCTCCGCCGATCCATCCACCCGGTTGTCAGACCTGCCGCTCCTGAGCCCACCCGAGCTGCGACAGATCGTGGCGGAATGGAACGACAACGAGACGATCCATCCCAAAGGCCTTCGCCTCCACGATCTCGTCGCGGCTCAGGCAGAGCGGACGCCCGACGGTATCGCCGTGGTGGGGGCCGTAGTTGGAGAGACGGAGCGGCTCTCCTACCGCGAGCTGATGAACCGGGCCGGCAGCCTCGCCAGCCGCCTGCGAGGCATGGGCGTGGGGCCCGAGCTCCGCGTCGGCCTGTGCCTGAACCGGACGCCGGACCTGATCGCGGCCATCCTGGGTGTCCTGGAAGCGGGCGCCGCCTACGTGCCGCTCGATCCGGCCTATCCCCAGGACCGCCTCGAGCTGATGCTGACCGACTCGGAAGCCGGGCTGCTGCTCACCGAGTCCGCCCTGGCCGACCGCTTTGCTTTCTACGAAGGTCGAACCTTGCTCCTGGATGTTCCCTCTCTCCCACGGAGGGGGAAGGAGACGCGGGAGAGGGGGCCGGGGGGTGAGGGCGACCTCGCCTACGTCATCTATACCTCGGGCTCGACGGGCCGGCCCAAGGGAGTGGGCATCGAGCACCGCAGCGCCGTGGCCCTGGTCCACTGGTCGCTGGAGGTCTTCCGGCCCGAGCATCTCCAGGGAGTCCTCGCGGCGACCTCGGTCTGCTTCGATCTCTCCATCTGGGAGATCTTCGTGCCGCTGTCCATGGGCGGCTCGATCATCCTGGCGCCGAACCTCGTCGGCCTGCCGGAGCTGAAAGCGCTTGACGAGATCACCCTCGTCAACGGCGTGCCGTCCCCCATGGCCGAGCTGGTCGGGGCGAAGTTGCCCGAAGGGCTCCGGATCGTCAACCTGGCAGGCGAGGCGCTGAAGCCCGAGCTGGTCGAGAGGATCTACGCGCATCCGCAGGTCGAGCAGGTGATCAACCTGTACGGCCCCAGCGAGGACACGACCTACTCAACGTGGACCGTGGTACCAAGCGGGGTGCGCGGGGTGCGCGGAGTGCGCGGGGCGACCCGGGTGACGATCGGCCGGCCGATCGCCGGCACCGCCGCCCGGGTGCTGGGACCGTTCGGCGAGCCCGTTCCCGTCGGCGTTCACGGCGAGCTTTGTCTCGCGGGAAGCGGTCTGGCGCGGGGATATCTGGGCCGGCCCGAGCTGACCGCGGACCGCTTCGTCCCCGATCCCTTCGGCGCGGCGGGCGCGAGGATGTACCGCACCGGCGACCGGGTGAAGCTGCTGCCGGACGGCCAGATCGATTTCCTCGGCCGCCTCGACAATCAGATCAAGCTCCACGGCATCCGGATCGAGCTGGGGGAGATCGAAGCGACGCTCGCGAGCCATCCCGCCGTGGACCAGGCCGCGGTGGCTTTGCGTTCCGATGGCGCGGAGGGAGCGCGCCTCGTGGGCTACATAGTCCCGGCCGAGGGCCGGGACGGAGAGGAGCTTCCGGCCGAGCTGGCGGCGTTCCTGCGCGGCCGGCTGCCCCAGGCCTCGGTGCCGACGGCCTGGGTGGTTCTCTCCGCGCTGCCGCTGTCCCCGAACGGCAAGGTGGACCGCAAGGCCCTGCCCGCACCCTCCCGGGCGGGTCACACCGGAGCCTCGGCGCCGCCGCGCAACCCGGCGGAGGAGCGGGTCGCCGCGATCTTCCGCGAGGTGCTGGGCCTGGAGAGCGTGGGGATCCACGACGACTTCTTCGAGCTGGGAGGTCACTCGCTGCTTGCCGTGCGGGCCGCGTTCCGGCTGGGTCTGCCGGTGCCGGTCCTGTTCCAGGCGCCGACCGTGGCCGGTATTGCAGAACATGCAGAACGCGCGGAACGCGCGGAGGGCGTCCGGACGGCGGCGATTCCGCCGGCTCCGGGCGAGGGTCCGTGGCCGGTCTCCTTTGCCCAGCAGCGGCTCTGGTTGATCGACCGCCTGGAGCCGGGAGGCTCCGTCTACAACATGGGGCTGGCCATTCGGCTGACGGGCCGGCTCGACGTCGAGGCCCTGGCCGAAAGCCTCGGCGAGGTGGTGCGGCGGCACGGCCCGCTGCGCACCGTCTACCCGGAGCAGGACGGCGAGCCGGTGCAGGTCGTCCTGCCCGCCGTGGCCGGACCGGCGGCGCTGACCCGTCTGGATCTTGAGCCTTCCGAGCTCCGTGTCGCCTTGAATGCCGAGGTGGCGCGGCCCTTTGATCTCCAGGCGGGTCCCGTGGCCAGGTTCCTCCTGGTCCGGCTTTCGGAGTCTCAGCACGTGCTGCTGGCCACGATCCACCACATCGCTGCGGACGGCTGGTCGCTCCAGCTCCTGTTCCGCGACCTGGCCGCGCTCTATGCCGGTGAGCCGCTCCCCCCGCTGCCGCTCCGTTATGTCGACTGGGCGGTCTGGCAGCGCACGGCGCTCACCACGCTCGCAGAGAACGCGCTCGAAGCCCAGCTCTCCTTCTGGCGCCGGGAGCTGAGCGGCATTCCGCCGCTCGTGATGCCCACCGACCGGCCGCGGCCGCCGGTGGCCGGCCGGCAGGGACGGTCGCTGAGGCGGCCTCTGCCGCTTCCCCTGGTGGAAGCGCTGCGGCAACGATCCCGGAAGGAGGGCGCAACGCTCTTCGCGGCGCTTCTGGGCGGCTTCATGGCGATGCTCGCCCGCTACTCAGGACAGGACGACTTCGCGGTGGGCGTCCCCTCCGCGGGCCGCGACCGGAGGGAGACCGAGGATCTGATCGGCTTCTTCGTCAGCACCCTGGCCCTGCGCGCTCCGCTGGCCGGCGAGCCCGGCTTCGGCGAGCTGCTGCGCCGCGTGCATCGCCGCATGCTGGCGGCCCAGGCCCACCAGGATGTCCCCTTCGAGCGCGTGGTGGAGGAGCTGGGAGGTGAACGGGATGCCTCGCGATCGCCGGTCTTCCAGGCGATGCTCGCGTTTCTCGGCTTGGGTGGCGGCATGGGCGGCGCGCCGACGAGGATGCCGGGGCTGGAGGCGCGGCTGGAGGACTACGACACCTCCACGGCCAAGTTCGAGCTGACTCTGTCCATTCTGGATGGGGTGGACGGTGTGACCTGCACGCTGGAGCACCGGGCCGACCTCTTCGACGCCACGACGGCGATCCGGCTGCTGGAGAGCTTCCGGACGCTCCTCGCCGCCGCCGTGGTGGATCCGGCGAGGCCGGTGTCCGAGCTGCCGGTCCTCTCCGAGGCGCAGGCATGGCAGCTCGCGGCCGAGTGGAACGACACGGCACAGGCCCTCCCAGTCCTTTGTCTCCACGACCTCGTCTCGGCCCAGGCGGCGCAGACGCCCGATGCCGTGGCGGTGGCGGGGCAGGACGGCCGGATCACTTACGGCGAGCTGGATCGAAAGGCCCGCAGGGTCGGCGCGCGGCTCCGGAAGCTCGGGATCGGTCCAGACGTGACGGTCGGCCTGTTTGCCGAGCGGACGGTCGAGATGATCGTGGGGCTTCTCGGCATCCTGCATGCGGGCGGCGCCTGGGTACCGCTCGATCCGGACTCTCCGGCGGAGCGCCTGGGCTGGATGATCGAGGAGAGCCGGGCACGGGTCGTCGTCACCCCTGGGGGTCTCCGCGACCGCCTGCCTCCGTTGCCCGCGGGCGTTCCGGCCGTGAACGTCGAGGAGCCGGAGGAGGCCGTCGAATTGGAGCCGGGCACCGTTCCCGGCAATCTGGCTTGCGTGATCTTCACCTCCGGATCGACGGGCAAGCCGAAGGGCGTCGCGCTGGGGCACGGCAACCTGGTCAACCGGTTCCTCTGGGCGCAGGAGGCGTACGGCCTCGGTCCGGGCGACGTGGTGCTGCAGAAGGCGGCGTTCGGATTCGACGTCGCGGCCTGGGAGATCTTCGCGGCGCTCGCGGCCGGCGCGCGGCTCGTCCTGGCCCGGCCTGGGATGCACCAGGATGCGGACTATCTCGTCCGGACCATCGCGGAGCAGAAGGTCACGGTCGTCCACTTCGTCCCCTCTCTGCTCGATCTCTTCTTAAGAGAGGAAGGCCTGGAGCGTTGCGATTCGCTGCGCCAGGTGTTCTCCGGCGGCGAGGCGCTGACCCCGGAGCTGCGGGACCGATTCCACCAACACTTCTCCGTTCCCCTGGACAATGGATACGGACCGACAGAGATCTCGATCGACTGCACGCGCTGGGTCTGCGCTCCCGGCGATCCCGGGGCGGAGCCGTGGCGGGTGCCGATCGGCCGTCCGATCGCCGGCGCGCGCATTCATCTTCTGGGTCGGCTGGAACGCGGCCTGCCGGCGGTTCCGCTCGGCGCGGTGGGGGAGCTGTGCGTGGCCGGTCCGGGCGTCGCCCGCGGATACCACGGCCGGCTCGATCTGACCGCCGAGCGGTTCGTGCCCGATCCCTTCGGGCACGGCGGCCGGGTCTACCGCACGGGCGACCTGGCGCGGGCGCTGCCCGACGGCAACCTGGAGCTTCTCGGCCGGGCGGACAGCCAGATCAAGCTGCGCGGCGTGCGCATCGAGCCGGGCGAGATTGAAGCCGCGCTCGCCCGCCATCCGGCCGTGTCCGCAGTGGTCGTCGGGGTCGTCGAAGGCCGGCTGGTGGCCTGGTGGACTCCCCGGCCGAACGCGTCCGAGTCGCCGGGAGCCGGCGCCGCCGCGGAGCTGCGGGACTTCCTGCGGCGCGGTCTCTCCGAGGCCATGATTCCGTCCTTCTTCGTACGCCTGGAGTCGTTCCCGCGGACCCCGAACGGGAAGGTCGACCGCCGGGCGCTGCCGGCTCCCGAAGCCGCCCGGTATCAGGGGGAGCCGGGGGAGACGGGAGCGGAAGGCTCGCCGGTGGCCCAGATCCTGGCCGGCCTCTTCGCCGAGCTGCTCGACCTTCCCAGTGTCCCCGGGGTCGGCCCGGCCGACAACTTCTTCGACCTGGGCGGGCATTCGCTGCTCGCGGCGCGGCTTGTATCGCGGGTGCGGTCGGTCTTCGAGGTCGAGCTGCCGCTGACGGCGCTGTTCGAGGCGCCGACTCCGGCGGGTCTGGCCGCGCGGCTGGAGGCGGCGCGGCGGGTCGTCAGCCTGCTCCCCGCTCCGCCGCCGCTGGTGCGCCGGGCCGAGGAGACGGCGCCGCTCTCCTACACCCAGGAGTCGCTCTGGTTCCTCCACCAGCTGGAGCCCGACGACGCGTACCACGTGCCGGGCGCCCTGCGCCTCCGGGGATCTCTCCGGGAGGACGTGCTGGAGCGGACGCTCGGCGAGATCGTCCGCCGTCACGAGGCGCTGCGCACCGTCTTCCGCGCCTCCGGCAAAGAGGCCATCCAGAGGGTCCGAGGTGTGGCAGCGTTCGAGCTGCCGGTCGAGGATCTCTCCGCGCTGCCGGACGGCGAGCGCGAGGCCGAGGCCCTGCTCGTGCTGGAGCGGGAGGCTCGGCGGCCGTTCGATCTGGAGGCCGGGCCTCTGGTCCGCGCACGCCTGGTCCGCCTCGCGCCGGACGACCGGCTGCTGACGGTCGTGCTGCACCACATCGTGTCGGACGCCTGGTCGCTCGGCGTTCTGCTGCGGGAGCTGGGGACGATCTACACGGCGCTCTCATCAGGCGAGCCGTCGCCGCTTCCCGAGCTGCCTGTTCAGTATCCGGACTATGCCCTCTGGCAGCGCCGCTGGCTGACCGGCGAGGTGCTGGAGAGCGAGATCGCGCACTGGCGGCGGACGCTCGCCGGAGCACCGCAGTCCCTGGATCTGCCGTACGACCGGCCGCCCTCGGCGAGCACGACCAACCGCGGCGGCCGGCGGTCCTTTGCGTTGCCGGCGGAGCTGACCGGACGGCTGTCGGAGCTGGCCCGGCGCCACGGATGGACGACGTTCATGGCGCTGCTCGCCGGCTTCCAGTCCCTGCTGGCCCGCTACAGCGCCCAGGAGGACGTGGTGGTGGGCTCGCCTGTCGCGAACCGCGGCCGGTTGGAGCTGGAAGGGCTGATCGGCTTCTTCACGAACACCCTGGCGCTGCGCCTCGACCTGTCGGGCGACCCGTCCTTCCGGGAGATCGGACGGCGGGTCCGCGCCATGGCCCTGGACGCCTACGATCACCAGGATGTTCCCTTCGAAGAGCTGGTGCGCGAGCTGGCGCCGGAGCGCAGCCCCGGCCGTCACCCGCTGTTCCAGACCCTGCTCATCGTCCAGAAGCCGGCCCCCCGGCCGGTCCTTGCGGGTCTCGAAACCGAGCTGCTGGACGTGGACACGGGCACGGCCAAGCTCGATCTGACCCTGATGCTCGACGAGGGAGGGATCGGCTCCGGGATGACCGGCTCGCTGGAGTACGCCCGCGACCTCTTCGATCCCGCGACCGTGGACCGCCTCACCGGTCACCTGGAAATGCTGCTCCAGAGCGCTGTGGACGATCCCGGCCGGAAGCTCTCCGAGCTGTCGCTGCTCACGGAACCGGAGACGATCGAGCTGGCCGCGTGGACCCGGCAGCGGACGCCCGACCCGGCGGAGCTGCTGGTCCACGAGGTCGTGATGGCGCAGGCGGAGAGGACGCCGGAGGCTCTGGCCGTGTCGACCATGGACGGCGCCGAGACGCTGACCTATGCCGAGTTGGCGACGCGCGCCCGTAGCCTCGCCCGGCGGCTGCGGCAGGCCGGTGTGGGACCGGACGTCCCCGTAGGGCTCTTCCTGGAGCGCTCGCCGGACCTGATGGTGGCGGTGCTCGGCGTGCTCGTAGCCGGCGGCGTCTGTCTGCCGCTCGACCCCGCCTGGCCCGCGGCGCGGCTGAGGCGGATGCTCGACGATTCGAGGGCGCCGGTGGTCGTGACGCACGGTCCGCTCGCCGCGGTCGTGCCCGAGGGTTCGGCCGCGGTGGTGCGGGTCGACTCGGAGAGCGGGGGAGAGGTGGAGACGGAGCGCGGGATCGCCGTTCTCCCCGGCCACCTCGCCTACATCATCTACACCTCGGGCTCCACCGGCCGGCCGAAGGGTGTCGCCATGACGCACGCGGCCCTCGCGGCCATGCTCCAGTGGCAGCAGCCCACCTCGGCGGCGAAGGCGGGGCGGACGCTCCAGCTCACCTCGCTGTCGTTCGACGTCTCCTTCCAGGAGATCCTCTCCACCTGGTGGGCGGGCGGCACGCTGGTGATGGTCTCCGAGGACGTGCGCCGCGATCCGCCGGCCCTGGTCCGGCTGCTGGCAGAACAGAGGATCGAGCGCCTGTTCCTGCCGTTCGTGGCCTTGCAGCAGCTCGCGCTGGCGGCGTTGGCAGGGGTTCAGGAGGAGGGCGACGCGTTTCCGTCCCACCTGCGCGAGGTCATGAGCGCGGGCGAGCAGCTGTTCGTCACCCCCCAGGTGGTGGAGCTGTTCTCGCGCCTTCCCGGCTCGGAGCTGCACAACCACTACGGACCCTCCGAGACTCACGTGGTGACGTGGAGCCGCCTGACCGGCGACCCCTCGCGCTGGCCCGAGCGCCCGCCGATCGGCGCGCCGCTGGGGCACGTGCGGATTCATCTTCTCGACGCGAATCTCAATCCGGTTCCCCTGGGCGTGGCGGGGGAGATCTGGGCCGCCGGACCGGGACTGGCGCGCGACTATCTGCGCCGGCCGCGGCTCACTGCCGAACGCTTCCTGCCCGATCCGTTCGACTGGGCCGGGGGATGGCAGCCGGGCGACCGGATGTACCGCACCGGCGACCTCGCGCGGCGCCGGGCGGACGGCCAGCTCGAGTTCCTCGGCCGCGGCGATGCGCAGGTCAAGATCCGCGGCCACCGGGTGGAGCTGTTCGAGGTCGAGACCGCGCTCGCCCGGCATCCGGCCGTGCAGCAGGCCGCGGTGGCCGTGCGCGGCGAGACCGCGAGCTCGCGCCGCCTCGTCGGCTACGTCGCCCTGGGCGAAGAAGGGGAGACGGGGGAGATCCCCGGGTTCGGCGACCTGCGCGCCTTCCTGGCCGAGAGCCTTCCCGATCCAATGATCCCCACGGCCTGGGCGCGGATCGAGGCGTTCCCGCTCACGCCCACCGGCAAGCTCGACCGCCGGGCCCTCGCCCGCATCGAGCCGCAGGAGAGCGCCAGCCAGGACGACTTCGTGGCGCCGCGCACCCCCGCCGAGGAGCTGCTGGCGGCGGTCTGGATCGAGGTGCTGGGAGTGCCGCGGGTCGGCGCCCACCACGATTTCTTCGAGCTGGGCGGGCATTCGCTGCTGGCCACGCAGGTGGCCTCCAGAATCCGCGAGGCGTTCGGCGTCGATTTGCCGCTGCGGCGGATCTTCGAGGCCTCGATCCTGTCGGCCATGACCGCGGCGGTGCTCGACGCGGGAGAGATGTCGGATGCGATGATGGGAACAACCGCGGTGCCGCCGCTCCGGCCGGCTCCCCGGACGGGCGACCTGCCGCTCTCGTTCGCGCAGGAGAGGCTCTGGATTCTCGACCGGATCCAGGGTGGCGGATCGGCCTACAACATCCCGCTGGCTCTGCTGGCCGAAGGCCGGCTCGACCCGGCCCGCCTGGCCGCGGCGATCACCGGGCTCGTGCGGCGCCACGAGGTGCTGCGCACGGTGATTGCCGAACGCGACGAAGGCGCCGAACGCGCCGACGGGCCGGTCCAGGCCGTGGCGGCTCCCGGACTGGTGGCGTTGCCGGGGGTCGACCTCCGCGGCCTGCCCGCGGACCAGGTGGAGGAGGAAGGCCGGCGGATCGCCACGGCCGAAGCCCTGCGGCCGTTCGATCTCGCCCGCGGCCCGCTGCTGCGCGCGCTCCTCGTGACGCTGGCGCCGGAGCGGAGCCTGATCCTGATCAGCCTTCACCACATCGTCACCGACGGCTGGTCGATGGGCGTGCTGGTGCGGGACGTCAACGCCCTCTATGCCGGCCGGCCGCTGCCGAAGCTCGCGGTTCAGTACGCCGACTTCGCGGTCTGGCAGCGGAGCTGGCTCTCCGGCGAGGTGCTGACGCGCCAGATCGCCTGGTGGCGGGAACGCCTGCGCGGCGCGCCCGCGGCCCTGGAGCTGCCGGTCGACCGTCCACGGCCGCCCGTCCAGACCCAGCGCGGCGCCGACCATGCCTTCACGCTCGACGCCGGACTGACCCGCCGGATTCTGGACCTGGCGCGGCAGGAGGGCGTGACCCCGTTCATGGTCCTGGCCGCCGGCCTGCTCGCGCTGCTCTCCCGGCTCTCGGGACAGCAGGATCTGACGCTCGGCTCGCCGATCGCGAACCGCAACCGGATCGAGACCGAGGATCTGATCGGTTTCTTCGTCAACAGCCTCGTCCTGCGGGCCGACCTCTCGCGGGCCGAGACCTTCCGCGACCTTCTGCGGCAGGTGCGGGAGGCGAGCCTCGGCGCGTACGCACACCAGGATGTCCCCTTCGAGAAGCTCGTAGACGAGCTGCACGCCGAGCGTGATCTCTCCCGCTCGCCGCTGTTCCAGGTCATCCTGGCGCTCCAGAACGCGCCGCTCCCCACGGCGGACCTGGGCGACGTCCGGCTGACGGCGGAGGAGATCCCCACCGGCGTGTCGAAGTTCGACCTCGCCTTCATCTTCGTCGAGGACGGGGGCCGCCTCGAGGGTCTCCTCCAGTATGCCTCCGATCTGTTCGACCTCCCGACCGTGGCCCGCTACGCCCGGCACCTGGAGGTTCTGCTGGAGGAGCTGACGCGCCGTCCCCGCGGCCTGCTGGGCGAGGTCTCGCTGCTCGCCGTGGAAGAGCGGCAGCAGCTGCTGCGCGAGTGGAACGACACCGCTGTGGATGAGCGGGGACGGACGGCGATGCCGGGCGGAGTCGTCGGCCTGGTTCGGGCCTGCGATCCAGCATCGCCCGCGGTGGTTCACGGCGGCGCGGTGCTGACCTACGGAGACCTGACGGACCGCGCTTCGCGGCTCGCGGCCGAGTTGGGGTTCCTGGACCCGGAGATCCCGGTGGGGCTCCACGCCGATCGCTCGCCGGAGATGGTGCTCGGCGCGCTCGCGGTGCTCTGGGCCGGCGGTTCGTACATGCCGCTCGATCCCGCGTACCCTGAGGACCGCCTCGCCGCGGTCGCCCGCGAGAGCGGCATGACCACGCTGCTGATGCGCGGCGAGGCCGCCCCTTCCTGGGCGGGAGAGGCGCGGGTGATCCGATTGGACCGGCCGTCCCTGGCCGACCCGGTCGAGCCCCTCGCGCCGGACGCGGACCGCCTCGCCTATGTGATCTACACCTCGGGATCGACCGGCCGGCCGAAGGGCGTGCAGGTTCCCCATGGCGGACTGATGAACCTGGTGCGGTGGACCGTCCGGAGCTTCGGCATCACCTCGCAGGACCGGACGACTCTCGTGGCGTCGCCGTCCTTCGACGCCTCCGTGTTCGAGCTCTGGCCCGGGCTCACGGCGGGCGCGGCGTTCTACATCCCGGACGACGAGATCCGGCTGAGCCCCGGCCGTTTCGCGGCCTGGCTGGCGGCCAAGGGGATCACCTTCGCGTTCCTGCCGACCCCGCTGGCGGAGCAGCTGGTGGAGGAGGAGATGCCGGAGGGCCTGTCCCTCCGCTTCCTGCACGTCGGCGGCGACCGCCTCCGGCGCGCGCCGCGCAAGCCTCTGCCGTTCCAACTGGTCAACCACTACGGCCCGACGGAGAACAGCGTGGTCGCGACCAGCGCCCGGATCGAGCCGCTGTCCCAGCTCCCCCCCTCGATCGGCAGACCGATCGACGGCGTCCGCGTCCACCTCGTGGACGAACGGCTCGTTCCGGTCCCCGTCGGCGTCGCGGGCGAGCTGCTGCTGGGCGGCGCCAGCCTGGCGCGCGGCTACCTGGGACGGCCCGAGCTGACCGCGGCGCAGTTCATCCCCGATCCGTTCCAGGGTGAGGGCGCGCGGCTCTACCGCACGGGTGACCGGGTCCGTTACCGCGCGAACGGCGAGCTGGAGTTCCTGGGACGGAACGACCAACAGGTCAAGATCCGCGGCCACCGCATCGAGCTCGGCGAGATCGAAGGGGCGCTTCTGCGCCATCCCGGCGTCCGGGAGGCCGTGGTCATGGCGCGCGAGGACGTGCCCGGGGAAAAGCGCCTGGTCGCCTATCTCGTCCCGCACGTCCCGCATGTCCAGGAAGCCCCTTCCGCGGCCGGCCTGCGTAGCTTCCTGGAAGAGACCCTGCCCGAGTTCATGGTCCCGGGCGCCTTCGTGGAGATGGCCTCCCTGCCCGTGACCGCCAACGGCAAGATCGACCGCAAGGCGCTGCCGGCTCCGCGAGGCTCGGGCAAGGAGAGGTCCGTGGTGCCGCCGCGCAACGACCTGGAGCGCGCCATCGCCGCGGCCTGGCGCGAGGTGCTGCACCTCGACGAGATCGGCGTCGAGGAGAGCTTCTTCGAGGCCGGCGGCAGCTCGCTCCTGCTCGCGAAGCTCCAGAGCCGCCTGCGCGCGTCGCTCGGCCGCGAGATCCCCTTCGTGGAGCTGTTCCGGCACCCGACCATCGAAAGCCTGGCGCGCAGCCTGGAGCAGGCGGGCGAGCCGCCGAAGACCGAAGAGAAAGCGGAGCAGGTCCGGGCCCGGACCGACACCCGGCGCGAGGCGCTGAAGCAGCTCCAGCAGAAGCGCGGCCAGTTGCGCGGCCGCAAGGGAGTCAAGGATGAGTGAGAGCAGGATCGAAGAGACCCCGGAGCCCCCTGAGACCCCGGAAGCTCCTGAAGGCATCGCCCTCGTCGGCATCGCCGCCCGTTTCCCCGGCGCGAACGGCCCCGAGGCGCTGTGGCGCAACCTGCGGGACGGCGTCGACGCCGTCACCGTGTTCACGGACGAGGAGCTGACCGCGGCCGGAGTCGATCCGGCGCTGCTCGCCGATCCGCGCTACGTCCGCGCCAAGGGCTCGCTTGACGGCGGTGACCTCTTCGATCCCGGCTTCTTCGGCTTCACCCCGCGCGAGGCCGAGGCCATGGACCCGCAGCACCGGGTGTTCCTGGAGTGCGCCTGGGAGGCACTGGAGGACGCCGCCTGCGATCCCGGTCGTAGTCGTCTTTCCGGGGGCGGCCGCATCGGCGTCTGGGCCGGCTCGGGCGCCAGCTACTACCTGATGTCGAACCTGCTGCCCGATCCGGCACGGCTGGAGAGCTTCGGCGGGCTGCAGGTGCTGCTGCTCAACGACCGCGATTTTCTCGCCACCCGCGCGAGCTACGAGCTGGATCTGCGCGGCCCCAGCGTCTCCGTGCAGACCGCCTGCTCCACGTCGCTCGTCGCCGTCCACATGGCGTGTCAGAGCCTGCTCGGCGGGGAGTGCGACATGGCTCTCGCCGGCGGCGTGTCGATCAGCGCGCCGCTGCGCACCGGCTATCTCTTCCAGGAGGGGAGCGTGATGTCCCCCGACGGCCGCTGCCGCGCCTACGACGCCTCGGCGTCCGGAGCGGTCGAGGGCAACGGCTGCGGCGTGGTCGCGCTCAAGCGCCTGGCCGACGCGATCGCGGACGGCGACCGCGTCTACGCCGTGATCCGCGGCTCGGCGGTCAACAACGACGGATCGGCCAAGGTGGGCTTCACCGCGCCGAGCGTCGAGGGTCAGGCCGAGGTCATCTCCGAGGCCCTGATGATGTCCGGCGTCGACCCCGAAACGATCGGCTACGTGGAGGGCCACGGCAGCGGCACCCCGCTGGGCGATCCGATCGAGGTCGCGGCGCTCACCCAGGCGTTCCGCACCGCGGGCGCCGAGGGCAACGGCTTCTGCGCGCTGGGCTCGGTCAAGACCAGCTTCGGCCACTGCAACACGGCCGCGGGCGTGGCCGGGCTCATCAAGACGGCGCTGGCCCTGTTCCACCGCACGCTGCCGCCGAGCCTCAACTTCGAGACGCCGAACCCGCAGATCGACTTCGAGGGCAGCCCGTTCCGCGTGATCACGAAGGCCCGGGCCTGGGAGTCGGACGGCACGCCGCTGCGGGCCGGCGTCAGCTCCTTCGGCCTCGGCGGCACGAACGCCCACGCCGTTCTGGAGGAGGCCCCCGCGGTCGAGCCCGGAGATCCAGCGTCGCGGCCGGCGCAGCTGCTCGTGCTGTCGGCCCGCACCGCCGTCGCCCTCGACGCGGCCACGGGACGACTCGCCGAGCACCTTGATGCTCATCCCGACGCCGATATCGCCAACCTCGCAGATATCGCCTGGACCCTTCAGACCGGCCGCAAGGCGTTCGAGCACCGCCGCGCGGTCGTGGTGCGGGATCGGAGCTCGGCCGCCGAGGCGCTGCGGCAATCCTTCACGTCGGGCACGGCCAACCCGGCCAAAGCTTCGCGCAAGGTGGTCTTCCTCTTTCCCGGGCTCGGCGACCAGCGCGTGGACATGGCCCGCGAGCTCTACGAGACCGAGCCGTTCTTCCGCGATCAGGTCGACGAGTGCGCCGGCAAGCTCACCCGCTGGCTCGGGACCGACCTGCGCGAGGTCCTCTTTTCGCCGGGGGAATGGACGCCCCCGGAGAGAGTGGAGAAGCCGAAGCTTCTGCGCAGCCCGGCGCCGGAAAGTGGACCGGCCAGCCGGCTGGACCGCACCGAATTCGCGCAGCCGGCCTGCTTCGTCGTCGAGTACGCCCTCGGCCGGCTGCTGATGGAGTGGGGGATCGTCCCGCAGGCGCTCATCGGCTACAGCCTGGGCGAGTACGTGGCCGCCTGCCTCTCCGGCGCGCTCGATCTCGACGACGCGCTGGAGCTGGTCGCGCGCCGCGCGAAGCTCATCCAGGAGCTGCCGGGCGGCGCCATGCTCGCCGTGCCGCTCCCGGAATCCGAGGTCCGGCCGCTGCTCGAAAGCTCAGGCGCCGGGTTGGATCTCTCGGCCACGAACGGCCCCCACTTCTGCGTGGTCGGCGGCCCGGCGGAGCGGATCGAGGAGTTCGACCGCGCGCTCGCCGAGCGCGGCGTGACCTGCCTGCGCCTGCGGACCACCCACGCCTTCCATTCCAGGATGATGGAACCGGTCATGGCCGGGATCACCGGGGGCAGTGCCTTCGGCAAGCCGATGAAGACGCCGAGCATTCCTTTCGTCTCGAACGTCACCGGCACCTGGGCGACGCCGGACGACCTCGCCGATCCGCGCTACTGGGCGCTCCACCTGCGCAACCCGGTCCGCTTCGCCGAGGGGATCGGCGAGCTGCTGCGCGAGCCGGACCGCGTCTTCCTGGAGGTCGGCCCGGGCGCCACGCTGGGCACGCTCGTGAAACAGCATCCGGGGAGCGGCGCGGACTGCGTGACCGTCCCGACGCTGCGCGAAGGCGCGGACCTGGACGCTCTGCTCGAAGCCGTCGGGCGTCTCTGGAGCGCCGGCATCGAGATCGACTGGCCCCGCTTCCACGCCGGCGAGCGCCGGCTGAAGGTGGGCCTCCCGACCTATCCGTTCGAGCACCGGCGCTACTGGATCGATCCGCCGAAGACCGCGGCGATCCCGGCGATCCCGGCGGACCCCGCCCTCGCGCCGTTCGCCGACTGGTTCTGGGTTCCGTCCTGGAAGCAGGTGCCCCGCAGGGCCACGCCGGCCGCGCCGGACGCCGGTCCCTGGCTCGTCTTCCTCGACGACCTGGGGATCGGCGAGCGGATCGTCGCCGCGCTCCGGAAGGAGGGCCGCGAGGTCGCGACCGTCCGGCGCGAGGACGGCTTCGATCCCACCGTGATTCACGGGAAGGCCCCCAGCCGCATCCTCCACCTCTGGGGGATCACCCGCGGCGAACCCGGCTTCGAGGACGCCCAGACCGCGGGCCTGATCAGTCTCACGCTGCTCGCCCAGGCGCTGGGCAACACGGGTGGAGAGGCCCGGCTCCTCGTGGCCGCGAACGGGCTGCACGAGCTGGTCGACGGCGATCCCGTCCATCCCGGCAAGGGCACCCTTCTCGGCGCGCTCAAGGTCATCCACCAGGAGGTTCCGCGCCTCCAGGCGGGGAGCGTCGACGTTTCACCCGGCGATCTGGACCGGCTCGCCGGCCAGCTCCTCGCCGAGTTGTCCGGGCCTCCAGAAACCGCGGTCGCACTGCGTGGACGCCAGCGCTGGGTCCGCGGCTTCGAGCCGGTGTCGCCGGAGGCGGAGGAGGAGGGCGCGTCGCGGCTCGTCCGCGGCGGCGTCTACCTGATCGCCGACGCCGCGCACGGTCCCGGCATGGCCCTGGCCGACCACCTCGTCCGGAATCTCGACGCGAAGGTCGGCCTCGTCCTGCCGCCGCAGCTCCCGCCGCGGGAACGCTGGGAGACCTGGACCGGCCTGCCGGACGTGCCGCCGGGTCAGGACGTGATCGGCGCGGCCATCCTCCGGCTGCTGGCCCTGGAGAAGGAGGTCGGCCTCGACCGGGTCCTGATTCTGCGCGAGCTGAATCTGACCGGGCTGACCGGCCGCTTCGGGCCGATCCACGGCGCCTTCTTCACCGGTGGCCCGCTGGGCGGGGGGCTGCTCCAGCTGAAGACGGCGGACGGCCTTCACGCCTCGCTCGATCCGGTGGCCCGGAGCGCCGAGGCCTTCCTGGCCGCCGTCGATGCCCTGCCGCAGCCGCCGGCCTTCGTCCTGCTCTCGTCGACCACGACGGCCGTCACCGGCAGCCTCGGCCAGCTCGACGTGGCCGCGGCGGGCTCGTACCTGGAAGCCCTGGCCGTGCGGCGCGCCTCGGAGGACAGACCCGCGATCACGGTCCACTGGGACCCCTACCAGTGGGGCGGCTGGCTCGTCGCGGGCGTGGCGGCTCACTCCGGGCTGGCGCCCGAGGACGTCCAGGCCAACATTCAGGGGCACGGCGTCACGGAAGCCATGAGCGCCCAGGCGCTGGAGCGCCTCCTCTCGACCTCGTTCTCCCGCGTGATCGTCTCCAGCCAGAACCTCCACGCCTCCCTGGCCGAGGTCGACAGCGTCACCGCCGACACGTTCCTCGCCCAGATGACCGCGGTCCATCACGGCCATCACGGTGAAAAAGCGCCCCGGCCCGGCCTCTCGACGCCCTACGAGGCGCCGCAGGACGAGCTGGAGGAGCGCCTCGCCGCCGTCTGGCAGGATCTCTTCGGCATCGAGCCGATCGGCCGCGGCGACAGCTTCCTCGAGCTGGGCGGCCACTCCCTGCTGGCCATCCAGATGGTCACGCAGATCCGCGCCGTCCTGGAGGTCGACCTGCCGGTGACCGCGCTCTTCGAGTCGCCCACCATCGCCGAGCTGGCGAAGGCCGTGCGGCGGGCGCGCGGCGAGGACGATCCGGCCGACCTGGAGGCCCTGCTCGCCCTGGTCGAGGGGCTGTCTCCCGACGAGGCGGCGGCGAAGCTCGCCGAGATGGGGCTCTGACGTGAGCCTCGCCGACCGGCTCTCCGCCCTGAGCCCGGAGCAGCGGGCGCTGTTCGAGAAGCTCCGCCAGCAGCAGGCGCCGCCCGGGCCGGCCCCGCGCATGCCGGCCCCGGTCGAGCCGGTCTCCGGCCCCACGGGCGTCGGCGACTGGCCGCTCTCCTTCGACCAGGAGCGCCTCTGGCGCCTGCATCAGGTCGATCCCGGCCTCGTCTCCTGGAACGTCGACGCCGGCAGCCGGGTCGTCGGCGAGCTGGACATCCCCGTCTTCCTCGCGGCGTTCCGGGAGCTGATCCGCCGCCACGCGGCGTGGCGCACGACGTTTCCGGTCGTGCAGGGCGATCCCGGGCGTCCGGTGCAGCGCGTCCACCCCTGGCTGGAGCCCGCGGTCTCGGTGATCGACGTGAGCGCCCTGTCGGAATCCGTCCGCGAGACGGCCGGCCATGCCGCCATCTACGACCACACGCGCAACCGGTTCGATCTGGAGAACGGGCCGCTCGTCCGCATGGCGCTGGTCCGCCTCGCCGCGCGGGACCATCTCTATCTGCTCACGATCCACCACACCGTCACCGACTGGATCGCCTTCCAGGTCTTCTTCGGCGAGCTGATGCAGGTCTACGAGGCATTCCGCGCCGGCCGGCCGTCGCCGTTGCCTTGGCCGGAGGTCCAGTTTCCGGACTACGCCGTCTGGGAGCGCGAGCGGTACCGGTCGGACGGCGAGGTCTTCGAGGAGGAGGCCCGCTTCTGGCGCCGCGAGCTCGAAGGCGTGCCGCTCACCCTGGACCTGCCGGCGGACCATCCGAGACCGTCCGTCCAGAGCCAGCGCGGCGGCCTCTTCGAGGTCCGGGTCGGGGCCGCGCGCACCGACCGCCTGCGCACCCTGGCGCGGAGCGAGGGCGCCACGATGTTCATGGCCGTCCTGGCCGTGCTCAACGCCCTGGTCTGGCGGCTCACCGGCCGGGAAAAGATCCTGATCGGCTCGAACAGTGCCAACCGGCCGAGGCCGGAGCTGGCCGGCGTGGCCGGCTTCTTCCTGACCCAGGTGCCGTTCGCCACGGACACCGCGGGAGACCCGACCTTCCGCGAGCTGCTCGCCCGCACGAAGAAGACGGCCCTGTCGGCCTACGGCCACCAGACCTTCCCGTTCAGCAAGCTCATCGAAGCCCTGGGCATCGAGCCGGACCGCTCAAGGAATCCGGTCGTCCAGGTGCTCCTCCTGATCCTCGAAGGGCAGAGCCACGGCACCTCCGGAGACCTGGACTTCCGTCCCGTCGGCCTCTACGACGGCAACTCGCGCTGGGATCTGATGTTCGGCCTCTACGACTACCACGACGAAGGCTTGAGCGGCCCCCTGGAGTACAACGCCGACCTCTTCGAGCCCGAAACCGTGGGCCGCATCCTCGACCTCTTCTATCGCCTGATCGACGCCGTCACCGCCGATCCGGACGCGCGGCTGTCCACTCTGCCCGAGGCCGGCTGACCACGGAGCTACTACGCCGTCAAACTTGGAACGACAGGTTCATCTGTAGGGGCGGCTCTCGTGGCCGCCCTCTGGGGATCGGGGGCAACCACGAGGAGGGCAACCACAAGGGTTGCCCCTACGCACAGCGGTCATTTCCCCGCCCGAGCCTTCCGGATCTCCACCACCAGCCCCGCCAACCACTCCCCCAGCTCCTCCGGCAACCCACCGGGAACCGCCGACACCTCCCCCGCCGCGATCTGGCGAAGAAATCCGGCCAACGCGGGAAACGGGTCGGGCAGCTCATCGATCTGGGCCAGCGCCTCTTCCTCGCCGGGGCCGAGCCCGGCCTCCTCGAAGCCCGCCTGGGCACAGGCGAGGGTCAGGCGTTGCAGGGCCTGGAGCATCTGGGCGGGCAGGCCACCGCCGCCACCGGCGCGGCGTTTCAGCTCGGCGAGCAGGTCATCGCGCTTCTTGGCCCACTCGGCGGCAGCGGCGTGGTCGGCGCGGGCTTGGGCGATCTCGGAGAGGGTGTTGTAATCCTTCCAAGCTTCCTTGAGGCCGAGGGCTTCGCGGATCTCGCGGGCTTCGTGGGCGTGCCGCTCGGCGGCGGCGAGGTCGCCGAGGCGGAGGTGGATCTGTGCGAGCTGGTGCAGCGAGCCGGCTTCAGCGGGCTTGTTGCCGCGGGCCCGCTTGATCCGCAGGCTTTCCTCCACAGAGCGGCGGGCTTCTTCGAAGCACCGCCGGGCGGCGGGCTCGTCGCTCCGCTCGCGGGCGGCTTCGCCTTCCTCTTGCCAGACGATGCCGATGTTCTGGGCGGCCTGGCCGAGGCCTGGTTGGTCCTTCAACTCCACGGCCAGCTCGCGCGATTTCTCGTACCACGCTCGCGCCTCGGCCAGCCGGCCGGCATTCTGTTCGACCAAGCCGAGGGAGTTGTAGATCTGCATCACCCCCTGGTGATTGCCCGCCTCCCGAAAGCGCTCCAGCGCCTGCTGATAGAGGCGGCTGGCGCGCTCGAGTTGGTTGCGATTGACGGCAAGGCTCCCCTGATGCTGGAGGACAGTCCCCTCCAGTTCCTTGTCCCCAGCTTGGCGGGCGGCGGCGAGGGCCAGGTCGTAGCGGGCGTCGGCCTCGTCGTAGCGGCCCGCGGCCATGAGGACGCTGGCGCATTGGCCGTGGCCGGCGGCGACTTCGCGGTGTCTACCAAGCCGCTCTTGTATCCGCAGAGCATCTTCCGCCGCGACCAGAGCCTCGTCGTTCTGGCCGGCGCTGCTCAGCGCATTTGCCAGATCGCCCATCACGGCGGAGAGGTTGCCCAGCTCGGCCGCGGCCTCCGCGTGGTCGGGCGAGGCCAGAAGCTCTTCCCAGGGCCGGCCTCCTGCTTTCTCCACCAGCTCCTCCCAGTGGCCGACGGCTTCCCGCAGGATGGGGATGGCTTGCGCGGAAGCGCCTGCGTTGACCAGAACCCGGCCCAACGTGAGGATCGCCGTCGCCAACTGAAACGCGGGATCGAACTCGGTGGTGTGGCGAAGCCGCTCGATGAGGGCCTGGAGTTGGTCCATCGCGTCCTGCGGATCGCCCTGGGTGAAGCGCGTCCAGGCGTGCTGCCGCTCGTAGGCGGCGGCTTCTTCCGTGAAGCCCTGTCGGCCCACCGCGTCCTTCAGCCACTGCACCCAGGCGTCGCGCTCGCGGAGACGGCCTGACATTTCCAGATAGGTGCGAAACGTGAAGCCCAGCGCCGCGGCGGCCTGGAGCTGCTGATCGGCCACGGCCCACTGGACGGCGGTGCGGTAGTTCGCCTCCTCGCGGTTCAGGACGTCCAGCGCGGCGCGCGATTGCGAGCCCTTCAGCGCCTTGTGCAGCGCCTGCATGAGGACAAAATAGACGCCGAGGAAGCGCTGCCGGATCTCCGGGTTCTGCGCGAGGGTGGGATCGGCGGCGGCGGCGGCGAGGGTGGGGTGGAAGCGCAGGAAGGGACGGCCGCTGAGCTGGAGGTCGTCCTCGACGCGCAGGAGGGCGATGCCTTCGAGCTCCCTGCGGCTGGGCTCCCAGGCCTCCGGGGTGAGCTGGCTCACGGCGAGCAGAAGGTGCTCGAACACCCCGCCGCTGAAGAGGCCGAGCCAGGGCAGGGCCTCGCGGGCGGCGGGGCTCAGGTGGCGGCGGGAGAATTCCAGGGAGGCGAGGAGGGATTGGTTCCTCCCCTCGGGGGACTCCTGCTGGAACTTCGCGAGCAGCCGGCCGAAGTCCGCGCGGATCGCCTCGGGCGTCAGGCTTTTCAGGTGGGGGCCGACGAGCTCCAGCGAGAGCGGGTGGTCGGCCAGATCTCGCAGCAGCGGATCGAGCTGCTCGCGGCGCAGCCGGGGATCGGCGAGGGCAAGGCCGTCGCGCCGCAGGATGCTCGCGAGCAGCCACAGACTGTCGGCGCGGGCCAGGCCTCCCAGCTCGTAGCGCTGCGCGCCGGGGAGGCCGGTATCACCTGGGCGGCAGGTGACGAGGAGACAGCCCTTGCCCGCACCGGAGGTGAGATCGCGGAACAGCTCGGCGAGGCGGCGGCGCTCGTCGTCGGTGTACGGGCTGGCGGTGCCGGTGCCGGTGGCGCCGTCGTTCCACTGCGGCAGGACACTCTCGTAGTTGTCCCAGACCACGAGCACGTCCTTCTGCCCGAACAGCTCGATGGCGCGGCGGCGCTGCTCGACGCCGGGTAGCTGGTCGAACTTCGGCCCCGCGAGGTAAAGGCCGAGCATCTGCACCGCGCGGTCGGCGCTCAGGAACTGCTCGAAGCTCAGGAAGCAGGCGCCGTCGCGGAACAAGCCGCTGCGCGTCCACCAGTGCGCGGCCTCGGTGGCGAGCGCGGTCTTGCCCATGCCGCCCATGGCGTGCAGCACGAGGCCGCGCTGCGAGCGGAACCGGCGCTCCAGCTCGTACAGCTCGCGCGCCCGGCCCTGGAAGCCATAGTGCGGCGCGGGCGGAAAGGGACCGGGCTCCCCGCGGCCGGCCGGCGGGCGGAAACCGCGGCGGCGGCGGGCATCCTCGGCGTCGGCGCTGCGCAGGAGCCGGGCGAGGTACGCGGTGGAGTCGGC
>JANMTS010000110.1:0-10983 GCA_031390755.1 Holophagales bacterium
GGTCCGGGCGGGTCCGGCGGCATGGGGTCGAGCCCCGCGGCGCAGATCCCCCTCGGGCAGCTCGGCCAGTTCAAGGCCACCATGGGGCCACCGATGATCAAGAGCGAAGGGGGGCTCCTCACGGGCTGGGTGTACGTGGACATCACGGGCAGGGACATCGGCGGGTACGTGAAGAAAGCGAAGGAAAAGGTCGACCGGGAGCTAAAGCTCGAGCCCGGCACTTTTTTGAAGTGGACGGGGCAGTACGAGTTCCTGGAGCGCATCCAGGCCCGCATGAAGATCGTCGTGCCGCTCACGCTGCTGCTCATCTTCCTGATTCTCTATTTGAACTTCAAGGGTCTGACCCAGGCGCTGATTGTAATGCTCTCGGTGCCGTTTGCCGCCATCGGCTCCATCTGGCTCATGTACCTGCTGGAGTTCAACACGTCCATGGCGGTGTGGGTCGGCATGATCGCGCTCCTGGGCATCGCCACCGAGACCGCCTCGATCATGATGGTGTACCTCGACCAGGGCTACGAGACCTGGCGCAAGGAGGGGCGCCTGCGGTCTCTGAGCGACCTGATCGATATGACCGTGGAGTCGGCCACGTTGAGGGTCAGGCCGCTCGTCATGACCGTGGGCATGAACATCGTGGGCCTCGTGCCCGTGATGATCGACACCGGCGTGGGCTCGGACGTGGCCAAGCGGGTGGCGGCGCCGCTCTGGGGCGGGCTCATCTCGCTCACCATTCTCACGTTGGCGGTGATTCCCGCGTTCTACGTCATCTGGCGGGGGTGGCAGCTCCGCCGTGCGCCCGCTGACAGTGCCCCCCCTGACAGCCCGCCCGTCACCGATGGACCCCTCCCCGCAGGCGCTTCATGAGCACCGCTGCCCTCGCAGTATCCGCAATCACGGCGCCTCCAGCGGGGTTGAGCAGCGCCGAGGCCGAGCGCCGCCTCACCGAGCACGGCCCGAACGTGCTGACGGGGCGTGGCTTCGGGGGTTACTGGGCCGGGGTGTACGAGCGCTTCACCTGGCACCGGCCGTCGGGTCGCGGCCGGCCAGTGGTTGCCAAAGGAGGTACTTCCTGATGCACGTCGGAACCTGGGGCCTCGCAGCCATCGTCATCGTGGTCGTCTCGTGGCTGATGTATCGCTACCTGGCTCCCGCGAGCTGGAAGGAATGGGCGCGGGCCGGTGTGGTCCAAGCCTTCATCATCGCCTTCTACGCGGAGATGTACGGTTTTCCACTGACCATCTACTTCCTCGCCCGGTTCTTCGGGCTGGACCTGGAGTGGACCGAGGGCGGCAATCTCTGGGCCCAGGTCTTCGGCACGCCGGTGGCGCATCTCGTCGCCATGGTGATCGGCTACACGATCGTGTTCTCTGGCGCCTCCCTGGTGGCTGACGGCTGGCGCCGCGTCCACCGGGCCAGGCGTGAGGGGCGACTGGCCACCGAAGGAGCGTACGCGCGTGTTCGCCACCCGCAGTACACCGGCCTGTTCCTGATCGTCTTCGGGGAGGGCATCGTGCACTGGCCCACGATTTTCTCGGTGATCGCGTTCCCGGTGATCGTCGTCGCGTACACGATGCTCGCACGCAAGGAAGAACGACGGATGCTCACCGACCACGGCGACGAGTACCGACAGTACCAGCGTCAGGTACCCATGTTCATCCCCCGCTCCCTGAGCGGCAACCCAAGGGAGGCTTGAATGAGCGCCCAGGCTTTGACTCTCCTCAGCGGCGTCGTCCTGCTCCTAGTGTTCGTGCTCGTGGGCTGGTACCAGCGACAGAGAAAGGAGCCCCGCAAGCCGGAGGAACCAGGACGTGGCGGGCGATCGTGAACACCGGTTCTAGGGAATCAAAGGAGGAATGGAAATGAGTTGTTGCAGTGACGTGATGGAGCCGATCGAAGCGTCATCGTGCTGTACCAAGCAAGACACGGCCGCTCACGCTGCGCGCGCGATGCGCGACTCAGGCTGCGGCTGCGCGCCTGTCGTGAAGGATAGAGAGAGCCTCGAGCTAGTCGGGGCCGTCACCGAGCGCGACGTGTGCTGCGGCGTGGCGGCTGAGGACCGCCGCGCTTCCGAGGTCCAGGTCGAAGAGATCATGCGACCCTCGTCTGCCTGCTGTCACACGGACGAGCCGGTCGAGGAGGCGCTCCGCAGACTCCGCGAGCATCGTGCCACGAGCTTGCCGGTCGTCGACGCGGCGGGCGGTTGCTGCGGCACCGTCAGCATCCACAGTTTCGTGACGACCGAAGAGAACCCGACACGAGGGCGGGGGGCAAGGCAATGAAGTCGGACCAGGGAATCATCATCGTCAGCGGCTCCAACGGACGAATCGGCGACGCCGTCATGCGGCGGCTCGCCGGGCGCTTCGACGACGTCGTCGGTTTCGACCGCAAGGCGCCCCAGCCGGCACCGCCGGGTTGTGTCTACGTCGCCGTCGACATCACCTCCGACGAGAGCGTGCGGGACGGGCTCCGTACCATCCACGATCATCACGGGTCGCACGTCGCCTCGGTGATCCATCTCGCTGCCTACTACGACTTCTTCGGCAAGCCGAGCTCGAAGTACGAGGAGATCACCGTGCAGGGGACCGGCCGGCTGCTCCGGGAGCTTCGCGCGCAGGACTTCCGAGTCGAGCAGTTCGTCTTCTCGAGCACGATGCTCGTCCACCGGCCGGCCGAGCCCGGCCAGTTCATCGACGAAGATTGGCCGATCGAGCCGACCTGGGCCTACCCGGCCTCCAAGGTCCGGACCGAGCAGCTCATCCGTGACGAACGCGGCGGCATTCCAGCCGTGCTGCTGCGCATTTCCGGCGTCTACGACGACCTTTGCCACTCGATCCCGCTCGCGCAGCAGATCCAGCGCATCAACGAGCGAGACCTGACCAGTCGGGTCTACTCCGGCTCGACGGCGCACGGCCAGGCATTCCTGCACATGGACGATCTGGTCGACGCGATCGAGCGGGTGGTCGATCGTCGCGCCGAGCTGCCGCCGGAGCTGCCGCTCCTGCTCGGCGAGCCGGAAGCGCTCAGCTACGACGAGCTCCAGCACACCCTCGCTCGGCTGATCCACGGCGAGGCCAAGGAGACCGTCGAGATCCCCTCGGCGCTGGCGCCGCTGGCGAAGGCAGGCGCCTGGGTGCTCGATCACCTTCCGGGGAAGGAGTCCTTCGTCAAGCCCTGGATGATCGACCGCGCGAACGACCACTACGCGCTCGACATCACGCGCGCTCGCACCCTGCTCGCTTGGGAGCCGCAGCGCTCTCTGCGCGAGACGCTACCGAAGATGGTGGCGGCGCTGAAGGCCGATCCACTGAGCTGGTATCGCGAGAACGATCTGGAGCCCCCGCCCGAGCTCGAGGAGAAGGGGAGGCAACCCAGATGAGCCCCGAGCGGACACATGACGCCGGTCATCCGCCGTCGCACCCTCACCAGCCGCCCCCGGCACCGCCGGGCTCGGTGGGGCAGCCGCGCGGGGCCGTGGCGGCGGCTTCCGCTCCGATGGCGATGACACACGGGGGCGGGGCGGCCTGGCCGCACTTCGCCAACATGACCCTTGGCCTATGGCTGATCACGGGCGCTTTCGCGCTGGGCCTGAGCCGCTCGCTACAGGTGAGCGACCTGGTGAGCGGCACGCTCGTCGTCGTCTTCGCCGCGCTCTCGCTGTCGCAGCGACCGATGTGGAAGCTGTGGGCACCGTGGGCGAATTCCCTGGTGGGTCTTTGGTTGCTCTTCGCCCCGCTCGTCTTCTGGGCGCCCACGGCCGCCGGCTACGCCAACGGCACCCTCGCCGGCACACTGGTCGTCGTCTTCGCCATCCTGGCGCCTGGGATGCCGATGGCGCCGGGGATGAGCATGGAGCCGGGCCCGGACGTGCCGCCGGGCTGGTCCTACAACCCCTCGAGCTGGCCGCAGCGGGCGCCGATCATCGCGCTGGCGTTGGTTGGCTTCTTCCTCTCGCGGCAGATGACCGCGTTCCAACTCGGCCACGTCGCCTCCCTCACCGACCCCTTCTTCGGGCTGGGTACCCAGCGCGTCCTCACCTCCGACGTCTCGCGCGCCTTTCCCATCCCCGACGCGGGGCTCGGCGCCGTCGCCTACGCAATCGAGTTCCTGATGGGTTTCATGGGCGACAAGCGCCGCTGGCGGACGATGCCGTGGATGGTCACCTTCTTCGGCATCCTCGTCGTGCCGCTCGGCGTCGTCAGCATCACGTTGATCGTCCTCCAGCCGGTCGCCGTCGGGGCGTGGTGCACGCCGTGCCTCGCCGCCGCCGTCGCCATGCTGGTGATGATCCCACTCACCCTGGACGAGGTGGTGGCCATGATCCAGTTCCTTGTCCAGGCCCGCCGGGAGGGACAACCGTTCTGGCGCACGTTCTGGCTCGGTGGAACCCTCCGAGAAGTGCCGGCATCCGGCCCCGTTCGCCCCGACGTGGTGAGCGCCAAGGCGATGGTCTGGGGCGTGGCGACGCCCTGGAACCTCCTCGTCACCGTCGGGCTCGGCGCTTGGCTCATGTTCACCCCCGCCGCGCTCGGGAGCGTGGGAGCGGCGGCCCACAGCGACCACCTCGTCGGAGCCCTGGTCGTCACCACCGCCACGCTCGCGCTCGCCGACGTGGGCCGGGCGCTGCGGTTCCTCAACGTCCTCTTCGGCGCCTGGGTGATCGCCGCCCCCTGGATCCTCGGCGGAGCGACGCCCGCCTCGCGGTGGAGCGACGCGATCGTCGGTGCGCTGGTCATCCTGCTCAGCCTGCGGCGAGGACTCGTGGGTGAGCGGTACGGCTCGTGGGAGCGTTTCATCCGGTGACCCGGCTGGAGGAGAAGATCATGCTCCAAGGGACTGCTGCGGTGACGCCCGAACCGGGCGAGCACGCGCCGGCTCCACCGGCCGGGGAGTGCACGGTGATCATCTTCGGCGCGACGGGCGACCTGACGCGGCGGAAGCTCATGCCCGCGCTTTACTCTCTGCAGTGCTTCGGTGCACTGAGCAGCCGGTGCGAAGTGATTGGCACGGGGCGGACGCCGCTGTCCGAAGAGGAGTTTCGCGACCGCATGCGAGCGCCCGGCGGTGCGGCGGGCGATCCGCAGTGGCGCACCTTCGCGCAGCGCCTCCACTTCCTGGTCGGCGATCCCAGCGACGCCGCGTTCTATCCGCGCCTCGCCGCCGAGCTCGAGGCCCGGCGGCAGGCCGGCGGGAGCCCGAACCACTTGTTCTACGTCGCGACCCCGGCCTCGCTGGCGCGGCCGATCATCGAGGGGCTCGGAGCCGCCGGCCTGTCGCGGAACCGTCGCGGCTGGTCACGCATCGTGCTCGAGAAGCCGTTCGGCCGCGACCTCCAGTCGGCGCGCGAGCTGAACCGCGTCGTCAACGACGTCTTTCACGAGGAGGCGGTGTTCCGCATCGACCACTACCTCGGGAAGGAGACCGTCCAGAACCTGCTCGTCTTCCGCTTCGGCAACTCGCTCTTCGAGCCGGTGTGGAACCGCAACTACGTCGAGTACGTCGAGATCACGGCGGCGGAAGACCTCGGCGTCGAGCACCGGGCCGCGTTCTACGAGGAGACGGGCGCGCTGCGCGACATGGTCGCGAATCACCTGCTGCAGCTGCTGACCCTGACCGCGATGGAGCCGCCGGCCGCGTTCGACGCCGATTCGGTGCGCGACCAGAAGGTCCAGGTGCTGCGCGCGATCCAACCGATGACCGTCGAGGAGGTGGCGCGGCGGACGGTGCGGGGCCAGTACGGGTCCGGGACGGTGGGCGGGACGCCGGTCCCGGGCTACCGCGAGGAGCACGGCGTCAGCAAGAGCTCCCTGGTGGAGACCTTCGCTGCCATCGAGCTCCACGTCGACAACTGGCGCTGGTCCGGAGTTCCCTTCTACGTGCGCACCGGGAAGCGGCTGGGACGCAAGATGACGGAGATCAGGGTCCACTTCCGCCGGCCGCCACAGGCGCTCTTTGCTGCCGCGCCCGGAGGGCGCGCGGAGGCGAATCTGGTTGCGCTGCGGATCCAGCCCGACGAAGGCATCACCATCACCTTCGCCGCCAAGCAGCCCGGCTCGGCGATGCGGCCGCTTCCCGTCGAGGCGGAGTTCGCCTACGCCAAGAGCTTCCCGGCGGAGCTGCCGGACGCCTACGCGACGCTGCTGCTCGACGCGATGCAGGGCGACGGGACGCTCTTCTCACGCCGCGACGAGGTGGAGGCCGCGTGGCGCATCGTCACGCCCATCGGAGAAGCATGGGCGCAACTCCCTCTACCGTCGTTCCCGAATTACGCCGCCGGGAGCGGCGGGCCCACGGAGGCCTGGAGCTTGATGCGGGATCGCGCCCACCACGCCTGGTGCGCCATCGAATCGAAGCCTCGGACGGACGTCTTCTGAGGTGTCACGGCTGCAAAGATCGGAGGTTGAGTTGAGGATCATGCCGGGCTGGTGGAAAATCCCCGAGGTCCGTCTCGCCGCCTGGGGAGCGCTCCTGAACGGCGCGTGGGAATTTCTCCAGTCGCCTCTCTTTGCCGACCATGTGCGCGGCTGGCCCTACGTGCTCTGGACGCGGCTACACTGCACCGGCGGGGATCTGCTCATCCTGCTCGGGGCCTTCTGGATCACGTCGGCCGCGTTTCAGGGACGGCGCTGGTGGGTCCTGCCGCACTGGGGAGCCGTCCTCCTGTTCCTGCTCCTCGGCCTGAGCTATACGGCCTGGAGCGAGCTCCACAACACGCAGGTCCGGGGAGCCTGGGAGTATACGTCCGCCATGCCGCTCCTGTTCGGTGTGGGCGCGGCGCCCCTTCTCCAATGGGCTCTCCTGCCCGCGATCGTTCTGATCCTCGTCCGCGGAAAGAAGGGAGGGAGCGATGCAACATCACGATCATGAAAGCGCCGCCGGCCCCGCAGCTCGTGGAGGCCATGAAAAGCGAGCCGTCCACGGCGGCCACGATCACGGAGCCATGATCGCCGGCTTCCGCCGGCGGTTCTGGGTCTCCCTGGCGCTGACGGTGCCCGTGCTCGCCCTTTCGCCGATCGTCCAGCGCCTCCTCGGCGTCGAAGAGGCGTGGACCTTCCCGGGAGACCGCTTCGTCCTCCTCGCGCTCTCCAGCGTCATCTACTTCCATGGCGGCTGGCCCTTCCTGCGCGGGCTCTTCGACGAGCTGCGCATGCTGCGGCCGGGCATGATGACGCTGATCGCACTGGCGATCTCGGTGGCGTACTTCTACAGCGCCGCCGTGGCGCTGGGGCTGCCGGGGGAGGCGTTCTTCTGGGAGCTCGCCACCCTGATCTCCATCATGCTGCTCGGCCACTGGATCGAGATGCGCTCGGTCATGGGGGCCTCGCGCGCCCTCGAGGAGCTGGTCCGCCTGATGCCGGCCGAGGCCCACCGGCTGCGGCCGGACGGCCAGACCGAGGACGTCCCGGTCACCGAGCTGCAGCGCGGCGACCGGGTGCTCGTCAAGCCGGGAGAGAAGGTCCCCACCGACGGCCAGATCGTCGAGGGGAGGACCACCGTCAACCAGGCGATGCTCACCGGCGAGAGCCGGCCGGTAGAGAAGGGCGAGGGCGACGAGGTGATCGGCGGCTCCGTCAACGGCGAGGCCGCAATCACCCTGGAGGTGCGCAAGACCGGCGCGGAGACCTACCTCTCGCAGGTCATCGAGCTGGTGCGCCAGGCCCAGGAGTCGCGCTCGCGCTCACAGGACCTGGCCAACCGCGCCGCCCAGTGGCTCACCCTGGTCGCGCTCTCGGTGGGCGGCGGCACGCTCGCCGTCTGGCTCCTCCTGGGCCAGAGCTTCAACTTCGCCCTGGAGCGCATGGTGACCGTCATGGTCATTGCCTGCCCGCATGCGCTCGGCCTGGCCGTGCCGCTGGTGGTGGCGGTGTCGACGGCCCTCTCGGCCACCAACGGCCTGCTGGTGCGCGACCGCACGGCGTTCGAGAAGGCGCGGGGCCTGGGCGCCGTCGTGTTCGACAAGACGGGGACGTTGACCGAGGGCCGCTTCGGGGTAACGGATGTGATCCCTCTCGGAGGCCTGAAAGAGGAGGATCTGCTGCGGCTCGCTGGAAGCCTGGAGAGCCAGAGCGAGCACCCGATTGCGGGCGGAGTGGTGCGGGCCGCCGAGGAGAAGAAGATTTCGCTCTCGCCGATCTCGGGCTTCCGGGCCATCCCCGGCAAGGGCGCGGAAGCGCAGATCGAAGGCAGGAACGTCAAGGTGGTCAGCCCGGGCTTCCTCAAGGAGCAGGGCCTCACGATCGACGACGAGCGCGTGAGCAGGGCCGCCGGGGAGGGCAAGACGGTCGTCTTCGCCATCGTGGACGGCCGCGTGGAGGGAGCGTTGGCGCTCGCCGACGTAATCCGTCCGGAATCGCGGGAGGCCCTGAAGAGCCTGCAGCAGATGGGCATCCAGGTGATGATGCTCACCGGCGACTCCCGGGCGGTGGCGGAGTGGGTAGCGAAGGACCTCGGCCTCGACGACTACTTCGCCGAGGTGCTGCCGCATGAGAAGTCCGCCAAGATCCGCGAGGTCAAGGCGCGGGGGCTGACCGTGGCGATGACCGGGGACGGGGTCAACGACGCGCCGGCCCTGGTCGAGTCGGATGTCGGCATCGCCATCGGCGCCGGCACCGACGTCGCCATCGAGTCGGCCGACATCGTTCTGGTGCGCTCCGATCCGCGCGACGTCGCGGCGATCGTCCTGCTGGCGCGGGCGACCTATCGCAAGATGGTCCAGAACCTCTGGTGGGCCACGGGCTACAACGTGGTGGCCATTCCGCTCGCCGCCGGAGTCCTGTACCGGGAGGGCATCCTGCTCTCACCTGCGGTCGGAGCGGTGTTCATGTCGCTTTCGACGGTCATCGTGGCCATCAACGCGCAGTTGCTGTCGCGCGTCCGCTCGCGCCTGAGGAGCGCCTGAGGGTTCCTCAGGCCCACTCGTCTGGACGGATGAAGAGCCACCCCGGCGCGTTGCCAGGCCACCCCAGCGGGTATAACCGCTCGCCGCAAAGAGCATTACAATGGGTATCTTCAGAGGAACTCCCGAAAGGAGCCAAGAAAGATGAAAACCCGAATCCTGATCCTGATCAGCACCGTCCTTCTCGCCGGTGCCGCCCTGCTGTCGGCGCAGACCCCGCCGCCCTCTGCTCCGCCGCCGGCGGCCATGGGAGGCCACATGATGGGCGACCACAAGATGGGAGCCCAGGGCCAAGGCGATGCGATGATGGCGGATTGCAAGGCCATGATGGAGAAGCACAAGGCCATGATGGACGACATGAAGGCCATGGACGCCAAGCTCGACACGCTGGTGCGGACGATGAACGAAGCGCAGGGCAGCAAGAAGGCCGACGCCACCGCTGCCGTCGTCACCGAGATGGTCGCCCAGCGCAAGACGATGAGCTCCATGATGGAGTCGATGCAGCCGATGAGGATGGAGCACATGATGAAGCACATGCAGTCGGGCATGGCGGAGTCGATGGGAGAGTGCCCGATGATGAAAAAGGCCGAGGAGGGCGATCACGAGAAGCACCTCTGACCGGCCGCGCGCTTGACGATTTCTGCCACGGATCTCCAAGGAGGATTTCTCATGCCCAGGCAACTCTCTGTGGGAATTGAGGACCGTGAGTGATTCCCGATTCCTGGGTCACCTGGCACCGCTCCGGGCGTCACGAGCCACCGCAGACGCAAGAGGTCCCCAAGGTAAGTCCAAGGAGGTTCTCATGAAGAAGGTCCAGGTGGCGGTGAACGGTTACGGCGTGATCGGCAAGCGCGTGACCGACGCGGTCGCCTGCAGGATGACATGGAGCTGGTGGGCGTCTGCGACGTTTCGGCGGACTATCGTCTGCGGATCGCCGAGGGGATAGGCCTGCCGATCTTCGTTCTGGGGGAAGAGGAGCGGGCGAAGCTCGAAGAGGCCGGATTCCCGGTCACGGCTTGCTGCCGGAACTCCTCGGCTCGGCCGACGTGGTGATGGACTGCACGCCGAAGAAGATCGGGAACGACTCGGTTGCTCTCTGGCCGCATCGGCTCTTCTGGATGGGTGACCCGCGGGCGGTGGCAATTTTTAGCGTAAAGGTGCCGAGGGACGAGCCGGGACCCTGGCTCGGGATGGGGAACTGGCGCCCATGGCGGCAACGCTCGACCTCCACGAATCGGCTCGATTGGTGGTTCCAGAACAACCAGCCGCACCTCCGCCAGGACGCCTTCGCGACCATCAACCGGTTCTATCGTTGGGAACGCGCCCAGGAGTATGTCGTCCGCTTGGGCGCGGTCTTTGTGGACATCGACTGCGGCCGGAAGTCCTCGGACTGGTCGGCCTGGGAGGCTACGGAGATTCTCCGGGATCTCGTGCAGCGCGGCCTGCTGGCGCAGCCCTCGATGTTGCAGTACTCCGGCCGGGGCTTGTGGGCGTTCTGGCTCCTCCGCGACGAGCAGGCCCCGAGCACCACGCCCTTCGCCAACGCCGACAACCGGGAGTTGTGGATGTCGCTCCAGCAGCGCACGGCCGATACGATCGCGACAGGGTTCCCGAGCCTGAAGCTCGATCGGCTGGCCGGCGATCTGACCCGCGTGACACGGCTGCATGGGAGCGTGAATGCCGCAGCCGATCGGCGGGTGCGCTATGAGCTGCTCCCCGGTCCGGCCGGCGAGCCGATCCGCTACAGCTTGGAGGAACTGGCCGGCTTCTACGGCCTGCCGCCCCCTGCACGCACCTGGGTTCCCGTCGAAGCCGAGGAGGACCGGCGCGATCTGGCGCTCGAAGCCCATCGCCGGCGCCAGGACGAGCGCGAGGAGGAGCGCCAGCGGAGAGAGGCCGTTCGAGCGGGGGTCGATCCGCGGCTCTCGGATCTGGGACGGCAGGGACACATCAAGCTCTGGCGAAATCGCTTGCGCTTTCTCGATCGAGCTCGGGTCGAGATCCATGGCGGCGTGATCCCCTGCGGCCACCGCTACCGCATGCTCTCGGCCTATGCCTACTGCTACGCGAAGCTGACGCGGGATCTTTCGGAG
>JANMTS010000163.1:0-4849 GCA_031390755.1 Holophagales bacterium
CTCTCGGTGACCACGTGCGGGTCATCGGCGAGGGTCACGTGAACGATCCGTCGGTCGGCGGGGTTCATCGGCTCCAGGGTCCGTGGCTTGCCGAACCGGCGAACCTCCTCGGCCATCCGTTGCGCCAGGCTGCGCAGCCGCTCTTCCCGGATCTCCTGGAAGTTGTCGCAGTCGACGCGCACCAGCGGCGCCTCGCCCGACAGGCTGCGGATGAGACGGGGCAGCAGGTGCTCGACGGACACAACAAACTCGCCGTCGTCGGCGAAGCACCAGTCCACATCGGCACCGGAGAGGTCGACCTCCAGCCGGTCGTCCCCCTGGAGGATGCGGGCCGTCAGCTCGAGGCCCGCGACCCGCAGAAGCAGCTCCATGCCCTTGAGCGCGGCGTCCGCTTGGGGACCCGCGGCCTCCGGGAAGCGCTCCGATGGCCGGCGCGGCATCTCCGGCAGGGGAGTCAGGCCGGACGCCGGAGGCATCGCGAAGGATTCGGCTTCCGAGCGGGCAAGCCGGTCGCCCTCGGGCTGCTGCCGCATGTGTCCCTCCCGCCACCCCCCGCGCTCGTTCCGTTCCGGAGGACGCGGCGCTCCGCCCCGGGGGGCCGGGCGATCGAAGCGCGGCCCATTGCCGATGCCGCCGGAACTGCCGGGACTGCCGGAACCGCCGGGACCGCTGGGACGGTCGTTGCGGCCGCGGGGGCCGCCGGCCGGAGGGGCGATGCGATTCCCGCGGTCGTCTCCGCGCGGAGCCCGATCCTCCCGCCTCGGTCCCCGGTCCTCGCGGCGAGGCCCGCGATCCTCACGGCGCGGTCCTTGATCCTCGCGGCGCGGCCCGCGGTCGTCCAGGCGCGGAGGCCGTGCCTCGGCGTCTCTCTGCGGAGCGGGACGTTCGCCCGGTTCCGGATCTCCGGCCGGCTCGGGATCTCCGGCCGGTTCGGCGGCGGGCCGCGCGAGGGCCGGAGGCGGGGACGGAGGAGGAGCTGCCGGGCGCGGACGCGGCGCCGCCGGGTCCCGCCGGGGCGACTCGGGGTCGACCTCGATCATCACCTTCCGCCGGGTCCGGATGAAGCCGTGCCGCTTCTCCAGGTCGCGGTAGGCGATCTCCTCGGGGGGGAGATTGAAGTGGTTGGCCGCCTGGATGAGGGCCTGTTTCAGCGTGTCACCAGAGAAGAATCGTCGCTTGGGTTCGTTCATAGCCGCCGGATCGATCTCCGCGCGACGGCTTACGCCGCGCGCTTCTCCATTCGTTTGTAAACCGCCTGCTGCAGGATGGTCAAGACGTTGTTCGTCAACCAGTAGAGCACCAGGCCGCTCGGAACTCCGATGAACATCACCGTCATGACGATCGGCATCATCTCGAAGATCCGCCGTTGCATGGGGTCCCCCGATTGAGGGGCCATGCGCACCTGGAGCCACTGGGTGGCTCCCATGACGATGGGTAGGACGTAGTACGGATCCTTCGAAGCGAGGTCCGCGACCCACAGGATCCACGGTGCGTTGCGCAGCTCGACCGCGGCCGTGAGCAGGTTGAAGAAGGCGAACAGGATGGGCATCTGCAGGAGCATCGGCAGGCAGCCGCCGACCGGGTTCACCCCGGCCTCCTTGTAGACGGCCATGACCTCCTCGTTCATCTTCTTCTGGGCTTCCAGGTTCGGCTTGCCCTGCTTGTCCCGGAGCTTCGTCTTGAACCGGTCCCGGATGGCCTGGACCTTCGGGTTCATCTCCTGCATCTTCCGCATCGACTTCATGCTCGAATGCGTCAGCGGCAGGAGGACGATCTTGATGACGATCGTCAGCAGGATGATGGCCCAGCCGTAGTTGGCGACCACGGTGTCGTGGATCCAATGCAGGGCCACGAGCAGCGGGCGCGCCAGGAAGCCGAACATGCCGAGCTGCACCGACTTCTCCAGGTCGTACGGCAGGGACGCGAGGTGGTCGTACTTCTTGTCGCCCCAGTAGGAGAGCAGCGAGAGGGTCTCACCCTCCGGCTCCATCACGATCCGGTACTCGCGGACGAGCTTCTTCTCGTCGGAGGTGATCTCGTCCTCCGACGGGACCGGCAGGAACCGGTTGCCGCGGGAGCTGCCCTCGATCATCACCGGCTGGAGCACGGTCCGCTCCAGGCCTATCCGCGGGATCAGGGCCGCCAGGAAGTAGTTGTCCTCCAGACCCACCCAGTCGACGCGGCGTAGCGGTGTCTCGGTCAGCTCCTTCTGCGGGACCAGCGCCTCGACGTCGCCGCCGATCTTGTAGATCGCCTGGCGCAGGCCGTAGCGGCTGCCGATCTCCTCGGCCGTCGGGTTGCCGATGCCGGGGCCGACCACGGCCGACCAGCCGCCGCCAGAGACGTTGATGACCGATTCGAGGAAGCCCTTGTCGTCGAAGGCGAAGCGCTTCTCGGCCACGCCGGCGGGGCCGCGGTAGCGGAACACGACGCCCTTCTTGCCCGGATCGACCTGCGTCGTGAACAGCGCGTCGTTCAGGGGATGGGGCTTCCCGTCGGCCCGCTGGAGGAGACCGTACGGGTAGGGGCCTTCGAGCCGCTTGCGGAGCAGCTCGACCGCACCGCCCTCCTGGGTCTTCTGGCTCTTGATCCGCAGGGAGACGAGCTGGGCGCCGCGGCTGGTGAACACCGCCAGCGCTTCGTCGGTTTCGAGGATGACGCTCTCCTCGGTGCCGCCCGCGACCGGCTCGGCCGCCCAGGCGGGCAGCGCGGTCTTGCCGGCGTCACCCAGCGGGGCGCCCGGGACGCCCGGGGCGCCCGGAACGTTGGCTCCGGACCCGGCCGAGGCCGGAGCGTCTCCAGGCGTGCCGGACGAGCCGGGTGCTGCGGCCGCTCCGGAATCGCTGGAAGGTGCCGGCGTCGCGGCGCCGGCCACCGGAGCCGGAGGCTTCACGGGCCGGGAGGGAAAGAAATGGGACCAGAGTGCGAACACCGCCAGCGACAGCAGGGCGGCGAGAAACAGGCGGCGAGTCTCTTCCACGGAGCTTCGATTCCTCTCTTCTCGATAGGGTTGGGTCTTCGACCTACGGCAGGTCGACACCGCCGGGATGTAGGGGTTGGCAGCGCATCAGGCGGAGAAAAGCCCGAGCGCTCCCGCGGCCGAGTCCGTGCCGGATGAGAGCGAGCCGCGCATATTCCGAGCAGGTTGGGGTGAATCGGCAGGACGGCGGCAGCAGCGGAGAGAGGCGCCGCTTGTAGAGCTCCAGCAGCCAGACGGCGCCGCGCGTGATGGGGCCGCGGGGAATTGGAGCGACGAATTTCATGACGTGGGAGGCTCCCGCCTGGGCGCTTGCATGGGAAGAACTCCGGCGAACAGGCGCATCAGCTCTTTCCGCAGCGCCTCGAAGTCGGTCCCGCGAGCCTCCGGCTTGAGATGGATCACGAGATCCAGGGCGGGCAGATTGCCTCGATCCTTCCATCTTCGATAGATCTCTTTGATCCGGCGCTTGATCCGGTGGCGTTCGACTGCCGGACCGACCTTGCGGCTCGCGGTGATTCCGAGGCGCGCATGGCCGATCTCGTTCGGAACGAAATAGAGCATCGCCAGCGAGCCGTGCCGCCGGCGCCCCGTCCGGTAGCACCTGAGGTAGTCCGCCCTTCGCCGAAGCCGCTCCCCGGAGAGCAGGCGCTGGCTTCCGGGCCGGGCCGGAAGCCGAAGGTCCAGCATCAGACTGAAAGGCGCTTGCGGCCCTTCTGGCGCCGACGCGACAGCACTGCCCGGCCGTTCTTGGTGCGCATCCGCACCAGGAAGCCATGGGTCCGCTTGCGGCGGCGGTTGTTGGGCTGAAAGGTCCTTTTCACGATCGTGCTTCCTTCCTAAGGTCGCCCCGCGGGGCGGATGGTTCAAGGCTTGGCGGAGAGGGTGGGATTCGAACCCACGGACCGGTCGCCCGGTCAACGGTTTTCGAGACCGCCCCGTTCAGCCACTCTGGCACCTCTCCAAACTCTTTGATCTTGGCGGAGAGAGTGGGATTCGAACCCACGGTTGAGTTGCCCCAACACACGCTTTCCAAGCGTGCTCCTTAAGCCACTCGGACATCTCTCCAAGAATTTTGGATTCACTTTGTAAAGAACAAATGTCTTCCGCGGCTCAGGATTTCTTCCGGAGCGACGCGAAAAAACCGCGCAACAAGGCAGCGCTCTCCTCTTCGAGGACTCCCGCCGTGACCGCCAGCCGGTGGTTGAGCCGCGGGTCCTGAACCAGGTTGCCCAACGTCCCGCACCATCCCGCCTTCGGATCGGCCGCTCCATAGACCAGTCGCTCGACGCGGCTGTTCACGAGAGCGCCCGCGCACATGGCGCAGGGTTCGAGTGTGACATACATCGTACACTCGGTGAGCCGCCACCCGCCCATCGATCCGGCAGCCTGCCGGATCGCGAGCAGCTCGGCGTGCGCCAGGGGGTCGGCGTCGATCTCGCGGCGGTTGTGACCGCGGCCGATGATCCGGCCCTCCCGCACGATGACCGCGCCGATGGGCACTTCCCCAATCCCGGCGGCGAGCCGGGCTTCGGCGAGGGCTTCCAGCATCCACTGCATCTCTTGCTTCGCGTGGTGGATACCGTCTTCGGACGTTTCAGTCTGCACGGCCCTCTGACTGCCACTCGGGCAGGCGGGCTATCTTACTCGAAGCCGGGCGGCTCGGCAAATCCCCCCGCGTCCGGCATGAAGACGGACGCGTCCGTCGTGACGCCGGAAGCTTCCGGCACGGCGCCGGATCGGGAGGTCGGCCGCCGGAGGCGTCCGGCGCGAACCCGGATACGTCCGGCATGACGGCGGAAGCGTCCGGCATGGCCCCGGATCGGGAGGTCAGCTCCCCCACCGTGTCAGGCCCGCGACAGCCGGTTGAGG